>NZ_JBWKLE010000002.1:0-430916 GCF_056430495.1 Streptomyces sp. NPDC045967 | reverse complement strand
AACCAAAACACAATCTCCCCACAACCCCTCCCTCATTCTTCCCCCCTTCTCCCCCCACGTGAGCCAAAAAAAAAACCCCCCCCCCCCCCCCCCCCCCCCGTCCCCCCCCCCCCCCCCCCCACGGCCGTCTCAGCGTTTTCGATGCGTGGCTACGCCGCCAGGTCCGGCCTGGCCTCGCGGATCAGCGCGGAGACCTCGCGGACGGTGGGGGTGTCGAAGAAGTCACCCAGTTCGATGCTCACGCCCAGCTCCTTCTCCACGGCGTCGATCACGGAGATCGCGAGCAGGCTGTGGCCGCCCTCCTCGAAGAAGTCCCCGTCGGGACCGATCGGTCCGGAGGCGAGGACCTCCTCGAAGATGGCGCCGACCTTCGCCTCCAGCCCGTCGCCCGCCGCCGGCGTCGGCGTCGGCGTCGCGGAGGCCGGCTGCGCCGCGGCGGCTGCGGCCTCGGCCCGACGCACCAGGGCACCGCGGTCGATCTTGCCGCTCACCATGCGGGGCAGCTCGTCGACCAGCGTGAGGGAGGTCGGCACCATCGCGGGCGGCAGCGCGGCAGCGGCCCGCGTCCTGATCTCCTCCACCGTGGCGCCGGCGGCTTCCAGCCATGCCGCCAGCGCCGGGGCCCCGTCGGGGCCGCTCACCACGGCCACCGCCGTCTGCCGGACCCCCGGCAACGCTGCCAGCACGCTCTCCACTTCACCGGGCTCCACCCGGTGGCCCCGTATCTTCACCTGGTCGTCGGCCCGCCCGGTGAACTCCAGCATTCCGTCCGGACGCCACCACACGAGGTCCCCCGTGCGGTAGCTGCGTCCCCCGGGCGCCTGGGCGTCGGCCACGAACGCGGCCGCCGTCAGCTCGGGCCGGTTGCGGTATCCGTCCGCGAGGCCGTGCCCCGCCAGCCTGAGCTCGCCGACGAATCCGACGGGCAGGGCCCGCCCGCCGGCACCGGTCACGGTGGCGACGGTGTTGGCGATGGGCCACCCGATCGGGGTGCCGGGTCCGGCGGCCGTGCCGTGGTCGAAGGCGGTGGCTCCCACCGAGCTCTCCGTCGGCCCGTACTCGTTGATCAGCCGGACACCGGGCAGCAGCTCGTGGTGGCGGTGCACCAGATCGGGTGTCGTGGCCTCACCGGCGACCGTGATGGCGCGCAACGACCGCACCGCGCGCGGGAGTTCGGTCAGCAGCACCCGGTAGAGGCTCGGGACGGTCGTGAGGTGGGTGATGCCGTGCCGCTCGGCCAGCTCGGCCAGTTGGCGCGGCAGCAGCTGGTGGGTGTCCGCGAGGACCAGTCGGCCGCCGGAGGCCAGCACCGGGAACAGGTCGGCGACCGAGCTGTCGAAGGCCAGCGACGGCAGCTGCAGCAGCCGGGTGTCGGGGTCGAAGCCGTGGTGGCGCACCTTCCAGCGCACGTAGCTCGCGATGGCACGGTGCCGGACCTCCACGCCCTTGGGCCTGCCGGTCGACCCCGAGGTGTACACCACGTACGCGAGGTCCTCCGGGCCCGGCCCGGGCGGACCGGTCTCGGGCCCGTCGGCGAGGCCGGTGACGGCGGCCCGGATGTCGATGACCGGGGTGCCGAGGCCCGCGGGCAGCCCGCAGAGCAGGTCGCGGTCGGCGAGGACGGCCCCGCACTCGGCGTCGTCGAGGATCTCGGCCAGCCTCGCGGCCGGCGACCTGGGGTCGAGTGGTACGTAGGCGGCCCCCGCGAGCAGGGTGCCGACGATCGCCGGGACGGCGTGGACCGTCTTGCCGGTGAGCACCCCCACCCGGTGGCCCTGACCGATTCCCTCCGTCCGCAGCCGCGCCGCCACGGCCTGCGCGGCCTGCCAGAACGCCCGGTAGGTGAGGGTGTCGGAGCCGGCGACGACCGCCGTCCGGTCGGGGTGCGCGCGTACCGCCTCCTCCATCGGCGCGGTCAGCGTCGTGCGGACGGCGCTCGGTTCGAAGCCGCGTCGGCCGAGCGCGAGGGCCGTCGCCGTGTCGTCCGGCGCGGCCGCGGGCAACGCGGCGGCGGGACCGCGCGGATCGGCGAACCCGGCCAGGACACCGGACACCGACCGCAGCAGGACGTCCAGGAACCAGGTCTCGGCGCGCTCCGGTCCGGCCTCGGCCACGAGTTCGCGTACACCGTCCGCACCGGCCTCGGTGAGCGTCAGCGCGATGACGTCCGGCCGGGACGCGCGGTCGCCGGCAGCGGCGCCGACCCGGACCGAGCGGACCAGCACCGCACCGGCGAGCGCCGCCTCCTCGTCGGCCACCACGGGCGCCGACCGCAGTGACGCGTCGGCGGCGCGCACCAGATCGCCGACGACGGGGCAGGCGGCAAGGCCGACGCCGGCCAGCACCGGGCCGGCCGGACCGGACACCACCACCACCGGTTCGTCGGTGTGCTCCGCCGCACCGACCACCACGGCCGTCGCCGCGGTGAGGGCGACCAGTTCCTCGAGGGGGCGCCCGCCGGAGACCGTGGCCAAGCCGTCCGCGGCGGCCGCGGTCAGCGCGAGTCTGGCCATAGCCCGCGCCGGCCGCGCGGGACCCGTGCGTCGAGGGCGGATCGTGGTGGCGGGCACAACAGGGTCGGACGTCATGGACACATTTCCTTGTTCGAGGACGAATGAGACAACTGCCCGTCGGCCGAACGGCGTTCTGCGCGGCGGGTGGGCAGCCATGTCTTCGAACCCCGCACCGGGCACGTGCGGGCCCACCCGTCACCGAGGCGGGACGCGAACGGACCGCGCACCGGCCGGGCCGTGGCCGTTCTCCGGCTCGGGTCACCGCTGACACCACGGGGCGCCCGTGCACGTTCCGGGCCGGAGCACCGGACGGCCCGCGACGGGGCGCCCGGTGCTCCGGCCTTGCCGTCGCCTCGCGTCAGCCGCGCTTCGCGATCATGTTGGCCATGCCTTCCTTGCCCTGCGTCTTCAAAGCCTTCAGGCGCTCCTGGCGCAGGCGGGCATCGCTCCGCGAGGCGATCCACTGGTTCTCACGGAGCAGCTTGTGGTAGCTGTCGAGACGGCGCTGCTGGAGCATGCCGTCCTCGATGGCCTCTTGTACCGCGCAGCCGGGCTCCGCGACGTGCTCGCAGTCCCGGAACCGGCAGTCCTCGGCGAGCTGCTCGATCTCCGAGAAGGTCTGCTGGAGGCCGTCGGCGGCGTCGTACAGGCCCACGCCGCGGATACCGGGCGTGTCGATCAGCACGCCGCCGCCCGGCAGGGGCATCAGTTCGCGGGTCGTCGTGGTGTGGCGGCCCTTGCCGTCGCCGCGGGTCTGCCGGGTCTCCATCACGGAGCGGCCCATCAGCACGTTGGCAATGGTGGACTTGCCCGCACCCGACTGGCCGACCAGGACGCTGGTCCCGGTCAGCACCGCGGCGAGGATGTCCATGCCGTCGTCGGTGGTGGCGCTGACGACCAGGACGTCCACTCCGGGCGAGGCCTGCTCGACCGTCTCGCGGACGCCGTCCGCGTCCTCGGCGAGGTCGGACTTGGTGAGGATCATGACCGGCTGCGCGCCGCTCTCCCACGCCAGGGCGAGGAACCGCTCGATCCGGCCGAGGTCGGGCTCCGTGTCCAGGGCCACGACGACACCGATCGTGTCGATGTTCGCGGCGAGCACTTGCCCCTCGGAGCGCTGCGAGGCGCTGGAGCGGACCATCGCCGTGCGGCGCGGCAGCAGTGCCTGGACGTACGTACCGGCCGCGCCGGCCTGGACCGCCACCCAGTCGCCGGTGCAGGGCATCTTCATGGGGTCGGGGTCCGCGACCGGACCGGTGTCCGCGTGGACGACGGTCACCTCGGTGTCGCCGTCGGCGACGACGACGTCGCAGCGCCCCCGGTCCACCCGGACGACCCGGCCGGGCACCCACGAGGCGTCGGCGACGGAAGCGAACTGGGCGTCGAGTTCGGGGGACCATCCGTAGGCCTCCAGCGGCCTCGGGTAGATCGAATCAGCCGATGTCGATGAGTGACGCAACGCGATGAGCCCTTCGGGAGGTGTTTCCGGCCGGCGCACGCGAGTCGGGCTGCACCGGCTGCTGAACAAGGGGCGGGAGATGGGATGCTCTTCGGGCGCCGCTGCGGCGGCGTGACATGCGCGTCACCCACCGCTGCCGTCTCCGACGCCGGAGGCATGGAACGCATGTGACGCTACGACAGCGCCGAACGGCCCGCAATGCCGCTCGAGCGCCGCTGGATCGAGACTCGAGAGGGGAAAAGAAAGTCCCCGCGACCGGGTCCCGCTCCCGCCCGCCCACCCGGGTGCCGGTCCGGGAGAGCGGGCGGTGTGGTGCGCTCAGGCGGGTGTGGGGGTGGTGCGGTAGAGGGCGCGCAGTTCCTTCTCCAGGGTCTGGACTTCGTCGAGGCGGGGGCGGCTCTTGGGGCTGAAGAGGCCGTCCTGTTCCCAGCGTTCGGGGTCCAGGCTGAGCGCGGAGACGTTCAGCCATCCCTTGGCGCGGATGGCGTCGAGGTGGTCGGGCAGGGCGTCTTCGAGGGCGAGGTAGAAGATGACGTGGGCGAGTTCCTCGATGCGTTCCAGGCCGTCGCGGACGCTGGCCAGGACCGTGCCGAAGGCGGGTATGCCGTCGCCGGGGAGGTTCTGCTCGAAGAGGCGGGCGAGGGTGGGTACATCGTCGTAGTAGTCGATGTAGTCGAAGGCGAACACCCCGCGGTAGGAGCGGGCCCATGCCTGGAAGAGGTTCATGATGGTGCCCTGGGTGGCGACCGCGTGCGCGCCCAGGGCGCTGAGGGTGGTGCTGGCGGACTCGTCGAGGAAGGTCTTGCCGTAGAACTGGGGGTCGGAGAAGGACCAGCCGACGTAGTAGTCCCAGAGCGTCTTCAACGACATGATCACCGCGTTGTCGTGGAAGGCGTAGGAGCCCTGGATGTTCATGGTCAGCCCCTCGGCGAGGGAGAGGAACCAGCGGTTGGCGTAGCGGACGAAGCCCGCGTCGAAGGAGTCGCTGGTGTCGCGGCTGATCATTTCGGTGACGAAGCTGTTGGCGTAGCCGATCAGGTTCGAACCCACCGAGTAGTACGGGTCGGCGAACACGGCCGCGTCCCCCACGCACGCCCACCGGTTCTCGGAGAAGACCTGCTGGGAGGAGTGGCTGTAGTTCTTCAGGACCCGGAAGTCCAGTACGGGCAGTTCGCGGATGGCCGGGTCGAAGCCGGGAACCCGGTCGACGATGAAGTCGATGGCCTTCTCGATCCGGTTGAACTTGGTGACCGGGTGGAGTTCGTCGGAGACGACGATCCCGACACTGGTGTGGTCCGGGGCCAGCGGGATCGCCCAGATCCAGCCGCCTTCGAACA
Organism: Streptomyces sp. NPDC045967; assembly: GCF_056430495.1. NCBI lineage: Bacteria > Bacillati > Actinomycetota > Actinomycetes > Kitasatosporales > Streptomycetaceae > Streptomyces > Streptomyces sp. NPDC045967. The sequence continues at coordinate 425,607 of NZ_JBWKLE010000002.1, read as the reverse complement.
TGAAGTGGTTGGTGGAGTGCCAGCGCGGCTCGGTGGCCCGCTCGTGCCACACCGTGTGCTGCGGGTCCACCGCCTGGTCGGTGTCCAGGCGGCCCTCGAGGCGGAACCACACCGAGTTGTGCGGCTTGGGATAGCGCTTGGTCAGATCCAGCTTCCGCTGCAGCAAGCGGTGCCGGCCGGTGGCATCGACCACCCAGCGGCACGACACCGTCGTGGGCTGCGCTCCCTCTTCGTCGATGCTCTGGTAGGTGACCTGGTGCGGTGCGTCCAGCTCACCGAGGTCGATGTCGAGGACCTTCACGCCCTGGGTCAGGGTCGCGCCCGTCGCCGTCACGACGTCACGCAGGTGTTCTTCGAGGGAACCGCGGTTGAGCTGGTAGGACTTGGCCGGAAGGAACCGGTTGACTCCGAACTCCGGTTCGTCCTGCAGGCCCTGCCCGCCGCCGTAGAAGTAGCGCAGGCCCAGCTTCTCCAGGTGCTGCTCCTCCAGGTAGTCGTAGAGGCCGATGACGTGGTGGAAGTAGTAGGCGCCCACCTCCACCGAGGACTCGCCCACCTTGAACGCCGACAACGGGATCGGGGACCGCTCCCGTTCGCAGACCAGCACCGACAGCCCCGGCCGGGCGTCCTTCAGCTGCTTGGCCAGCGTCAGTCCCGCCAGACCACCGCCCGCGATGACCACGTCGTAATCGACGTCCGCGAACATCGACTCGCCATCCATGCGCCTGCTCACTGTGCTCCCACCTTGTCGTTCTGTCGGTCCTCGATAACCAGCGCCAAACTCCGGATGGTGCGGTCGGTATAGGGGTCGGAAACCTCCAACTGCACCCCGATCCGCTGCTCGACCCGCGCCAACAGGTCCATCACGCTCAGCGAATCCCCGCCCAGGTCGAGGAAGTCGTCGTCCAAACCGATCGGCAGCGGCGCGAACAACTCCCGCCAGATCTCCAGCAGGACCGCCTCCGCCTCACTCGCGGGCCGCGCACCGCCCGCCCCGCGCCCCGACGACCCCTCGTACAAGGCCGTCAGGGCCCTGTCGTCGACCTTGCCGTTGCCCGTCAACGGCACCGACTCCACCGCGACGATCACCGAAGGGACCATGTAGGCGGGCAGGTTCTCCTCGGCCAGCAGCCGCAACCGGTCCACGTCCGCGGCCGTCACACCCTGGACGAACGCGATCAGGAGGGGGTTGTCGGTGTCGGTGGTGTACTGCAGGACGTGGGCGTGACCGACGGCCGGGTCCTGGGACAGGACCTGCGCCACGGATCCCAGCTCCACGCGCCGGCCGCGGATCTTGACCTGGTTGTCGCGTCGCTCGACGAACTCCAGATCACCCCCCGCATGCAGCCGGACGATGTCACCCGTGCGGTAGACGCGCCTGCCGTCCGGCATCGTCACGAACCGCTCCGCGGTCAAAGCGGGATCGCCCAGGTAGCCGCGGGCCAGACCCGCACCCGCGACATACAGCTCCCCCACTCCACCCGGACCCACCGGTGAGCCGTCCTCGTCGACCACGAAAGCCTGCGTGTTCGCGATCGGCTTCCCGATCAGGACCCGCTCCTCAACAGCCGCCAGGGGGTGCACCGTGGAGCAGACCGCGTTCTCCGACGGCCCGTACTCGTTGAACAGACCCACCCCCGGCAGGCGCAGGCAGTGCTCCCACACCAGTGCGGGGCCGAACCCCTCACCGGCGACGGTGACGGACCGCAGCGACTCCAGCCGCTCACCGTCCATCCCCTCCAGCAGCCGCTTGTACAACATCGGCGTGATCAGGAAATGGGACACGTTCCCGCGTTCCATCAGCCCGGTCAGGTAATGCCGGTCGGTGATGCGGTCCCGGCGGGGCAGGAGCAGGCACGCACCCGACGTCAGCGCGCAGAACGTGTCCGCGACGGCACTGTCGAAGGACGGCCGCGGGATCGCCAGCGTCACATCACCGGGGCCGAAACCGTAGTACGTGTTCCGCCACACCAGCGTGTTGACGATCGCCCGGTGCTCCACCGCCACACCCTTGGGGCGGCCCGTCGAACCGGACGTGTAGATCACATACGCCAGATCCGACGGCCCCGAGACCGCCACCGGATCCGTGTCAGGGGTCGTCAACGCGGCCGCCATGACGTCCATCACGAACAGCTCACCGTCGAAGTACATCGCCCCCGCGGCCGCGGACGACTCGATGACCACGGCCTTCGGCGCCACATCCTCGACGATCCGCTGCGTCACCCCCGGCGGATTGTCCGGATCCAGCGGCACGTACGCGCCACCCGCCTTCAACACCGCCAGCATCGCGATGACCACGTCCCGGGGATGCCGGACCACGATCGCCACCCGGTCATCGCGGCCGACCCCGCCGCTGTCCCTCAGATGATGGGCCAGCCGGTTCGCCCGGCGATTCAACTCACCGTAGCTCAAAGACCCGCCGTCGAATTCCAGAGCCACCCGCCCCGAAAACCGTCTGGCGCATTCCTCGAAGAGGAACGTCACAGTCCTTGGATCGTCATAAGTCATCAACAAACGTCCCCTGCCGGATCATTGTCAATTGTCGATTCGAAAAGCCTAACCACACCCGATCGAGCCACCCTCTATTCGCACTCGAGCGCACGGGCGGAAGTCCGGGGCTTCGCCGGATCGACGGCCGGCCAGGTGCGCTCGCCCCGGCCCCGCAGGAGCTCCGCGGTGATGCCGCGCTCGGCGCACAGCCGGGTGAGGACGCCGGCCTGCTGCACGGGTTCGGCCTCGGGGTCGTACTCGGATCCGGTGAGGTGCTTGAGCCACGGTTCGAGACCCATGGCGTAGGCGTACACGTGCCGGGCGCCCAGCTGCCGGGCGAGCACGTCGGCCTGGGCGGCGTTGCTGCCCTTGAGCCGGCGGCCGTTGTTGTGCTCGCGGGAGAGCTTGCCCTCCAGCATCGGCCCGTAGAGCCAGTTCAGCGGGGCCCCGACGCATTCGAGGCCGATGAAGAGCGCGTCGAGGGGGGTGTCGGTGAGGCCGGGGATGTTGTCGAACAGCGCGGGCTCGAGCGGCGTGATGTCGGTGGCGAAGAGGAACCTGCGGCCGCCCGCGCGCACCAGCGGCACCATCTTGGTGCGGATGTCGAGGTCGGCGTGCTCACCGACGAAGGGCAGGGCGGTGACCTCGACCCGGTCGGCGACGCGGTGGGTCTCCAGCTCCGCCAGCTCCTGGACGTTGCGGAAACCGAGGGCTTGGAGCATCGACTTCAGGCTCGGGTCGCACAGGGAGCCGCCGGAGGCGCGGGGCACGATGATCGTGCCGATGCGGGTGCGGAGTTGGAGCAGGGTCTCCAGCGAGAAGTGGTCGGAGTGGAAGTGGCTGATCACGACGGCGTCGATGTGCCGGGGCAGGTCTTCGATGGTGTAGTGCTCGTAGCCGTCGTCGGTGTAGCCGATGACCGGGTCGAGGAGGACGGACGTACCGCCCGTCTCGATCAGCACGGTCGCGTGGTTGAGATAGCGCGTCCGGACCTCTCCGGCCGCCGGCGGGGTGTGCTGCGCCGGCGGCACGTCGTGGAACAGTGCGGTGAACGCCGGGAGGTCGGCGTCGGCGACGCCGAGGCGCTGCGCGAGGTGCGGGACGTCGACGGGGTCGAGGCGCGCCGCGAACAGCTCGTCCCAGACCGGTGAGTCGAAGGGCAGGGAGATGTCCAGGCGGTCGGGACGCGGGAGGACGGGGCTGCTGTACACGAAGGGCTGCGGGCTCTGCGTGGCGGTCAGGGAGACGCACTGGCCGTGGCGCTCGTACGCCGGCGAGCTGTACATCAGCGCTTCGAAGAAGCGGAAGTGGGGGCGGTGGGCGGTGTCGTAGACGAGCTCGACGCGGCCGCGGAGGGAGTGGGGGACCCGGGGGTAGAGCGGTTCCATCGGGCCGCCGAGCGCGTTCTCCCGGAGCAGGGTGCGCAGTTCGGCTATGTCGTCGGCGAGCTGGAGCTTGGCCTCGCCTTCCTTGACCATGCCCTCCCGTGCCGCCTGGACTTCCTCGTAGGTGGCGCCTTGGGGGTCGAGGAACGGCGCACCGTAGCGGTGCGGGTCCGAGGTGACCTGATCGTGGAGGTGCGGCGCCTTCAAGTAGCTGTCCACGATGGGCAGCAGACGGTCCCGCAGGTTGAGCGCGCCGGTGTGGGGCGCCAGCAGGTAGGGCCACGCGTACCAGCGGTGCAGCAGGGGCTGAGCCACCACGGACGGGCGAAGGTACAGCTTCTGTGTGGGCAAAGTGATTCCCTCACTGTCGATGATGTCGGCGGGTGGGTTCGCGGCTTGTGCACGCGGTCGCATATTCGTTCATGTCTATCACGAACGGCAGTTCTTGAATCCGCCAAGTCGGCAGGGCAGTTCTTCCGCGATCAGGCCGCTGACGCATTTCCGCTTCGACCCCAGAGCGGCTCGAGGAAAACTCGAGGCGGGCAGCGTTCGATGAATTGTGGCCGCGTCTCGCAATGATTCGGAGATCGAATTCCAGCCGCCGTTCCTCCAGCCGGAACGAACGTCCCGGACGGTCAGGGGGGCCGGTTCGGTCGGGCGCTGCCCCGCGGCGGTGCCGGCGGGATCGAGACCCACCACGAGCCGGTCGGGATGGTCGGGCCGGCCAGGGTGCTGTGCCCCGGCGGCGGCATCACCGAGGCCGGGCTGTCCCTGCTTCGCGGTCGGGACCCCCTCCTCGGCGGGACTGCCCGGACCGCGCCGCGCCGGTCCGCGCCCCCTCGCACCGCCCTCGCACCCCTCCGCGCACCGCCCTCGCACCGCCCGCGCACCGCCGCCCGTCCGGCGGAGCACCTCCCCCGGACGGCTACCCCGCGACCGGCCGCCACTCGCCCGCCGGGGTGTTCCAGGCGGACCCCACGAGTGCGTCGGCCGGACGCGGGTAGGCACCCGGCATGAACGAAGCCGAACAGTGGCGACCTGGTGAGGTCGGGCCCCGCAGCGGCGTCCACGCCCGCGACTGCGGCGAGGAGCACCTGTGGAGCACGAGCACGGATGTCCGCGAGCACCGTTTCCCATCCCTGCCGTACGCGTGCTCGGGCCGGGCGTGGACCCTGTCCACGCCGGCCCGACCTGACGCGGACTGACCGCCGTGACGCGACTGCGCACCAGCGACCCCGCCGGGCCGGGCTGGCGCCGGGTGCGCCACGGCCGGGGGTTCCGGTACCTGGACAGCCGGGGCGAGCGCCTCCGCGACGGGGACGTCCAGCGGATCCGCGCCCTCGTGATCCCCCCGGCCTGGCAGGACGTCTGGGTCTGCCCGTGGCCGAACGGCCACATCCAGGCCGTGGGAACGGATGCCGCCGGGCGCCGCCAGTACCTCTACCACCCGGCGTTCCGCGAGCAGCAGGACGCCGCCAAGCACGCGCACGTGCAGCATGTGGCCCGGTCCCTGCCACGGCTGCGCAAGCAGGTGGCCGAGGACCTCGACGGGCGCGGCCTGCCCCGGACCCGCGTGCTGGCCTGCCTGACCCGTCTGCTCGACCTCGGCTTCCTGCGGATCGGCGGTGAACGCTACGCCCGCGACAACGGCAGCTACGGCCTGACCACCCTCCTGCGCGAACACGTGTCCTGCCGCCGGGGCGAGGTGCACCTGCACTTCCCCGCCAAGTCCGGCAAGGAGGTCGACCGCACGCTGGTGGACGAGCAGGCGCACGCGGTGATCCGCGCGCTGCTCCGGCGCAAGGATCCCGGTCCGAGGCTCTTCGCGTACTGGGAGCGCGGGGCGTGGCGCGAGGTGCACGCCGCGGACCTGAACGCCTATCTGCGGGACCGGTCCGGGGAGGACGTGACGGCGAAGGACTTCCGGACCTGGTACGCCACCGTGCTGGCCGCGGTCGCCCTGGCGGTCTCCGAGGGCACGGCCGGCGCGTCCCGGGCCCGGCGCGGCACGGTGGTGGCGCACGCCGTCCGCGAGGTGAGCCGCTACCTGGGCAACACCCCCGCGGTGTGCCGGTCGTCCTACATCGATCCGCGCATCGTCGAGCTGTACGAGGCGGGGCGGACCATCGCGCCCGTCCTCGGTGCGCTGGGCGAGGACGGCCTGCTCGGGCGGCCCGCCACGCAGGGCACCGTCGAACGCGCGGTGCTGGACCTCCTGCAGGAGGACGAGGGGTCCTGAGCCGGCCACGGGGCCCGAGCTCCTGAGCCGGCCAGTGGGCCCGAGTCGGCCCCGCCGGTCACTCCAGGACCGTGGCGGCCACGGACAGGTCGGCCACCAGTCCCGCGAAGGCGGCGTCCCGGTCGTCGGCGCGCAGGACCGCCGACGGGTGGAGCGTCGCCAGCAGGTGCCCGGTGGCGGGGGCCGGGTCGGTGTCGTCGACGGCCGGCATCGGCAGCAGCACGCCGCGCCGCTCGTTCACCCGGAACGAGGCCCCCAGCAGGGCCTTGCCCGCCGTGCCGCCCAGCACCACCAGCACCTCGGGCGCCACCAGCCGCAGTTCGTGCGCCAGCCAGGGACGGCAGGCGGTCATCTCCCGCAGGCTCGGCGCCTTGTGGATGCGGCGCTTGCCGCGCGGGGCGGGCGTGAACTTGAAGTGCTTGACCACGTTGGTGAGGTAGGCGTCCTCATCACGGAGCCCCGCCTCCCGCAGCGCCCGGCGCAGCAGCCGGCCCGCCGGCCCCACGAACGGCTCGCCCTCCACGTCCTCCCGGTCGCCGGGTTGTTCCCCGACCAGCATCAGCCGTGCACGGGCCGGGCCCGTGCCGAACACCGTCTGCGTGGCGTCCCGGAACAGCGGGCACCCGCGGCACCCGGCGGCAGCCCTGCGCAGCGCGGGCAGCCCGCCGCGCGCGGGCAGGAAGGGCGTCGCGTCGTACCCCTGACCGGCGGTCGTGTCCGGGGCGGCGCCACCGTCCGGGGCGGTACCCGCACGCTCGCTCGCGTCCGTCGTCGCGTCCATCGTCGCCACCACCTCCGCGCCCGGTGGCCCGGTCGCTCTCGGTCGGCTCTCCGCTGTGGTCCGCCCCGCGACCAGGAACCGCAGGGCGGCACCCGGCGCCTGCCCCGTCCCGCGCGCCCGAAACGGGACGCAAACCGGTCGCGGCGCACGACGGCTACGGCACGCGGCGGCTACGGCTCCCCGGTGCCCACGCGCGTCACACCTTGGCGCATTCACTTCCTGAACGGCCAACCCTCCCGACTGCGCCGCATTTCGACCATCGCCCCGGTTCTGCGTGAAGTCTTGACGGCGGGGCGGCCCGCAGGTTGACTCGCCGCACCAGCCGGAACCGGTACCGGAACCGGTACCGGATCCCGACGCGGAGGCGCATGCATGCGAGCCACCATCGCCGACGTCGCACGTCAGGCGGGAGTGAGCAAGACAACGGTCTCCCGTGTGCTCAACACCAGGGCGGACGTCGACGCCGGTACCGCTGCTCGTGTTCGCGAGGTGATCGATGCGCTCGGCTACGTCCCCAGTTCGGGAGCCGTGGGCCTGGCCCGTGGCAGCAGCCGCACCATCGCCATGCTGACTCCGCCCCTCACCTGGCCGTGGATGGGCGAAGTGCTCCAGGGCGTCGCCGACACCGTCGAGGCGGCCGGCTACGGACTGCTGCTGTTCAGCTGCAACCGGGGCGCCGACTCCGTCCGGCACTTCACCAGCCAGGTCTCGGCCCGTGCCTTCGACGGGCTTTTGGTCATAGAACCGGAGAACACCCTCGAGACCATCGAGGCGATGTACCGCCGCGGTCTGCCCGTCGTCCTCATCGACGACCGCGGCCGTCACCCGGCGTTCCCGTCCGTGGCCACCACCAACCGCGAAGGCGGCGCGTCCGCCGCGCGGCACCTGCTCGGCTCCGGCCGCACCAGGCCCCTGGTCCTCACCGGCCGGCGGCACTTCGGCTGCGTGCGGGACCGGCTGGCGGGGTTCACCGAGATCCTGCCCACCGACCTCGTCCTCGACGGCGAGTTCACCGAGCAGTCCGGACGGCACGGTGTCGAGCGCGCCCTCGCCCAAGAGCGTGCGTTCGACTGCGTCTTCGCGCACAACGACCTCATCGCCGCGGGCGCGTTGCGGGCCCTTCGGGAAGCCGGGCGCGGCGTCCCCGACGATGTCGCCGTCGTGGGGTTCGACGACCTCCCCATCGCCGCGCACACCGAGCCACCTCTGACCACGGTCCGCCAGCCCATGCGGCAGATGGGGGAAACGGCGGCGAGGCTCCTCCTCGCCGGCCTCGGGGGCAGGACCCTCTCCGCGGCGCCCGTGGTGCTGCCCACCGAGCTGGTCGTCCGACGCTCCGCGCCCCGCCGCCCCTGAGGGCCCCGCTCACGGGGCGGACAGGGCTGATGCCCCCTGCCTCCTCCCCCTCCCACCTCTCGCGTCCCCCGCCCAAGGAGTTGTCATGTTACGACCACGTCGCCCGTTCCGAGTCGGTACGGCAGCGCTGGCCACAGCCGCCGTACTGGGCGGTCTGCTCGTCGGCGGCCTCCCGTCCGCCGCCGCGGATGAACCACCCCCGCGCCTCGTCGACCGCTTCGAAGGCGAGGTGCCCTTCGCCAACCCGCCGGCCGAAGGAATCTTCACCTGGGGCAGCGACGCCGACGACCAGCCGAAGCTGGAGATCAAGGAACGGTCCGACGCCCCGGAGGGCGGCAAGGTGCTCCAGGGCACCTACGACATCAGCGGCTGGGGCGGCATCAGCCACGACTTCGCCTTCGACAAACCGGCCCAGGACTGGACGGCCCACAAGGGCATCCGCTTCTGGTGGTACGGCCAGAACACCGCTCCGCTCCCGCCCGGTTCGGGCAAGCGTGTCAACTTCGAGATCAAGGACGGCGGCGCCAACGGCGAGGCGTCCGAGCTGTGGACCACGTCGTTCACCGACGACTGGGAGGGCTGGCACCTCGTCGAGATCCCCTTCTCCGACTTCGTCTACCGGAGCGACTACCAACCCGTCGGCGGCATCGACCAGGTTCTCGGCCTGAACGAGATGTGGGGATACGCCCTCACCCTGCCGACCGGCGCACCGGGTTCCTTCGCGATGGACGGTGTCGAGCTGTACGGCAAGGCCGAGCCGGCCCTCACCGCCAGGGTGGTCACCGACGCCGCCGTGTTCCCCGTCGCGGAGGGCGGGACCGCGCAGGTCAGGATATCCGTCGTCACCACCGGCTCCGGCCCGGTCGGCGAGCCGGTCACCGTCGGATACAGCACCGAAGGCGGCAGTGCCACCTCGGGTGAGGACTACCAGCCGGTCTCCGGGAGCGTCACCTTCCCCGCGGGCACGGTCTCCGGTGCGAGTCGTACGATCGCGGTCAGCACCAGCAAGGACGGTTCCGCCGAGTCCGCGGAGACCGTTGCGCTCAAGCTGACCGTCAGCGGCGCCAAGGCTCCCGCCGAGACACCCCACGTCGTCGTCAACGCACACGGGCTGCCCTACCTCGACAAGAGGCTCCCGGTCGACAAGCGCGTCGCGGACCTCCTCGCGAGGATGTCCCTCGCGGAGAAGACCGGCCAGATGACGCAGGCCGAGCGGGGTGCGCTCAAGGCACCGGGCGACATCGCCTCCTACGATCTCGGCTCGCTGCTCTCCGGCGGCGGCTCCGTGCCGGCCCCCAACACCCCGGCAGCGTGGGCGAAGATGGTCGACGCGTACCAGCTGCGCGCCCAGACGACCCGATTCCAGATCCCGCTCGTCTACGGCGTCGACGCCGTACACGGCCACAACAACGTCATCGGCTCGACGATCATGCCGCACAACATCGGCATCGGAGCGGGACGCGACCCCAAGACCGCGGAGAAGACCGGTGCGGTGACGGCCAGGGAAGTGCGCGCGACCGGCATTCCCTGGGACTTCGCTCCGTGCCTGTGCGTCACGCGCGACGAGCGCTGGGGCCGCTCCTACGAGGCGTTCGGTGAGGACCCGGCTCTGGTCACCGCGATGGAGACCGTGATCAACGGCATGCAGGGCGCCCGCAACGGCAAGGACCTGGCCCGCAACGACAAGGTCCTCACCAGTGCCAAGCACTTCGTCGGCGACGGCGGCACCGAGTTCGGCTCATCGACCACGGGATCGTACACGATCGACCAGGGCATCACCAAGGTCACCCGTCAAGAGCTCGAAGCGGTGCACCTGGCACCGTTCGCCGAGGCCGTCAGGCGCGGCGCCGGGACGGTCATGCCCTCGTACTCCTCGCTGGACGTCCTGGGCGACGACCAGGGCCCGGTGAAGATGCACGCCAACGCCGAGATGATCAACGGGGTCCTCAAGGACCGCATGGGCTTCGACGGCTTCGTGATCAGCGACTGGCAGGCGATCGACCAGATCCCCGGCGACTACCCGAGCGATGTGCGCACATCCGTCAACGCCGGCCTCGACATGATCATGGTGCCGACCGACTACCAGGGCTTCACGCGCACGCTCCGGGAGGAGGTGGCCGCGGGCCGCGTCAGCCAGGCCCGTGTGGACGACGCGGTGTCGCGGATCTTGACCCAGAAGTTCAAACTGGGACTCTTCGAGCGGCCCTACGCGGACACGGCCAACCTCGACCGGGTCGGCTCCGCCGAGCACCGCGCGGTGGCCCGTGAGGCCGTCGCCAAGTCCCAGGTGCTGCTGAAGAACGAGGCCGCGGTGCTGCCGCTGAAGACATCGCAGAAGGTGTACGTCGCCGGATCCAACGCCGATGACATCGGCAACCAGGCCGGTGGCTGGACCGTCAGCTGGCAGGGCTCCTCCGGCCCGATCACGACGGGCACCACGATCCTCCAGGGCATGCGCAAGGCCGCCCCGGGCGCGGAGATCACCTACTCCAAGGACGCCTCCGCCGCCACGGAGGGATACGACGTCGGCGTGGTCGTCGTCGGCGAGACGCCGTACGCCGAGGGCTTCGGTGACGTCGGCAACGGCCATGACCTGGAACTCACCGATGCCGACAAGGCGGCCGTCGACAAGGTGTGTGCGGCGATGAAGTGCGCGGTACTGGTCGTCTCCGGCCGACCGCAGCTCATCGGTGACCGGCTCGGCGGCATCGAAGCGCTCGTCGCCTCCTGGCTGCCCGGGACCGAGGGCGACGGCGTCGCCGACGTCCTGTACGGCAGGCGTCCCTTCACCGGCCAGCTGCCGGTGACCTGGCCCAAGTCGCAGGCACAGCTGCCCATCAACGTCGGTGACGCCTCCTACGACCCGCAGTTCCCCTACGGCTGGGGTCTGACCACCCTCGCGAAGCCCCCGTCCGGTGGCGGAGAGGTCGCCCTGAAGACCATCGGCCTCGCGGCCAAGGCGCTCCAGTCAGCCGGCCTCGGCAGCTCCGAGCAGGGCAGGGAACTGGTCGCCAAAGCCCGGGTGATCGTGCAGGCGAAGATGGCCGGTGCCATCGGCGAGGCGGCGGCGAAGCCGTTCGCCGAGGCGGATCACCTGCTGCTCAGCGGCGACCTGCCGGGGGCGGTGGCACGACTGACCGCCGCCTACCGGGCCGCCTGAGCCCAACCCGTCCACCCCCGGGGGGCGGGGCAAGCCCGCGCCCCGCACCTCTTCCGCTGCCCGACCCACGCAGCCATGCCCCAGCGGGTCGCTCGCCGCACACGATGGTGGTTGCCGTGAGTGACCGAGGGGACGAGGACATCGCGCAGGCCGGGGACCGGCCGATCCGGTTTCGGAACCTTCGCATCGAGAGACGTTTCCGCAGCTCAGAGCGTTACAGGTCCCTCAAAGTCAGCGAAAGTCAGCATCGGAGTGTGGGTGTTGTTCCAGCGGGTTGTGCCGGTGGCGCCGACGCGGCCACAGATGGCGGCCGGCCTCGTCACGGCCACCGTGAGGTCTTGGCCGCGATCGTGTTCGTGGCGACCTCGGACTGCACGTGGCAGCAGCTGCCCGCGGCGTCGTTCGGGCCATCCGGCGCAACGGCCCACCGCCGGTCCACCGAATGGACCAAGGCCGGGGTGTGGGCCAAGCCGCACCCTTCGGCTCGCCCGTCGAGCCTGAGGGGCCCGGCTGCCGGCACCGTTACATGAGGCAGCGATCCGCTGGATCGGGATCGTGACCGGGGCATGCGGGCGGCCGGGGGCCTTGTCACCGAGGCCCGCCGGGGCGGTCGGCGGCTTTGCCACGAGCACGCACGCGACTGGCTGCGGCAGCGGCTTCCAGGGTACTGAGCTCGGCGGCGGCTTCGAGCTGCCGGGGGTGGTTCAGGCGGACCAGGGCCTCATGAGCGGCCGTCAGGGATTGCCGGGCCTCATCGTGACGGCCGAGGTGCCGCAGGACGACGCCCAGCTCGAGCCGGGCGGTCTCGCTCCAGAAGGACACCGGGTTCACCGCGCGAAGGCTCAGAACCTCACGCAGCGGCGCCTCCGCCTCGCTCCACCGGCCGAGCGCGGCCAGGTCGTTGCCGATGCACTGGCTGACCAGGGACAGGTAGGCGCGGCTCACTACGGTCGACCGCCCCGGGATGCCCGCCCGGCAGAGCGCCTCGCTGCGGCGGTGGATGGCCAGTGCTTCCTCGGGCCGGCCGTCCATGCGCAGGGCCTGGCCCAGCGCGTTCAGTGCGGTGAGTTCGGCCAGCCTGCTCTCGCCGCAAGACAGCCCGGCGAACCGGGCGACCGACGACCTCAGCCGGGCGACGGCCTCCCCGATCCGGCCGAGCCGCTGGAGCGCCCCCGCGCCGTATCCCAGGGCCCAGCCCACCTGGAGCTCGTCGCCCGCCTCCAGGGCCGCCTCCAGAGCGGCGTCCGCGGCGGCCAGCGCTCCGGCATAGTCGAAGACGCACATGTTTCGGGCCCAGGCCAAGTAGTTCAGCTGCACGGCCACCTCGCGGGTGCTGCCGAGCGCCCGGGCGGAGTCGGCGGCCCGCAGGAACACCTCGGCCCACAGCTCCCAGTCCATGGTGGCGTCGGAGAACCAGTGCATCGCCTCTGCCGCGTCGACGACCTGCCGGTGATGGCCGGTCGACTGGGCGTGGCGCAGGGCCCCGAGCCACTGAGCCCGTTCCTCCTCCAGCCAGGCCCGGGCCCGGTCGCTGCCGACCGGCGCGGTGGCCGGGTCGGGATCGCCTTCCGCGTCGCCTTGGGCTGCGGCCGAGCCGTACTCCGCCTCGAAGTGCAGGGCGGCGGTGGTGGCCCGACGGAGCGTCCAGCGGGCGGCCCGGTCCTGGGAGGCGGCGATCTCCTCGGGCCCGTCCTCCTCGGCCAACTGCTCGGCCGCGAACAGACGCAGGAGGTCGTGGTAGCGGTAGCGGTCAGCGGTGGGGTGGGACTGGAGGAGGCCGGCGTCGACCAGGTCCTCGGCATACCGAGCGGCCGTGCGGGCGGGCAGGTCGGCCAACAGGGCGGCGGTCTGGGGGCTGAAGTCGGGGCCGCCGGCCAGGCAGGAGCGTCGGAAGACGGTCCGTGCCTGCGGGCTCAGCTGCCGGTAGGAGAGGGCGAAGGCGGCCCGGACCTCGAGCGAGCCGGCCTTCAGGGCGTCGAGGCGACCGCCTTGTTCGGCAAGCTGGGTGGCGAGTTTGCTGATGTGCTCGTTGGGGCGGGCGGCGAGGCGTTGTCCGGCGATGCGGACGGCCAGGGGGAGATGGCCGCAGAGTTCGGCGAGGTCGCGCGCGGCTTGGGCTTCTTGTGTGACCCGGTGCGGGCCGATGATGCGGGTGAGGAGTTCGACGGCTTCTTCGCGCCGGAGCAGGGCGAGTTCGGTGCGGTGGACTGCTTCGAGGCCGGCAAGGGCGTGGCGGCTGGTGACGAGGGTGAGGGAGGCGCCCTCCCCGGGCAGCAAAGGCCGTACCTGGTTCTCGTCCGCGGCGTTGTCCAGGAGGAGCAGGACGCGGCGGTCGCGCAGGAGGGAGCGCAGGAGGCCGCTGCGCTCGTCGGTGCCGGCGGGTACGTCGGTGGCGCCGAGGGCGCGCAGCAGGCGGCCGAGGGCGTCGCGGGGCGGGGTCGGTTGCTGATCCATGCCGCGCAGGTCGAGGTAGAACTGGCCGTCGGGGAAGAGGGGTACCAGGGCGTGGGCGGCGTGCACGGCGAAGGCGGTCTTGCCCAGGCCGGGCTGCCCGCAGACGACCGCCACCTGCGGCCGGTCGGGGCCGGACTGCTCGGCCAGGGCCGCCAGCCGCGCCAGGGCGGGCCCGCGCGCGGTGAAGTCGCGCAGGTCACGCGGAAGCGCGAGGGTGTGGCGGACGGAGGCGCCCGGGGCGGCAGCGCCCGCCGGGCCGGGGCATCCGGGCGGCCCGATCGCCGGCTTCCCCCCGGCGTCCGCCGGGGGTCCGGTGCCCGCGTACGAGCCGGCCGCCGCCTCACCCGCGGCCCCGCGCGCGCGGAGCCGTCCCCGGCTGGCGTCCCGCTCCAGTGCCTCGGTGCCGGTCGCGTTCAGCCCCAGCGCCGCGGCCAGAGCCGCGACGGTGCGCCGCTGCGGCCCCCTCGACCGGCCGCGCTCCATGTCCGACAGGGCCCGCACGCTCACCCCCGCGGCGTGCGCCAGTTCTTCCTGGCTCTGCCCGGCGTCCGTGCGCAGGCGGAGCAGGTGCTCGCCGAATCCGCCGGTGGCCGGTGTGTCCGTCCCCATACCCGCTCGTCCCCCGGTGCCGCGCGGACCGGCCGGTCCGCCGGTCCTTTCCTCCGGCAGAAGTATGCCGGACCGTACTTCTGCCGGTGGAGCTGCCTGGTCCGGATCGGCCGGCCGCGGTTGGCTGGGGCGACCCCGGGGGGAGCCCGACCAGCCCCGCCGGGGGCCGGCCCGTCGCCGCTCCGCCCGCGCTCTCGTGTGCGGCTGCGCACCGGGCCCGGAGCATCTTCGTACACCCGGTCGCCGCCGTACCGTGACCGCGGTCGCCGGCGGCTGCTTCTACCAGGGGAATCACACATGAGAACCAGTGGTACCGCGTCCCGTTCGGGCGCCGACCGCCGTGCTCGCCTGCTGCGCCTGCTCGCCCTGCCCGCGCTCGCGCTCCTCGTCCTGGCCTCGGCACTGACGGCTCCCACAGGGGCGGTGGCGGCGAGCAGCAAGTACGGGAACGCGCGCTATCACCAGTGGTCGTTCGTGACCTCGCACAACGCCTACGCCGACGACGACACGCGGTGGCCCGTGCCGCCGAACCAGTCGCAGACCATCAAGGAGCAGCTCGAGGGCGGCGTGCGGGGCCTGATGCTCGACACGTACGACTCCCGGGGCACCGGACCCGTGCAGATGTGCCACGGCACCAGCCCCGATGTGCGCGTGTGCTACGACGACTTCAAGACAGGGCTCCTGACCGTCGTGAACTTCCTGCAGAAGAACCCGCAGGAAGTGGTGACCCTGTTCCTGGAGAACTACGCCACCAAGGAGACGGTGAGCAAGACGATCACCGACTTGCTGGAAGCCAAGGGCGCCGGCAAGATGCTCTTCAACCAGAACGACTGGGGCATCTTCAGCAGCAACTGGCCGAAGCTGAAGGAAATGGTCTCCGCCAACCAGCGCCTGGTCATCTTCCAGGACAGCTGGGGCGACACGGCCGCCGGCTCCGGCACGCTGATGAACACCTGGTCGCACACCGTGGAAAACCGGTACAGCTACGGCCAAGGGCAGCCGTCAGGCTGTGAGTCGCGGAACGGCAATGCGCTGAACACGAACCCGATGCCGGGGACGACCGGCCTCACCCCTCTGTTCACCATGAACCAGTTCAGCTCGGACAACCTCGACCCGAAGGCTTACGCCAAGATCGACAACGGCGCCCAGCTCAAGAGCCGCATCGAGAGGTCATGTCGGCCCGCCGCAGGCGGCCGCAACCCGAACTTCGTCGCGGTGGACCACTACCAGATCTCCGACAAGTCGGGCCTCACGCCCGTGTCGGTGGTCGACGAACTCAACCGCGACAACTACGTCTTCGAGCCCCACCCGGCGGTGTGGACCGTCAACGACGCAAAGCAGTACGTCAGCACCTACGGCACCAACCGCTGCATGGTGCGCGGCGACGAGTTCCCCGACGGCTCCGGCGGCCTCGTCACGCAGCGGGCCTGTGCGAACCCGGCGCCCAGCAGCCACCAGTGGACGGCCACCAAGCCGAACTACGACGGTAAGGGCCACTACTGGATCAAGGCGGGCAACGGCTCCTGCCTGACCGTTCCGTACAACAACGGGACTCCGCCCGGCGACGGCACGCAGCTCTTCTGGTGGCCCTGCGAGACCAAGTGGTTCTCCGGCAGCCAGCTGTGGAACGTCATGCCGACCAACACCGACAGCAACGGCCAGTCGCACGGCTACTACTTCATCAACCAGTGGACAGGCAAGTGCCTGACCCTGGACCCCGGCACGTCGACGGCCAAGGCCGGCAAGGTCACCCACGCCGCCTGCCCCAAGCGCTGACCAGGGACCGGCGCACGACCGGACGGCCCGGGGCGGCACCGCAACAATGCGGCGCCGGCCCGGGCCGTCCCCCCGCCGCACCGCCGCGGCAGACCCGCGTGCCCTCCCCGGCCACGGCCCGGATCCGCCGCGCCCTCCTGGTGAGCCGGGCCGCCGCGGTCGGCTTGACGCGCGTCTACCTCGGCATGCACCGGCCCGCCGGCGTCCTCGGCGGCCGGCTGTTCACCCATACCTCGCTCGCCGCGGCCACGGCCCTGTGCGCGGGGCCGAAAGGAGGTCACCCTGATCGCGGACGGGCCACGCGGCGAACGCGCCGGTCCGAGGGCGGGTCCCTGTTCGCCCGGCCGACTCAGGACGAGCCGGTCAAGCCCGGACACGGCCACGATGGTGATCGACCGAGGGCTCTCCATCCGGGTCGGGGCAGAGGCGGTCACGGGTGCTTCTCGAAGACGCCCAAGCAGCCGGGCGGCTCCTCCACCTCCTGCTCGCGGCCCGCACAGACGCCGCCTCGGCGCAGCAACAGGCGCAGCACGCCCATGCGCCCTGGCGGTAAGACGGCCACAGCCTCGGGCTCAACGAAGCCTGCCAAACCGGTCACGTCGCGACGGCTCTTCCCTGCGAAACCAAAACCGGAGGGCCGGGCGCGAGCACCGCATCCGGCCCTCGTCCCTACAAACCGGCAGGTCAACGTACCCTTCCCCGGGGCTTCAAATGGGTCGGGGGCAGGGCCGGGGCCGGAATCGGCGGGCCGTCGTAGCCCTTGACCTCGCCGAAGCGGGTGCCGTTCATCCAGTCTTCGCGGGCCTGCGCGATGTCCTCGTGGGACCGGCCGATCCAGTTCCAGAACATCACGATCTCCTCCTCGAACGGCTCGCCGCCCAGGAGCATCACGCCCGCGTCCGAGGTCGCCCGCAGTGGCAGTTCGGTGCGGCCGCAGCCCAGGTAGAGCATGGAGCCCGGGAGGAGCGGGACGCCGTCGACGTGGGCCTCGCCCGACATCGACAGGACCGCGTACTCGAAGTCCGGGTCGAGCGGGAGCCGGGTCTCGGTGCCCGCCGCGAGGGCGAGGTCCGCGCCGACGATCGGGCTGTACGCGGTGCCGGGCGAGGTCGCCGTGTCCAGGGTGCCCAGGATGACCGTCGCGGTCAGGCCCGGGGCGGTCACCTGCGGGAGCTCCGCGTGGTGCTGGAAGTGGGGCTCCACGTTCCGGTGGGCGTCCGGCAGGGCGACCCACAGCTGGGCGCCGTGCAGGAGGCGGGCGTGCGGGCGCGGGCTCTCCTCCGAGTGGCTGATGCCCCGCCCGGAGGTCATCAGGCCGAGCTCGCGCGGGCGGACGGTCGCCAGGCTGCCCACGCTGTCGCGGTGCAGCACCTCGCCCGCGTGCAGCCAGCTCACGGTCTGCAACCCGGTGTGCGGATGGGGGGCGACCTGCATGCCGGGCTCGTCCGCGATGTCGTCCGGCCCGTAGTGGTCCACGAAGCACCAGGCGCCCACCATCCGGCGACCCAGGTTCGGCAGGAGTCGGCGGACCTCGGTGGACTCCCCGAGCCTGACCGTGCGCGGGCTCAGGAGCTCGCGCACGGGTTCCGCCACGACGAAGCCGCGGCCGCCGCATACGGCGAGTGCGGGCTGGCGATCGAGATTGCTCATGGCTACAACCTAATGGCGCAGCGACGGCCGTGACGGCCGTGGCCAGTGGAATGTTCACCCTCCCCCGTGTGTTCGAGGCAGCAGGCAGCCCGCATCGGAGCGGGAGGCAGGGAAGGAACCCGATGAGCGCGATGAGCGGGACGGACACGTCGTACTTCGAGCACGGAACGGCCGCCGAGCGCTGGGAACGGGCCCGGCTCTTCTTCGACGCGAAGGAGTACGCCACGGCCGCCCGGATCCTGGACCCGCTGGCGGCCGAGGTTCCGGAGCAGCTGGCCCCCCGGCTGCTGCTCGCCCGCGCCTACTACCACTCCGCGCAGCTGTCGCGCGCCGAGCGCGAGCTCCGCGCCATCTTGGAGCGGTGGCCCGTCGAGGACTACGCGCAGCTGATGCTCGGTCGCACGCTGGAGCGCCGCGGCAGGGCCGAGGAGGCCCGCCCGTATCTGCGGACGGCCGCCGCCATGGCGGGCGAGTTCCCGCAGTAACCGACGCCGGCCCACGATCCCGACCGGGCGGGTCGCCTCGGCAGCGGCGGCGCCCGGCTCGGCGCGTGCGGGGCGCGGGCTCCGCCTCGGTTAGCCTGGGTCCCCTATGAACCGCCTGACCACGCCCTTCGGCTCCTACGAGCTCACCCGCTTCCCCGAGGACCCGCGCGACCGGCTCCAGGCCTGGGACGCCGCGGACGAGTACCTGCTGCGCCACCTGGACTCCGGCACCGGCGAGCGCGGGCCGGTGGACCTGGCCGCCGCCGGGCAGATCACCGTCGTCGGAGACCGCTGGGGGGCGCTGACGACGGCGCTCGCCGCGTACCGCCCGACGCAGATCACCGACTCCTCCCTGACCCGCTCCGCCACCGCGGCGAACCTCGACCGGAACGGGATCGGGACCTCCAAGGCGACGGTCACGCTGCTGACCACGCAGGACCCGCCGCCCGAGAAGATCGACCTCCTGCTGGTGCGGGTGCCCAAGAGCCTCGCGCTGCTGGAGGACCAGCTGCACCGGCTGGCCCCGCACGTGCACCCGGGCACCGTGGTCGTCGGCACCGGCATGGTGAAGGAGATCCACACCTCCACGCTGCGGCTCTTCGAGCGGATCCTCGGTCCGACGAAGACCTCGCTCGCCGAGAAGAAGGCGCGGCTGATCTTCTGCACACCGGGCGGCGCCCGGCCCGCGGCGCCGGCGCCGTGGCCGGTGACGTACACGGTGGACGAGGACGGCGGGTCCGCCTCCGGGCTGACCGTCGTCAACCACGCCGGGATCTTCTGCGCCGACCGGCTCGACGTCGGCACCCGCTTCTTCCTGCAGAACCTGCCGACCAACACCGACGGGGCCCGGGTCGTGGACCTGGGCTGCGGCAACGGCGTCGTCGGCACGGCCGTGCAGGCGCACGACCCGGACGCCGAGGTCGTCTTCACCGACGAGTCCTACCAGGCGGTCGCCTCGGCCCGGGCCACGTACCGGGCGAACATCCGCGAGGGCCGGCGGACGGCCGAGTTCCACGTCGGTGACGGGGTCGCGATGCTGGCGCCGGGCTCCGTCGACCTGGTGCTGTGCAATCCGCCGTTCCACTCGCACCAGGCCACCACGGACGCGACGGCGCTGCGAATGTTCGCGCAGTCCCGGAAGGTGCTGAGGCCCCGCGGCGAGCTGTGGATCGTCGCGAACCGGCACATGGGCTACCACACGCACCTGCGGCGGCTGTTCGGCAACAGTGAAGTCGTCGCGAGCGAGCCCAAGTTCGTGATCCTGCGGGCGGTCAAGGAAGACCGGCCGCGGCCTATGTGACCTGCCAGTACGTCCTACACTCTGCCGCGTGAACAGCCAGGTGGTGGGAGACGGGACGGGCGGCGGGCGCTACCGCCGTGAGGACGTGGCCCGTGCGGCCGGAGTCAAGGTGCGCAACCTGCGCTACTACCAGGAGCGCGGGCTGCTGCCGCCGCCGCGCCGCGAGGGCCGGATCGCCTGGTACTCCGACGACCACCTGACCCGGCTGCGGCTGATCAGCGACCTGCTGGGGCGGGGGTACACGGTCAACGGCATCGCCGAACTCCTGGAGGCGTGGGAGGGTGGCGGCGGCCTGTCCGGAGTGCTGGGCCTGGAGCGGGAGTTGACCCGCGATTGGGTGCGGGAGGAGCCGGTCACGATGACCCGGGCCGAGCTCCGGGAGCTGTTCGGTCCGACGGCGTCGGCCGAGGACACCCGGCGGGCGGCCGAGCTGGGCTACGTGACGGTCGACGGCGACCTGGTCACCCACCGCAGCCCCCGTCTGCTGGACGCGACGCTCGCGCTGGTGCGCGAGGGGGTACCGCTCGCGGAGATCCTGGACGCCGGGGAGTTCGTGCAGGTGCAGGCGGCCGCGCTCGCAGACCGCTTCGTCGGACTGTTCCGGCGGCATGTGATCGGCCCGGACGGGCTGGAGCGGCTTTCGGCCAAGCAGTTGGAGCATGCCACGGAGGCGGTGAAGGCCCTGCGGCCGGTGGCCGGCGAGGTCGTGGCCACGGAATTCGCCCGGGCGATGGCCCGCCGGGTGGACGCCGAAGTCGCCGAACTGCTGCGTACGGAGCAGTAGGAGTCGGCTGAAAGGGTGCAGTCGCACAACCTTGCCAACCTCCATTGGCACTCTTACATTCAACTCGTCGGTAACAACGGTGCACAGCCGATCAGTAGGGACGATCTCATGCCGGATTCCCCGCACTTATCCGACTCACCCGAGGAGGACCACGGCTCCGGCCGGGTCCGCTGGCGGCGGTTCGCCGTCCTGACCGTACCCGCCGTGGCCGTGACCGCCGGCCTCGGCATCGCCCTCGCGCAAGGGGCGCTCGCCGCCTCGTTCGCGGTGTCGGGGCAGCAGTTCAAGGTGTCGGCCAAGAGCCTGCAGGGCGAGGGCTTCGCCCAGTACGGCGGCGTCGACGTCAATGCCCGTGAGGAGCTGATCCCGGTGGCCGTCACCGCCATCCGGGAGGCGAAGCTCAACAGCCTCTGCCAGTCGGTGGTCACCACGCTTCCGGTGATCGGCGACATCTCGCTCAACCTGACGGCGGGCCAGAAGAAGCCCGTCGAGGCGAGCAACCTGTTCGTGGACGCGACACAGCTGTCCGGTGACGCGGTCTTCAGCAACATCGAGATCGGGCGCGACGCCTCCACCCTCGACAAGGGTCCGGCCGACGCCCAGGGCATGCAGGACCTGTTCGCCCAGCAGGCGGACACGGTCAGCATCACCGATCTGCAGCAGACGGCGTGGGCGACCAACGCCGGCACCTTCAAGCTCTCCGGGCTGCGGATGGACATCAGCAAGGGCAAGAAGGAATGCTTCTGAGCCGTCGCCGCTGGCGGCGGTGGCGGCGCGGCAGGCCGTTCTGGGGCGGCCTGTTCACCCTCCTCGCCGGTGTGTGGATCTGCGTCCTCCCGCTGGCACCCCTGAAGATCATGCTCCAGCAGGGAGTGGCGGGGATCCCGTCCGTCCTGATGGGCCTCGTGATGATCGTGCTCGGCCTCACCGCCTGGTTCTCCCCCGCCCAGCGCGCTCTCGCGGGTGTGCTCACCACCCTGATCGCCACCGCGGCCCTGGTCCTGTCGAACCTCGGCGGGTTCCTCGTCGGCACCCTGCTCGGCATTCTCGGCGGCGGCCTGATGTTCGCCTGGCAGCCGTCGCGCCCCGCGCGCCCCGCCCCTCCGTCCGCCGCCTCCACGGCCGACGGGCACACCGCCCGGTCCGCCGTTCCCCCTCCCACAGCCCCCTCTCCCACAACCCCCTCGCACCACGATCCCCAAGGAGCACAGCCATGAGCCGTACGCGCACCGCGCTCGCCCTCGGGATGGCCGCCGCCGGAGCCCTCTCGCTGGCCTCGGTCTCCGCCTCCGCCGCGCCGTTACCCGTGGCCGGGTCGACCACCGTCACCCCGGCCGGGCACGCCTTCAAGGCCACCCTCAGCGGGAAGGCCACCCTCAAGGCCGGTTCCGTGACGGTGACCTGCACCGTCTCCGCGTCCACCGGTACGGTGCCGGCCGCCCCCGGCAACCACAACGCGGCCGGGCCGGTCTCCTCGCCCATCTCGCCGCCGACGTACAGCTCCTGTACGTCCAGCATGCCGGGGGTGACCCCCACGGTCACCACCAGCGGCGCCTGGACCGTGTCGATGCAGCACGGCTCCCCGATCACCGCGACGATGACCGTCCCCGTCGGGGGCCTCGTGGTCAAGACGACCGGGCTCGCCTCCTGCACCGTCACCACCGCGCCCACGGCCGCCGCCAACGTCGGCGGCAGCTGGGCCAACGGCGCCCCGCCGAGCCTGACGTTCACGAACGCGTCCGTGCCGGTGAAGGTCACCGGCGGCTTCGGCTGCCCGACGAGTGCGACCACGTCCACCTTCAACGCGGTCTACAGCGTCACCGACACGACCGACCCGGCGCAGCAGATCACCGTCGGTCCCTGACCGTCGCGCACGCGGGCCCGCCACCCCGAGACCGTCCGGGGCGGCGGGCCCCCGTCATGCCGGCGTCCCGGCCGGCCCGCCGCAGGGCCCGGCCCGATCCGAAAGACACACCTAACCCCGGTACGCCTCCAGCAGACGGAGCCAGACCTCGCTGATCGTCGGGAACGCGGGGACCGCGTGCCACAACCGGTCGAGGGGGACCTCGCCGGCCACGGCGACGGTGGCCGCGTGCAGCAGCTCGGCCGCGCCCGGTCCGACGAAGGTGGCTCCGAGCAGGATCCCGCGGTCCAGGTCGACGACCATCCGGGCCCGGCCGCGGTAGCCGTCGGCGTACAGTCCGGCGCCCGTCACCTTCGACAGGTCGTAGTCGACGGCGCGCACCCGGTGGCCCGCCCGTTCGGCCTCGGCCAGGCCGAGGCCCACCGCGGCGGCCTCCGGATCGGTGAAGACCACCTGCGGGACGGCCAGGGTGTCGGCGGTCGCCGCGTGCGCCCCCCACGGTCCGGTGTCGAGCGGGCCGCCGGCCGCCCGGGCGGCGATGGCGGCTCCGGCGATCCGGGCCTGGTACTTGCCCTGGTGGGTCAGGAGTGCGCGGTGGTTGACGTCGCCGACGGCGTACAGCCAGTCGGACCCGGGCACCCGGCAGGTCTCGTCGACCCCGATCCACTGCCCTGCGGACAGCCCGACCGTCTCCAGTCCGATGTCCTCGGTCCGCGGCGCCCGCCCGGTCGCCACCAGCAGTTCATCGCCCACGACGAGCTCGCCGCCTTCGAGGACCACGGTGACGGGGCCGGTGGTGCCGTCCCGTACGACGGCCTCGACGCCCACGCCCGTCCGGACCACCGCGCCGGCCTCGCGCAGCGCCTCGGCGACCAGTTCGCCCGCGAAGGGTTCCATCCGCGGCAGCAGCCCGGAGCCGCGCACGAGCACGGTGACCTGCGATCCGAGGCCCTGCCAGGCCGTGGCCATCTCCGCGGCGACCACCGAGCCGCCCACGATCAGCAGCCGGCCGGGCGCTTCCTGCGCGGAGGTGGCCTCGCGGCTGGTCCACGGACCGGCCGCGGCCATCCCGGGCACGTCCGGGACCACGGCCCGGGTCCCGGTGGCGACCACCACGGCGTGGCGGGCGGACAGCACGTGGTGCTCGCCCTCGGGGCTGGTGACGGCGACCTTGCGCACCCCGTACAACCGGCCGTGGCCCCGGTACACGTGGGCGCCGATCGAGTCGAGCCAGTCGATCTGGCCCTCGTCCTTCCAGTTCCCGGTCCAGTAGTCGCGGTGCGCGAACACCGCCGCCGTGTCCAGCGGCCCCTCGGCGGCGCCCGCCAGGCCCGGCACCCGCCGGGCGTCGGCCCGCGCCAGCACCGGGCGCAGCAGCGCCTTGCTCGGGACGCAGGCCCAGTACGAGCACTCCCCGCCCACCAGCTCGCTCTCGACCAGAGCGGTGCTCAGTCCTGCGGCGCGGGTCCGGTCGGCGACGTTCTCGCCCGCCGGTCCCCCGCCGAGCACCACTACGTCGTACTCCACGGCTTGAGTCATACGGGCCAGTGTCACCGCCCGGCGGGGGCGGCGTCACGCAATCAGGCCTCCGGCGTGCCGGTTCCCCCGCCGCCCTGCTGCTCCGCCGCGATCTTGGCGCGCACCTCGTCCATGTCGAGGCTTCGGGCCTGCGCGATGAGGTCGGTCAGCGCCGCCTCCGGCAGGGCGCCGGGCTGCGCGAAGATGGCCACCTGGTCCCGAACGATCATCAGGGTGGGGATCGAGGTGATCTGGAACGCTCCGGCCAGCTCCTGCTGCGCCTCGGTGTCCACCTTGGCGAAGACCAGGTCGGGATGGGCCTCCGAGGCCCTTTCGAAGACCGGGGCGAACTGCAGGCACGGCCGGCACCAGCCCGCCCAGAAGTCGATCAGCACGAACGGGTTCTCGCTGACCGTCTGGTCGAAGTTTTCCTTGGTGAGTTCGACTGTAGCCACGGTGTCATGCCTCCTGATAGAGCGTGTCGCTCCTTGAACGAACGGTGCATCCGCATCATTCCGCGCGGCCGGACGCCGCGGGCTGATCCGGCCCGATCCGAAAGACGCGCCCCCGACCTAGGTCTTGTCGTCACAGTGGCGCCGGTCAGGCCCGCGGCGTCCGGTGCCGTGCATCGCAAGGCGGAGGGGCGCCCGTGTAGTGGACGTACTCGGGCGCCCCGACAACGCGGCGAGGTGCGGTGCCGGGCGTCGCGGGCCAGGCGGGACTTCGACGACAGGGCCTAGAACGGATGCCCGGCGGGGGTCGGGCGCAGGGTCGTCCAGCGCAGCTCGGTGAAGGCGTCCAGGTTGGCCTCGCCGCCGAACCGGGCCCCGGTGCCGGAGGCGCCGACCCCGCCGAACGGGGCGACGGCCTCGTCGTCGACCGTCTGGTCGTTGACGTGCGCGATCCCGGTCGGGATCCGCCCGGCCAGGTCCAGCCCGCGCGCCGCGTCCCGCGTGACGATCCCGAGGGCCAGCCCGTAGGGGCCGGCCGAGGCCAGCCGCACCGCCTCGTCCTCCGTGGTGAAAGACCGTACGGGCGCGACGGGGCCGAAGACCTCCTCGGTATAGGCCGGGGTGTCGTCGCCGGCGCCCGCCAGCACCGTCGGCCGGTAGAACAGCTCCCGGTGGGCGCCGCCCGCGACCAGCTTGGCGCCCTGCGCGGTGCTGGCCTCCACCAGGGCGTGCACGCGCTCCACCTGGGCGCGGTCGATCAGCGGGCCCAGCTGGACCTGCTCGCGGTACGGGTCCCCCACCGCGAGGGCCTCGGCGCGTTCGGCGAGCCGCTCCACATACTCGTCGTAGAGCGAGGCGTGCACGAGGTGGCGGCCGGCGGTCATGCAGATCTGGCCCTGGTGGAAGAACGAGCCCCAGGCGGCCTGGGCCACGGCCGCCTCGACGTCCGCGTCGCGGAGCACGACGAGCGCCGAGTTGCCGCCCAGCTCCAGGTGGGCGCGCTTGAGGTGGCGGCCGGCCAGTTCACCGACCGAGCGGCCCGCGGCGGTGGAGCCGGTGAACGACACCACCCGCACCCGGGGGTCGGCGACGACGGCGGCCCCGGTGCCGGCGCCACCGGGCAGGACGTGGAGCAGGCCGTCCGGCAGGCCCGCCGCGGCGAAGACGGCGGCGAGCGCGAGACCGCCGCAGACGGCGGTGCGCCGGTCCGGCTTGAGCAGCACCGCGTTGCCGAGGGCCAGGGCGGGCGCCACCGAGCGGATGGACAGGATCAGCGGGGCGTTGAAGGGGGCGACGACCCCGACCACCCCGGCCGGCACCCGGCGGGTGAAGGAGAGCCGGGGCGCCTCGCTCGGCAGGACCTGCCCGGCCGGGCGGGAGGCCAGCGCGGCGGCCTCATAGCACTCCTGGGCGGCGACGTGCAGCTCGAAGTCGGCCTTGCCCGGGATGGAGCCGGACTCCCGCACCAGCCATTCCCGCAGCTCGTCGGCGTGCGCGGTGAACAGGTCCCCGGCGCGGCGCAGCACGGCCGCCCGCTCCGGATGTGTCGCCCCCGCCCAGTCCCGCTGCGCGGCCCGGGCGCGTACGGCGGCCTCCGCGACATCGGCGGGTGCGGCCAGGCCGAGGGTGGCGAGGGTGCGGCCGGTGGCGGGTTCGACGACCGGCGCGCGGCCCCCGGTGAGGAGCGGTCCGTCCTGCCAGAGCGTCGGATCGAGGAGCGGCATGGCGCGGTGCCTCCGGATGGGGATGGGCGGTGGCCGGGGTGCGAGGGGGCGGCAGCACGCGCCATCGTGCCAGACCGGAGGCGCCATCTCTGTTCGGTTATAAGGCAGTTGCCGAGCAGCGGTGACCGGAAACGATCGACGGCCCCGATCCCGCGCCGGGTTCGGGGCCGTTTGCGGGTTCGGGGCCGTCGCGGGTTCGGGGCCGTCGCGGGTTCGGGACGGTTCGCGGGACCGGGACCGTTCGCGGGACCGGGGCCCGGACCGTCCCGTCGAGGGCTACCGCTCCAGGACGAGCGCGATGCCCTGACCCACTCCGATGCACAGTGCCGCGAGGCCCGTCCCGGAGCCCGCCGCGGCCAGCTGGTGTGCGACGGAGCCGGCCAGCCGGGCTCCCGAGGCACCGAGGGGGTGGCCGATCGCGATGGCGCCCCCGCGCGGGTTGACCAGGGCCGGGTCGAGCTCCGGCCAGGCCGCGAGGCAGCCCAGCGCCTGCGCCGCGAACGCCTCGTTGAGCTCGACGGCGGCCAGGTCGCCGAAGCCGCGGCCGGCCTTGCCGAGGGCCTGCTGGACGGCGTCCACCGGGCCCAGCCCGAACAGCTGCGGTTCGATGCCGGTGACGGCGGAGGCGCTGATCCGGGCGAGCGGTTCCCGGCCGGTGGCGGCCAGCCCCGCCTCGTCGGTCAACAGCAGGGCCGCCGCGCCGTCGTTGAGGGGCGAGGCGTTGCCGGCCGTGACCGTACCCCGGCCGTCCGTCCGGAAGGCCGGCTTCAGCCGGGCCAGGGCCTCGGGCGTGGAACCCTCCCGGATGCACTCGTCCCGTACGAGGTCGACGCCTCCGTAGGGCACGACCTCGCCGTCGTACAGGCCCGCGGCCCAGGCGGCGACCGCCTTGCGGTGGCTGTCCAGGGCGAAGGCGTCCTGCGCCTCGCGGGAGATCGCGTACTTGTCGGCGACGAGCTCGGCTCCCTCGCCGAGGGAGACCGTCCACTCGGCGGGCATCCGCGGGTTGGTCATCCGCCAGCCCAGCGTCGTGGACCACATCTGCTGGTGCCCCGCCGGGAAGGCGCGTTCCGGCTTCTGCAGCACCCAGGGCGCCCGGGTCATCGACTCGACCCCGCCCGCGATGGCGACGGAGGCGTCGCCGAGCGCGATGGTGCGGGCGGCCTGGATCACGGCTTCGAGGCCGGATCCGCACAGCCGGTTGACGGTGACTCCCGGGACGCTCACCGGCAGGCCCGCCAGCAGGACCGCCATACGGGCGACGTCGCGGTTGTCCTCGCCCGCCCCGTTGGCGTCGCCGAAGACCACGTCGTCGATGCGCGCCGGGTCGAGGTCGGGCGTACGGTCCACGAGCGCGCGGACCACGTGCGCGGCGAGGTCGTCCGGCCGGACTCCGGCGAAGGCCCCGCCGAACTTGCCGATGGGGGTGCGGACGGCGTCGACGACGTAGACGTCGCGGACGGTGCGGATGCTCATGGGCTCGCTCCTGGGCGGATCCGTACGGGCGGCGGCGCCGTGTGTGCGTGTGGGTACCGCGGACGCCGCCGGGCGCGCCCGGTGGGACGCGCCCGCAGTCTCCGTCCGCAGGTCACCGGCTGTCAACGGCCCCCTGGCGGCCGCGCCGGGAGCGACCGCCGCCGGGGCCGCCGTCCCGGACGGGCCGCGGCCGTTCCGGGGCTGGTCAGGTCGACTCGCGGTGCACGGCCGCGGCCGCCGTGAGGTCGTGCCTCCGCGTCGCGCCGGAGGGCTCGCGCACCGCCCGGTCCACGAGCGAGGCCAGGTGGTCCCCGCCCGGCATCTCGATCCGCACCGTGCTCAGCCGGGGCCGCAGCAGCCGGCCGATGAGCAGGTCGTCGGCGCCGATGACGGCCACGTCACCGGGGACGTCCAGCCCCTCGTCCTGCAGGGCCCGCATCAGCAGCATCGCGTACTCGTCGTTGTACGCGAAGACCGCGTCCAGGCCGAGTGCGCGCCAGCGCGCCGCGAGCGCGGCGGCGGACTCCTCGGTGTAGGCCAGCCGGAGGGCCTCGATCTCCGCTCCCGCGCCTCCCCCGCCTCCGGTCTCCCGGCGGGTCCGGGCGGCCGCCCGCGCCCCCGCCAGCCGGGGCGCGGAGAACAGCTCCAGGCCGTCCTCCTCGGGCACGACCACGCCGATCCGCCTCCGGCCGCGCTCGATCAGATGGGCGGCGGCCCGGGCACCGACCTCCTCCTGGTTCATGACCAGTGCGTGCGCGCCGGGCACGCCGGCGGGACCCATGGTGATCACCGCGCGGGCGCCGGCCCGCTTGAGCGTGGCGATGTTGTGCGCGGAGAGCGTGATCTCGCCGAGCGAGACCACGGCCACGGGCCGCAGCTCCGCCCAGGCGCGGGCGGCCTCGTCACCGCTGAGGCCGAGGCTGGCGTACTGGACGACGGTGTAGTCGAGCCTGCGCAGCGCCCACTGGAGTTCATTGAGAAAGGTGCTGTACAGCGGACCGACCGGCACGTGCGAGGTGGGGAGCAGCACGATCCGGGTGCGGCCCGCCCGCAGGCTCCGGGCGGCGGCGTGGGGCACGTAGCCGAGCTCTTCGGCCGCCTCGCGGACCTTGCGGCGGGTCGGCTCGCTGATGCGCACGGCTTCCGCGTTGTTCAGGACGTACGAGACCGTCGCGCGGGACACGCCCGCGAGCCGGGCCACGTCGGCGCTGGTCGGCACGGGCTGGGGCGGTGCAGGCTGCGGAGGCGGCGGCTCGGCCGGCCCGGAGGCGGCTCTCTTCGGTGGTTCCGGTGGTTTGGATGGTTTCGGCGGCTTCGGCGGTTTCGGTGACTGGGGCATGGCCGTGGCATCCTTCCAGACCGGTCACGGCCCGGGGGCGGCGGATGGC
This sequence comes from Streptomyces sp. NPDC045967, assembly GCF_056430495.1. Taxonomy (NCBI): domain Bacteria; kingdom Bacillati; phylum Actinomycetota; class Actinomycetes; order Kitasatosporales; family Streptomycetaceae; genus Streptomyces; species Streptomyces sp. NPDC045967. Next base: position 396,716 of record NZ_JBWKLE010000002.1, on the reverse strand, counting down.
CGGAAAGCCCCGCTCGTCCGGCCGGAGCGGGCGGCGGTGCGCACGTGCCCTGCCACCAGGCCGTCGACGGGTTCGCGGCATGGCCGGAAAGTGGGATCTGGTCATCCCGCGCCGTTCCCCACTACGGTCTCCCTACCGACGGGTAAGGGGAGTGGTCGCGGTGTCCGATCGTTCAGCGCCGACCGTTCCACCGTGCGGTGGCTCCGCCGGCGTCCCGGGTTCCGGCGCGCTCTCGGGTCTCGCGGAGATGGTGGCCGCCCTCAGCGAGGGCAGCGTCAGCGCACGGGAGTTGACCGAACGCTCACTGGAGCGGATCACGGCCGCCCAGCCCCGGCTCAACGCCTTCCGGACCGTGCGCGCCGAGGCGGCCCTCGCGGAGGCGGACGCCGCGGACCGGCGGCTCGCCGCGGGTGAGAGGCTGCCGCTGCTGGGCGTTCCGCTCGCCGTCAAGGACGACATGGACGTGACCGGGGAGCCGACCTCCTTCGGCTGCGCCGGCGACTTCCCCGCCAAGACCGCCGACTGCGAAGCCGTGCACAGGCTTCGGGCGGCCGGCGCGGTCATCGTCGGCAAGACGCAGACGCCGGAGCTGGGCCAGTGGCCGTTCACCGAGGGCGGGGCCTTCGGCGACACGCGCAATCCGTGGAATCCGGCCTACACGCCCGGCGGTTCCTCGGGCGGCTCGGCCGCCGCGGTGGCCGCGGGGCTGGTCCCGGCGGCGCTCGGCTCCGACGGCGCGGGCTCGGTCCGCATCCCCGCCGCGTGGACGCATCTGGTCGGCGTGAAACCGCAGCGCGGGCGCATCTCCACCTGGCCGGACCCGGAGTCCTTCCACGGGCTCACCGTCAACGGGGTCCTGGCCCGCACCGTCGCCGACGCGGCGCTGCTGCTGGACGCCGCCAGCGGCCAGCACCCCGCGGACCTGCACCGTCCGGCGCCCATCTCGGCGACCGAGGCGGTCCGCCGCGCGCCGCGCCGCCTGCGCATCGCGCTGTCGTTCGCGATGCCGTTCACGGCGACGCCCAAGTCCCTGGACCCCGAGGTCCGTTCGGCGGTGGAGCGGCTGGCCGGGCGACTGGAGTCGCTGGGCCACGAGGTGGTTCCCGAGGATCCCCGGTACGGCCCGATCGGCCTGGCCTTCGTGCCCCGGGCGACGAGCGGCGTACGGGACTGGGCGGCGCGGGTCCCGGAGCCCCGCCTGCTGGACCCCCGTACGCACGAGGCGGTCCGGACGGGCCGGATCCTGGGCGGCCTGGCGCTGCGGGCGGCCCGCCGGGCGGAGCCGGTCCTGCGCCGGCGGGTCGGGGAGCTGTTCGGCCGCTTCGACGTGGTCCTGACCCCGACGACGGCCACGGCGCCGCTTCGGATCGGGGCGCTGGCCGGCCTGGGTGCGATGGCCACGGACCGCGCGATGATCGCCGCGTGCCCCTACGCCTGGGCGTGGAACGTCCTGGGCTGGCCGGGTGTCAACGTCCCGGCCGGGTTCACACAGGACGGCCTGCCGATCGGGGCCCAACTGCTGGGCCCGGCGGACTCGGAACCCACCCTGCTGGCCCTCGCGGCGCAGGTGGAGGCGGTGGAGGGGTGGGACCGCAGGTGGCCCGGGCACGTCGAGGGCGGGTAGCCGCGGGCTTGCCCGGCCGTCCGCCCCCACCGGGCGTCGGCGGGCGGATCCCCGAGCCGTTAACCTCACCCGGATGACGGCTCTCTCCCCCCGCGGCGACCACCCCGCCGACCAGCCCGGCCGCGACGGCCGCACCGCCACCACCGAGGCCGATCCGCGGGCCATCGGGCCCGTACGGACCTCTTACGCGCCCGACCCGGACGGCGATCCGGATCCCGGCGAGATCGTCTGGACGTGGGTGCCGTACGAGGAGAACGACGGCCGCGGCAAAGACCGCCCGGTACTGGTCGTGGCCCGGGAGCCGGGCGGGCGCACGCTGCTCGCGGTGCAGTTGTCCAGCAAGCGGCACGACCGGGACCGGGAGTGGGTGCCCATCGGCACCGGCCCGTGGGACGGCGCGGGGCGGGAGTCCTGGGTGGACGTCGACCGGGTCCTGCGGGTGCACGAGGGGGGCATGCGGCGCGAGGCCTGCGCGCTGGACCGCGGCCGCTTCCAGCTGGTGATCGGCCGCTTGCGCGAGCGCTACGGCTGGCATTAGGACCTAGGGCCTGCCCTTCCGCCCCGGCCCGGGCCCGGCGGAGCCGTGCGAGGGAGCCGGGCCGTGCGCGACTACGGGCAGGCGGAGCCGTGCTCTCCGGCGGCCGTCCCGAAGGCCCGCTCGAACGCCTCCCGGGTGTCGGGCTTCCGGTCCAGGATCCCGAACACCACCCGGTCGAACACCCCTGCGAAGCGCCCGTGCAGCAGGCCGCGGAAAGCCTCCGCCACCACCGCCGGGTCGTGTCGGAACACCCCGCACCCCCACGCGCCGAGCACCAGCCCCCGGTAGCGGTGCAGCGCGGCCACCTCCAGGACGAGCCCGGCCCGCCGGACCACGGCCGCGGGGATCTCGGCGGCCCGCTCCGGCTCCTGGCGGCGGATCGTTCCGGCGTTCGGCGCGGGCGAGGTCAGGAAGCCGACCCGGAACGGATCCTCCGACAGCACGCCCCGGTCGTCGCGGAAGACCGGGACCCCGGGCGAGTGAATCACCCGGTCGGTGTAGAAGGTGCTGCGCTCCGCCCGATGGACCTCGTAGTACTCCGGCGCCTCCAGCAAGGTCTCGTACACGGCCGAGGCGCGGCACAGGGCCTCCTCCTGGGCCTTGGCGCCGCGGAGGTAACCGCCCCCGGGATTGCGGGCCGAAGCGAAGTTCAGCACGGCCACCGGGGCGCAGCTCGCCGCGAGCCTGCGGGCCGCGGCCGTACTGCTCTCGCCGGTGACCTCGATGGCGCTGGTGGCCCCGGCGATCCTCCCGCGCCCGACACCGGCGATCACTTCGCCTGGAATGGCCGGGTTTGGTCCATATATTCTGGTTCCGGCCTTGGCTTCCGCCAGGGCGGCGGCAAGGTCGACCCACCGTCCCGACCGCGTCCGGTACCCGCCGGCCGCCACGATCTGCGCGTTCTCCCGCGCCGTCTCACGCAGTCTGCTGCTCACACCCGCATCCTGCGTGCCGAAGGCCCTACGGGTAAAAGGATTTTGCGCCGGCAGGAGGGGTAGGCACGGGTGATGTCACGACCGGCATCGCGACGGATGACTGCAGAAGAGGACCCGGTGTCATGCCCCAGAGCCCACCCGCTCCCCCACCCGATCCGCTCTCGGAGAGCCAGGCCGAGGACCTCGTCCACGGCATCTGTTTCAAGACCGGTCCGCCCCGCATCCTCGGCGCCGAGCTCGAATGGCTCGTGCTGGACGCCGAACGGCCGGACCGGCCGGTGTCACCCGAGCGGCTGCGGGCCGCGCACACCGCCGCGGGCGCCCTCCCCCTGACCTCGCGGGTGACCGTCGAGCCCGGCGGCCAGCTGGAGCTCAGCTCGGCCCCGGCGACCTCCCTCAGCGGTTGCGTGGACGCCCTCCAGGCCGACCTCACCGCCGTACGGGCCGCCCTCGCCGCCCAGGGCCTGCTCCTGGAGGGCCACGGCCACGATCCGCGCGTTCCCCACCGCCGGCTGCTGACCAGCCCGCGCTACGACGCGATGGAGACCTACTTCGACCGCACCGGCCCCGCCGGCCGCACCATGATGTGCGCCTCCGCCTCCGTGCAGGTCTGCGTCGACGCGGGGTACGAAGAGCCCGGCGTGCTCGGCCACAGCCGGCGCTGGCGACTCGCGCACCTGCTCGGCGCCGTCCTGGTGGCCGCTTTTGCCAACTCCCCCGCCCGCGACGGACCTTACGCCGGCTGGCGGTGCGCCCGGCAGGGCAACTGGGCGGACATCGACGGCCGTCGCTCGCTCGCCCCGCCGCTGGACGGCCCGCCGCGCACCGGCTGGACCCGGCAGGCCCTGGACACCGAGGTGATGTGCGTGCGCTCCCTCGGCGGCGAGCCGTGGGCGGTGCCGCGCGGCATGACCTTCCGCGACTGGACGCGCACCGGAGGGGACCCGGTCCACCCCGGGCTGCGGCCGCCCACCGCGGAGGACCTGGAGTACCACCTGACCACGCTCTTCCCCCCGGTGCGGCCGCGCGGACACCTGGAACTGCGGATGATCGACGCGCAGCCCGGCGACGACGGCTGGCTGGTCCCGGTGGCCGTCGTGCACGCGCTCTTCGACGATCCCGAGGCGGCGGAGACCGCGTACCGGGTGACCAAGGCACTCGCCGACACCTACGGCTCCGAGCCCGCGCCCCGCAATCCGCTGTGGCGGTCGGCCGCCCGGCGCGGATTGGCCGATCCGGAACTGCGGGCCGCCGCCAAGGCGTGCTTCCGGGCCGCCGCCGAGGCGCTCCCCCGGCTCGGGGCGAGCGACCACGTCCGGGGGACGGTCGCCGCCTTCACCGAGCGCTTCGTCCTGCGCGGCCGCTGCCCGGCCGACGACGCCCCCCAGCCGCCGACCGCCGCCGACGCCCCGGCCACCGGGAAGGGAACCCGCCGATGACCACCGCACCCGACCCCGGCCTGCGGGAGCGGGCGGCCGCCGCGCTGACCGCCGCACGGGCCCGCACGGCCGCGCTCACCGACCCGGTGACCGACCACGACCTGACCGCTCAGCACTCGCCCCTGATGTCCCCGCTCGTCTGGGACCTCGCGCACATCGGCAACCAGGAGGAGCTGTGGCTGCTCGGCCGTGTCGCCGGACGCGCGTCGATGCACCCCGAGATCGATCCCCTGTACGACGCGTTCGAGCACCCGCGCTCCGAACGGCCGCGGTTGCCGCTGCTCCCGCCGGCCGAAGCGCGGCGGTACGCGGCCGAGGTGCGCAGCCGGGTCTTCGACCTGCTGGAGAGCATCCCGCTGGAGGGCAGCGCGCTGCTCGACGACGGCTTCGCCTTCGGGATGATCGCCCAGCACGAGCAGCAGCACGACGAGACCATGCTGATCACCCATCAGCTCCGTCGAGGCGCGGCGGTGCTGACCGCCCCGGAGCCCGACGCCCCGTACGAAGCGCCCGGAGAGGCCGAAGTTCTCGTGCCGGCCGGTCCGTTCACCATGGGCACCTCGACCGAACCGTGGTCGCTGGACAACGAGCGGCCCGCGCACACCCGTGACACGGCTGCGTTCTGGATCGACACCGTGCCGGTGACGAACGCGGCGTACCAGGAGTTCATCGCGGACGGCGGCTACCGCGAGCCGCGCTGGTGGGCCGCGGCCGGCTGGGACCAGATCCGCGAACACGGCATCGGGGCACCCCTGTTCTGGCGCCGGGAGGCCGGCCAGTGGCTGCGCCGCCGGTTCGGGGTGACCGAGCCGGTGCCCGCCGAGGAGCCGGTGCTGCACGTCAGCTGGTACGAGGCGGACGCCTACGCCCGCTGGGCGGGGCGCAGGCTGCCCACCGAGACCGAGTGGGAGAAGGCCGCCCGGCACGATCCGGCCACCGGGCGCTCCCGGCGCTACCCGTGGGGCGACTCGGATCCTGGTCCGGCCCACGCCAACCTCGGCCAGCGCCACCTGCGTCCGGCCCGCGTCGGCAGCTATCCCGCCGGGGCGTCGCCCCTCGGGGTGCGCCAGCTCATCGGCGACGTGTGGGAGTGGACGGCGTCCGACTTCCTGCCGTACCCGGGGTTCCGGGCCTTCCCCTACCGCGAGTACTCGGAAGTCTTCTTCGGCCCCGAGCACAAGGTGCTGCGCGGCGGCTCCTTCGCGGTGGACCCGGTCGCCTGCCGGGGTACCTTCCGCAACTGGGACCTGCCGGTACGCCGTCAGATCTTCTCGGGCTTCCGCACCGCGAGGGACGCCTGATGTGCCGTCATCTCGCCTATCTCGGACCTACGGTGGCGCTGGGCCGGCTGCTGACCGACCCGGAGCACTCACTGGTGCGCCAGTCCTGGGAACCGCGCCGCCAGCGCAGCGGCACCGTCAACGCCGACGGCTTCGGCGTCGGCTGGTACGCGGGGGGCGATCCGGTCCCCGCGCGCTACCGCCGCGCCGGGCCGATCTGGTCCGACCTGACCTTCGCCGACCTCGCCCGCGTGGTGCGCAGCGGGGCCGCGCTGGCCGCCGTGCGCGACGCCACCCGGCCCGGGGCGGACGGGGAGGCCGCGGCGGCCCCGTTCGCGGAGGGCCCCTGGCTGTTCAGCCACAACGGCGCGATACGGAACTGGCCGGAAGCGGTGGCTCCGCTGGCGCTCGGCCTGCCGCCCGCGGAGCTGCTCCGTCTCGCCTCGCGCACGGATTCGGCGCTGCTCTGGGCCCTGGTCCTGCACCGGCTGCGGACCGGGGCGGCGCTCGGCGCGGCGCTGGCCGGGGCGGTCTCGGAGGCGGCCGCGGCCGCTCCCGGTTCACGGCTGAACCTGCTGCTGACGGACGGCGCGACCATCGCGGCGACGGCCTGGGGCGATTCGCTGTGGTATCTGGCCGATCCGGAGACCGAGCGCATGGTGGTGGCCTCCGAGCCCTACGACGAGAACACCCGCTGGTGCGAGGTGCCCGACCGGACACTGCTGACCGCCACCCGTACCCGGGTCGAGCTGACCCCCCTCGAGGACACCCCGCAGGGGGAGAAGGAGCGACCGTGACCGACTACCAGATGACCCGGACCCTCGACGAGCACGCCGCGGAGACGGCGCTGCGCGCGGACGTGCTGCACGGGCTGACGCGGACACCGAAGGTGCTGCCGCCGAAGTGGTTCTACGACGCCCGCGGCAGTGAACTCTTCGAGGACATCACCCGGTTGCCCGAGTACTACCCGACGCGCGCCGAGCGGGAGATCCTGCTGGAGCGGGCACAGGAGATCGCCACGCTGAGCGGGGCGCGGACCTTGGTGGAGCTGGGATCCGGTTCCTCGGAGAAGACCCGGCACCTGATCGAGGCGATGCCCGCCCTGGACACCTACATCCCGGTGGACGTGAGCGAGAGCGCCCTGGAGGGTGCGGCGCGGTCGCTGCTGGCGGCGCATCCGGGGCTGCGGGTGCACGCCCTGCTCGCCGACTTCACCCGGGCGCTGCGGCTGCCGCCCTCCCCCGGGCCCCGGCTGGTGGTGTTCCTGGGCGGCACGATCGGGAACCTGCTGCCGCCGGAGCGGGCGGAGTTCCTCGACTCCGTGCGGGCGATGCTCTCGCCCGGCGACATGCTGCTGGTCGGCACGGACCTGGTCAAGGACGAGGCCGTGCTGGTGGCGGCGTACGACGACGCCCAGGGTGTGACGGCGGAGTTCAACCGGAACGTGCTGACCGTGATCAACAGGGAGTTGGCGGCGGACTTCCCCACCGCCGACTTCAGCCACGTGGCGGTGTGGAACCGGGAGCGGGAGTGGATCGAGATGCGGCTGCGGGCGGGTAAGGAGCTGCTGGTGAAGATCCGCGCACTGGACCTGGAGGTGCCGTTCGCGGAGGGTGAGGAGATCCTGACGGAGGTGTCCGCGAAGTTCCGTCAGGAGGGGGTCCGCGGGGAACTGGCCTCGGCCGGCCTGGAGCTGGTCCAGTGGTGGACGGACGCCGCGGGCCGCTTCGCCCTGTCCCTGTCGGTCGCCGAGGGCCCGGAGCGCTGAGCGGGGAGGCCGGGAAGGGCTGAGGCGGTGGTGACCGCCGCCTGAGCCACGGCCGCGAGGTCCCGCCGGTGCGCGTGCCGGCCCGGCGGGATCCGCGGCAGCAGCGTGACCTCGGCCCGCACCCCGCGGGTCCGGGCGATCCGCCACAGCGAGGCGGTCAGGGGATCGTCCCCGACGAAGGCCGGCTCACCGGCGGGCTCCCCGTCACACCGCAGGTAGGCGAGCCGGACCGGCTGTACGGGGACCCGCGCGTCCAGCGCCGACTGGAAGACCGCCCTGCGGAAGAAGCCCTGGGCGCGCCCGCACCAGGTGGAGCCCTCGGGGAAGACCGCCACCCGATCGCCGTCGAGCAGCGCGCGGGTGAGGGTCTCGACGGTGGCGGGCAGGGCGCGGATCCGTTCGCGTTCGATGAACAGGGTGCCGGCCCGGCCGGCGAGACGGCCGAGGACCGGCCAGGCCCGGATGTCGCTCTTGGCGAGCATCCGGCACGGCAGGACGGCGGCGACGAGCGGGACGTCCAGCCAGGAGATGTGGTTGGCGACGATCAGGTGGCCGCCGTCCGGGCCCGGCCTGCCGCGCACGGTGATCCGCATGCCGAGCGCCCCGACCAGCGCGGCCGACCAGGCCCGCACCGCGGCGTGCCGGGACCGGGCCGGGAGCATCCGTACCGGCGGGGCGCCGAGGACGCCGGCGAGGAGCAGCAGGAGGGCGGCGGCGAGCCGGAGCACCGCCAGCGGAATGCTCGCCGTGCGCCCCGCGTGGCCGGCGCACGCCTTCGGGGTGCAGGGTGAGGTGGGCATCCAGACGCTCATGCGCCCGGGGCGAGCGAGAGGAAGTGCCGGAGGTAGCGCGGGTCGGTGCGGCGCAGGGAGAGCAGCACGTAGAGGTCGGCGCAGCCGAACGCGATGTCGAGGGCGGGCTCTCCGCAGACCCAGGCGCCCAGTCGCAGGTAGCCGCGCAGCAGCGGCGGCAGTTCGGTACGGGCGGGGAAGGCGATGCCCTCGGGGCTCCAGGGGCGGTGGGGGGTGACCCGGTACTCCTCGGGCGCGCGGGCGCGGGTCAGTGCGGCCTCGCGGGTGGCCGCGGCCAGTACCCCGCCGTCGCCGAGCGGTATCGAGCAGCAGCCGGCGAGCCAGTTGTGCCCGGAGCGGTCCATGTAGCGGGCGAGGCCGGCCCAGATCAGCGCGATGACGGCTCCGTTGCGGTGGTCTGGGTGGACGCAGGAGCGGCCGACCTCCACCAGGTCCGGGCGGATGGGGGCGAGGGCGGAGAGGTCGAACTCGCCCTCGGAGTAGAGGCGTCCGGCGACGGCGGCACGTTCGGGGGGAAGCAGCCGGTAGGTGCCGACGATCTGCCCGGTCTCCTCGTCGAGGACCAGGAGGTGGTCGCAGTACGCGTCGAAGGCGTCGATGTCGAGGCCGGGTTCGGGCCCTTCCAGGCGGGCGCCGAACTCGCCGGCGAAGACCTGGTGGCGCAGTCGCTGGGCGGCGCGCACCTCGGCCTCGTCCCGGGCGAGGCGTACGGCGTAGCGGGGGCCCGCGGCCGCGGTCAGGGCGGGGGTGGTCGCGGCGGGGGCCGGGGCGGGGGCGAGCGGGGAGGGGGACGGGGACAGGGGTGCGATGGTCACGGCGGCTCCTGATCCGGGCGCGGAGGGCCGGGCCGGCAGGTGCGCGGCCCGGCTCCTCTACTTCTTCCGTGACCGGCTGGATTCGACATGACCGCTCAACGGCACGCGGATGTGCGGACGCTGAACTCGCCGGTGGCGCCGAGGGAGCGGGACGGCGAGGGGCGCGGCGGCCCCGGGGCGGTGCGTCGACGGCTCCCGGGGGATCAGCGGTCGGCGCTGAGGACGGTGCTGATGGTCGCGGAGGCCGTCCGCGCGGCCTCCTTGGGGTCCTGCCCGTTCAGGACGGCCGTCATGAAGGGCTTGATGGGGTTGTCCGCCTCGACCTCCGCCCAGCGGGCCGACTTGGGGGTGGCTCTGCCCTGGGCGGCCCCGACGGCCATGGCGGCGACGCCCTCATTGCCCTCGACCAGGTGCGCGAGGGTGGTCTTGTTCGGTACGTAGCTCATGTTGCGGGCCAGTTCGGTCTGCCATCTCTCGCTGACCAGCGCCGTGATGACGTCGACCGCCTCCTTCCGGTGTCCCGTGCGCTCCGGGATGATCAGGTCCGATCCGCCGGTGAACACGGCGCCGGCCTTGTCGGAGGTCTTGCCGGGTATCGGGAAGTAGCCGAGCTTGCCCTTGAGCGCGGGGTTGGCGGCCTCGATCGCCGCGGCCTGACCGGGCGGGGCGATGATCTGGGCGATCCGGCCCCGGGCGAAGACCTCCGACTGCGGGGGCGTCTCCTCGTCCGCGTCCTTGGGGCCGTCGCCGAGTGCCTGGAGCTGCTTGTAGAACTCCATGCCGGCCAGAGCCTTCTCGTCGTCGAGGCTGCCGACCCACTTGCCGCTGGCCTCGACCGCGAGTTCACCGCCCTCGTCCCAGATGAAGCCGGCCAGGACGTACCAGTTCTGTCCGGCCAGGTAGATGCCCTGCTGGTCGGCGCGGTCGAGTCTCTGGGTGGTCTGGATCCACTCCGCGCGGTTCTTCGGGGTGCCCTTGATCCCGGCGTTCGCGAAGAGGTCCTTGTTGTAGATCACCACCCGGTTCGCGGCGTACCAGGGCACCCCGTACTGGGCGCCGTTGACGCTTCCCGGTTCGGACAGGCCCCGGAGCCAGTCCTTGCTGCCCCATGAGCGCAGCCCTTCGAGGGTGAGCTCCTCGATGCCGCCGGTCTCGACGTACTGCGCGACCTGGGTGTTGCCGACCTCGATGACGTCGGCGCTCTCCTTGCTCCTGCCCTCCAGCACGGCGTTGACCTTCTCGCCGATGCCCGTCCACTCCTGGATCCTGACGTCCAGGTCGACCCCGGGGTGCTCCTGTTCGAAGGAGGCGGTGAACCTGCCGATGAAGTCCTCGGAGGCGCTGCCCTTCATCAGCCAGAGGGTCACCTTCCGCGAGCCTCCCACCGGGTCACCCGATTGGCCGCATCCCGTCAGGGCGGTCGCGGCGGCGAGGGCGGTACAGAGGGCAAGCAAGCGCATCTTCACGAAAGGTCACCTTCTGGGGACGGATCTCGGATGGCTTGAAATTGGCATAGACCAATGGGCGGGTCAAGGGCATTTCGCTCAGGACTGTTCACTCAAAGTTCGCGAAGCCGGACTTACTGGGGCACCGTAGGACGAGGCAAAAGCCACCCAGCGTCCGGGAGACCCCATGTCCAACCACACGTACCGGGTGACCGAAATCGTCGGCACCTCCCACGAGGGCATCGATCAGGCCATCCGCAACGGGATCGCCCGTGCGGGCCAGACCGTGCGCAACCTCGACTGGTTCGAAGTCGTCCAGGTGCGCGGCCACATCGAGAACGGAGCCATCGCCCACTACCAGGTGGGGCTCAAGGTCGGCTTCCGCCTCGACGGCGAGGACTGATCCCCGCACCCCGTGCTCAGGTCCGCCCCTCACCCTCCTGGGCGGACTTGAGCTCCGGGGCCTCCGCCGCCCAGTCCGCCAGCACGACCCGGAATCCGGCGGCGCGGGCGGCCTGGCAGACGAGCTCGTCGTCGTCCACGAGCACGCGCACCTCGCGACCCCGGGCGATCCGCTTCAGCGCCTCCAGCTTGGTCGTCCGGGCCGGACGCCGGTCCTGGTTCCCCCGCATCCACACCCGCCCCTCGGGCAGGCCGTGCCGGGTGAGCCAGTCCACCGTGTCCGCCCGGCACCGCTCCGGGCGCCCGGTCAGGTAGACCACCTCGCAGTCGGCCGCGCTCTCCACCGCCATGGCCACCCCGCGCGCCATCGGCGGGTCGGCCGGCGCCGCGCCGAAGAAGCCCGTCCAGTCGCGGGGGCGGCGCTCGAGGAAGTGCTGGCGGTGGGCGGTGTCCGCCAGGGTGTTGTCGATGTCGAAGACGGCCAGCGCCCTGCGCGTGTTCTCGGTCATCCCGCAACCCTAGGGAATCCACCGGCGCCCTCGGTGTTGAGACCTGTGTGATCCGAAAACTCTCCCTCCTCGACCGCTCGCGCACCCGCGAGGGCCACCCGGCCGCCGAGGCCCTGCGGGACACCGTGCACCTCGCCCGGACGGCCGAGCAGCTCGGCTACCACCGCTTCTGGGTCTCGGAGCACCACAGCGTGCCCGGCGTCGCGGGATCCGCGCCGACCGTGCTGGCCGCGGCCGTGGCGGCGGCCACCCGGCGGATCCGCGTCGGCACGGGCGGGGTCATGCTGCCCAACCACCAGCCCCTGGTGGTCGCGGAGCAGTTCGGCGTTCTGGAGGCGCTCTTCCCGGGCCGCATCGACATGGGACTGGGCCGTTCGGTCGGCTTCACCGGCGGCATCCGGCGGGCGCTGGGGCGCGACACCGGGGACGCCGACCGGTTCGAGGAGCAGCTGGCCGAGCTGCTGGGCTGGCTCGACGGCACCCAGCGCGCCCATCCGCAGGTGCACGCCCGCCCGGCCGAGGGCCTGCGCATCCCGGCGTACGTGCTGGCCACGGGCGAGGGCGCCGGGATCGCCGCCCGGGCGGGCCTGCCGCTGGTGGTGGGCGACCTGCGGACGCGCGGACGGGTGCTGGACGTGGTGGCGGCCTACCGCAGGGAGTTCCGCCCCTCGGCGTGGGGCGCGCAGCCGTACGTGGTGGTCTCCGGGACGGTGGCGGTGGCCGCCACCACCGAGGAGGCCCGGCGGATCCTCCTCCCCGAGGCCTGGGCCGTCGCCCACTCCCGCACCCGGGGCAGCTTCCCCCCGCTGCGGCCGGCCGAGGAGGTCGAGGCCCTGGCGATGACCCCGAAGGAGCGGGAGCTGTACGAGGGCGCCCTCGCCGGGCACGTGCACGGGACGGAGGAGCAGGTCGCGGCGCAGCTCGCCGAGGCGGCCGAGCTGACCGGAGCGGACGAGCTGCTGGTCACCACCTCCACCTACGACCGGGCGGCGCTGCTGGACTCCCACCGCAGGCTGGCCCGGATCGCGGGCTTGCCGGCCACCGCCGAGGGCTCCTGAGGCACGTGGGCCGTGCGGACCCCGTGCGTGGTGCGGGCCTAAAATCGGCGGAATGCACCAGTCCGCGGATCTCCCGCCCGCCCCCGATGCGCGCGTGCGCGTCCGGGGTGCCAGGGAGCACAACCTGCGCGGCGTCGACGTGGACATCCCGCGCGACGCCCTGACCGTGTTCACGGGGGTCTCCGGATCCGGCAAGAGCTCGCTCGCCTTCGGCACGATCTACGCCGAGGCGCAGCGCCGGTACTTCGAGTCCGTGGCTCCGTACGCCCGCCGGCTCATCCACCAGATCGGCGCCCCGAAGGTGGACTCCATCACCGGGCTGCCGCCCGCGGTCTCCCTGGAGCAGCGCCGCTCCACGCCGGGATCCCGCTCCTCGGTCGGGACGGTGACCCTGCTGTCCAACTCGCTGCGCATGCTCTACTCCCGGGCCGGCACCTACCCGCCCGGCGCGGAGCGGCTGGACTCCGACGCCTTCTCCCCCAACACCGCGGCCGGGGCGTGCCCCTCCTGCCACGGACTCGGCCGGATCCACCACACCAGCGAGGAACTCCTCGTCCCCGACCCGGGGCTGTCCATCCGGCAGGGCGCCATCGCCGCCTGGCCGGGCGCCTGGCAGGGCAAGAACCTGCGCGACATCCTGGAGGCGCTCGGCCACGACGTCGACCGTCCGTGGCGCGAGCTGCCGGCGGAGGACCGCCACTGGATCCTGTTCACCGACGAGCAGCCGGTGGTGACCGTGCACCCGGTGCGGGACGCCGACCGGATCCAGCGCCCCTACCAGGGCACCTACACGAGCGCCCACCGCTACGTGATGCGGACCTTCTCCGACAGCAGGAGCGCCACCCTGCGCACCCGCGCCGAAGGGTTCCTCACCGACTCCCCCTGCCCGACCTGCGGGGGACGCCGATTGCGCCCCGAGGCCCTGGCCGTGACCTTCGCGGGGTACGGCATCGCCGAGCTGGCGGCGATGGCCCTGACCGCCCTGGACGGCGTACTCGCCGCCGCGCCGCTCGACGACGAGGCGGCGCGCGTGCTCGCGCGGGACCTGCGCGCGCGGATCGGGCCCGTGGTCGAGCTCGGCCTCGGCTACCTGAGCCTGGACCGGGCCGCGCCGACCCTGTCCGCGGGCGAGCTCCAGCGGCTGCGGCTGGCGACACAGCTGCGGTCGGGCCTGTTCGGTGTGGTGTACGTACTGGACGAGCCGTCGGCCGGGCTGCACCCGGCCGACACCGAGGCGCTGCTCGGCGTACTGGACCGGCTGAAGGAAGCCGGGAACACGGTCTTCGTCGTGGAACACGACCTGGCGGTGGTCCGGCACGCGGACTGGCTGGTGGACGTCGGCCCGCTGGCCGGGGAGCACGGCGGGCAGGTGCTCCACAGCGGACCGCCGCGGGAACTGGCCGGTGTGGCGGGGTCGGCGACGGCCCGCCACCTGTTCGCCGCTCCCGAGCCGGCCGGGGCGCGCCGCCCGGTCCGCACCGCCACCGGCGCGGTGCGCCTGACCGGGGTAGACCGGCACAACCTCCGTGCGGTGGACGTATCGTTCCCGCTCGGCGTGTTCACCGCGGTGACCGGGGTGTCGGGGTCGGGCAAGTCCACGCTGGTGGGACAGGCGCTGGCCCGGGAGGTCGCCGAGCGGCTGGCGGAACCGGGCTTCCCCGTACGCCGGCTGGTGGAGGTGGACCAGAAGCCGATCGGCCGCACCCCCCGGTCCAACCTGGCCACCTACACGGGACTGTTCGACGTGGTGCGCAAGCTGTTCACGGCCGCACCCGAGGCGCGGGCCCGCGGGTGGAAGGCGGGACGGTTCTCCTTCAACGTGCCGGGCGGCCGCTGCGAGCGGTGCCAGGGCGAGGGTTTCGTCTCCGTGGAACTGCTCTTCCTGCCCAGCACCTACGCCCCGTGCCCGGAGTGTGCGGGTGCGCGGTACAACGCCGAGACGCTCCAGGTCCGGTACGCGGGGCTGAACATCGCCCAGGTGCTGGGGCTGACAGTGGAGTCGGCGGCGGACTTCTTCGCGGACGTCCCGGCGGCGGCGCGCAGCCTGCGGGCGCTCCAGGACATCGGACTGGGCTACCTGCGGCTGGGCCAGCCGGCCACCGAGCTGTCCGGTGGCGAGGCGCAGCGGATCAAGCTGGCCACGGAGCTGCAGCGGCTGCGCCGGGACCACACGCTCTACCTGCTGGACGAGCCGACGACCGGTCTGCATCCCGCTGACGTACGGGTCCTGCTGGGGCGGCTGCACGGTCTCGTGGACGCGGGACACTCGGTGGTGGTCGTGGAGCACGACATGGCGGCGGTGGCGGGCGCGGACTGGGTCATCGACCTGGGGCCCGGCGGCGGCGCGGAGGGCGGCCGGATCGTCGCCTCGGGCACCCCGGAGCAGGTGGCGGCGGGCCCCGGCCGCACGGCGCCGTATCTGGCGCGGGCGCTCGGCGACGGGACCTAGCGCTGTGGGGCGCCCGCCGGCCGGTCCGGCTACGCGTCCCCGGGGAGCAGGCGCTGCGGAAGTTCACGGAAGCTCCACCGGCCCTGGCGGCGGCTGAACACCCAGACGAGGTCGTGGCGGTCGGGCCAGGTGGCGGGAACCTCCAGGACCTGATGGGCGCCGAGGGCGCGGACCAGGCGGGGCATGCCGCTGTGCTCCCAGCACACGAGCACGGGCATCGGGGCGCGCAGGGCGGCCTGCGCGAGCGCCGGCTCGGCGCCGAGGGCGAACTCGGCGCGTACGGGGGTGCGCAGCGCCGTGGCCAGGGGCGCGACGGTCTGCTTGCAGCGCGCGGGCGCCGCGGCCTTGCCGCCCGCCGCGAAGACGGTGGTGGGGCGGGGCAGCGAGGAGCCGCGGGTGGGCGGGAAGAGCCGGGGGAGCTCCTCGGCTCGTCGCCAGCCGCGGCCGGCGAGCGAGCCCGGGTCGTCCTCGCCCTCCTCGTCCCAGCCGATGTCACCGGCGTAGGGCTCCTCGGCATGCCGGATCACCATGACCAGGGCGTCGCCGGCCGCGGCCTGCGGACCGGATGCCGGCTGCCGCGCGGGTTCCTCCCCGGAGCAGCCGGCCACCACCAGCGGGGCGAGAGCCGCGGCCAGGAGGGCTCGGCGGCGCGGTCCGGACCCGGCGGGGGCATGTGGCATGCGTGCACTGTCCCCCACCGGGGGGAGCGCGCGGGGGCGCGGCGCGGCGTACGGCCCGTACGAGCGCCCGGTCGGCGGATCGGGTCAGCCGGTCGGCGGACGCGACCGGACGGCCGGCGGGCCGGGGCAGGCGGTGGGCCGGGGCGGCCGGCGGATGCGGCGGGAGGCCGGCCGACGCGGCGGGGGGAGGTCAGCCCTTGCGGACCGCCCGCAGCCACTCCTTGTTCATCGCGGCGATGGACGGGAGCGGGATGCCCTTCGGACACGCCGTGGCGCACTCGCCGGTGAGGGTGCAGCCGCCGAAACCCTCCTCGTCCATCGCGGCCACCATGTCGAGGACCCGCGATTCCCGCTCGGGAGAGCCCTGCGGGAGGACGTTGAGGTGGTTGATCTTGGCGGAGGTGAAGAGCATCGCCGAGCCGTTGGGACAGGCCGCCACGCAGGCGCCGCAGCCGATGCACTCGGCGTGCTCGAACGCGAAGTCGGCGTCCGCCTTCGGCACGGCCGTGGCGTGCGCCTCGGGGGCGGCG
The DNA here is from genome assembly GCF_056430495.1 of Streptomyces sp. NPDC045967. Taxonomy (NCBI): domain Bacteria; kingdom Bacillati; phylum Actinomycetota; class Actinomycetes; order Kitasatosporales; family Streptomycetaceae; genus Streptomyces; species Streptomyces sp. NPDC045967. Next base: position 380,432 of record NZ_JBWKLE010000002.1, on the reverse strand, counting down.
CCGGTGGGGGCCGTGATGTAGCCGCCGGACTGGATGATGCGGTCGAAGGCACCGCGGTCGACGACGAGGTCCTTGACCACCGGGAAGGCGGCGGCCCGCCAGGGCTCGACGTCGATGGTGTCGCCGTCGGCGAAGGACCGCATGTGGAGCTGGCAGGTGGTGGTGCGCTCCGGGCCGTGGGCGTCGCCGTTGATGACGAGGCTGCACGCCCCGCAGATGCCCTCGCGGCAGTCGTGGTCGAAGGCCACCGGGTCCTCTCCGCGCAGGATGAGGTCCTCGTTGAGGGTGTCGAGCATCTCCAGGAAGGACATGTCCTTCGAGATGCCGTCGACCTCGTACGAGGCCATGGCGCCGGGGGCGTCGGCGTTCTGCTGGCGCCAGACGCGCAGGGTGAGCTTCATGCGTAGCTCCGCTGGGTGGGGTGGACGTACTCGAAGACGAGGTCTTCCTTGTGCAGGACGGGTGCGGCGCCGCCGGAGAACTCCCAGGCGGCGGCGTAGGAGAACTCCTCGTCACGGCGTGCGGCCTCGCCGTCCGGGGTCTGGGACTCCTCGCGGAAGTGGCCGCCGCAGGACTCGGCGCGGTGGAGCGCGTCGAGGCACATCAGCTCGGCGAGTTCCAGGTAGTCGACGACGCGGTTGGCCTTCTCCAGCGACTGGTTGAACTCCTCGCCGCTGCCGGGCACCTTGACCCGTCGCCAGAACTCCTCGCGTATCTCGGGAATACGGGCGAGCGCCTTCCGCAGACCCTCCTCGGAGCGGGCCATTCCGCAGTACTCCCACATGAGTGCGCCGATCTCGCGGTGGAAGGAGTCGGGGGTGCGGTCGCCGCCGACGGCGAGCAGCCTCGCGAGGCGCTCCCGGGTCTCCCACACGGCTTCGCGGGCCTCGGGGTGGGTGTCGTCCACGGTCACCTGGTGCGGGTGGCGGGCCAGGTAGTCGTTGATGGTGGCGGGGAGCACGAAGTAGCCGTCGGCGAGGCCCTGCATGAGGGCGGAGGCACCGAGGCGGTTCGCACCGTGGTCGGAGAAGTTGGCCTCGCCGATCGCGAAGAGCCCGGGGACGGTGGTCTGCAGGTCGTAGTCGACCCACAGGCCGCCCATCGTGTAGTGGACGGCGGGGTAGATCCGCATGGGGACCTCGTACGGGTCCTCCGCGGTGATCCGCTCGTACATCTCGAAGAGGTTGCCGTACTTCTCGGCGACCTTGTCCCGGCCCATCCGGCGGATGGCGTCGGCGAAGTCGAGGTAGACGCCCTGGCCGCCCGGGCCGACGCCGCGACCCTCGTCGCAGACGTTCTTGGCGGCGCGGGAGGCGATGTCGCGGGGCACGAGGTTGCCGAAGGAGGGGTAGATCCGCTCCAGGTAGTAGTCCCGCTCCGCTTCGGGGATGTCGGCGGCCGGCCGGTTGTCGCCCTTCGCCTTGGGCACCCAGATGCGGCCGTCGTTGCGCAGGGACTCGCTCATCAGGGTGAGCTTGGACTGGTGGTCGCCGGTCCGCGGGATGCAGGTGGGGTGGATCTGGGTGAAGCAGGGGTTGGCGAAGTACGCGCCGCGCCGGTGCGCCCGCCAGACGGCGGTCGCGTTGGAGTTCATGGCGTTGGTGGAGAGGTAGAAGACGTTGCCGTAGCCGCCGCTGGCCAGCACCACCGCGTCGGCGTAGTGGGTGGAGATCTCACCGGTGACGAGGTCGCGGGCCACGATGCCGCGGGCCACGCCGTCGACGGTGATCAGGTCGAGCATCTCGGTGCGCGCGTGCATCTCGACGTTGCCGGCGGCGATCTGCCGGGACAGGGCCTGGTAGGCGCCGAGGAGGAGCTGCTGGCCGGTCTGGCCGCGGGCGTAGAAGGTGCGGGAGACCTGGACGCCGCCGAAGGACCGGGTGTCGAGGAGGCCGCCGTACTCCCGCGCGAAAGGGACTCCCTGGGCGACGCACTGGTCGATGATCTCGACGGAGATCTGCGCGAGGCGGTGGACGTTGGACTCGCGGGCGCGGAAGTCGCCGCCCTTGACGGTGTCGTAGAACAGGCGGTGCACCGAGTCACCGTCGTTGCGGTAGTTCTTGGCGGCGTTGATGCCGCCCTGGGCGGCGATGGAGTGGGCGCGGCGCGGGGAGTCGGAGAAGCAGAACTGGACCACGTGGTAGCCCTGTTCGGCGAGCGTCGCACCGGCGGAGCCGCCGGCCAGACCGGTACCGACGACGATGACCGTGTGCTTGCGGCGGTTGGCCGGGTTGACGAGCCTGGCCTCGAACCGGCGGCGGTCCCAGCGGTCCGCGATGGGCCCTTCGGGGGCTTTGGCGTCGGTGAGGGGCTCACCGGTGGTGTAGTGGGTGTAGTCGTATCCGATGTCGCTCATGGTCAGTTCACCACTCCGGTCATGACGGCCACGGGGACGGAGACGAATCCCGCGAAGAGGACGAGGGCCAGGGCGTTGGCCAGGAACTTCAGCGTCCGCTCGCGGCGGGCGTTGCCCGCGCCGAGGGTCTGGGCGGCGCTCCAGAAGCCGTGCCGGACGTGCAGTCCGAGGGCCGTCATCGCCACGATGTAGATCGTGTTCCCGTACCAGGTGGAGAATGTCGACAGGACGTTCTCGTACGGGTGGCCGGCCCAGGCGCGTTCGTTGACGGTGAGGGTCGTCAGGTCGAGCAGGTGCCAGACGATGAACAGACCGAGGATGATGCCGCCCCAGCGCATGGTGCGGGTGGCGTAGTCGGCCCGGCGGCGCTTGCGGGCGTACTTCACCGGGCGGGCCCGGATGCCGCGACGGCTGAGCTGGTACGCGCAGACGGCGTGGGCGACGACCGCGGCGAGCAGCGCGACGCGGACGATCCACAGCGCCCACTCGTGGTGCAGGAAGGGCGCGCCGAGGGTGCGCAGCCAGTGGGCGTAGCCGTTGAACTCGTCCGCCCCGAAGAAGATCTTGAGGTTGCCCAGCATGTGCACGACGAGGTAGCCGAGCATGATCAAGCCGGACACGGCCATCACGGACTTCTTGCCGACGGACGAGTCCCAGATCGTGCGCGTGGTGGACGGCCGTCGACCCGTCCGCGTTGCCAGTGCCATGCCTCGACCGTAAGGACGAACGTCCCGAAAGGTCCAAGACATGATGAGGCTGATATCCATAGGTACTCCCTATGACTCGGGCTATTCTGGTCACCATGCAGTTCCAGCAGCTCCTCTACTTCGTGGCCGTCGCCGACACCCGGCACTTCACCCGCGCCGCGGAGCGGGTGCACGTGGCCCAGCCTTCGCTGTCCCAGCAGATCAAGGCCCTGGAGCGGGAGCTGGGCGCCGAGTTGTTCAGTCGGGCCCGGGGCAACATCGCGCTCACCGACGCGGGCGAGGCATTGCTTCCGCTGGCCCGGCGGATCCTGGCGGACGCGGACACCGCCCGCCTCGAGGTGCAGGAACTGGCGCAGCTGCGGCGGGGGCGGGTCCGCCTCGGCGCCACACCGAGCGTCTGCACGGGCCTGCTGCCGGACGTGCTCCGTGCGTTCCACCGCGCACACCCGGGGATCGAGCTGCTGATCGAGGAGAGCGGTTCGCTCGATCTCGTACGGGAACTGGCGCGCGGCGCCCTCGACCTGGCCCTGATCGCGCTGCCCCTGCCACCGTCGGCCCCGGCACTGACGACGGTGGAGCTGCTGACGGAGGACCTGGTGGTGGTGTCCTCCGCGGAGCTGCCGGCGCCGGGCGGGGGCGGGGCGCTGGCCATCTCCGGACTGCGCGACGAACCGATGGTGATGTTCCGGCACGGCTACGACCTGCGGGAGCTGACGGTGGCCGCCTGTCGCGCGGAGGGCTTCGAGCCGGTGTTCACGGTGGAGGGCGGCGAGATGGACGCCGTCCTCGGTTTCGTCAGGGCGGGGCTGGGTGTGGCGGTGGTCCCCGCGATGGTGGTCGACCGTGCGACTCCCGGCCTGCGGGCGACACCCCTGGCGGGCTCGCCACTGCGCCGCACGATCGCGCTGGCCCACCGCACGGACGTGGCCCCTCCGCGTGCGGCGCGCGAACTGAAGCGGATGCTGGTGGGCGGAGACTGAGGGTCCGGACGGCCGACCGGACCAGGAGCGCGAGCCCCGGGGCGCAGCGCCGGACCAGGGCGGCGAGGCCGAAGAGCGCGGCGAGTACGGCGATGCCGGCCCAGGCCGACGGCCGCGCGGACGGGGGCCGAGGCGAAGGCAGGGGCAGGGGCAGGGGCAGGGGCGGCAGAACCGTCTTGCCGGCGAACTCCGCTCAGCTCGCCGACCCGGCACCGGGACGTATGGGCAACACCTGGTCGAGCCCGCCGGCCAGCATGCCGAAGGCGGCGTCGGCGTCCGCCCTGGCTGCCGGGTGGGCCGCGTCGGCGCTCTGCCCCGCCTCGATGCGACGCCAGTTCTCCCGGCCCAGCTCCTGGCGGGTCGCCACCAGGTGCAGTGCGGCCAGCCGGGCGGTGAGCGGCGGAGTGGATTCGCCCTCCAGCTCGGCAGCGAGCAGCTCGACCTCGCGGGCGGTGTAGCGGGCGAGGCGGGTCTCGAGGCTGGCGGTGGAGAAGACCAGCCGTTCGAAGGCGAGGACCGCGGGGTGGTCGCAGAGCCCGGTGATCGGGTCCCGCCGGTCGAGCGCTGCCAGGAAGTGCTCCCGTAGGGCGCCGACGGGGCCTTGGCCGGCGGGCCGCTCGCGCACGATGCGCGCCGCCTCGCCCTGGTGGTCGGCGAAGCCGTCCAGGACGAGGTCCTCCTTACTCGGGAAGTACCGGAACAAGGTGGGTTTGGAAACCTCCGCCGCCGCGGCGACGTCCGCCACGGAGACGGAGTCGAAGCCGTGCTCCAGGAAGAGTTCGAGCGCCGTGGCCGCCAATCGCCGGCGGGTCCGGAGCTTCTTGTTCTCGCGCAGTCCAGTCGTCTCGTTCATGTGCCCACCCTAGCACCTCTTCGTTACTCGGTCACTATTCTTTCTCGGTCATTTTCTTGACCGGGTTGCTTTTTGGTGGAGGAGCCGCTTTCCTTGAGTCAACGACACGACGAGAGGACTTCCGATGACCGATGTAGTGATCGCGGGCTCCGGCCCCACCGGACTCACCCTGGCCTGCGAGCTGGCCCTGCGCGGCATCGCCGTCCGAATCCTCGAACGCCGTCGCGAACCCCACCGGGAGTCGCGGGGCAAGGGGCTGAACCAGGACAGCCTGGAAGTCCTCGCCCGCCTGGGCGTCCTCGAAGAGGTCCGCGCCGTAGGCACCTTCGAGGTGATCCTGCGCAAGTACTTCGACGGGGCTCACATCAAGGACACACCGGTCGACGGCGGGGGCCTCCTGATCGGGCAGTGGCAGGTCGAACAGGTTCTGCGCGAGCGCCTGGCCGGCCTCGGAGTCCCCGTCGAGTACGGCGCGGAACTCGTGGCGCTCTCCCAGGACGCCACCGGGGTCACCGCACAGCTGGCCGACGGCCGTTCGGTCCGTGCCGGCTATGCCGCGGGGTGCGACGGCGGGCGCAGCACCGTCCGGGAACTCCTCGCGATTCCCTTCGAAGGGCAGACGGAGGAGAAGCCCTCCATGGTGGTCGGGGACGTGCGGGCGCCGGGGCTGAGCCGGGACTACTGGCACCAGTGGTTCACGTCGGACGGCGGCGGGATACTGCTCTGCCCCATACCGGGGACCGACACCTTCCAACTCCAGGCCGCGCCCGAGCAGGACGAGCGGGAGCAGCCGGTCCCGCCCTCGCTGGAGAGCTTCCAGCGGCTCTTCGACCGGTACGCAGGGGTGCCGGGAATCCGGTTGGAGGCGGCCGGCTGGCTCTCGTCATGGCGGGCCAACGTCCGCAAGGCCGCCCGCATGCGCGAGGGCCGGGTCTTCCTCGCCGGGGACGCGGCGCACGTCCACCCGATAGCCGGCGGCCTGGGCATGAACACCGGGATCCAGGACGCGGCAGCCCTCGCCCGGGCCCTCGCCGCCGCCACCACCGACCCGGCACCCGGCGGTGTGCTCGACGCGTACGAGGCCGAGCGCCTGCCGGTGGCAGCGGAGCTGCTGGCCGACACCACCCGGCGGATGGAGCGGGTGCTGGCGGCGGTTCGCGAACCGGGGCGCGGAACGGAGGCGGGCATGGACTGACGAGACGGGGAACCCCTGGCGGGACGGGGATACCGCCTGACGAGACGGGAACTGCCTGACGGGGCGGGGACCACCTCACGCGACGTAGCCGCCTCGCGGGACGGGGACGCCTCACAAGACGGGACCGCCTGGCGGGGCAGGCCGCCGCCTGGGGGGATGCGGTTGCTGCTCGACGGGACGCGGTTGCTGCCTGACGGGGCGGGGCCCCCTGACGGGACGTGCACGGGCGGCGGCCGGGGTGGTTGGAGCCCGGGAGGGCAGCCGGGGTGGTTGGAGCCCGGGAGGGCAGCCGGGGTGGTTGGAGCCCGGGAGGGCAGCCGGGGTGGTTGGAGCCCGGGAGGGCAGCCGGCGGCTCGACAGGAAGTGGCGCAGCAGGTCAGGACGGTGCGGGCACGGCGTCCGAGAGGGAGAGGGTGTGGATGCGGTCGGGGGCGCCAGGCCGGGCGTAGTACCAGCCCTGGGCGGTGTCGCAGCCGAGGTCGCGCAGCTGGGCGGCCTGGGCTCCGGTCTCCACGCCCTCCACGGTGACGGCGAGTTCGAGGCTGTGGGCGAGGGCGACGATCCCCTCCACGATCTTGACGTCGACCGGGTTGGCCGGGCTCTGCTGCATCCCCTGGGTGAAGGAGCGATCCAGTTTCAGGACGCTGACCGGCAGGCGGCGCAGGTTGGCCAGGTTCGAGTAGCCGGTGCCGAAGTCGTCCAGGGCGATGTCCACGCCGAGGGCGGCGAGCCGGCGCAGTGGTTCGAGGAGTTCGTCGTCGGCGCCTATCAGGGCCGACTCGGTCACCTCCAGGCACAGCGCGCCCGGGGCGAGGCCCGACTTCTCCAGCACGGCGACGGTGTCGGCGACCAGGCCAGGGTGGTGCAGCTGGGTCGGCGAGAGGTTGACGTTGACGCGCAGGGACGAGCCGCCGTGCTGGCGCTGCCAGTTGCGGGCCTGGCGGACGGCCTCCTCCAGAACCCAGCGGCCGAGCGGCACGATCAGCCCGGTCCGTTCGGCGAGCGGGATGAAGCGGTCCGGGCCGAGCACCCCGTACTGGGGGTGTGACCAGCGCACCAGCGCCTCCGCCCCGTGCACGCTGCCGTCGTGCATGTGCACCAGCGGCTGGTACTCGATGAAGAACTCCCCGCGCTCCAGCGCCGCGGGCAGGGCGTTGGTCAGCCCGTGGCGGGTGATGGCCCGGGCGTCGGCCTCGGCGTCGGCGAACTCGAAGCGATTCCCGCCGGCCGCCTTGGCCCGGTACATCGTGATGTCCGCGCTGCGCAGCACCTCCGCCGGGGTGCGCTCGCGGGCCGGGCCCTCCACGATGCCGATGCTGCCCCTGACCGACAGTTCACGACCCTCCAGCCGGATCGGCGTCGACAGGGCGGACAGGATGCGGACCGCCAGGTCGGTCACCTCCTGCTCGGTGTCGGGGCCGGTGGTCAGGGCCACGAACTCGTCCCCGCCGAGCCGGGCCACCACCTCGCCGGGGCCGGTCGCGCAGCTCTGCAGCCGGTCCGCGACCTCCACCAGCAGCCGGTCGCCCGCCGAGTGGCCGAGGCTGTCGTTGACCGCCTTGAACCCGTCGAGATCCAGGTAGCACAGGCCGAAGCGGCTCGCCCCCGGTCCGTTCAGGGCCTTCTCCAGCCGTTCGAAGAACAACGTCCGGTTGGGCAGTCCGGTCAGGGCGTCGTGGGTCGCCTCGTAGCGCAGGCGCAGGTTCAGCAGCCGGCGTTCGGTGGTGTCCTCCATCAGCGCCAGCTGGTAGCGGGGCACGCCGTCGGCGTCGCGCAGCAGCGACACCGTCAGGTTGGTCCAGAGCACGGTGCCGTCGTGCCGGTAGTACGGCTTCTCCACGCGGAAGTTCTCCCGCTCGCCGCGCACGAGCTCGCCGTACATGCGCCAGACGTGCGGGGTGTCGTCCGGGTGCCCCCACTCACTGACCTTCCGACCCCGGACGTGCCCCTCCAGGCCGCCGAACATCTGCAGCAGCGCGTCGTTGACCTCGAGGATGTTCCCGTCCAGGTCGGCGATGCCGATCCCGACGGCCGCTCCTTCGAAGACCGCCCGGAAGCGCTCCTCGCTCGCGTGCAGCGCCTGCTGGGCGTCTATGCGGGCGGTCAGCGCCGAACGGGCGATGGCCTCCTGCTCCTTGAGGGTGCGTTCGCGCAGGGCCCGGGCGAAGCCCGCGGCGATGCCGTGCTGGAGGCGGGCGCAGCGGGACCGGTACTCCTCGGTGTCCTCGGTGCCGGAGCCCGAGCCGGGTCCGGGTCCGTGCCAGCCGGGCCCGCAGTAGAGCACCAGGTACGACTCGATCACCCCGAGGGTGCCCGACAGGGCGTCGGGGTCGGTGCAGTGCACGGCGACGAGCTCCGCGCCGATCCGCTGGGCGACGGAGGCGTCGAAGGGGCGGGCGTGCAGGGCCTCGGCGAGCGTCCGGGTGAGCGGGACCAGGTGGCGTTCGAACTCGGCGCGGGTCAGTGACGTCGCGGTGACCGGGAAGATGGCCCGTCCCCAGATGGTCGCGAAGCGGGCGATCCGGTCCTCGATACCCCCTTTGGGAACCGCCGGTTGCCCGGAAATCGCGGTCCCCGCCACCCCGGCGCCGGGGACCGGAGCCGCGGCGCGGGCCGCGGTACCGTCCGGCGCGCCTGCCGTCTGTGCCGGAAGTCTCACGCCTTGCGTCCCACGCCGCCGAAGCCGGAGAAGGCGTACGGGTCCTCGGGAACGGCGCCGTCCTCCGCGGACTCCGCTCGGTCCGGCCGCCAGTCGGGCATGGACACCAGACCCGGCTCGAGCATCTCGAAGCCGTCGAAGAACCTGCGGATCTGGTCGCCGCTGCGCATGACGAGGGGGTTGCGGATGTCGCGGTAGACCCCGACGGTGCCGCCCGCGACCTCTTCCGTGAGCGGGATCCCCTCGAACGAGGCGTGCGTGAGGATCAGCAGGCTGCCGGGGGCCAGCGCGTCGCGCAGCTCGGCCACGGCGGTGTACGGATCGTCCGCGTCCTCCAGGAAGTGCAGGACGGCGACGAGCAGGAGCGCGACCGGCCGGTCGAAGTCGAGCAACCGCAGTACCTCGGGGGCTTCCAGGATGTCCTGCGGCTTGCGCAGGTCGGCGGCGACGACACCGCTGCGCTCGTCGCCGGCCAGGACGGCCTGGCTGTGGGCGACGGCCACCGGGTCGTGGTCGACGTAGACCACGCGCGCCTGGGAACTGGCGGCCTGGGCGATCTCGTGGACATTGCCGAAGGTGGGGATGCCGGAGCCGATGTCGAGGAACTGCGTGATGCCCTCGGCGACCGCGTGGCGCACCGCGCGGCGCATGAATGCCCGGTTGGCCTGCATGATCTTGGGCAGGCCCGGCATGAATTCCATGGCCCGGCGGGCAGCCTGGCGGTCGATCTCGAAATTGTGGGAGCCGCCCAGGTAGTAATCGTAGATGCGGGACACGCTCGGCACCGATATGTCGATGCCTGGCGGGGCCCAGGCGGGGCGCTCCATCGGGGTCTCCAAGCGTTGTTCCTGCGGCGGTCCGTCAGCGGTCGGACTCCTGTCCGAGCCGAATGTACTGATCATTGCCCAACAGGGCGAGCAAAAGCGGAAATTGGCGGTCCGTTCTTCGTCACACACCAAACACGCCCGGCACACCCACACCTGGGATTGATCGATACCGACACATCCCTTTTGGGAATTGCGCGATGAGTGCCCGAACTCGCCCATCCGACGACCCGCGCGTGGCTCAAACCTTTCCGCTCGGCACTCCATCCGTTCAGGCGAACCGGCTCGGACCTTCGCGTGCGCGGGCGTGCACGACCCCATGCTCGCCGGGTGAACAAAGCCTGTGCCCGACGCCTGATGGCGGTTCCGGTCCTGCTGTGGGCGGCCCTGTCCATCACACCGGCCGTGGCTGATAGCGATGCCTCGGTGACGACCGGATCCGGCAGCGGCCCCTCCGCACGCGCCCTGGTCACCTCGGCCGCCGGCGGGGTCCGCGGAGAGGGTTCGGGTGGCGGACATCACGGCGGCCGATCCGACGGCCGGCCCGCCAGCCGATCCGGTGAGCGACCCGACGGCCGACCCGGCGGACAGCATGGCGGAGACGACGCACGAGGCCGTCCCGACCGAGGAGACCGACCAGGCCGGCACGACGGCCGCGCGGGCCGCGAGAACCGCGGCGAACCCCACGAGCGCGACAGTCCCCACGGACACGACGGACACCAGGGGCACGGCGGGCACCCCGGGCACGGCGGACACCACGGACATGGTGGTCACCCCGGGCACGGCGGACACGGCGGGCACCACGGACACGGCGGGCACCACTGTCCTCCGCCGCCACCCCCTCCCCCGCCGTGCCCGCCGAAGCCCTCCCCCACCCCGCCGCCCCCCGAGCCCACGCCCCCGCCCCCACCCACCCCGAAGCCGCCGCTCCCTCCGGCACCCGCCCCGCCCAAGCCCACGCCCAAGCCCACACCATCGCCGCCCCCGCCCCCGCCCCCGCCCCAGCCGGCACCGAGGCCGGCGGCCGTCGTCCCGAAACCCGCGCCGCCCGCACCCGCCCCGCCCCCGGTCCGCACGGCGCCCGTCCCTCCCCCGCCCGCCCCCGTGTCCCCACCGCCCGCGGCCAGGCCGGTAGCGCGCCCCATCTACCACGCGCCCGCCCGCAAACCGGTCGAACACCACATCTCGCCGGTCACCTTCACCCTGCTGACCGCGGCTCCCGCAGTCCTCGCGATCGTCGCGTTGCGCCCCCGGTAGCCCTTCCGCCCCACCAGTAACCGATTGGGAGTCATCTTGTCGGAATGGCTCGTCCTGACCCTCGCGATGGCCGCTGCCTGTGCCGTGGTGCTGTCCATCGCCTTCCTCCACCACCGCAGGATCGGCGAGGACGACGATCCGAACGAAACCCCCGACGTCATCGAGTACATGACGATGATGATCGGCGTGATCTACGCGATCGTGCTGGGCCTGGCGATCGCCGGCGTCTGGGAGGGCCGCGGCGCCGCCCAGGAGTACGTCCGCCAGGAGGCGCAGGCCCTGCACGAGATCAGCGTCCGCTCCGAGGTCTACCCGGCCGAGGTCCGCAAGGCCATCCGCTCCGACGTCGACGCCTACGTGACGCACGTGGTGGGCACGGAGTGGCGGGAGATGGGCGACCACGGCCGGCTCACGGACCGCGGCGGGGAACTGCTGGAGCGGATCCGCCGGGACGTCACCGACTACGAACCGCAGACCGATCACGAGGGGCAGGCCTACCAGCCGCTGGTCGACCAGGTCGCCGTGGTGGACGACGCCCGCAGTGCGCGCGGGCTGAGCGCCGGGGCCACGATGCCGGGAGTGGTGTGGTTCGGGCTCATCGCCGGGGCCCTGGTGACAGTGGGCCTGATCTTCACCCTGCAGATCAGGCGCTCCTTCCGGGAGCTGCTGCTGGCCGGCCTGTTCAGCGCCCTGATCGCCTTCCTGCTGTTCCTGATCTGGGACTTCGACGCGCCGTTCGGGCGGGGCATCTCGGCCACCGCCGAACCGTTCCTCTCGCAGTTCCCGCATCTGGGCCTCGAAGACTGAGCGCCGCCCGGCCGCGCGCAAACCGGGGGTGGGCCTTCCGTCCCCGGTTCGGCCCAGTCACATGCCCCATTCGCCCGTTCCTGATCGCGGGCGCGGCCCCCCGCGCCTAGCGTGGCGGACATCGAGGCGCACGACACCCCACGTGCGGAAACCCCTTCCGCGGCTGCTCCTCGGGGATCCGGAGAATCAACCATGGGTGCGATACGTACCTCCGCCACCGCCCTGCTGATCGCCGGCGCCACGGGCGCCGTACTCGCGCTCGGCCCGCCCGGCACGACCGCCCGCAGCACCGCGAACGCCGCGGAGCCCCGGCAGGTCACCTCGTTCGGCTTCTCCCTCACCCCGTCCACGGTCGCCCGGGGCGGCCAGACGGTGCTGTCGGTCACCGGCTGCAACGCCGCCTACGCCACGGTCAACTCCGGGGTCTTCGACACCGTGAGCGTCGCCCGTGGCCAGGCCGTACGGGTCACGGTGGACAGCGACGCCCGGCCCGGAGCCGTGTACTCCGTCTCCTTCACCTGCAACGGGGAGACCGGCTCGGCCGATCTGACGATCGCGGGCGGCACCAGCAGCCCGACCACCAGCTCCACGCAAACAACCACCCCCGTGGCCCCCACCCCCGGGACCGCAACCCCCGGGACCGCCGTCACCGGCTCCGCCCGGGGCGTTCAGGGCGGCGTCGGCGGCAGTGCGGCCGGCATGAACCTCGTGCAGATCAGTGCGGGGGCCGGCCTCCTCCTCGCCGCCGCGGCCGGGACGGTGTACACCGTGCGCCGCCGCGTCAGTCGTCGCGGTCACTGAAACCGCCTCGGCGCCCCCTGCCCCGCCCGGCCGGTCGCCCCGGGTCCTGGCCAGGACCCGGGGCGACCGGCGGAGGGGTGTGTTCCCCGAAGGCACCCTGGTAGGAACCCCGGAAGGCACCCCGGAGGGTCTGACCGGGGAGGCCGGCCGGTCAGACCCGGCCGCGGAGCGGGCGGCGACGGCGCACCACGTGGGCGCCGGCGCCCAGGGCCGCAGCGCCGACGAGGCTCGCGCCGATGGCGGTCTCGGCGGTGGACGGCCCCAGGGAGCCGCCGATGCCGCCCTGCGAGGGCCGGCCCTCGAGGATCCGGAAGCGGGCCGTGGCGACCAGGCTGTTGTCGTTGCACTTGACCGACAGCGTGTGGTTGCCGGGCGAGGCGTGGTTGAAGATCCGGACGGTGGCGAAGCCGATCGACCCCGCGGACAGGTTGGCCGGCGGAAAGTTGCCGTGCGAGGTGACGATACCGCCGTGTCCGCAGCCCGAGGCGCTCACCTGCATCGTGGATCCCTGGTGCACGGCGAACGGGTTGACCGAGACGTTGCTCGGTCCGCCACCGCCGCCCAGCGGGGGGTTGGCGGAGGCGAACGGAACACTGAGGCCGATCGCGGCGCAGGTTGCCGCCGTCACGGTGAGAGCGCGCAAGACACGCATGGTGGAACCTCCAGCGGAAAGCGCCCCGGAGCGTCGGCCCCGGATGATCGACGAGAACGCCTCCCATCTCGAACCCTCGGGGCGGCCCGCAACCTCCGCATGTCCGCCTTTGGGCCGCCCGGTTGAGCGACACGCCGACGCGCGCTCGCCGGAACTGACGGATCCGCAGGTCACGACCCGTCAGGCGTTTGTGTGACGATTACCTGTATGGGCGCACCCCGTCCGGCCCCATCCCGGCCCCGCCCCGGCCCCGTCCCGGCCGCACCACCCGTTCGCCCCTCCCCCCTCGCCGTCCCGCCGGGGCGGCCTTAGCGTGCGTGAAGTAGGGCGTACAGGGGTGGGACAGGATCGCGGGTCGGGACCCCCGCGTCGGGAAGGGAGAACGATGGGCGAGGACGAGACCGCGCAGTCACGCAAGTTCTCACCGTGGGGCGTACTCGCCCTGGTCATGCTCAGCGGCCTCGCGATGGTGCGCAACGGCGTGGACGTCGACGACGGGCCGCCCCAGCCCACCGCGGCCTCGGCCGTCGCGGTGACGGCGGACCAGCTGCCGGTGAACCCGCCGCAGGCGCCGGCGGACCTGGAGGTGCTGGAGCACTCGTCGGTGCAGCGCATCCGGATCCCCACGATCGGCGTGGACGCGCCGGTGATGACGGTCGGCCTGGACGCGGAGGGCTGGATCGACGCCCCGCCGCCGCAGGACCGCAACCTGGCCGGCTGGTACCTCAACGGCATCTCGCCGGGCCAGCGGGGCTCGTCGGTGATCGTGGGCCACGTGGACAACGCTCAGGGCCCGGCGGTCTTCTACGGACTGGGCTCGGTCAAGCCGGGCAACCACGTCGAGGTGGAGCGGTACGACGGGCGCACGGCGGTGTTCGAGGTGTACGGGGTGGAGGTGTTCTCCAAGGACGCCTTCCCCGGAGCCCGGGTGTACGGCGACACCGGGCACGCGGAACTCCGGGTGATCACGTGCGGCGGGGGCTATTCGAAGTCCCGGGGCTACGAGGGCAACGTCGTCGTCTTCGCCCGGATGGTGGAGACCCGCTGACCCGGACCGGCCGCCACCCCGCGCCCCGCTGCGCCCCGAGCGCACGGCACGGGTCAGCGGGGCGGCAGCGCCGGCAGGGTCATGCGGTAGCCGCGGGCCAGGAGCTGGGGCAGGTAGGAGCCGATCGCGCGGACGCTCTGCGAGCGGTCGCCGCCCGCGTCGTGCGACAGCACGATGACCCCGGGGCCGGCGCCCTCCAGGACCCGGGAGATGATCGTCGTGGTCCCGGGCTCCTTCCAGTCCAGGGTGTCCACGGTCCAGGCCAGCGGTTCCATGCCGAGTTCGGCTCCGATCTCGAAGGCGGCCCGGTTCCATGCCCCGAACGGCGCGCGGAACCACACCGGGGCCTCGCCCACGGTCTCCTGGACGACCTCGCTGGTGCGGCCGATCTCGGAGACCAGGGCGGGCCGGCCGAGGGTGGGGATGAGCGGGTGGGTCCAGGTGTGGTTGCCGATGACGTGCCCCTCGGCGGCCATCCGGCGCAGCAGGTCGCGGTTCTCGGCGGCCATCTCCCCGCAGACGAAGAACACGGCGCGCACCCCGTAGCGGGCGAGGGTGTCGAGGATTCCGGGGGTGTAGCGGGGGTCGGGCCCGTCGTCGAAGGTGAGCACCATGGAGTTCCCGGAGGCGGCGCCGGGCGGCAGTTCGAGGATGGGGCGGGTGCGGACGGCCGGTTTGGCCAGGGGCGGCCGGGCGGGGGCCTCGGCGGTCATCGGGCGCAGCCGGTAGGTCTTCTCGAGGCCCTCGGGGAGCATTCCGGGAGGTCCCGCGACCGGATGCGGGCCCGGTCCGCCCGCGGGGGCGGGGCCCGGCCCGGGGTGGGGGCCGCCGCCCTCGGTGCCGGCGTCGATCAGCCCGGCGGCGGCCGCGACTCCGAGGAAGACGGCGGTGCGCAGGAGCACGCGGCGTCCGACTGTCGGCTCGTCATTTGTCATTATTACTACGTATCAACGACATCATCACGGATGTCGAGAGGCGCGGACGCGCCCCCTGCCCCTCACCCGATCAGCCGCGCCTCACCAGGGGGAACGGCAGCGTTTCACGGATCGTCAGGCCGGTGAGGAACATGACGAGGCGGTCCACGCCGATGCCGAGGCCGCCGGTGGGCGGCATCGCGTACTCGAGGGCGTCCAGGAAGTCGTTGTCGAGTTCCATCGCCTCCGGGTCGCCGCCGGCCGCCAGCAGGGACTGGGCGGTGAGGCGGCGGCGCTGCTCGACGGGGTCGGTCAGCTCCGAGTAGGCCGTGCCCAGTTCGGTGCCGAAGGCGACCAGGTCCCAGCGCTCCGCGAGCCGGGGGTCCCTGCGGTGCTGGCGGGTGAGCGGGGAGACGTCGGTCGGGAAGTCCTTGTAGAAGGTGGGCAGCCCGGTCTTCTCCTCCACCAGCCGCTCGTACATCTCCAGGACCACGTCGCCGCGGGTGTCCTCGGGGGCGTGCGGGACGGACGCCCGGTCGCACAGCCGGCGCAGGACGTGCTCCTCGGTGTCGGCGTCGACCTCCTCGCCGAGGGCTTCGCTGATCGCCCCGTACATCGTCTTGACCGGCCACGGTCCGGAGATGTCGTGGACGACGAGCTTCCCGTCCGGCCCCGCCTTGTGGGCGACCGGCGAGCCGAAGGCGGCCGTGGCGGCCGCCTGGATGAGCTCGCGGGTAAGGTCGAGCATCACGTCGTAGTCGGCGAAGGCCTGGTAGGCCTCCAGCATCGTGAACTCGGGGTTGTGCTTGTAGGAGACGCCCTCGTTGCGGAAGGTGCGGCCCATCTCGAAGACCTTCTCCATGCCGCCGACGCACAGCCGCTTGAGGTACAGCTCGGGCGCGATGCGCAGGTACAGGTCCAGGTCGTAGGCGTTGATGTGGGTGCGGAAGGGCCGGGCGTTGGCACCGCCGTGGATCTGCTGGAGCATCGGCGTCTCGACCTCCAGGTAGCCGCGCTCCAGCAGCCCCTGGCGCAGGGCCTGTACCGCGCTGGAGCGGGCCCGTACGACGTCCCGCGCCTCGGGGCTGGCGACGAGGTCCAGGTAGCGGCGCCGGACGCGCGCCTCCGGGTCGGCCAGGCCCTTGCGCTTGTCGGGGA
The DNA here is from genome assembly GCF_056430495.1 of Streptomyces sp. NPDC045967. NCBI lineage: Bacteria > Bacillati > Actinomycetota > Actinomycetes > Kitasatosporales > Streptomycetaceae > Streptomyces > Streptomyces sp. NPDC045967. Next base: position 364,221 of record NZ_JBWKLE010000002.1, on the reverse strand, counting down.
GCGGGCGCAGGCACTTGCCGGTGAGCTGCCAGGAGCGGACGACGAGGGACGGCTCGCCGGTCCTGCTGGTGCCGGCCTCGCCGGTCGCGATCACGTGGTCGCCGAAGTCGACCTGGGAGGTGAAGGAGTCCAGCACTCCGGCCCCCGCCTCGTCCCGGGTGAGCACCAGCTGCACGTCCCCGGACCAGTCGCGCAGCACGGCGAAGACGACGCCGCCGAGGTCGCGTACCACCATCACCCGTCCGGCCAGGGTGGCCCGCTCCCCCGAGCGGACGCCGGGCCGGCGGTCGGGCAGGACGGCGCGCAGCTGCGCGGTGGTGTGGGTGCGGGGGCGGATGCCGACGGGGTAGGGGTCGGTGCCGGCCGCCCGGATGCGCTCCATCTTCTCGTGGCGCACGCGCACCTGGTCGGGGAGCCGCTCGGCCCGTGGGGCCGCCGCCTGCTCGCCCACGGCGTGCAGGTTCAGGGAGGCGAGGGAGGGCAGCCCCTCGGTGCTGGCGGGGGCGGTGAGCCCTTTGGGGTGGCCGTTGCCCCACAGGGTGCGCAGGCTCGGCACCGAGACGAAGCCCTCGGCGATGCCGGAGGCGAGGCTGACCCGGGCGAGCGAGCCGGCGTCCTGGTAGCAGAGGAACCGCGGGTACCACTCGGGGCCGTACTTGACGTTCGAGCGGTAGAGCGCCTCCAGCTGCCACCAGCGGGAGAAGAAGAGCAGGAGCTTGCGCCACAGCTTCAGCACGGGGCCGGCGCCGATCCGGCCGCCCTCCTCGAAGGCGGAGCGGAAGACGGCGAAGTTGAGGGAGATCCGGCGCACGCCGAGGCCGGGGGCGGCGGCGCAGAGCTGGGCCACCATGAACTCCATGACCCCGTTGGGGGCGGTACGGTCGCGGCGCATCAGGTCGAGGGAGATGCCGTCCTTGCCCCAGGGGACGAAGGAGAGCAGGGCGATCAGCTCCCCTTCGGCGTCGAGGGCCTCGACGAGCAGGCAGTCCCCGTCGGCGGCGTCGCCGAGCCGGTCCAGGGCCATGGAGAAGCCGCGCTCGGTCTCGGTGTCGCGCCACCGGTCGGCCCGGTCCACGATCATCTGCATCTCGTCCTCGGAGAGGGCCGAGTGACGGCGGATGCGGGTGGTGGCTCCGGTGCGTCGGACGCGGTTGACGGCCTGGCGGGTGACGCGCATGTCGCGGCCGTCGAGGTCGAAGTGGGCGACGTGCAGGATCGCCTCGTCGCCGAGCTGGAGGGCGCTGAGCCCGGAGCGGGCGTAGGCCGTCGCGCCGTCCTCCGAGGCCCCCATGACGGCGGGCGGCCAGCCGTGGCGCCGGGCCACCGCCAGCCAGGCGTCGATGGCCGGGGTCCAGGCGGAGGGATCGCCCACCGGGTCACCGCTGGCGAGGCAGACGCCGGCTTCGACGCGGTAGGTGACGGCGGCCATCCCGTTGGGGGCGAAGACGACGGCCTTGTCCCGCCGGGTGGCGAAGTAGCCGAGGGAGTCGCCCCGCCCGTAGGCGCCGAGGAGGGCGCGGATGCGCAGTTCCTCGTCGCCGTGCAGGGCGGCGGTCAGGCGCTGGGAGCGGAAGAGCGTCGCGGCCGCGTTCAGCAGGGCGAGGGCGCCGAACAGGCCGAGCAGGAAGTACAGCGCGCGGGGCGGGCGGCCGTCGAACTGGCGGGCGGAGAAGAGGCCGCCGAAGACCTGCTTGGCGGCCCAGTCCAGCCACTGCCCCTTCGGCAGGGTGCCGGGGAAGAGGGCGACGAGCCCCCAACCGGCGAGGACGGCCGCGAGGAGGCCGAGGCCCAGCACCGTCAGGGCGCGCCACAGGGCTCCGGGCCGGGAGGCGGCGTAGAACTCGTCGCGGGCGGCGATCAGGAGTCCCGTGGCGGCCACGGCCACCGCGAGCGAGCTGAAGCCGGTCCCGTAGTCGCCGACGGCGATGTCGATGACGTCGTCGAGGATCAGCAGGGCCAGATAGGCGACGACGATCCACCAGGCGACCTTCTTGCGGGTGCCGAGTGCCGCCGCGAGCAGGAAGAGGAAGACGGCGTAGGCGAGATTGGCGCTGACCGGTACGACGATGAGGTCGAGGAAGCGGACGATGTGCCTCAGCAGCCGCCGCAGTGCCGGGGAGAGCGACAGCAGCGCGCACAGCAGACCGAGCGCTCCGAAGAACGCTCCGAACCCGTCGGGTACCCGGTTCAGGAAGCGGTTCCGGGTCCCGCGCGTCTGCTCCACGGTGGCACTCATGGTTCGCACTGTAGAGAGGGCGGCGCCGGTCCGCGCGCCGGGGCGCCCGGACCGCCCGGGGCCGAGCGGCGCTGAGCAACCTGCGCTGCCCGGCGTACGCGGCGTGCCCGGCGGGGGCGCTACTTCGCCGTCGTCAGCCCGTCCTTGGCCGCGCCGCGGCTGAGGACGGCCTCGGTGATGGCGTCGCGGGCCGTCTCGTACGCGCCGTGGCCGGGGTCCTCGGCGAGGGCCGCGGACAGGTTGACGACCCGGCCGGTGGAGAGGTCCATCATCTGCGGGACGAACTCGGCCTTGGTGACCTGCCAGCGCTGACCGGCGGCGGCCGGCGGCGCGAAGGTGAAGCGGCCGATCGAGCCGTAGTTGCCGCGCATGTCGCGCGCGCCGCTGTGGTTGAACATCTCGCCCGCGACCTGGTCGCCCATGCCGTAGACGATCCAGGTCCCGTTGACCTTCTCGTAGGCCTGCGGGATGTGCGCGTGCGTGCCCAGGATCAGGTCGATGTCCGGGCGTCCGCCGGTCTGCGAGGCGGTGAGCGCCTTGCCGAGGGAGAGCTGGGTCTCGTCCGGCTCGGTCTGCCATTCCGTGCCCCAGTGGAGGCTGACCAGGACCACGTCCGCCCCCGCCGTGCGGGCGGCCCGCGCATCGGTGATGATCTTGTCCGGCTCCATGAGGGCGACCGCCCACGGCTGCCCCTGCGGCATCGGGTTGCCGTTGGTGTCGTACGTGTACGCGAGGTGCGCGACCTTGGCGGAGCCGGCGGTGTACGTGGTCACCGCGGCCGCCTCCGCCGCCGTACGGGCCGAGCCGGCGTGCTTGAGGCCCACCGTGTCGAACCGGTCCAGCGTGCGGCGCAGCCCGTCGGCCCCGTCGTCGAGGGTGTGGTTGGAGGCGGTGGAGCAGCCGTCGTACCCGGTGGCCTTCAGTGCGTCGGCGACGCTCGGCGGGGAGACGAAGGCCGGGTACCCGGAGAAGGGGCCGCCCTCCTCCCCGTAGATGGTCTCCATGTGGCACAGGGCCAGGTCGGCGCCCGAGACCAGGGGCTTGACGGCGGAGAACATCGGCCGGAAGTCGTGTCCGTCCCCGTCGGCGTCGTCGGCGGCCCGCTGGATGACCGAGGTGTGCGGCAGCACGTCGCCGCTCGCGACCAGGGTGAACCCCTTGGCGGCGGGTGACCCGGCGGCGCTGGAGGCCGCGGCGCCGCCGCTTTCCCCGCGGCGCGCCGCGGCCGGTTCCCCCGCGGCGGAACAGCCGGCGGCCGCCGCCAGCAGGAGGGTCGAGAGGAGGGCGGCGGCCCGTCTGGTGCGCTTGGTCATCTCGGACCCGGCTCTCATTCAGTATGACTATCCGATTTCCCGCTAATGCACCCAACATGACGCCGGGAGTCAAGGAACGGATCCGTCCGCCGGCCGCGCTCCCACCCGATCGGATGCTGCCGTTCGCCGCGCCGTTCGACCGTTCACCGCCCGGCCCGGCCGCCCACCGGATGACCGGGGTGCTTGGGCGCAGCGGCCGGACCGGACGGTTCCCGGCGGGGCTCCGTGCAGGTCAGGGTGGACGCACCGACGTCAGCCACGGACCCGCGCGGATCCCGGAAGGAGCCCCACGTGCCGCTCTCCCCCACCCTTCGGCGGACCGACCCCGAGACACTGGCCGAACTCCAGCGCGACCACGGGCGGGCCCTGTTCGGTCTCCTCGTCGGACTCACCGCCGGGGACGCCCAGCGTGCGGAGGACCTGGTGCAGGAGACCCTGGTGCGGGTCTGGCAGCACCCGGAGGCCCTCTCCAGCCGGCACGAGTCCCTGCGCCCCTGGCTCTTCACCGTGGCCCGCCGGCTCGCGATCGACGCGCGGCGCGCCCGCCTGTCGCGCCCGCAGGAGGTGGCCCCCGAGGGCCTGGAGCACGCGCCGGCTCCGCAGGACGCGGTGGCCGGCTCGGTCACGGCGATCGACGTCCGGCGGGCGGTCGGCTCCCTGGGGCGGGAGCACCGCGAGGTGCTGATGCAGGTGTACTTCCAGGACCGCTCGGTGGCCGAGGCCGCGGCCGAACTCGGCATCCCGGCCGGGACGGTCAAGTCCCGCACGCACTACGCGCTGCGCGCCCTGCGCAAGGACCTCCAGGGGTACGGCTACGGCCTCGGCGCCTGAGCGCGCCCGGCCCGCGCCCCTCGGAAGGCCGTGCGCCTCGGGCCACGGGCCGTCGCGAAGAGGGCCACTACCGCCCTGAAAGCGCGCTAACCGGACAGAAACCGCATGGAATCAGGCATCAGACCGTGCAAGTTCCGTAAACATCCCCCGCTCGGTGAGCCGGTCGGTGAAGGCTCAGGGCTGACGGTGGGACGCGGAACGCGCGGGAGAAGGTGGGACGGTGCAGCCCGAGGGTATGAACGGCACCAGTGACGGCGGGCTCGCGGTGCCCATGGCGTGGCTCTACGCCGAGTACATCGCGGACGAACTGCTGCGCACGGGCCGGCTGATCCCGGTCAGCACGCTGGAGTTCCGGGCCGGGCGGGACACGCTGGCGCTGACGATCTACCTCTCGGACGCGGCCGGGGAACTCTCCGGGATCCGGGTGGTCTCCCAGCTCGACGAGTGGCTCTCGCTGACGGCGTACGGCCACCCCTGGCGCGACTGGGTCCACACCCGGTTCCTCGCACTCGGCGAGGAGGCGCGCGAGCGCGGCCGCGCGGTGGAGCCGGACCTCGAACTGGCCCGGGCAGCCTGGCGCTGGCTCGACCGCACGGAGCTGTTCGCCACGAACCTCGACCCGGGACAGCACGGCCACGACGAGATCCCACCGGGACTGGACGAGAACGCCCGGGTGTGGACTCCCGCCTGGCAACTCGGCCTGCCGCTGGGCCACTTGGCCATGCACCTGTTCTGAGGCCGGGCCCGCTCAGGCCGGGCGGCGCGGCCCCGGGGCCTCGCCCGGCTCCATCACCAGGCCGCTGAAGTCCGCCTCGTTGCGCTCGGCGCGCAGCACGTACCAGCGGGCGATCAGCCACATCACCGGATACACCAGCGGGCCCAGGGCCAGCCACACCAGCGGCCCGCGCGCCGCCTGCGGCAGGAGCAGCACCAGCGGCAGCGTCCCCACGGTCAGGGCCAGTACGGCCAGCGCGGACAACCCCGCGCGCAGCTGGCTGCGCATGAGGGCCCGTACGTAGGTGGCGCCCAGCGTGGTCTGCTCGGAGATCTCCGAGCGTGCCGGGGCGTGCGCGGGCGGCCGGCGGCGGGCGGCCCGGGGCACCCCGGTGACGATCTCGCGCCGCGGCGCCTGCTGCTGGTCCTCGGCCATGGAGCCGGAGTCTACGCAGCGGCCGCCTACTTGAGGAGGCGCGAGAGCCGCCGGTCCGCGAGCGGCTTGCCGCCGGTCTGGCAGGTCGGGCAGTACTCCAGGGAGGAGTCGGCGAAGGAGACGGAGCGGACGGTGTCCCCGCACACCGGGCAGGGCTCCCCGGTCCGGCCGTGCACCCGCAGCCCGCTCTTCTTCTCCGCCTTGAGCTCGCCGGCGGCCACTCCGTGCGCCCGGGCCACGGCCTCGCGCAGGGTGTCCTGGACGGCCCCGTACAGCCGGGTGGTCTGCTCCTCGTCGAAGGAGGCGGCCAGCTTGAAGGGCGAGACCTTCGCACGGTGCAGGATCTCGTCGCTGTAGGCGTTGCCGATCCCCGCGATGACGCTCTGGTCGCGCAGGACCCCTTTGATCTGGCGCCGCTCCCCCGCGAGCAGGGCGGCGAAGGCGTCCCGGCCGAAGGCGCCGCCGAGCGGATCGGGGCCGAGGCGGGCGATGCCGGGCACCTCCTGGGGATCGCGCACGACGTACACGGCGAGGCGCTTTTGCGTACCGGCCTCGGTGAGGTCGAAACCGCCGCCGCCGGCCAGGACCACGCGCAGCGCGAGGGGCCCCTTGCCGGGGCGGGGCGGGGTCTGGGGCAGGGCGTCCTGCCAGCGCAGCCAGCCGGCCCGGGCCAGATGGGTGACGAGGTGGAACGCGCCGATGCGCAGGGCCAGGAACTTGCCGTACCGGGTGGTGGCACCGGCCGTCTGCCCTTCGAGGGCGGTCAAGGGCGGGTCGTACGTCTTGAGCACGCTCACGGCGAGCGGGAGGACGCGCTCCACCACCCGCCCCGTTAGGTGCTCGTCGAGGTACTCCCGCAGGGCCTCGACCTCGGGCAGCTCCGGCATGCTCCCAGCCTGCCCCCACCCCGCGGGAAACGCGAACCGTGCGCGCCACGGCCGCCGCTCCGCCCCCACCCCGCGGCTCCGCCCCCAGCCCGCCGCTCCGCCCCGGCCCGGCGCCGTCGTCAGCCCATCGTGAACTCGCACCACACGCACTTGCCGCTGCCGCGCGACTCCACGCCCCACACGTCCGCCAGCCGGTCCACCAGCATCAGCCCGCGCCCCGACACCCCCGCCTCCCCGGCTTCGCGGCGCCTCGGCAGTGCGCTGGAGCGGTCCTCCACCTCCACCCGCAACCGCCGTTGCGGGCCGTTCAGCACCCGCAGGGTCACGATCGCCGGGCCGTCGGTGTGCATCAGGGCGTTCACGATCAGCTCGTCCGCGACGAGCTCGATCTCGTCGGACCGCTCCCGCGCGCCCCACGCCCGCACCGCCGCGCCGATCATGTGCCGCGCCGCCACCAGGGCCTCCGGGTCCCCCGGCGCCACGTGCTGCCGGAACCGGCCGCCGCCCTGCGGGGCCTCCTCCACCTCGCGGCGCAGCAGGAGCAGCGCCATGTCGTCGTCCCCGCCCCGCTCGTCGACGACGCCGCACAGCCGGTCGGCGAGGAGCTGGAGGTCGGCGGGGCCGCTGCGGACCAGGGAGGTGAGCAGCCCGATCCCGTCGTCCAGGTCGGCGCCGGGCTGCTCCACCAGCCCGTCCGTGCACAGCAGGATCGTTTCTCCCTGGTCGAGCTCCACGGTGGTCACCGGATACTCCAGTCGGCCGAACTCCGCCGAGAGGCCCAGGGGCATCCCGCCCGCCACCGGGAGCCTGCGGCAGTCCCTGTCACGGGTGCGCAGCAGCGGGTCGATGTGTCCCGCGCGGACCATCTGGAGCACTCCGGTCGACAGGTCCGCCTCCGCGTACGTGCACGTCGCGAAGCGGTCGGTGTCCAGTTCGTGCAGGAAGACCGAGGCCCGTGCCATCACCGTGCCCGGCGAGTGGCCCTCGGCCGCGTACGCCCGCAGCACGATCCGCAGCTGGCCCATGACGGCCGCCGCGTGCGTGTCGTGGCCCTGGACGTCCCCGATGACCGCCCCGACCCGGCCGCCGGGCAGCGGGATGACGTCGTACCAGTCGCCGCCGATCTCCTGGCCCAGTCGGGCGGAGCGGTAGCGGACGGCGATCTCCGCGCCGGGCACCGAGGGGATCCGGCGCGGCAGCATCGCCTGCTGCAGGCCCTCGGCCAGGTCGTGCTCCTGCTCCAGCAGCATGGCCCGCTGCAGGCTCTGCGCGATGCTGCTGCCCAGGGCGACGAGCAGGTTCCGCTCGTCCTGGGTGAAGCCGTCCTTGTCCTGGTAGAGCAGCCCGATGGCGCCGATCGGCCGGGCCTGCGCGATGAGCGGCAGGTAGGCGGCCGCCGAGATCCGCATGTCCTCGATCTTCGCCCAGAGCCCGGGATAGTCCACGGCGAACTCCTGCGCGGAGTTGAGGAACCGCGGCTGGAGCGAGCGGACGACCTCGCTCATCGGGTACTCCTCGTCCACACGGGTGTACCGCGTGCCGGGGACGAAGCTGCCCTGCGGCCCCTCGGCGACGAGGTGGATCCGCCCCGCCTCGACCAAACCCATCACCATGCCCATCGAACCGAGCCGCTCCAGGCCGTGGGCGTCGCCGAGCGCGTCGATGACGTCCCGGACGGTACGGGCGTGGGCGAGGGCGGCGGTGGTGCTCTCGACGACCGAGGTCTGGCGGCGCCGCTCCTCGTCGAGTCCGAGGCGTTCCGCCGAGTGGCTGAGCTCCTCGGTGGCGTCGCGGACGATGCCGATGATCCGGTACGGGCGCCCGTCCGGGCCGCGCATGACGCGGCCCTGCGTGTGCGTCCAGCGCAGCCGCCCGTCACGGCAGCGGATCCGGAAGTAGGCGCCGTAGCTGTCCTCGCGGCTCTTGAGGGCGCTGGAGACGAGCGCGTCGAGCCTGGCGGCCTCGACGGGCGGCACGCGCGGCGACAGGGCTTCGGGCCGGCCGTCGTACTCCTGCGGCGCCGTGTCGAAGACGTCCAGGGCCGCCGCGTCCAGGTGCATGAGCCCGGTGACCAGGTCCCAGTCGAAGCTGCCCATGCGGTTCAGTGCCAGCGACCGGTCCGGGTGCGCGGGCCAGTCGTCCGGCAGTGATACGGAGCTCGGCACCGGTCCACCATGACACACCGACCGGTCAGGCGCTCTCCAGCGAGTGGCCGGGGTCGGAGGGGTCCGGCGCCTGTTCCTCCGGGATGACGTAGGGGTCGGACGGGTCGCCGGGGGCCATGGGGTCGGTGGGATCGCCCGGGACGGAGGGGTCGCCGGGATCAGCGGGTCCGAAGGGGTCGGTGGGGGCACCCGGGTCCTGCGTCCCGTCGGAGGGGGCGTCCGGCGGCAGGTCGGTGGGGCCGTCGGGGGGCAGGTCGAAGGGCCCGTCCGGCAGCGGCGGCTGCGGGGCGGCCGGATCCGACGGCACGCCCGGGCTCTGCGGCGGGGTGTCGCCCGGAGCGGACGGCGGGACGGGCGTGCTCGGCGCCGACGGCACGCCCGGCGGGCAGTCCGTGACCGGCGGCGCCGGGACGCCCTGCCTGCCCTCGCCCGGGGCCGGGACGCCCCGCTTGCCGTCGCCCGGCGCCGGCGGCGCGGTGCGGGCGAGGCTGTTGCTGGAGGGGCTCGGGCAGGGCTCGGCGGAGGTCCCGGGCGGGATGGCGGGCCCCTCGGGGATGCCGTCGGCCGGGTCGAAGGGAGGCATCACCTGCGGGGCCCGGTCCTGGGCGCCGTCGTCGCCGCGCTTGCGCTCGATCCAGGTGTTGTCGGCGGTGTTGACGATGACCAGGTTGTCGATCACGTGCACGGTCGGCTCGATGACCACGACCTGATGGGGCTGGTAGCCGTTCCACGGTTCGCCCTTGGGGACCGGGGAGCCCTTGGGGGCGCGGGGCGCGAGCAGCGGGTTGCCGCAGGCGCAGCGGACCCGGGGCATGCCGTGCCCGTCGACGAGGACGGCGGTGCCGGCCTGGAGCACGGACTGGAAGCTGTCGGCGGCGCCCTCGCGGAAGCCGTGGCTGGTGACCCGGGTGTCGGCCCGGAGCACGACGGGGGTCAGGCCGCGCAGGAAGTCGGGGATCTCCCCCTGTTCGATGTCGGCGGCCTGGGCGAAGGCGCGTGCCTTGGTGGCGTCCTCGGTCAGGGAGTGGACCTGCTGTTCCACGTCGCAGCTGCCGAGCCGCTGGGTTCCGCCGTACAGGCCGGGGGTGGCCGCGTTCACGGTGCGGATGCCCCGTCCGGTGGGGTTGGGCAGCGGGGGCAGTACGGGGGCGGACTCGGCGGTGGCCGAGGAGGCGGTGAAGGGGGCGGGGCCCGCCGCGGCCACCGGCTGCAGGTACAGCTCCTGGCTCTCGGCCCCCGCGGCCCCCGGCTTCTCCTCGGAGCCGCCGCAGCCCGCCGCGAACAGGCCGAGGGCGGCCAACAGCGCGGCGCCGGCCGGTGCGTGACGACGCGGCGCCTGACGAGGTGTCGGTGCGTGCACGTGGATCTCCCTTTTCGCCCCGGTTGCTCCCTCTTGTCTGCCGCATCACGGCGCATGCCGCAACCGGAGAATTTCTTGAACATGTTCAAGGAACCCCGTACAGTCGCATCTGCGAGTTGAACACGTTCAACGCGCTGCGGAGGGGAGTCGTCGTGACGGTACTGGTGAACGTGATCGTCACCTTGGGCATGCTCTACGTGGTCCCGGCGGGGCTGCGCCTGATAGATCCGGCCGCGTTCGGCCGGGCCGCCCGCCTGTGGCCCCTGCCCGCCGCACTCGGAGCGGTGAGCCTGTGGCTGCCGCGCGGGCTGCCCGCCGCCCTGCCGGCCGCACTCTACGCGGCGGCCTGCCTGGCGCTCGCCGCACGAGCCCCCGCCGCGCTTCCGCGCGGCCGGCGGCCCGGACCGGCCGACATCGCCGTGGCCACCGCGCTGGCCTCGCCCGCGGTCGCCGGGACCGCCCTGGTCGCCGAACGCGCCGGCCACCGGCTCTTCGGCTTCGACCTCGACGTCCTGGCCCTCACCGTGCCCCACTTCCACTTCGCCGGGTTCATGGCCGCCCTGGTCGCCGGACTGGTCTGCCGGGCCGCGGCGCCCGGGCCGGGCGCGCGGTGGGCGGCCTGCAGCGTCCCCGCCGGCACCCTGCTCGTGCTCGTTGGCTACTTCGTCGACGACTGGGCCGAACTGGCGGGCGCGGTGGTCCTGACCGCGGGGATGTGGGCCGTGGCCCTGGCGACCTGGCGGGAGATCCGTCCCGCCGGACGCGACCGGACCACGCGCGCGCTGCTCGCCACCTCGGCGGTGGTGCTGCCGACCACCATGCTGCTCGCCCTGTGGTGGGCGGTCGGCGAGGCCACGGGGATCGCGCACCCCACCCTGACCTGGATGGCCGCGACCCACGGCCTCGGAAACGCCCTCGGATTCGCCCTCTGCTCGGTGCTCGCCTGGCGCCGGCTCACCGCAACGCTCCCGCAGACCGCCCGACAGGAGACCACACCATGACCCGCCCCATCAGCGCCGGCCGGGACGCCCTCAGCTACCCCGACCGGGGTGCGACGGCCCGCCTCCCGCTGCCCGCCGGCTACCACCACCTGCACCACCGGGCCCGGATCGGGCAGGGGCGGGCCGCCTTCGAGGCCGCCGGAGTCGCGGTGACGACCTTCCGCGCCCACCGGACCTCCGGCATGAGCGTGGAGGCGGACGCCGGGGCCGTCCGCCCCGGCAGCCGCGCGGTGGTCGGCATCGGCATCGGCCCGCTGCGGATCAGCGCTCCCTGCGAGGTGGTCTGGACGGCGTACGAGCCCGCGCGTGTGGGTTTCGCGTACGGAACGCTGACCGGCCACCCCGAGAGCGGGGAGGAGTCCTTCGTCGTGGACATGGAGGCCGACGGCACGGTGTGGTTCACCGTGACCGCCTTCAGCCGCCCGGCCCGCTGGTACACCCGCCTCGCGGGCCCGGTGGTCCCCGTCCTCCAGCTCGGCTTCGCCCGCCGGCTCGGCCGCCAGGTGCGCGGGCTGGCCGCCGGCGCCTGACCGGCCCGATACTGGAGGCGATGGACTGGTTCACGGCGCCCGGGTACTGGCTCGGCCGGCTGGTCTTCCAGCGGGCCCTGGCCGGTGTCTACCTCTTCGCCTTCGTCGGGGCCGCCTTGCAGTTCCGGGCCCTGATCGGCGCGAAGGGCATGCTCCCCGTGCCGCAGTACGTGCGGTACGTGCCCTTCCGGCGCGCCCCCAGCCTGTTCCAACTGCGCTACTCGGACCGGCTCTTCGCGAGCTGCGCCTGGGCCGGGGCGGCGCTGGCCGCGGCGCTCGCGGCGGGCGCCGGGGACGAGGTGCCGCTGGCCGTCGCCATGGCGATGTGGGCGGCGCTGTGGCTGCTCTACCTCTCCATCGTGAACGTGGGGCAGACGTGGTACTCGTTCGGCTGGGAGTCGTTGCTGCTGGAGGTCGGCTTCCTCGCCGTCTTCCTCGGCAACGCGCGCACCGGCCCACCGGTCCTGGTGCTCTGGCTGCTGCGCTGGGTGCTGTTCCGCGTGGAGTTCGGGGCCGGACTGATCAAGATGCGGGGGGACTCCTGCTGGCGCGGGCTGACCTGCCTGTACTACCACCACGAGACGCAGCCGATGCCCGGTCCGCTGAGCTGGTTCTTCCACCGCCTGCCGAAGCCCGTGCACCGGGTGGAGTGCGCCGCCAACCACGTCACCCAACTGGTGGTGCCGGTGCTGCTCTTCACCCCGCAGCCGGTGGCCTCGTACGCCGCGGGGCTCATCGTGGTGACGCAGCTGTGGCTCGTGGCGTCCGGGAACTTCGCCTGGCTGAACTGGCTGACGATCACCCTGGCACTGTCCGCCGTGGACTTCACCGGGCTCGCGGGGGCGCCCCCGGCCGCCGCCTCGCGGGCGGCGCCGGTGTGGTTCGCGGTGCTGGTCTGCGCCGTGACCGTGCTGGTGCTGGTGCTCAGCCGCCATCCGGTGCTGAACATGATCTCGCGCCGCCAGGTGATGAACCGGTCCTTCGACTCCCTGCACCTGGTCAACACTTACGGCGCGTTCGGGACGGTGGGCCGGATCCGCGAGGAGGTGGTGGTCGAGGGCACCGACGACCGGGTCCCGCACCCGGACGGCGCCTGGCGGGAGTACGGCTTCAAGGGGAAACCGGGGGAACCGGGCCGGATCCCGCGCCAGTTCGCCCCGTACCACCTGCGCCTGGACTGGCTCATGTGGTTCGCGGCCCTCTCCCCCGGCTATGCGCGGGACTGGTTCGGGCCGTTCGTGGAGCGGTTGCTGGCGGGTGACCGGGACACGCTGCGGCTCCTGCGCCACAACCCCTTCCCGGACGCCCCGCCGCGTTACGTCCGCGCCCTGCTCTACCGCTACCGGTTCACCACTTGGCGGGAGCTGCGCGAGACGGGCGCGTGGTGGCACCGCACCCTGGTCCGCGAGTACCTGCCGCCCACCCGTCTCGCGGGCGCGGCCGGGTCAGAGCCCGAGTAGGGCCGCTTCCCGCTCGGCGTCGAGGCCGGGCGCGGGCCGGTCCGGACGCTGCGGGGCCACCCCGTCGAGCGACCGCAGCCACGTCCAGGTGTCGGCCACGGTCTCCTCGACCGGGCGGCATTTCAGGCCGGCGGCCAGGGCCTTGGAGACGTCACCGCCGTGCATGTGGTCATGGCCTTCGCCGGGCCCGGTCCAGATCGGGAGCTCGGTCCAGGGCTGTATTCCGGCCGCCAGGATGTGCGCCGGGTCGGTCCAGCGCAGTTCGGCCGCGCCGCCGGTGGTGGCGGCGCATGCCTCCAGGAGACTTCCCATCGTGGCGTGCCCGACCGGGGACACCGCGTTGAAGGGCCCGTGGTGGCCGGCGGCGGCCGCGTCGAGGGTCCAGCGTGCGAGGTCGCGGACGTCGATGTACTGGAGCGGCAGTCCGCGCGGGCCGGGGGCGAGCACCGGGCCGCCGCGGGCGGTGCGGTTCAGCCACCAGGGCAGCCGGCCGACGTTCTCGTACGGGCCGAGGATGAGCCCGGCGCGCGCCAGCAGGGCCCGGTCTCCGAAGGCGTCCAGGACGGCGAGTTCGGCGCCGCGCTTGTCCTCGGCGTAGGCGGTGGATCCGGCATCGGGTGAACCCTCGACCAGGGGGCCGTCCTCGCCCGTTCCGGCCGGCGCGGGATAGGCGTGCACCGAGCGGCTGGAGACGTAGGCGTACCGGCCGGCCCGCTCGCGCAGCAGCCGCGCGCTGTCGCGCACGGCGGTGGGGGCGCCGCCCCACGTGTCGACGACGAGGTCCCATTCCCCGTCGGCCAGGGCGCCCAGGCCGCCGGGGGCGGTGCGGTCCCCGTGCAGGGCCGCGGTGCCGGGTGGGGGCGCGTGGTGGCCCCGGTGGAAGACCGTCACGTCCCAGCCCCGGTCGAGGGCGTCCTCGGTGATCGCGCGTCCGACGAATTCGGTTCCGCCCAGCATCAATAGCTTCATGCGCCTCAGCCTGCCCCCGTGACCCGGGGCGGCGGAAGCCATGATCGCCGTCAGCGATGACGCCGACGGCGTAGGCGGTCGGGGAACCGCGGGCGCGGCGGCGCCCCGGTGCGGGTGGGCACAGGGGCGCGCGTACCGCTCTTGCGGGTCAGTCGATACCGGGCAGGATGTGCGATTCCGCCAGGTCGTCCTCGTATCCCGCCAGCCGGATCGGGGCGGACCGCGCCCAGACCTCCAGGCTTCCGAGCTCGTCGGTCCGCGGTTTGGTCCGCGTCCCCGGTCGCTCCAGCAACGTCGGTTCGGGCTTCGTCGTTTCAGTCACCGCGCACTCCTCATGTGTCGCGTAACCCGGCAGGCGTGCCGCCCCGGGCTGGGAGGAAAGGGTTTCCGGACGCGGTGGCGCCTTGGTGGAGCGAGGCCCGGGTGGGGCCGTCTGATGCACCAGAGTACACATATGAGCGGGGCCCCGCTCGATAGCAAGGCAAAAACCACGCCACCCTCTCCATTTCTCCGCGAGTTCGGGAAGTCGCCGGCCCGCGGATGCGACCAGCATGGTGCGCTCGCCGCCGAACGCGCGCGGGAGCGAGGGGGCGAGGGCGCGCGCGGGGCCCGGAGGACGGGCGAGAAGCTCCGGTTCCCGGGCCTGGTACGGGACTTCGGGGAGCTGCTCCGTCCGGGTGACGCTGCGTCCCCGCACGATCACGAAGGGGCAGGGATCGCGCGGGCGTTGTCGCGGCGGAGGCGTGCCGGTCCCGGCGGCGGCCGTTCGTCCCCGTAAGCGCGAGCGACCCCCTCGGGATGCCGAGGGGGTCGGTCGGTGGTCGGGGGGCGCGGCCCGGGCCGCGCGGGCACGGGCTGCCGCCGGTGCACGGGCTCCCGGCGCATGGGCTCACCCGGTTCGCGGGCCGCGCCGGCTTCGCGTGATGCACCGCTTCGCGCGGTTCACCCGTTTCGCCGCGCCGTGGTGGCTACCAGTTCGCGGGGGCGTAATCCTTCAGGAAGACGCCGAACAGGTCCTCGCCCGCCTCACCGCGGACGATCGGGTCGTAAACGCGGGCCGCGCCGTCGACCAGGTCGAGCGGGGCGTGGAAGCCCTCCTCGGCCAGGCGGATCTTGTCCGGGTGCGGACGCTCGTCGGTGATCCAGCCCGTGTCGACGGCGGTCATCAGGATCCGGTCCGTCTGGAACATCTCCTGGGCACTGGTGCGCGTGAGCATGTTCAGCGCGGCCTTCGCCATGTTCGTGTGCGGGTGGCCGGCGCCCTTGTAGCCGCGGCTGAAGACGCCCTCCATCGCCGAGACGTTGACCACGTACCTGCGGTCGGCCGCGGCGGCGGCCATCGCCGGGCGGAGCTTGCTGATGAGGATGAACGGCGCGGTGGAGTTGCACAGCTGGACTTCCAGCAGCTCGATCGGGTCCACCTCGGACACCGTCTGGATCCAGCTGTTGGTGTCGTGCAGGTCCGGCACCAGGCCGCCCGCGTCGATGGCGGTGCCGGCCGCGATCCGCTCCAGGGAGGCGGAGCCCGAGACCAGCGCGAGCTCGGTGATGTCCTGGGCGCTGAGCTTCTCCCCCCTGCCGGTCGGCAGCGCGGCCACGCGGTCGACGCTGCCGCTGCCGAAGGTGCCGATGACCTCGGCGGAGGGCAGCTCACCGGCCGGGAGCGGGGCGTTCTCGGCGGCGACGAGCTCGCTGTAGGCGCCCGGGGAGCGGCGTACGGTCTGCGCGGCGTTGTTGATCAGGATGTCGAGCGGGCCCTCGGCGGCCACCGAATCGGCGAGCGCGACGACCTGGGCCGGGTCGCGCAGGTCGATCCCGACGATCTTCAGCCGGTGCAGCCACTCGGAGCTGTCGGGCATGGCCTTGAAGCGGCGGATCGCGTCGTTGGGGAAGCGCGTGGTGATGGTGGTGTGCGCGCCGTCGCGCAGCAGCCGCAGCGCGATGTACATGCCGATCTTGGCGCGCCCGCCGGTCAGCAGGGCACGGCGGCCGGTCAGGTCGGTGCGGGCGTCCCGCCGGGCCCGGTTGAAGGCCGCGCAGTCCTGGCAGAGCTGGTGGTAGAAGGCGTCGACCTCGACGTAGCGCGTCTTGCAGACGTAGCAGGAACGGGGGCGCTGGAGTATCCCGGCGATGGGGCCTTTGGTGGCGGCGGTCAGGGCGTTGCCCTGGGTCTCGTCGTCGATGCGCTCGGCGGATCCGGTGGCGGTGGCCTCGGTGACGGCCTTGTCGTTCGCTGTCTTGGCGGCGCGCCGCTCCTGGCGGCGGCGCTGCTTGACCGTGCGGTAGAGGCCGGCGGTGGCGCGGCGTACCGCGATCGCGTCGGGGTGGTCGATGTCGAGCTTGTCCAGCTCGTCGATCACACTGAGGCAGAGCGCCAGTCGCTCGGGGTCGATGCCCGGTCCGTAGGCGTACCCGTGCGCCTGGCTGTCTTCGGTCACCGTCATGGCCGCTGCCGTTCCTTGCTCACTCGTCCGCATCCGCCTGCTGCGGAAGTCCTCAAAAGAGGAACTGTACGGATCGGACGCGCCCGGGTCCAAACCCGGTGGCCCACCCCTCACGCACCGCGAAACGGCCGCGACTCAGCGCCACTGCGGCGGCTTTTCGGCGAGCGGGCTCGCAGGCGGCCGACCACCGGGGTGCCGGCCTGACCGCCCCACCGGCCGCCGTGACCCTGGTCGACCCCGTGGCCGCGGCGACGGCCGGCGCCGCGGTGGCGGCCGCCGGACTCGTCGCACTCACCGTCGCGCCCTCGCACGCCCGGGGTCAGATGCGGACCCCGTGGGCGCGGAGGTACTTCAGCGGGTCGATGTCGGTGCCGTAGCCGGATCCCGTGCGCATCTCGAAGTGCAGGTGCGGTCCGCTGGAGTTGCCGGTGGAGCCGGACCGGCCGATCCGCTGGCCCCCGGACACCTGCTGGCCGGCCTTCACGCCGAGCGCGGACAGATGGGCGTACTGGGAGAACCGGCCGTCGGTGTGCCGGATGACGACCTGGTAGCCGTAGGCACCGGCCCAGCCGGCGGAGACGACGTGCCCCTGCGCGACGGACTTCACGGCGGTGCCGGTCGCCACGGGGAAGTCGACCCCCGTGTGGTAGCCGCTCGACCAGGAGGAGCCCGCGACGCGGTAGGCGGTGCCGAGCGCGCCGTCGACGGGGGCGAAGAAGCCTCCGGAAACCGGCTTCTGCTGCGGTGAGGCAGGCTGCTGCGCGGGCTTCGCGGCCGGCTTCGCAGCGGGCTTCGCGGCGGATTCGGCAGCGGGCTTCGCGGCGGGTTTCGCGGCCTGGTTCTGCGCGGGCTTGGCCGCGGGTCCGGTCGGCTTCTGCGCCGCCGGCTCCCCGGGCTTCACGGGCTCGGCCGTGCGCGGGGGCTTCTCCGGGTTCTGGGCGGGCGGTGCGGCGGTGATCCGCAGGGTGAGGCGCTGCCCTGGGAAGATCAGGTTCGGGTTGCCGCCCACCGTGGCCCGGTTGGTCTCGTACAGGGCCTGCCAGCCGCCGTCGACCTGCTGCTCGGTGGCGATGGCCGAGAGCGAGTCGCCGGGCGCGACGACGTAAGGGTTCGGCAGGACGGGCGTCCCGGTCGGGCGGGGCGTGCTCCCCTGCTGCCCGGTGGCCGTTCCGGCCTGCTGCGGCCGGACCTGCCTCTGCGCCTGCGCCGGGATCTGCGCCCGGGTCTGCTTCTGCGCCTGGGCGGGGATCCCCACCTGCTTCTGCGCCGGCTTCCCCGGCGCCACGGCGGGGGCCGGGCCGCTGCGGCTGAGCCCGGCCTTCTTGCCGCACTGGGGCCACGCCTGGGGCCCCTGGCCCTTCAGGACCTTCTCGGCGACCGCGATCTGCTGCTCCTTGGTGGCCAGGTCGGCGCGGGGCGCGTGGGCGCCGCCACCGAAGGCGCGCCAGGTGCTGGGGCTGAACTGCAGGCCGCCGTAGTAGCCGTTGCCCGTGTTGATGTGCCAGTTGCCGGTGGACTCGCAGGCGGCGACCTTGTTCCAGGTGTCCACGGACGCGGCCTGCGCGGTTCCGGCGCCGACGAACGGGAGCGCGAGCCCGGCGCCTCCGGCGGTGACCGCGAGCGAGGCCCGGTTGATACTGCTCGGCTGATACCGGCGGTGCCGGCCCCGTACACCCATTGGGAGCCCCCCTGGAAGACATCAGGAACCGCACAACCTAACGGCCTCACCAAGGCATGACAAGGGGCGCAACCGGGCGCACGCCAAAGGCATTTGACATCACGTCGGAGGGAGGAGCCACCGCGGGGGCGTCGACCCGGCGCGGGCGGGGGTGTCTGCGCACATCAGGCGCACGGGAGCGGCCGGGAGCACGGGCCCGGGCGATCTCCGCTCGGGCTCAGCTCCAGGGGCCGGGCTGCGGCACCGGGGCGGGTCCCGGCGGCGGGGGCACCGGGTCGGGCTCCGGGACGGGGCCGGGGACGGGGGGCGTGGGCCGCGGCATCGGAGCGGGATCCGGGAAGGGGGTGGGATCCGGATGCGGCTCGGGTTCGGGGACGGGCGGCTGCGTCTCATCTAGTTCTCGCACCATATGACCCAGTTTCCCGCGCCGGCGCGAGGAATGCGCCTTCACGAGGAAATGCGCGCAGGCACGTGCACCCGCGCAGGGCACCTGCGCGAGGAAGGCCCCGGCGTTCCCGCTACAGCGCCCCCGCCTGGCGCAGACCTGCGGCCAGCCCCGGGGCCGGGCTGGACAGGACCGGGATCCGTGTGGTGACGAGATCCGCGGCGCCCGCCATCGAGACCTGGGCCAGGACGATCACGTCCGCGTCCGCGTGCGTGAAGGCGTCGGCGACCGCGGCCACCCGGGCCAGGTGTCCGGCGCTGTCGCCCGCCGCGAAGCGCTCCCACGCCCCATCGACCAGGTGCGCGCTGATCACCGGCTGCCGTCCGCCCGCTTCCTCGGCGAGCAGCTCAGCGGTCGGCGCGAAGGTCGACTCCACGGTGGCCAGTACGGCGATCCGCGCTCCCGTGCGCACCGCGGCGGCGGCCATCGGCCGGTCCACGCGCAGCACGGGGCTGCCGAGCGCGGGGGCCAGGGCCTCCGCGACCGCCCCGATCGTCGAGCAGGTGACCAGTACGGGCCCGCGTACGGCCGCGGCGAGCACCTCCAGCACCGCCGGAGCCACCGCCTGCGGCCCTTCGGCGCGGGCCCGCTCCAGCAGTTCCGGAACCACCAGGTGGCGCAGGACGGCCCCCGGGTGGTTCCGGTCCCGCAGCGCGTCGAAGACGGGGACGTGCGCGGACGACGTGTGCAGCAGGGTCAGGCCGGGGGCCGTCACCACAGCGTGCGGTCCCCCTTCAGCTGGGCCTTGGCCGCCGCCACCACCTCGGCCGGGGCCTCGGGTGCCTTCTCCGGGTGCTTCGCGGCCCAGCTCGCCGCGTACGGGCAGAGCGGCACCACGGGCACGCCTTCGGCGGCGGCGATCCCGTAGAAGGTCTTCACCAGCCCGCCGGCGATACCGCGGCCCTCGTGCTCCGGTTCCACCACCGTGTGCACCGCCACCAGGGCGTGGGGCTGCTCGGCGAGCACGAAGTAGGCGATGTACCCGACCACCGCCCCGTCCTCGACGGCCAGCAGCCGCCCGGTCTCGCGCGCGTCCTCGAACTCGATCGCCACGGCCCCGCTCCTCTTCAGACAGCCACTGCGTGGGGGCTGCGCTCCTGATCCGTACCGGGGACCGGAGCGGAGGGGTCGGCGCCGAGCGCGACGATGCGGTTGTCCGCGTCGACGTGCACGATCCGCGGCTCGAACCCCCGCGCCTCGGCGTCGTCGACCTGCGCGTAGCTGATGAGGATGACCAGGTCGCCGGGGTGCACCAGATGGGCGGCGGCGCCGTTGATCCCGATGACCCCGGATCCGCGCTCCCCCTCGATGACGTAGGTCTCGAGCCGGGCCCCGTTGGTGATGTCCACGATGTGCACGAGCTCCCCGGGCAGCAGATCAGCCGCGTCGAGCAGATCGGCGTCGACGGTCACGGACCCGACGTAGTGCAGGTCGGCCTGGGTGACCGTGGCCCGGTGGATCTTGGACTTGAACAGAGTGCGCAGCACTTTGGACTCCTCGAAGACGGCTCCCTGCCTGCTTTCTGCAGGTCAAGGGCAGCCCCGACTTTACACCGACACCCCCGACCGATGGTTGTGAAAAACATCGCTCTGCCCGGGCGATACGGCCCTCACCTGAGCTTTCACGCCATCCTTCGGGACGCGTACGCCAACGACGCCACGGACCCGGACCTGTTCGACCACCGGTAGGTGCTGGGTGAGCCGGGCGCGGCCCGGGCGCCCCGAACGGCCACACCCACCTCTTGACCGCCAGGGAGCCGGAGGTTGCGGGCCGCACGATCGAGGCCCAGGGGTGGGCCGGTGAAGGCCGCCGACCAGCCCCGGAAGGGCCGGTAGGGCGGCTCGGTGCTGGTCGACGCGCACAAGGGTGTCGAGCTGGGGACGAGCCAGGCTCGCCGTCCTGAACGGAGCTGCACACGAGCGATGAAGCGGCTGCCAAGACACACCGGACTCGACGCCTCCTCAAGGGGCGCGGCGGACGCGGGCGAGGACCAGAACCGCGTCGTCGGCCGGCGGGGCGGGCAGCAGGCTCGCAAGGATGCGGTCCGCCATTGCTTCCAACGGGCCTGAGGTCCTGCCCAGTTCGGTGCGCAATGCCTTCAGACCGACCTCGAGGTCCGCGCCTCGCGTCTCGATGAGGCCGTCGGTGTACAGGGCGAGACTCGCGTTCCCGGGGAGTTCGATCTCGATCGTCCGGAAAGGACAGCCGCCGACGCCGAGAGGGACTCCCAGGACGTCGTCGATGGTCTCCACTGTGCCGTCCGGCCGGAGTACCAGGGGCGGGGTATGGCCGGCGCTGGCGATGCGGGCTACTCCGCTCTTCGGGTCGTAGACGATGTACAGGCACGTCGCCAGCTCGATGCCGGCCTCCTGGGCGCATGCGTCGAGCTCGGTGAGGAGGTCGTCAGGCTCGCTGTCGTGCCTGGCCAGAGCCTTGGTGGTGATACGAAGGCGGCCCATGGCGGCGGCGGCCGACACACCGTGCCCCATCACGTCGCCCACCACGAGAACGACTCGGCCGTCGGGCAGGCTGATCACGTCGTACCAGTCGCCGCCGACCTCGGTGATCCGACTGCCGGGTACGTACCGGTGGGCCACGTCCACGTACGGGCTGGTCGCCAACGCGCTGGGCAACAACGCCCGCTGCAGAGTGAGGGCGATGTCCTGGACGCGGCTGTACAGACGGGCGTTGTCCAGGCAGATCGCAGCCCGTGAGGCGAGCTCACTGGCCAGGCTGACATCGTCCCGGGTGAAGGCCGGCCGGCCCGTAGACCGGCCGAACATGGCGATTCCCTGGACCGTACCCCTGGCGATGAGCGGGGCGACGAGGACGCAGGCCAACCCACTCTCGGCGAAGAGCCGGGCGCGCGACTCGATGAGGACGGTCCGGGCCAGGAACTCCTCGTTCACCACGGCGGAGATGGCGCGACCGGTCCTCAGCATCTCGTGGATGACGGAGCCGGGCGGATACCGCACCGTCTCCACCCCACTCACGAGTTCGGTGGCCGGAGGGGGCAGGATCGTCCCGGAGGCGATTCTGCGGGTGAACAGCGGTCGCGCCGGGTCAAAGACCTCTGCCTCGTCCATCCACTCCACGACTTCGACCACGGCGCCGTCGCAGAAGTCCGGCACTGCGGCGTCGACCAGCTCCTGGGCGGTGACGTTCACGTCCAGGGTGGTCCCGATGCGAGTGGAGGCCCCGTCCAGCAGAGCCAGCCGTCGACGGCTGGCGGTGGCTTCCAGGATGGCCTGTTCCCGGTCGGTCACGTCCAGCATCAGCCCGCCCACTCCGGGGCGCGAGCCGACCGCCTGGCTCAGGGGGAAGAAACTCACCGACCGCACCTGGTCACGGTCCGGGTGCCCCCGCGGACGCATGCCCACCAGGGTCCCCACGACCGGTGCTCCGCCCAGGGCGACGCCGCGGAGCATGCGCTGGTATTCACCATCGTCGGACATGATCATGATTTCGTCCATGCGCCGCCCGAGGTGGGCCTCGATCGGCAGACCGTCCATGTCGGCGAGCGCCTGGTTGAGATGGACGTACCGGAGGTCCTGGTCGAGCATGACCAGGCCGATGGGGCACGTCTCGAAGAGGGCGTCGAGGAAGGCGAGGTTGGTCTTGACCCGATCGAGCTCGTCACTACGGCTCGCCAGGACCATCACCACCGAAGGTCCGCCGGATCCGGTCACGGAGAAGGCCCGGAAGCCGCAGTCGAAGACGGTGCTGTCCCGATGCCGGACCGGCAGCCGCCCCCTCCAGTAACCCTGAGTCCGGCCGCGCTCGGTCAGCCGGGCGCACGGATCGGGGGCGCCCCGGGGCCCGTCGGCGAAGAGAACGGCGCCGGGCCTCGACAGGACGGCGGTGGCGTCATATCCGAAGAGGTCCCGCGCGCCGGGCCCCCAGTAACAGACGAGGTCCGCGTCATCGAGGCCGAAGACGGCCACCGGCACGTGCTCGAGCAGCGTCCCCGGCTCGGACCAGAACGGGCCGTGGGTCTCCTCGCCCCCCGGCCGAGCCGATGGCACGAGATGTCCCCTTCCACTCGCCGTTTCCATCCATTATCCGGACACCTCGGGCATTCCGCGGCGCGAAGTGCGCCGTGGCGAGGATCGAGCCAAGGGAAACGCCCCGGCCGCCGGTGGCCGGCTCAGCGCAGCAGGGCGGTAACGGCGGCCGGCACGTCGTTGAACTCGTCCCGTCCACCCTTCCATTTCCTGCACCGGCATGACTTCTTGCACGGCGTGTGGGCGTGGGATCCCCATCGGCGCGGCGGCGGCCCGGATCACCGCCTCGGCGACCGTCGCTCCCCGCTGCCGACGGCCCATAGAGGTTAGAAGATGGAGTATGAGCCACCTACTTGGACGCGTCCGACGTCGGCTGCTCGGCTCAACCACGGGCTCTTCCTCTCCCTCTCGGCGTCCCCGCTCAGGAAGCCCCCCGGAGCGTCAGGAGCCCGCCCAGCCCCCCAAGGGAGAGGCGCGGCGGCCGCAGCGTCTGTCCTCCCTTCTGAGCGTGCGCAGCGTGGCCGGCGAGGTGTTCCTCCTGCAGTTGGCCGTCGTGGTGCTGCTCGTCGCCGCCGCGGTGGTGGCGCTCGTGGTGCAAGCCCGGAGCGCCGGCATGGTGGACGCCCGGCACCGTACGCTCGCCGCCGCCGGAACGTTCGCGGAATCTCCGGGAATCGTCGCGGCCCTGCGCAGCCCCCATCCGAGCGCAGTGCTACAGCCGAGCGCCGAGGCGGCCCGGAAGATCGCCGGGGTCGACGGCATCAACGTGTACACACTTTCCGGGGCCACCCTCGCCCACAGCGACCCACGGCAGATCGGGAAGCACGTCGTCGGCCCCTTCTCCAAGGCGGTGGCCGGCCAATCCTTCACCGAGACCTTCGAAGGGTCCTTGGGGCAGTCCGTGGTCTCGGTGGTCCCCGTCAAGGACTCCGACGGCCGCGTCATCGCCATCGTCTCCTCCCCGGTCACGGTGCAGAACGTGCAGAGCATGGTGAACCGGCAGCTGCCGGTCGTCCTCGGCAGTGCAGCCGCGGTGCTCGCCCTGTCCGCGGGCGGAACCGCTCTGGTGAGCCGTCGGCTGCTGCGCCGTACCCATGGCCTGGGACCGGCCGAGATGACGAGGATGTACGAGCACCACGACGCGGTGCTGCACGCGGTGCGAGAGGGCGTACTGATCGTCGGCGGCGGCGGACGGCTGCTGCTGGCCAATGACGAGGCGCGGCGGCTGCTGGACCTGCCGGTGGACGCGGAAGGGCGCCCCGTCACGGACCTTGGTCTGGAAGAGGGGATCGCCGATCCGATCGCATCGGGCCGTTCCGCGACCGACGAGCTGCACATGGCAGCCGATCGGCTGCTGGCGGTGAACATCCGGCCCACCGCGCCCTACGGGCAGGCCGGGACCGTCGTCACGCTGCGGGACACCACCGAGCTGCGGGCACTCTCCGGCAGGGCCGAGGTGGCCCGCGAGCGGCTGAAGCTGCTCTACGACGCGGGGATGCAGGTCGGAACGACGCTGAACGTGGAGCGCACCGCGGAGGAGCTGGCGGAGGTGGCCGTCCCACGGTTCGCCGACGTCGTCACTGTCGACCTGCTGGACCCGGTGCTGCGCGGCGAGGAGCCGCCCGAAGCAACCACCGAGATGCGCCGCACCGCCCGCGTCGGCCTTCAGGGCGACCACCCCCTCTACCCCGTCGGCCGGCTGATCCGGTTCGTTCCCAGCAGCCCCATGGCCGCCGGGCTGGCCGGCAGCCGCGCGGTCCTGGAGGCGGACCTGCGCGCCTCCCACGGCTGGCAGACCCAGGACCCGGCCAACGCCCTGCAGATCCTGGACCGCGGCATCCACTCCCTGATCGCCGTGCCCCTGCGGGCCCGGGGCGTGGTGCTGGGGATGGCCGGCTACTGGCGGACCCAGGACTCCCCGCCTTTCGACGAGGAGGACGTGTCCTTCGCCGAGGAGCTGACCGCCCGGGCGGCGTTGTCCGTCGACAATGCCCGCCGCTACACCCGCGAGCACACCATGGCCGTCACCCTGCAGCGCAGCCTGTTGCCCCGGGGCGTACCGGAGCAGTCCGCCGTTGAGGTCGCGCACCGCTATCTGGCCGCCCAGGCCGGTGTGGGCGGTGACTGGTTCGATGTCATCCCGCTGCCCGGCGCCCGAGTGGTCCTGGTGGTCGGCGACGTCGTCGGCCACGGTCTCCACGCCGCCGCCACCATGGGCCGCCTGCGCACCGCCGTGTACAACTTCTCCACCCTCGACCTGCCCCCGGACGAACTCCTGAGCCACCTGGACGAGCTCGTCGCCCACATTGACACCGACGAGCAGGAGTGGCAGGGGATCACCGGAGCCACCTGCCTGTGCGCCCTCTACGATCCCGTCTCGGGGCAGGTGACGGCCGCCACCGCCGGGCATCCGGGCCCCGCTCTGATCCTTCCCGACGGAACCGTGTCCTTCCCCGAGGTGCCAATCTCCCCGCCGCTGGGCCTCGGCGAGGGCCTGCCCATGGAGACCATGACGGTCACCCTGCCCGAAGGCTCCCGGCTGGCACTCTTCACCGACGGGCTGATCGAGAGCCGCGACCGCGATCCGGACGCGGGCCTGGCAGCGCTAGGCGCCGCTCTGGCCGGGCCCGCCCGCACCCCGGAGGACACCTGCACCGTGGTGATCGACGCGATGCTGCCCACCAGGCCCAGCGACGACGTCGCGCTGCTGGTGGCGCGCACCCGCCGACTGGACCCCGCGCGAATCGCCGAGTGGGACGTACCCCCCGACCCCGCGGCGGTGTCCCCGGTGCGCAACGCCTGCGCCCGCCGACTGGCGGACTGGGGCCTGGAGGACATCGCCTTCACCACGGAACTCATCCTCAGCGAGCTGATAACCAACGCCATCCGCTACGGCACCGAACCCATCCGGGTGAGGCTGCTGTACGACCGCAGCCTGATCTGCGAGGTCTTCGACGGGTCGAGCACCTCCCCGCACCTGCGCCGGGCCGAGGCCACCGACGAGGGCGGTCGCGGCCTGTTCCTCGTCGCGCAGTTCGCCGAGCGCTGGGGCACTCGCTACACCGCCCGCGGCAAGATCATCTGGAGCGAGCAGGCCCTCCACGACGGGGCCGCACCGCCCGCGATGGATCTCGGGGAGGCGCTCCTGGCCGGGGGGGACGGCGAGGGTTTCTGAGAACGCGCCGGTACGGCAGCCGCAGGGAAGACAGCGGACACCGCCGTCTGGGACTGCGCTGCCGAGGCCACCGAACGTACGCTGGCCTCGATCAGTACGCGACCGCCCGTTATGGAGCCTTTGTGCCCGCACCTCGTCTCCGGACAGCCTTCGTCGCCGCCTGCCTGGTCCTCGCAGCGCCCCTCGGCGCCTGCGGAGAGAAGCCCACCACCGCGCCCAGTGCACCCGCGGTGGCCACCTCCGTCGCGGATGCCGGCGGCATGGCAGCACTGACCACAGCGGCGAAGAAAGAGGGCTCGCTCAACACGATCGCGCTCCCGAGCGACTGGGCCAACTACGGCGCACTGATCGACGGCTTCGAGAAGAAGTACGGGATCAAGGTCATCGTGGAGAACCCGGAAGGCACCAGCCAGGACGAGATCAACGCCCTGAAGGAGCACAGGGGCGAAGGCCGCGCCCCCGATGTGATCGACGTGGGGGGCTCGTTCGCGCAGTCCGCGGCACGGCAGGGCCTGCTCGCTCCGTACAAGGTCGCCGCGTACGACGAGATCCCCAAGGAACAGAAGGACGACCGGGCCCGCTGGTACAACAACTACGGCGGTTACATCTCGATCGGCTGTGACGCCAAACGCGTCAAGACCTGCCCCGCGACCTTCGCCGACCTCCGCAAGCCCGAGTACAAAGGCAAGGTCGCGCTCAACGGCAACCCCACCAAGTCCGGCTCGGCCTTCGCCGGGGTCTACGCGGCGGCCCTGGCGAACGGGGGTTCCTTTGACGACGTCCAGCCCGGCATCGACTTCTTCGCCGAGCTCAGCGAGAACGGCAACTTCATCCCGGTCGAATCCACCCCGGCCACGATCGCCAAGGGTCAGACCCCGATCAGCATCGACTGGGACTTCCTCAACCTCGGATACGCCGACGAATTCCGCGAGAAGGGCACGGACGTCGACTGGCGGACCGCCATCCCCTTCGACGGCAGCTTCGCTCAGTACTACGCGAACGGGGTGAACAAAGACGCTCCGCACCCCGCGGCGGCACGTCTGTGGCAGGAGTACGTCTTCAGCCCGGAGGGCCAGAACCTCCGGCTCGGCGCCTATGCACGCCCCGTCCTCATGGACGCCATGGAGAAGGACGGCACCCTCGACAAGCCCGCCGCAGAGAAACTGCCGACGGTCGAGGGCACGCCGACGTTTCCGACGGAGGCGCAGACGGAGAAGGCAAGGGAGACCGTCAACCGCGACTGGGCCGAGGCCGTCTCGAGGCCAGGCGGATGAGCAAGCGGGGCACCAGCATTGAAAACGATTCCCATGACTGATTGAGTGGCCGCGGTCGCACGCGACGCCCCTGCGGTGCCAAGGGGGGCTCCAAGGGGCGTCGCGTGCGGCTGCTTTGACCCGGTGGCTCGGCTTGCTCGTGGCGCACGACGCGACGACACCAGCGGGGTGGTGGTCACCGGACCGGTCGGGCGTTTTCCGGGGCACAGGGTCGTACCGCTTCTGCGGCAGTCGTCCGCGCGGCTGTGGCGGCCAGGTAGGTGATGCGGAGGGCGCCGGTGGCGGGTTCGCGGTCGACCAGCACGTCGACGCCGTAGACCGACCGGATCAGGTCCGTGGTCAGCACGGCCTCCGGAGCGCCCGCCGCGGCGACCTGGCCGTGGTCGAGGACGACGATGTGGTCGCAGTACCGGGCGGCGAGGTTGAGGTCGTGCAGGGCGACGACGCAGGTGACGTCCAGTGACGTCAGCAGGTCGAGGAGTTCCAGCTGGTGGCGGATGTCGAGGTGGTTGGTGGGTTCGTCGAGCAGAATCTCCCGGGGTTCCTGGGCGAGGGCGCGGGCGAGCTGGGCGCGCTGTCTCTCCCCTCCGGAGAGGGTGTGCCAGCTCTGGTGTTGCCGGTCGGTGATGTCGGTGCGTTCCAGCGCCGCGTCGACGATCCGCCGATCCTGCCCGGTCAGCGCGTCGAAGCGGCCGCGGAAGGGGGTGCGGCCGAGTTCCACGACCTGGCGGACGGTGACCTGGTGGTGGGCGGACACGTCCTGTTCGACGACGGCGAGCCGTCGGGCCAGCACCCTGCGGCCGAGGTCGTGCAGGCTCGTGTCGTCGTAGCGGATGGTTCCGGTGTCGGGGCGCCGCAGTCCGGCGAGCAGGCGCAGCAGTGTCGACTTGCCCGAGCCGTTGGGGCCGAGGAGGCCGACGGTCTTCCCGTTGCCGGCCGCCATCTCGATGCCGTCCAGCAGGCGGTGGCCCTTGACCGACCAGGAGAGCCGGGAGGTGGTGATGCGGCCCATCAGGACTCCAGACGCTTCAGGACCAGCGCGAAGGCGGGCGCGCCGAGCAGTGCGGTGATGACGCCGGCGGGCAGCTCGTGGGGCGAGAACGCCGTACGCGCGAACGCGTCCACCCAGATGAGGAAGATGGCGCCGGTGATCGCGGACAGGGGAAGCAACGTGCGGTGCGTCGGGGTCGTCAGGATGCGGACGGCGTGCGGGACGAGCAGCCCGATGAAACCGATCGCGCCGGAGGCGGCCACGGCGGCCGCCGTGATGACCGAAGTCAGCACCATCAGCCAGATGCGTGCCGCGGTGACGTTGATCCCCAGGGCGGCGGCGGAGTCCCAGCCGAAGGTGAAGGCGTCGAGGGCGGGCGCGAAGAACTGGACGGCGACCACCCCGATCAGGATGATCACGACGGTGACGGTCACCCCTTCCCACCGGGCGCCGCCGAGGGTGCCGAGCAGCCAGTAGGTGAAGCCCCGGGTGGAGTTCGCGTCCCCGCTGACCATGAGGATGACCGAGGTGACCGCGGCGAAGAACTGGGACACGAGTACGCCGGTGAGCACCACGCGGGAAGGGCTGGCGACGCGCCCTCCGCCGAGCAGGAGCAGCAGCAGGCCGCAGGAGACCAGGCCGCCGGCGAAGGCTCCGGTCGACAGCGAGATGCTTCCGCCGATGCCCAGCAGGAGCACGGCGACCGCGCCGGTGGAGGCGCCGGAGGAGACTCCCAGCAGGTAGGGGTCGGCCAGGGGATTCCTGGTGACAGCTTGCAGGACCGTGCCCGAGACCGCGAGGGCCATGCCGACGGCGGCGGCCAGCAGCACCCGCGGGAAGCGCGATTCCCAGATCAGGGCGTCGAGCAGGCCCGGCAGGGGCGGGGTGGGGGCGATGCTCCCCAGACCGGCATGCCGCAGGATCGTGGAGACGACGTCCAGGGGCCGGATGTTCGCGCTTCCGAACAGCGACGCGGCCACGACCGACACCAGCAGTCCGGCCACGGCCAGGAAGAGGAGCGCCGCCGTCGGGGCGCGCCGCCGGCGCACCGGAGCGGTTTCAGGGCTGGTGCTCGTGTTTCCGGTGGGCGCGGCGGTCTTGTGCGAAGTAGTCGTCATGATGGTCGCGGGTCAGCCGAGCCTGTTCAGGCCGTCGACCAGCGCGGGCACCACGGACGCGCTGCCGTAGCCGGGATCCATGTGGGAGCCGGGTATGGCGATGAACCGCTCGCCCTTCACCGCGCCGAGCTTGCTGGTGAGGGGGTCCTTCCTGAGCAGGTCGATCTTCTCCTCGGCGGTGTCGTTGGGTTCGCCCCGGGTCAGGTCGGCCAGGATGATGACGTCGGGGTTCCGGGCGGCGACCTCGTCCCAACTCACCTCGGCCCATTTGGTCTTGGCGTCGGCGAAGACGTTCTGAACACCGACGAGATCCGAGATGTGCTGCGGAAGGCCACCGGGGCCCGCCGCCCAGGGAGTTCCGTCGTAGGTGGAGTAGAACCACATCACCTTCAGCGGTGTGTCCCGCTTCTTGACGGAGCCCAGCGCCTTGTCCACCACGGCCTGCTGCTCGGTCGCCAGCTTCTCCCCGGCGGCGGGCACGCCCATGATCCTGCCCAGCCGGCGGTACTCCTCGCGCATCATCTCGAAGTTCGCGCCCGCCACGCTCTCGTGGGACGAGCAGTCGAACTCGGTCAGGTACGTCGGCACGCCCAGGTCGTGCAGCTGCTTCCGGTCGCCGGACTGCTCGGCGGTGAACATGCTCGCGAAGGAGCCGTAGACGAAGTCCGGCTGCGCTTCCAGCAGCTTCTCGTGTTTGATCTCCTGCCCGTGCGCGGACAGGAGCGGAATCTTCTCGTACTGCTCGGCGATCGCGTCCGGCGTCTTCTCGATCTCGTAGCCCGACCCGACGATCCGGTCCCCCACACCGAGGTGGATGAGGATCTCGGCGGCGGCCTGGTTCAGCGTGACGACCTTCTGCGGGGCGGCCTTGTAGGTCACGTCGGTGCCGCAGTTCCGGAGGGTGAACGGGTAGCTCGTCGTCGCACCCGCCCCCGTCGTCGTCGCCCGCCCGCCGGCATCGGCAGCGGGGTCGGCCGTGCACCCCGCAACCGCGAGCACCGCCAGGGCCGTCACAAGTATGGTTATCGTTTTCGTTTTCATCAGAAGGAGGTACCAGTTCGTAGGTGGGGCAGAAGGGTCCCGGCAGCCCAGGCGGACCGCCTGGCGGTGCCCGTCGAAGGGCCGGAAGCGACAGGCGTCCTGGCCGTTCGGTCGGTCGGGGTGGGTGGGATCGGGTGTCAGCGCAGCATCGCGGCGAGCCGGTGGACGACATGGGCGTCGAACAGGTCGTTGGCCGCCATCCAGTCGTCGTTGAACACGGTGTCCAGGTACTTGTCGCCGCCGTCGCAGACCAGCACGACGATGGTGGCCCCGGGCCCCGCGCTCTGAGCCCGCTCCAGGGCCTTGTAGACCACGCCGCCCGCCGAACCGCCGATCAGGATGCCGAAGTTCCTGGCCAGGTAGCGGCAGGTCTCGAAGGCTTCGGAGTCACTGGCCTTGACACCCTCGTCGATCAGTTCGTAGTCGACGACACCGCCGATCTCCGAGCCTTCGGGCGTACCGGTGCCGGACTGGTGGTAGGGCGCGCCCTTGCCGCCGAAGACGACGGAACCCACCGGCTCGACACCGACGATCTTCAGGTCCGGGATGCGTTCGCGCAGGACGCGGCCGGTCCCGCACAGCGAACCCCCGGTGCCGACGGCCCCGTACAGGTAGTGGATGTCGTCGCCCAGGTCGTCGTGCAGTTCGCGGGCGAGCGGCCGATAGCCGTTGGGGTTCCCCTGGTTGCGGTGTTGCGCGGTCCAGTACGCGCCGTGATCGGCCGCGAGGCGCTCGGCCACGGTGTCGCGTTCGGCGGTGGCGAGGCCCTCCTCGTCTCCGGCGACGTTGAGTATGTCGGCACCGTAGGCGAGCATGCCGCGCAACTTGTCCGTACTGGAGTGGTTGTCCACCACGGCGGTGAACTTGTATCCGCGTTCGGCGGCGATGAGGGCCAGACCGAGTCCGGTGTTGCCGGAGGTGGACTCGACCAGCCACCCGCCGGAGGTGAGCAGCCCGGCCGCCTCCGCCTCGTCCACCATGTTCCTGGCCATCCGGATCTTTGCGGTGCCGGTGGGGTTGTACTGCTCCATCTTGAGCAGGACGGTCGCCGCGCCTTCCACACCTCGCAGTCGCAGCAGGGGCGTTCGCCCTATCAGGTCGGACATCTTGCTTCTGATCACGGCTTGTCCTTCGCGCAGATCTCCGTCAGACACCGCACGAAGACGTCGTTGTCCGCGGGGGTCGACAGTGAGGCTCGGATGTAGTTCTCGTATCCCGGCTCGCGCCACGCCTTGACGATGATTCCGGCGCGGTGCAGTTCCCGGGCGACCCGGTCGGAGCGGCGGCCGGTGTCGATGAACAGGAAGTTGGTCGAGGACGGGACCACGCCCAGTCCCGCGCCGCGCAGCCGGTCGGTGACCCTGGCGATCTCCACAGCGGTCCGGCGGACCGTGTTCGCCAGGTGCGCGTGGTCGCCCAGCGCGGCGACGGCGGCTTCCTGGGCCGGCCGGTTGACGTTGTACGGAGTACGAACCCGGTCCAGTGCCTGGATCAGGGCGGAGTCGGAGGCGATGCCGTACCCCACCCGGACCCCCGCCAGGCCGTAGGCCTTGGAGAAGGTGCGCAGCACGATCCACGGCCTGTCGCGTCCACGCAGGGCTTCCAGGGCGTCGGGGTACTCGGGGTCGGACCGGGCGAACTCGCCGTACGCCTCGTCGAGCACCAGCAGGGCCGATTCCGGGGTGGCGGCCAGGACGTGCTCCAGTTGGCCGGCACTGAGCATCGCGCCGGTGGGGTTGCACGGGTTGGCGAGGAAGACGAGTTTCGGGCCTGCGGCCAGCGCTGCACGCCAGGCGTCCGCGTCGAACCCGAACCCGGCGGTGACCGGCACCTTTTCGACCCGCGCGCCCATGACGCGCGGGAAGGTCTCGTGCAGGCTGAACCCCGGCGCCTGGGTGACCACCAGGTCACCGGGATCGAGTACGGCCTGGCACAGCAACTCCAGGATGTTCTCCGAGCCGTTGCCGAGTACGACACGCTCGGCAGGCACGTCCAGGCTCTTCCCGATGGCCTCGGCCAGACGTTTCCCGGTGGGGTCGGGGTAGCGGGAGACCCCGTCGGAGAGGCCGAGACGAACGGCTTCGGCGACCGCCGGGGAGACGCCGAACGGGCTCTCGTTGTTGGAGAGTTTGATCACGCGTCGGGAGCCGCTGAGGGCGGCCACCTCATCCGGGTCGGCACCGGGATCGTAGCGGGGCAGGCCCGCCACTTCCCTGCGGATCAAGGAGGCCGAAGCGGCCGGTGCGAGGGCACGGTTCATGACGACTCCGGTTCCGGGGCGGGTGCGTCGGCGGCGGCGCGGTGGAGACGGCCGACGCGGCGCAGGAAGAGGGCCAGCAGGATGGCGGCGGTGGCCGCGAGGCCGACGGTCTGGCCGATCCAGACGCCCTCGACGCCCCAGTCGGCGCTCACCCCGAGCAGGTAGCCCGCGGGCAGCCCGATCAGCCAGTAGCCGACCAGGGAGATCCGGAACGGCCCGGCGGTGTCGCCGATGCCCCGCAGGATGCCGTTGCCGATGTTCTGCAGGGCGTCGAAGACCTGCATGAGGGCGGCGATCAGCAGTCCGGTCACGGCCAGGGCGGCGATCTCGGCGTTGCCGGCGTGCTCGGCCGGGATGAACAGGGACACGATCGCGTGCGGGACGGCCAGGTACACGACGGCGACCGCCAGCGTCGCGATCACGCCCCAGGCCGAGCCGAGGAGCCCCGTTCTGCGTGCTGCCACGTAGTCGTTGCGGCCGTCGGCCTCGCTGATGTGGATGGACGCCGCATGCGACAGACCGGCGGAGACCATGAAGACGATGTAGACGATCTGGTTCAGCACGGTCTGGGCGGCCAGGGCGTCGACACCGAGGGAGCCGATGACCAGCGTGAGGACACTGAAGAACCCGGCCTCCGAGGCGTAGGTACCCGAGATCGGCAGGCCGAGGCGCCAGACGGACCGGACCGCGTCCCCGTTCCACCGCCGCGCGTCGGGCGAGGTGAGGTACGGGCGCAGGAGGCTGTCGCGCAGGATCACCGCGACGAACGCCAGGAAGGACAGCAGGAACACGGTGACGGTGGCGATGGCGACACCGACGAATCCGAAGGCGGGCAGGCCGAACGCGCCGTGGATCAGGGCGTGGTTCAGGCCGATGGTCGCCCCGATCGAGGCCAGCGTGATGGCCAGGAGCGGGCCGGGCCGCTTGAGCCCGGTGGTGAAGTGCCGCAGGTTCTGGAACCACAGGCAGGGCAGCATGCCCGGTGCCAGGACCGTCAGGAACTCGCCTGCCTTGTCGACCACCGCAGGGTCCTGCCCCAGCAGGACGAGCACCGGGCCGATCAGCAGGAGTACCGCGCAGAACACGGCACCGCACACGGTCGCCCAGAAGAAGCCCGCGAACAGCAGCGCGCCGACACGTTCCCGGTCGCCGCGTACCCGTGCCTCGGCCACCAGGTTGCTGACTCCGGTGACCAGTCCCGTTCCAGTGGTGCGCAGCTGGTTGAACAACGCCAGGGCCAGACCGGCCGCGGCGATCTCGACCGCGCCGAGCCTGCCCAGCATGACGATGTCCACCGTGGTCAGAGCGACGTAGGCGAAGTTCGTCAGGATCAACGGGAACGCGAGCCGGAGCAGTGTCCGCG
This sequence comes from Streptomyces sp. NPDC045967, assembly GCF_056430495.1. Classification (NCBI taxonomy): domain Bacteria; kingdom Bacillati; phylum Actinomycetota; class Actinomycetes; order Kitasatosporales; family Streptomycetaceae; genus Streptomyces; species Streptomyces sp. NPDC045967. The sequence goes on along the minus strand of NZ_JBWKLE010000002.1, from coordinate 330,526 downwards.
AGTTCTTGACCCACCAGCCGGCGCCGGTCACCGTCGTGCCGGTCGTGTCGGCCTTCTCGGTCGTGCCGGTCGTACCGGTCGTGCCGGTCGTGTCCGTACTCACCAGAACCTGACCTTCTCCCCGCGCCCGCCCGCCAGCGCGAGATCGGCCGTGTACCGGCCCAGCGCGGCGTCGGTGACCGCCATACCGCTGTTGTAGGCGAAGACCACGTCGTCCGGATGGCGGCGGGCGGGCGCCCGGCCGAGGAGGATGTCCGGCAGCTGGGCGTCCACCGGCGGCGGGCTGCCGTCCGCGCTCCGCAGGTCGTCGCAAGTGGCGTGCATCTGGGCGGTATCGGTGGCGATCCGGTAGTCCGCGCCGTGGCATACGTCGGCGTGCACGCCGTACCCGAGGAGTACCGCGACCGAGCCCGGCTTCATCCAGTCACGCCGGACCTCCTCCGTGACGGACAGACCGGCGGCGCCGATCACGATGTCCGCCTCACCGGCGGCTTCCCGGAGATCCTCGACGATCTCGACCTCGCGGCCCTCGACGCTGTCCTGGACGGCGCGCAGACCATCCGGGTAGCTCCCGAACACCTGCAACCGCTCCAGCGCGGGCATGCCCGCGAGCAGCATCGGCAGTGCCGCCTGACCCTGTACGCCGGTGCCGACGACCAGGGCGCTCCGGGCGTCGGGGCAGGCCGCGCGGGCGAACAGCGCGGTGGTGGCCGAGGACCGCAGCGGGCCGAGCTTCACCACGTCCATCAGCGCGACGGGTGCCCCGGTGGTGTCGTCGACGAGGAAGACGAACGAGTGGAAGCGGTAGCTGTCCCGGTTGCGGCGCGGGTCGAACTCGTAGACGGCCTTGAAGCAGACGGTGCCGCTGCCGGCGTCCCTGGCCACCATCGAATAGCTCAGCGAGTGGTGGCCGGGATCGTCGATGATCGTCTTGACCGGGTTGTTCGAGCCGCCTTCGCGCAGTGCGCGGTAGGCCTGCTCGACCACCGCGATCACCTGTCTGCGGTCGAGGTCCAGTCCCTCCAGCTGGGACTGCGGCAACAACCACAGGTGCCCGGGTGGGGCGTAGCTCTGTGCCATGCGAGGCTTCTCCTTCGTAGGTGGTCGCATCGGGTTCGTCCGAGGCCGCATCAGATTCCGTCCAGTCGCCAGCGCGGCGGGGCTCCGTCGTCACCGAGCCGGAGAACCGCCTTCACCGGCAGGGCGGCGTCATGGAACGGGGACTCGTTGGAGTCCATCTGGTAGCCGGCGGTGTTGAGGTAGACCAGGTGGTCACCGCGCCGGACGGGGCGCGGAAAGCCGATCTTCCGCCAGGTCACCAGGTCGCTTTCCAGGCAGGTCGAGCCCGCGACGCAAGCCGGGAACATCTCGTCGGCTGCCGGCCGGGCGGACATCAGCAGCGGGTCGGGGAGGTAGTCGCTGTTGAACCACTGTTCGGAGAGGCTGAAACTGCTGCCCGCGACGGTGACGATCGCGTAGCCGTCGGTGTCCCGTCGGTCGTCGACCTGCTGTACGCGGAACATCGTGAATCCGGCCTGGTCCAACAGGGCCCGGCCCGGCTCGACGACGAACCGGATGCCGTGGCGTGCCGCCTTCGCCGAGAGGCTCTCGCCACCGTCGACCGGGTGCGCCATGAGCGCGCGCACCGCCTGGGCCGCGGACTGCCCGCCGTACGGATAGAAGTCCTTGAAGTCCTTCGCCGCGTGGTACTGGGCGGGTTCGTTCTGCTTGAGGAACGCGGCCCAGAGCCGCGGATCGACATAGCGCACCGGCAAACCGCCGCCGATGTTCACCAGTTCGGCGCAGGACGCGCCGCGCCGCCTCGCGTCGAGGCAGTGGTCGATCATCTCGTTCGCCGCCGTCGCGCGTTCCGCCGTGGAATAGCCGTTCAGGTGGAAGGAGAAGCCCCGGAGGTCGATGTGGGCGGAGAGTTCCGCGCACAGACCGACAGCGGCCTCCTGCTCAGCGGCGGACAGCCCGAAGCGGCTTGCCGGTTGGCCGGCCGTCCGGGTCCGCAGCAGCACGGCGGCCTGGCGCCCTGCGAGCCGCGCGGTGGCCGCGAGCCGACGGAGTTCGCTGATCGAGGCGACGGCGATGAGGCAGCCGTGCTGAACGGAGAGGGCGTGCAGGGTGTCGTCCTTCTCCGGGCCGGATACACCGATCCGGTGTCCGGGCACTCCCCCGGCCAGGGCCTTGACCAGTTCCGGGGTGCCGGCCACGTCCATCCCGACGCCGAGGGCGGCTGCCGAAGTGGCGTAGCAGTCAGCCTTGTTCGCCTTCTTGGCGAACAGGATGTCGGCGGTTGCGCCCGCGTCGGCGAACGCCCGCCGGAGTCGGACGACGTTCCCCTCGAAGATCTCGGGCAGCACGACGTGCAGCGGCGACCCCAGGCCGTCGAGGAGGTCGGCCAGCAGGACGCGGTGGTCCGCCAGCAGCGTGGAGACCGTGGGGTGTCGGAGTGCGGTGAGCGCGAAGGGCCGGACACCGGCCATCGGGCGCTCCACCACCTGTCGTGAGATGAGCACCCCGTACTTCTATACGAATATGACACTCATTTTCAACAGCGGCTCATAGAAGACCCTGGGCGAGGGGGAGACAAAGGGTGAGAAATTGCCGCACACCAGGCAGCCGGCCCGAAGAATCCATCGCAGGAGGGGCCGGCCGGCGAGCCACAGGGCGGGAGTCTCGCCGGTCAGCGCGCTGAGACCCCGGCTTGCACCGCGACGGGCACGGTGATCACGGAGCTGACGCGACACCGGGCCGCGGGGCCGCGGCCCGGTGTCCGTCTACCGGTCAGTCGCGAGTGAACTGCCGCAAGTTCTCGGCGAGGGAGGCGATGGCCCCGGGGTTGCGCGGGCTTTCCACCAGTTCCGCGTAGTCGAGGACGACGATCCGGTCGTTCTTGACGGCCGACACGCCGGCGAGCGGCGGATAGGACTTCAGGAACGTCCGCTTCTGCTCCGCGGTGGTGTCACCGTAATCGTTGATCACGATCACCTCGGGGTCACGCTCGACCACGGTCTCCCAGCCGACCGTCGCCCAGCTGTCCTTGAGGTCCTTCATGACGTGATCGCCACCCGCCTTGGTGATGATGTCGTGCGGCCCGGCGTACAGACCCGAGGTCAGCGGCTTGTCCTGCCCGTCGTCGTAGAGGAAGACGCGCGGACGGTCCGCGCCCTTCACGGCCTTGGCCTCCGCGTCGGCCACCTGCTTCTCGAAGCCCGCGATGAGGGCCTCCGCACGGTCATCGACGTCGAAGATCTTTCCCAGATTCCGCAGATCGGTGTACAGCGCTTCCAGTGGCGGCATCACCCCGCGCGCCTTTCCCTGCCCGTTGCGGCACGATTCGCTCAGCAGGTAAGAGCCGATGCCCACCTTCTCCAACTCGGCGGGGCTGAAGCCCTCCCCCTCGTTGAAGCCGTAGTTCCAGCCCGCGAACACCAGATCGGCGCGGGCGTCGAGGACCAGCTCCTTGTTGATCGTCTTCTGCGAGAGCCACGTCGTCTTCCGATAAGCGTCCTTCCAGGGAACGGATGCGAGATCGCCCCTGTCGTCGGGCATCACATAGCCCGCCATACGGTCCTCGAGGCCGAGCGCGAACATGATCTCGGTGATGCCGACGTCATTGGTGACCACGCGCCGCGGAGCCTGGTCGTAGCTCTTCTTCTGGCCGCAGTTCTCGACGGTCACCGGGTAGTGGCCGCCGCGCGCCGCGGCATCACCTCCCTCCGCGTCCCGAGAGGCGACCTCCGCGCCGCATCCGGTGAGCACCAGGGCGGCGGCGAAGGCGAGTGCGGCGGGGCGTACGGGGTTCGGCATGATGGCCATGACTCCTCAGGAAGCGGGCTGAGTGGGCGGGAGACGGTCGAAGAGCAGCTGTACGGCGCCGGACTCCGGATGCGGTACCCGATGGGCCCGCACGCCGAAGACCCCGGCCAGCAACTCGGGCGTGAGCACGTCGTACGGAGCGCCGGAGGCGACGATCCGGCCGCCGTCGATGACGTGGAGCAGGTCGCAGTGGAGCGCGGCGAGGTTGAGGTCGTGCAGCGCGGTGAGCACCGTCAGCCCACTGCCGCGTACCAGGGCCAGCACCTCCAACTGTTGGGCGATGTCGAGGTGGTTGGTGGGTTCGTCGAGCACCAGTACGCGGGGCTGCTGCGCGAGCGCGCGGGCGATCAGGACCCGCTGCTTCTCGCCGCCGGAGAGCGTGAGGAAGCCGCGGTCCGCGAGGTGGCCGGCTCCGACCCTCAGCAGCGCGGCCTCGCACGCCTTCCGGTCGCCGTCGGTGGTCCGGGCCACGGACCGCTGGTGCGGCAGGCGCCCCATCGCCACGACCTCGGCGACCGTGAAGTCGAACTCGGTGACCGCCTCCTGGGGCAGGGCGGCCAGGCGACGGGCGCCTTCGCGCGCGCTCAGGGAGTGCAGGTCCTCACCGTCGATCAGGACCGAACCGGCCGAAGGGCGCAGGGCGCGGTAGACGCAGCGCAACAGCGTGGACTTGCCGCTTCCGTTGGGCCCGACGAGCCCGACGACCTGCCCGTCGTCCGCGCGCAGGGTGACCTCCCGTACCAGCCGCGCGCCGGCGATCTCGACCGTCAGTGCGTCGATGTCGATGCGCATCACGCGCCTCCGAAGGTGTAGGAGCGGCGGCGCATCAGCAGGACGAAGCACGGCACGCCGATGGCGGCGGTCAGCACGCCTACGGGCAGCTCCACGGGCGCGAGCACCACCCGGGACAGGATGTCCACCCAGATCAGCAGCACGGCTCCGGCGAGTGGGGCGACGGCCAGCAGCCGGCGGTGGTCCGCGCCGACCAGCATCCGTGCGGCGTGCGGGACCATCAGGCCGACGAAGCCGATCGCGCCGCTCACGGCGACCACGGCGCCCGTGACGGCGGCGCAGACCAGGAACAGCTCCTTGCGCAGCCTCCCCGCGTCCACGCCCAGGGCGGCCGCGGTCTCATCCCCCATCGCCAGGGCGTTCAGGCGACGCGCTGACACGGTGAGGTGGGCGAGGCCGAGGAGCACGGCGCCCGCGGCGATGGGCACGGAGGCCCAACTGGCCCCGCCGAGGCTGCCGAGCAGCCACATCATCGCGGAGCGGGCCGCCTCGCCGCGTTCGGCCGCGAACACCATGAACGTGGTGACGGCCGAGAAGCCGTAGTACATCGCGGTGCCCGTCAGGACGAGCCGCAGCGGGGTCAGGCCGTCGCCGGTGCGGGCGATCGCGTACACCAGCGCCATGGCGAGGAGCGCGGAGAGGAAGGCCGCCGTGGACAGGGCCCACAGACCGAGGGCGCCGAAGGCCCCGAAGAGGAGGACGGCATTCGCACCGACGGCCGCCCCGGAGGAGATGCCCAGGACGAACGGGTCGGCGAGGGCGTTGCGGACCATGGCCTGCACGGCGACGCCGATCGCCGACAGGCCGGCTCCGACGACCGCGGCCAGTACGGTCCGCGGAAAGCGCAGCTCCCACACGATCGTGTAGGCCGACGCTTCGTGATGCGCCAGGGAACCGCCGGTCGTTCCGGCCCACAGGAAACGCAGTACCTCGCCCCAGGACAGTCCTGACGCCCCCATCCCGGCCCCGCACACGAGGGAGAGCACGAGCGCGACGCACAGGGTGATGAGGAGAAGGGGCAGTGATGCGCGCTTGGGCGGCGCGGCGCCGACGCTGCCACGCGCCGTGTGAGGTGGCGCGGCTGGTTCGACTTCCAGGGGTGTGGCCACGGGCGGATCGCCTTCGCCTCAGGCCGTGCCCGCACAGGAGCAGCCCGGGACGCGGGGCGCCCTGCGCAGCGCCCTCTCGCAGTCCACGGCGAATTGACAGGAGCCTTCATCGCCGCGGGTGATCGGGCTCACGGAGCCGCGCGTGCGGCTCCGTCTACCGTTGCGGGTCAGCGCCGGACTTCGACCGGACTTCCCCCGTGGGACGGATGGCAGCATAACCTGCCGTCGACTCATCCCACGATGCGGTGACCACGTGCGCGGGGCGCTCCCCCGCCCCGGGAGCCGCCCCGGGCCCTTTCACGTCCCGCGCCGACCGGGCGCCGGTGGGCGGTGGTTGGGCTGGGGGGTGAGGACGCTGCGGAGTTCGGTCAAGGGCCAGGTGTTGATGACGTCGTCCGTGGTCAGCCAGCCGCGTTGGGCCGTCGCCACGCCGTAGCGCATGTACGGCAGGTGGGTGGTGGCGTGGGCGTCGGAGTTGACGGCGAACTTGACGCCGTACCGCTTCGCGCGCAGGACGTCCTCGTCGCACAGGTCGAGCCGCTCGGGGTGGGCGTTGATCTCCAGCACGGTGCCCGTGCGGGCGCAGGCCGCGAAGACGGCGTCGAAGTCGGCGTCGATGCCGGGGCGTTTGCCGATGCGGCGGGTCGTGGGGTGGCCGATGACGGTGACGTACGGGTTCTCGCAGGCGCGGACGAGACGGCGGGTGAGGTCCTCCCGGCTCTGGTGGAAGTGGGAGTGGACGGAGGCCACGCAGAGGTCGAACTCCGCGAGGAACTCGTCGGGCCAGTCCAGGGAGCCGTCGGGGCCGATGTTGAGTTCCGTGCCGTGCAGCAGCCGCATGCCGTGGTGCAGGGAGTCCAGGGCGCGGATCCGTTCGCGTTGGGCGAGGATCTTCTCGCGGGTCATGCGCTGCATGGACAGGTTCGGCGCGTGGTCGGTGACCGCGTAGTACGCGTACCCGCGGGCGGCAGCGGCGGCGACCATGTCCTCCAGCGGCGCCAGTCCGTCGGTGAGGTCGGTGTGGGTGTGCAGGTCTCCGCGGATGTCCTGCTCCGTCACCAGGTCGGGAAGTTCTCCGCGCAGTCCGGCCGCGATCTCCCCGCGGTCCTCGCGCAGGGTCGGCGGGATCCACGGGAGTCCGAGCCCGGCGTAGATCGCCTCCTCGGTCTCGGAGGCGGTGCTCGCCCCGCTCTCGGCGTCGAAGAGTCCGTACTCGGACAGCTTCAGGCCGTGGCGGACGGCCAGTTCGCGGGTGCGGATGTTGTGGGCCTTGGAACCGGTGAAGTACTGGAGTCCCGCCCTCCAGGAGGCCGGCGGCAGGACCCGCAGGTCCACCTGGAGGCCCGTGACCGTGCGCACCGAGGTCTTCTTCTGCCCGTGTGCGATGACCTCGGCCGTCAGCGGGTGGCCGGCGAGGGCGGCCATGAACGGGGCCGGCCGGCGGGCCGCCACCAGGATGTCGATGTCGCCGATGGTCTCCCGCATCCGGCGCAGGGAGCCCGCGTACGTGCAGCGGACGCACCCGGGGAGCTCCGAGAGCTCGGCGACGAGCTGTTCGGCCACGTCCATGGCCGTGCTGAGCAGGATGCGGCCCTCGCCGGCCTTCCGCAGCGCGGCGATGCCGTGCAGGATGTTGTCCTCGGTCCGCTCGCCGAACCCCTTGAGATCGCGCAGCCGTTCGCGGCCGATGGCATCGACCAGCTGGTCGACCGAGCTGATGCCCAGCTGCTCGTAGAGCAGCATGGCCTTGCGGGGGCCGAGCCCCGGAATCGCGACCAGTTCGCGCACGCCGGCCGGTACGGACGCCCTGGCCTCGTCCACGACCGGCATCCGGCCGGTGCGCAGGTACTCGAGGATCTTGTCAGCCACCGATCTGCCGACGCCCGGGATCTCGCGCAGGCCGTCGGCGTCGAGTGTCGACACGTCCCGCGGGTGGCCTCCGACGGCGCGGGCGGCCTTCTCGTAGGCGCGTGCCTTGAACGCCTCGCCGCCCCGGATCGCGAGGAGGTCGGCGTACTCCTGGAGGAGCGCCTCGACCGCGTCGTTGGCTCGGGCCATGTCTCCAGGGTGCCCCGTGCGCGCCGGCCGGGCACGCGGGGCGGACCGCCCCGCCAGGGCGACCGGGCTACGGGCCCGGCCAGGGCGTCCCCGCTGCGGGTCGTCCGATCAGCCCGTAACCGATCGGGCGTCCCCGGGGTTGTCAGCAGAGGCCTGCGAGAGGTCGGCGATCCGGAGGAAGCTGGTATGGCGCAGGAGCACACGACGTCGCTGCGGCTGCGCCTGCAGTACCGGTTCGACCATCTCGTGGCGGGGGGAACCGCCGCGCTGATCGGCTGGCTCTCCCTGGCCTGCCTGGCCGTGGTGGTCCCGGCGAGCGCGGTCCTGGTGTGGGCCGACCGGTCGGCCCCGCACACCCTCTCCGGGCGGCTCACGGCGGTGTGGGTCAGCGTCGGGCAGACGCTCAAGATCGGCGGCGCGGTCGGCTCGCCCGTCTACGTGCTGGCATCGGTGACGCTGGCGCTCGTCGCGCTGCTGTTCGTGTCGACGCTGGTCAGTCTGATCACCACCGGCATCAACCGGCGCATCATGTCGCTCCGCCTCGGCCACTCCACGGTGCTGGAAGCGGGCCACACTGTCGTGCTGGGGTGGTCCGACCAGATCTTCCCGGTGGCCGGGGAGCTGGTGGCCGCCAACGCCAACCAGCGCCGGTCGGCCATCGCCGTCCTCGCCCCGAAGGACAAGGTGGAGATGGAGGAGGAACTCGCCACCCGCGTCACGGACCGGGGCAGGACCCGCATCATCTGCCGCAACGGCAGCACCACCGACCCGGCCGAGCTGGTCAGGGTCAGTCCGCAGACGGCGAAGGCCGTGCTCGTGCTGCCGCCCGGCGGGCCGGCGGGCGACGCGCACGTGGTGAAGACCCTGCTCGCCCTCGGCACGGCCGTCCCGGAGGACGGTCGCGGGGCGGTGGTGGTGGCGGCCGTCCTGGACACGCGCAACCACGCCACCGCGACCTTGGCCGCGGGGCCCGGCGGGCACGTCCTGTGCGTCGACGACATCGTGGCGCGGCTCCTGGTCCAGACGGCCCGCCAGCCGGGGCTCTCCCTCCTCTACCAGGAACTGCTGGACTTCGCGGGCGACGAGTTCTACACCGTCCCCGCCGGAGACCTCGCCGGGCGCACGTTCGGCGAGGCGCTGCTGTCGTTCGCGACGTCCTGCGTGGTGGGTGTGCTGCGCGCCGACGGGGTCGTCGCCCTGAACCCGCAACCGGGCACGATGATCCGGCCGGGCGACCGGCTCGTCGTCATCTCCCGGGACGACGACACGGCCGTCCCGTCGGACGTGTCGTCCTGGGTGGACGAGGACGCGATCGTCACCGCCCGGCCGCGGCCCGCCCGGGCGGAGCGGCTGCTGCTGCTCGGCTGGAACCGCCGGGCCCCGTTCGTCGTGGACCAGCTCGACCAGTACGTCAGCCCGGGGAGCTCCCTGCAGGTGGTGGCTCTGGACGACGGCGGCAGCGGTGCCGCGGCGGCCCGGCGCCATCTCGACGTCGTCTTCCGCCGCGGTGACATCACCGATCCCGGGGTGCTGGCCAAGCTGGACGTGCCCTCGTACGACGGCGTCATCGTCCTCGGTGAGGCCGATCCGGCGGCCTGGCCCGCCTACGCTCAGGACCCGCGGGACCCTCAGGAGCCGCAGGAGCCGCATGCGGACGACAGGACGCTGGTCACGCTGCTCCACCTGCGGGCCGTCCTGGACGGGGCGGAACGCGAGCCGGTCCTCACCACCGAGATGTCCGACGACGGCAACCGGCTGCTCGCGCCCGCCCGGGAGGGCGCCGACTTCATCGTGAGCGGCAGGCTGATCAGTCTGCTGATGACCCAGATCTCGGAGAGCCCCTACCTCGCCGACGTCTTCGCGGAGCTGTTCGACGCGGAGGGCAGCGAGTTCCACCTGAAGCCGGCCGCGGACTACGTCCGGGCCGGCTGTGACGTCCCGTTCGCCACCCTGGTGGAGGCGGCCCGCCGCCGCGGTGAGTGCGCGGTCGGCTACCGGTCGCGTGCCCGGGCGACGGCGCCCGGACACGGCCTGCGGATCAATCCCGACAAGCGGGAACGGGTCCGGCTCGGCGGGGACGACTGGCTGATCGTGCTCGCCGAGGACTGACGGCGGCCGCCGGTCAGGGCGCCAGGTGGACATCCAGGGCGGTCCGTACGGCGGATTCCAGGGCCCCTTCGATCCACGCCGGCTTGACCGAGGTGTGGCACCCGGCGAAGTGCAGGCTGCCCTCGGGCGTGCGGATGTGGGGAAGGAGTTCGGTGTGCTGGCCGGGCAGCAGCACGGACGCCTCGCCGTAGGCGTACGGGTCGCGCATCCAGGACTGGGTGCGGCCGACCCCGGTGTAGAACACCTCGATCCGCTGCCCGAACACCTCCTGGACGCCGGCGAGGGCGCGCGGGTAGCGCTCCTCGTCGTCCAGGGAGTCCCACTTCAGGGCGTCGTCGGACCAGCTGTAGGAGGCGAGGACCACGCCGCCGGCGCTGCCCTCGACCGGGTGGGAGGGCTGGAACATGAAGCGGTTGGGGTTGTCGGTGGCGGAACCGCCGCCGATGACGCCGGCCGCTTCGGGCTGGTCGCGGGTGACGGGGCGGCAGGCGGCGTAGTGGGCGCGCTGCGCGTCCGAGATGCGGCCCTCGGGCACGGAGGGGTGGGCGCCGAGCAGGTCCCCAACTTCCGCGGTCCCGCCGGTCTGGTACTTGCGGTACAGGCCGGGTCGGACGGCCTCCAGCTCGCGCTTCCAGTCGGCCTCGTCGAACTCCCACCAGCGGCGGCTGAATTCGAGCAGCACCTTGGTGGCGGCGTCGTAGTGGAGTTCGGTGACCGCGCGCCGCTTGCCGTACGAGAGGGCCGGTGAGACCGGGATGTGGCGCAGTCCGGAGAAGGGCACGGTGATGATCGCGGTGTCGGCGGTGAAGCTCTCGCGGCGCACGGGGCTGCCGTTACGGCCCTCGGAGACGGTGTCGACGGTGACCTCGCCCTCGCCGTGGGTGATGCGGGTGACGCGGCGGTCGAGCCGTACGAGGTCCCGGACCCGGTCGTAGAGCGCGTCCGCCAGGGTCGCGGTGCCGTCGGGGAGTTCGAAGAAGGCGGTGTCGGGGCTGATCAGCGACGCCCCGATGAAACTGTGCACGAAGGCGAGGTGCAGCCGGGAGGTGAGGTTCTCGACGGTTCCGATCAGGTCGACGGTCCGTTCGTCGAGTTCCGCCACCTCGGACAGATAGCGATACATCGACATGTGGCCGAAGCGCTGGATGACGCGGGCCCAGCCCTCGACGAGCTCCCCGTCCTTCTTGCCCTCGATCTCCTTGCGCACGGGGGCGAAGGCGTCGCGCACGATCTGCGCGGCGGGCACCGACTCGTAGGCCTTGGGCACCCCGAAGGAGCGGTTGACCGCCTGGGGGCTGCGGGCGTAGTCCGCGCGGCGGACGCGGATGCCGTTGACGAAGATCCACGTGCGGTAGGCGGGGCGGCCGGCCCCGTCGACGTCGACCAGGTGGAAGCGCCGGCGCTTCAGGCCGAGGCTGTCGATCAGGCCGGTGACCAGCGGGTGGCTGTCGGGGATGCGCATGGCGCCGGCCTCGGCGTACTGCTTGGGGTCCGCGAAGGGGGCGGCCGCCTTCTCGTGGCCCCCGGTGCGGAAGGTCTTGATGCGGCCGCCGACCCGGTTGGCGTTGGCCTCGACGACGGTGACCCGGTGCCCGGCCTCGCGCAGGAGGTGGGCGGCGGTGAGTCCGGCGGGCCCGGCGCCGACGACGAGCACGTTCTTGCCGGGGCGGCGGGAGCGGGGCAGGCCGTTCTTCAGCAGGACGTCCGCGTAGCGGGGCACCAGGGGCTGGTCGTCGTCGTCCCGTACGAGGATGGCGCGGGCGACGGTCAGGCAGGTCTCCCAGTCGGGGCGGGCGGAGCCGGACGGCGCCTGCGGGGTGCCGGCGGACGCGGCCGCGACGGAGAGCGCTCCGGTTCCGGCCACCGCGGCGGCTCCGGCGATGACGGTACGGCGGGAGGGGCGGCGGGCGGGTGTCGGTGCGCTGCCGGCCGGGGATTCCGGGCCGGTGGGCGGGTCGATGATCATGGGGCAACTCTCCCGGCCCGTTCGCGGCTCGAGCACCGAAAAGGGCCTGGAGGGGCAACATCCACCCGGACGTGGGGCCGGGACGACCGACGCTGACGAACTGGGGTTCGCACCAGAGGGGGAGGATCGCGCGTCACCTGAGCCGGGCGGCCGGGACACGGGCGCGGCGCGGCGCGGCCTGGGAGCGCCTGGGCGCAGCGCGGCAAGATATCAGCCCTGCGGGGGCTTGCCCGGATGTTTGTCCAAGGGTGATGGTCCTGCCGCGCGGCCCCCACCCGTGGCACTAGCGTCCCGTGACACCCCGGGAATGCGGGTGTGCAACGCACGGCGCGTGCGGACCCTCCGGCCCCGCTGCCCCTCCCGGCCCTCGGACCTAGGAGGCACTGTGCTGTCATTCGGGCGGCGTTCCGTCGGCAGGTATGCGGCGGCCACGAGATACACGATCGGCACCGGTTTCGTCATCACCGCACTCGCCGTCACGCTGATCGCGCTGCTGATCCCGGTGGAGAAGTTCGGCACCCGGGCGGCGGCCTCGGCCGGCCGGCCGGCCGCCGAGGACGACGGCGCCGGGATCATGAGCACGGCGTACGGGCCGCTGTCCCCGGCGGACCGGGACTTCGTGCGCAAGGTACGGCTCGCCGGCCTGTGGGAGCTGCCCGCCGGGCGCCAGGCCCAGCAGCGCGGGACCCGGGCGTCGATCCGCACGGCCGGTGAGCACCTCGTCGAGGGCCACACCGAGCTGGACCGCCAGGCCATCCAGGTGGGCCAGGCCCTCGGCGTCGACCTGCCCAACCAGCCGTCCGAGCAGCAGCAGGGCTGGCTGGGCCAGCTCACCCGCGCGCAAGGGGACGAGTACGAACGGCTGTTCATCATGCTGCTGCGCCGCGCGCACGGAAAGGTGTTCGCGCTGCTGGCCCAAGTGCGGGCGCAGACACGCAACTCGATGGTGCGCAGTCTGGCCACGTCCGCCAACGCCACGGTCCTGGACCACATCACGGTCCTCGAGGACAGCGGTCTCGTCGACTTCGACGCACTGAACGCCCCCGACGGGACCCCTGCTCCGTCCGATGTCCGACCGACGAAGTGAAGTGATCGCATGAGTGAAAAGGGCCATGGACGCCCCCGGTTGAAGAGGAAGTTGCTGGCCGTGGTGGCCGCGCTCGCCCTCGGCGGCGGCGGGGTCGCCGTCGTCGCGGGCAGCGCGAACGCGGGTCAGGACGGCCGCCTCGACGCGGGCGGGGCGGCGCAGTCGACCGCCACCGTCGACTGCCCCGATGTCGGCGACCGGCTGACCTCGGTGCCCGAACAGGCGCGAGCCGAGGTCGACGAGGGCCTCGCGGAGCTGGACGTCCAGGTCGCCGACGCCTACCGGCGGCTCGCCGCGGGCGAGGCGCGGGGCGAGGAGCTCATCGACGGGCTCCGCAAGCAGCGTGACGCGACCATCGGCCGGATGTCCGACGCGATAGCCCGCTCCGCGGCCCGTCCCGAGGAGCTGAAGGCCCTGAGCGGCTGCGAGCTGAAGCAGGCGTCCGCGCAGGACGACGCGCCGGACGGCGCGGAGGCCGGCGCCGCCGAGGCGGAGGCCGGCGCGGGCGCCGCCCGCGGCGGCGGCGGAAAGGGCGGCCCGGCACGGAGCGACTTCGTCGCCATCGGCACGGTGCGGCCGAACGTACGCACCCCCCAGGCGTCGGCCGGGGCGTCCAAGGGTTCCTTCAGCTCCCGGTGCGGACGCAACGAGAACGGCCACTTCAACCCCGACAACGTGATCGTCGCCCCCGGCGTCTCCAACGGCGCCCATCACATGCACGACTACGTCGGCAACAACTCCACCGACGCCTTCTCCACCAACGACAGCCTCGCCGCCTCCGGCACCACCTGCGGCAACGGCGACCAGTCCAGCTACTACTGGCCGGTGCTGCGGCTGCGCGACGGCAAGGCGGAGAAGGACGCGCAGGCCCCGGGCGGCGGCCTCGACGCGAACGTGGGCACGATCCTGCGGCCCAAGCAGGTGACGATCACCTTCAAGGGCAGCCCCGCCGGCAAGGTCAGGGCGATGCCGCGCTTCCTGCGCATCATCACCGGTGACGCCAAGGCCTTCACCAACGGCACGGCCAACGCCAACGCCTCGTGGAGCTGCACCGGCTTCGAGAACCGCCAGCTGAAGGACAAGTACCCGATCTGCCCCAAGGGCAGCGACGTGGTGCGCACCTTCACCTTCCAGAGCTGCTGGGACGGCCGCAACACCGACAGCGCCAACCACCGCACCCACGTGGCGTTCGCGAACCGCGACGGCCGCTGCCCGAAGGGCTTCAGCGCCATCCCGCAGCTGGTGCAGCGCATCACCTACGGGGTCGCGCCGGGTGCCCGGTTCGCGGTGGACAGCTTTCCCGAGCAGCTCCACAAACCGGTCACCGACCACGGCGACTTCATCAACGTGATGAACGACGGGCTGATGAACAACGCGGTGGACTGCATCAACAGGGGCCGCACCTGCCGCTGACCCGGCGGTTCCACGGACTCCCGGACGGGATGCGGCTCCTCCCCCTCGCACCGCGCCCCGTCCGGGAAGGTGTTGGCCCGAAGCCGACTTCGGGCCAACGCCGCGCCGCCCCGTCCCGTCGGTTTCCCACACCCGATCCGAGCCTGCGAGGAGTGCCATGTCCGCCTCTCGTGCATCCGAGGACGACCCGGAGCATCCGGCCGCCCCTGCCGACGGAGAACTCGCCCGCCGGCTGAGCAGGGGACACGGCGCGGACGCCGCGGACGCCGAGGACGCCGCCGTGTGCGACCTGCTCTACCGGCGGCACCGGCGGGCCGCCCTCGCCTACGCGCGCACCTGCTGCCGTACCCCGCAGGACGCCGAGGACCTCGTCTCGGAGGCCTTCGCCCGGACCTTGCAGGCCGTCCGCTCCGGGGCGGGGCCGCGAGGGCCGTGGCGCGCCTACCTGCTGGCCGTCGTCCGCCATACGGCCATGCAATGGCGCGACGACGACCGCAGGACGCTGCTGACGGCGGACTTCGACACCTGGTGCCAGCAGGCGGCGGCCGGCGGCGATCCGCAGCGCCGGCTGCTGGCGATCGAGGACCGGCGGCTCCTGGCCCGCTCGTTCCGGACCCTGCCCGCCCGCTGGCAGGCGGTCCTGTGGCACACGCTCGTCGAGGAGGACCCGCCGCACGAGGTCGCCGCGCGGCTGGGCATCTCCCCCGGCGCGGTGACCTCGCTGGCGTTCCGGGCCCGGGAGGGGCTGCGCGAGGCGTTTCTGCTCGCCCATCTGGCCACCGCCTCCGACGGGCGGTGCGGCCACTTCAGCCACATGCTCGGTTCGGCGGTCCGGCGCAGCGGTACCCGCCGTCCCCGCGCCCTCGCCCGCCACCTCGCGGGATGCGAGGACTGCGCACGGTCCTACGAGGAGCTGGTAGACCTCAACGCGGCGATGTGCGGGGCGGCGCCCGCGGCCCCGTGACACGGCGACCGGCCCGGCCCCCCGTTCCTCGGGGGCCGGGCCGGCGTGCTCGGCCGTCCTCACAGACCGTTGACGCGGGCGATCCGTCCGACGACCAGCGGGCCGAAGTCGGGAGTGACCACGCGCGCCGTCCTGCGCCCCACCCGCGAGTGCCGGCGCCGCACCTGGGCCATCAGCCGCCGGCTGCGCAGGGCCATCTCCAGTTCGAAGCGGGTGCGGGGGTCGCGCAGCCCGGTGCCGAAGAGCTTCTCCAGCTGGCGCATGCGGTACCGCACGGTCTGGGGGTGCACGCTCAGCGCCTTGGCGGCCTCCGGGGCTCCGCCGCCCTCGAGCCAGGCCAGGAGGGTCACCTCGAGCCGCTCGCTCTGGCGGGGGGTCAGATCCGCCAGCGGCCGGAGCCAGCGGGCGGCCAGTGCGTGGGCCAGGGGCTCGTCCTGGAGCAGCAGCAGGGTCGAGAGGTGGTCCTCCACGAAGACGGGGCGGGCGTCCGGGCCGGGGCGCGCGGGTGTCAGCGCGAGCAGGCGCAGCGCCCAGCGCAGGGAGGACGCGGTGTCCCGGAGCGGTACCGCGTGGCCGACGGCCGCGAAACGGCCGCGCAGCGGGAGGTCGAGCGGGGACCGGGTGTCGGGATCGGGGCTCGGGACCAGCAGGCAGGGGCGCCCCGCGAACATCCCGGTGAGGGCGTCGTCCAGTACGGCCGCCAGTTGCTGCGCCTCTCCGGGCGCGGCCGGCGCTACGGCCCGTACGGCGACCGGGAGGGGCCAGCCGGCCGCGTCGGCGAGGGAGGCGAGGGAGGCGCCGGAGGGCGTCCGGTCATCGGTGAGCGCCTTGAAGAGGTCCTCGCGCGCCCGGTCGGCGGCGGGGTCGAGGGGCCGTGCGCGGCGCCGCCCGTCGTCGGGGCCGCCGGAGCCGGAACCGGCCGCCCCACCGTCCTGGGCGTCGTTCTTCGCGCGGTCGTTCGCGCGGTCGTTCGCGCGTTCCCGCGTTGCGTCCTGCGCCGCGTCCGGGATGCCGCGCTCCGGGACGTCGCGGTCCGAAGTCCGGCGTACCGGGTGGTGCCCGGGGTGGTGCCCGTCGTGGTCCCGTCCCGCCACGACCTCCAGGGCCGCGTGCCGGTGCGCCGGGTCGACGTCCGCGGGCGGCCCGGCGGGCACGTCCGCCGCCCGCTGCGGCTGGTGGTCCCGCTCGTGGTTCCCGTCGGCGGGGCGGCCACCGGTGTCGCGGTAGCCGAGAGCGGTGAGCAGGGCTTCTTCCACACGCTGTCTGAGCTGTTCGTCGCCGATGGCATCGTTGTCATCGACAAGGGCGGAAAATTCCGGAATTCCATGCAGAAGCTCCTCCACTATCTCGGCGGCCAACGCGGGGAGTTCCCGTCGAAGGACGCGGGTCCACTCGCCGCGGGGGCGGGACCAGATGCGGTTCAGAAGTTCGCACATCGTTTCCTCGTTCGTGCCGGGGTGAGGCCTGTCCGGTAGCGGAGGACAGGCCCGCCGAGGTTGCCCCTCGCGCCAACATCCGTGCTTGGCAGGAGAGTTGCGGCCCCTCGTACTCCCTCCTGGAGGGATCCGACCCCCTTCGGTCCCGCGGTTTTGCCGTGATTTTGCCGTCGGGGACGCGTAGGCGGCGGGCGGCGCGGTGGCCAGTCGCGACCTCTGCTGGAGGGGAATCTTCCGGTGTTGTTCGATGCCCCGGAGACGCGGTCGCGAGAAATTATCACGTTTAGATAAATCCTGTGGAGGCGCTGTGCGGCTCCACGATGCTTCTGCACTCCGGCCCTAGCTCCTCGGCCGGCGCGGGAACGTCACAGCGCTGCCGGGCACGAGCGACAACGACCCCCGGGTACCGGGCGCCAGGTGGAGCGCCCGGGGCCCCGGCGCACAGGAGATCTGGATGCCCCTGTCTCAGCCGTACCTACGCCGCTCACACCGGGCCCGCCGCAGGAGTCGTCATCCGGCGACGGCCCCGGCCGCCCTCGCGGCCCTCGTCTCCCTCGTCGTGGTGGTCCGGGCGGGCGCCCTCACCCGTCTGTGGGAGTTCCTCGACTTCGGGGCGGGCGTGCTTTCGCTCGTCTCGCTCACGGCCACCGTCCTGTGGGGGCTGGTGGCCACCGACCGGGTACTCCTCGAACCGGGCCACCGGTTGCTCGCCCAGGGGGCGCACCGCGGACTGGCCGTGGCCGGGCTGGGTTTCCTGGCCCTGCACGTGTGGGTCAAGGTCGCCGAGGCGCAGACGACCGCCGCCGCCGCGGTCCTGCCCTTCGCCGACGGCGACCAACCCGTGCTGATCGGGCTGGGCACGCTGGCCGGCTACCTCTTCGTGACCGTGGCGGTCTCCGGCGCCGTCCGCAGCGCGTTCGCGACCCGGGGCCGTTCGCTGTGGTGGCGGGCCCTGCACTTCGGCGCCTACCCGGCGTGGGGCGCCTCGCTGGTCCACGGGCTCAAAGCGGGCCGTCCGGGCGGGGCATGGGTGACGGCGGCGTACGCGCTCTGTCTGATCGGTGTCGCCGGCGTGCTCGTGTTCCGGGTGAAGTCCCGTACGCGCGGCGCCCGTTCGCGCACCGCGCCGATACCGGGGCCACGCACGGGAGCGAGCCCGGGAACGGGTACGGTCCCCCGCCGCGCCGTCGGCCAGGAGACGGGCGGCCGGTCGGCTACCGGCCGCGGGACGCGTCCGCTCTCTTCCGGCGGCCGCCCGCCGCTGCCGCGGACCGGCCCCCGGTCCTTCGCCACGGCCGGCCGGCGCACCCGGATGTACGGTGAACAGCCGGCCGCCGCGGAGCGGTGGCTGTGACCGGCGAACCGCGCCCCGGCCTCGGCTGCGTGGGCGCCCCCAGGCTGCTGGCCGGACTCGACCGGATATCCCGGCTCGACCGCTCCGCCCATCTCACGGCGCACGGCACGCTGCCCCGCTACCGCCCGGACGAGCTCGTGGCCCTGGCCGACGACATCGACCTCCGGGGCCGGGGCGGGGCGGGCTTCCCCTTCGCCCGGAAACTGCGGGCCGTCACCCGATCGGCCCGCGGGCGGGACGCGCCCACGGCCGTGGTCGTCAACGGCAGCGAGGGAGAGCCGAGTTGCCTCAAGGACACCGCGCTCCTGCTGCACGCCCCGCACCTGGTGCTCGACGGGGCGCTGCTGGCCGCGGCGGCGCTCGGCGCCGACGACGTGGTGGTGGCCGTCACCCGGGAGGACGTGGAGCAGTCGGTACGGGACGCGGTGGCGGAACGCGGCCCGGCCGGTCGCCGGGTGCGCGTGGCACGGCTTCCCGAACGCTTCGTCACCGGGGAGGGCACAGCCCTCATCAGCGGTCTGAACGGCGGGGCCGTGCTGCCGTCCGGCCAGAAGGTGCGCACCAGCGAGCGGGGGCTGGGCGGCGTACCGACCCTGCTGTCGAACACCGAGACCTTCGCCCAGCTCGGTTTCGCCGCGCGGCTCGGCGCGCGGGAGTACCGCGCCGTCGGGCTGCCGGCCGAACCGGGCACGGTCCTGCTGACCGTGGCCGGTTCCACGGTGGTGGAGACGCCGACCGGCTCCTCGCTGGCGTACGTCCTGGAGCTGTGCGGTACCGCGCCCGGGCAGGGCGTCCTGGTCGGCGGTTACCACGGCAGATGGCTGGATCCGGTGGCCGCGCGCTCGGCACTGGTGTCGCGGCAGTCACTGGCCGGCTTCGGCGCGGTGCTGGGGGCGGGGGCCGTGCTGCCGCTGCCCGAGGACACCTGTCCGGCCGGTGAGGTGGCCCGGGTGGCCCGGTGGATGGCGAAGGAGTCGGCGGGCCAGTGCGGGCCCTGTGTCAGGGGGTTGCCCGCGCTGGCCGACGTCCTGGACGACGTCCTGCGCGGCGGGGGCGGCGCGGCCCTCGAGACGGTCGAGGCACGCCTGACGGCGGTCCGGGGCCGCGGCGCGTGCAGCCATCCCGACGGCACCTCGCACTTCGTCGCCTCGGCGCTGGCGGCCTTCCCCGACGAGTTCCACGACCACGCCTTCGGCAGCGGCTGCGGGCGCCGGGTGCTGGGCGCGCTGCCGCTGCCACGCGACGAGAGCCCGGAACGGCTCGTCGTGGACTGGACGTTGTGCAAGGGGCACGGGTTGTGCGTGGACGTCCTCCCCGACGTCGTACGGCTCGATTCCGACGGCTACCCGGCGCAGGCGTCGATGCCGGTGCCGGCGCGGCTGCGGCCCAAGGCGCTGCGCGCCGTCCGGCGCTGCCCGGCGCTCGCGCTGCGCATCCAGGACTGAGGCGGGCACGTACGCGGGCCGCCGACCGGTTCAGTTCTTTGCGCGATCCGACAAATTCCCTTCGCATCGCGTCCACCGCGCCCCCCACCCCGTATCAATGACGGCAGGGACGAACGGAAAGCGTCGGCGAATCCGAAGGACCCGTAGAACGCGTGGAAGTCGTAGAAGTCGTAGAAGTCGTAAATCGAGCAGGACTTGGCACACCCGAAATTCCTGAGGACCCGAAGGAGAGAGCGTGAAGAAGATGCGTCGTGAGATGTTCGCCGGGTCGGCCGCGGTCGCGGTACTTCTGCTGACCGCCGGATGCGGGCTGGCCGAGAAGCCTCCTGGACAGGCGAATGCGGTACAGCCGGCGGGCGACAGCAAGAAGGTCGGTTCCGTGTACGGCGCCGACGGCGGGGACGGCGCCTACGGGTCGGGCTCGGGGGCGGATCCCGCCTACGGGGACGGCGGCTCCGGCGCCGACCCGGCGGGCGGGGCCGCGAAGAGCGGTCCGGCCGGCGAGCTGAAGGTGGCCGAGGTCCCCGGCCTCGGCGGGGCGGTCACCGACAGCGCGGGCTTCACGCTCTACCGGTTCGACAAGGACACGCCCGAGCCCCCCAAGTCCGCCTGCGAGGGGGACTGCGCCGCGGCCTGGCCGGTCGTCGCGGCGGACGATGTCACCGCAGGGGAGGGCATAGACGCCGGCCTGCTCGGCTCGGTCGCGCGGACTGACGGCACCCGGCAGCTGACCCTGGCGGGCTGGCCGGTGTACCGCTACGCGAAGGACGTCAAACCCGGCGACACGCTGGGCGAGGGAGTCGGCGGGACCTGGCACGTGCTGGGGGCGGACGGGAAGCCGGCCGTTGCCGGGAAGGCACCGGCGCCGGGCGGAGCGGGGCAGGGCGGCGGGGCGGGGCAGGGCGCCGGGGCCGAGCTGTCCGTCGCACGGAACGCGATGCTCGGCGGCATCCTCGCGGACGCGGAGGGCCGCACGCTCTACCGTTTCGACAAGGACAGCGCCTGGCCGATGAAATTCGGCTGCCTCGACGCCTGCCTGGACACCTGGAAGCCCGCCCAAGCCGTGGACAAGTCGAAGATCTCGGGAATCGCCGCCGAGCTGGTCGGCTCCGTGAAACGCCCCGACGGATCGGAACAACTGACCATCGACTGCTGGCCGGTTTACACCTTCACCGGGGACAAGAATCCCGGCGATATCTCGGGGCACAACAAACAGGGCCTCTGGTTCGCCGTGACCGACAAGGGAAAAAAGGCGAAGGCGGCGCACTGAGTCCTGTCGTCGAAGTGGCGCCGGTCAGGGCCGGGCGGGACTTCGACGACGAGGCCCAGCACGGGCCATCCGACCCGTGGTGCCCGGCTCCCTCCCTGCCGGGCACCACGGCCGTACCCCCGCCGACCGGCGAGGAAGAGAGAGCAGCCATGCCACCCCAGCCCACCGTGCTGCGGCGCGGCCGCGTTGCGCCTACCGTCGCGCTGGCCCTCGCCGCCCTGTGCGCCGTGCCGGGGGCCGCCGGCTGCGCCGGGGGTTCCGCCGCCCCGCCTCCCCCAGCGGCGCGGGAGAGCCGGGCTCCGTCCGCTTCGATCGAGGAGATCGCCGCCGCTGTCGGGTGCACCGCCCATGTGGACGTCGACGCCGAGGAGTTGCGGGAGGGGGGCTGCGAGTCGGCGGAAGGGGCTTTCCGCATGGCGACCTTCGCTGCCGACGAGGGGCAGCGGTCCTGGCTGTCCGAGGCGCGGATGTACGGCGGCACGTACCTGGTGGGGAGCGGCTGGGTGGTCACCACCCCCTCGGCCGACGCCCTGGCCGCCCTGCGCGATCGCATCGGCGGCGCCCTGGAGGCAGGCGCCGTGCACGGAGGGGGCCACCACTGAGCGTTCCGGCCGATCCGTCCGATCCAGCCGATCCGGCAGCTTCGGCCGCTCCGGCCGCTCCGGCCGCCTCCCACCGGCGGCGTGTCGGCCAGTTGTCCGGATATCAGGCCCCCCGCGGCCGCCGTGACACGGCGGCCGACGCGGGGGCGTCCGCGCGTGCCCCGTTCAGCGCGGGGCGCCCTCCCTGCCGTCCGGCAGGCTCCGCGTGCAGGCGGCGGGGCGGCGGCGCAGGGGCGTCAGGAGCCCGGCGCCGAGCACCAGCAGGCAGAAGGCCCCGGCGGCCAGGCTGACCGCCGGGACCCCGTGGCGGGCGGCCAGCACGGTGAGCACGGCCGCGCCCACCGGGCCCGAGGCGTTGTGCACGGTCCAGAAGGCGGAGGTGACCCGGCCGAGCAGGTGACCGGGGGTCACCTCCTGGCGCAGGGTCATGCTGCACACCCCGCCCAGGGTCAGGCCGAACAGGAAGAGGGCCGCCAGCGCGGCGATCAGCGGCACACTGCGGCTGACGCCGGTTCCCGCCACCGCGACGCCGATCATCGCGACCGAGGCGAGCCAGCAGGGCCCGAAGCCGAAGGCCCGGCGGAGCCTCCCGGCAGTGAGGGCAGCGGCGACGACGCCGGCACCGCTCACCGCGATCACATAGCCGACGGTGGCGGCGTCCCGCCCCAGATCGTGCCGGACGTGGAAGATCAGCAGGTCGGTGGCGCCCATGGTGACGAAGGTCAGCAGGGTGAGCAGAACCGTCAGCGGGCGCAGCAGGGTGTGCGTCCACAGGAAGCGGAAACCGACGACGAACACCTCCCGGAACACGCCGGCGCGTGGTGCGGACCGCTCGTCACCGGTGGCCGGGGCGGTGAAACGCACCAGCGCCAGGCCGGCGGCGGAGACGAGGAACGTCGCCCCGTCCACGGCCAGCGCGCGTTCGGCGCCCACCGCCGCCGTGATGAACCCGGCCGCGACGGGTCCCAGGAGGGTGCCGACGGCGAAGGTGCCCATCAGCCGCCCGTTGGCGGCGGCGAGGTCCTCGGTGCGCACCAGGTGCGGCACGGCCGTCACGTAGGCCACGTCGAAGAGCGTCTTCAGTACGGTGGCCAGCGCGGTCAGGACGTACAGCAGCCAGACCCGGGGCCCGTCGGCCCACCACAGGACGGGTACCGCGCAGAAGAGCACGGCCCGCAGCAGATCGCAGAGGATCATCAGCCGGCGGCGGTCCGCCCGGTCCACCACGTAGCCGGCGAACAGCCCCGTGCCGATGCCGGTGGCACCGGAGACGACGGTGACCATCCCCATCTGCACGAGGGACCCGGTCGCGTCGAGGACGAGCAGCGGCAGCGCGAGCAGTGAGATCGAGCCGCCGAGCACGGAGAGCGCCTGGCCCAGCCAGAACACGGTGAAGTCCTTGTTCCGCCTGAGCGGCGCCGCCGAGTGCACGCCGCGACGCTAGGCGACGCGGGCACGGCCTGTCGCCTGCTTTTCCCGGAGCGGTGCACCGGGGCCGGAGCCGCCGGCCCTCACCGTCGTCGAGCGGCCGCCACGCGCTCGCGCCACCAGTCCACGGTCGCCCCGATCTGCTCGTCGAGGGGCGTGGCCCGCACCGCGAACGCGGCCTCGTACGCGCTCGAGTCGACCACGAACGGGCGGTCGAACTGGTAGCGGACCTCCTTCAGTTCACGGAGCAGCGGGGAGAAGAGCGCGGCCACGCCCAGCGCGGCCTTCGGCAGCCCGCGCACCGCGACCGGCGCCGTCCCCGCCCGGGCGGCCAGACGGCCGACCATCTCCCGGGCCGGGAGCGCGGGCCCGGTCGGCACGTGCCAGGGCCGGCCCCAGGCCCGCTCCTCGCCGGCGACCTCGACCAGCGACCGGGCCACGTCGGGAAGGTAGGTCCAGCTGTGCGGGGCGTCCGGATCGCCGAGCATCGAGACGGACGCACCGCGCAGCACGGCCGGCAGGACCCGCCCGGCCAGGTGGCCGCCCTCGGTGACGCCGGGCCCGAAGAAGTCCGAGGCCCGCACCTCGACCGCCCTGATCCGCCCCTGCTCGTGCAGGTGACGCGCCCGCTCCCAGGCGGCGGCGCGCACCCGGCCCTTGGCGCCGGTCGCGGCGAGCGGCAGCGCCTCGGTCAGGGGGCCGTCCACCGGGCCGTAGCCGTAGAGGTTCCCCAGCATGACCAGGACGGCCCCGGTGGCCTCGGCCGCCGCGCAGAGCGACGCGCTCAGCGGGAGCCATTCGCCGGCCCAGCGGTGGTAGGGCGGCGCGGCGCAGCCGTAGAGCGCGACCGCGCCCTTGGCGGCCGCGGCCAGCGCCTCGGGGTCCTTGGCGTCCAGCACGACGTGTTCGATCCCGGGTTCCGTGCGGCCACCGGTCCGGGTCACCACCCGTACCGTACGGCCCTGTCGGGCCAGCAGCCGCGCGGTGGCGGCGCCGGCGGGTCCGTGACCCACGACCACATGAATGCTCACCCGCGCACCCTAGCGCGGCCGCCGGAGGGCACCGTTCGAGGGGCCGCGTACCGGAGTTGGGCCCGCCGGACGGCCCGGGCTACGGCCGGGTGTGCGGGACGTTGCCGGTGACCGTGCCGTCCGTGCCGGAGACCGTGACGGCGTGCCGGACTCCGTCCGGTCCGAGGACGACGGCCAGCCAGGCGCTGCCGCCGCCCTCCTGGGCGACGACGCGGATGCTCTCCACCTTGCCGCCCTCCACCGCGCCGGCCGCCTTGTCGGCCGCCTGCCCGACGGCGAGCGACGGCAGGGGTGCGGGGGCCGTCTTCGCGAAACCCTCCGGCCCCTCTTCCCCGCCCCGATGCGGGGCCGCCCCCCTCATCTCCTTCAGTTCCTTGAGCTTCTTGAGGCCCTCGGGGTGCTTGAGGTGGTCGGGGCCGGCGAACGCCCGCCCGCCGTGCTCTCCGCCGGCCGCCGGGCCGCCGCGCTTGCCGTCCTCGCGGTCGGACCAGGTGAAGCGGGGGCCGGCCATCCGATCGTGGTGGTGTTCTTCCACGGCCACCGCCACCGCCACGCCACCGACGACCACCACGGCCGCGCCCAGGGCCGCCCAACGGGCGCCCTTGCGCCGGGGCACCATGCGCCCCAGGTCCACGCGCCTGCGGGAACCGGCTTTCGCGGTGTCGCCGGGCTGCACGGGCTGTTCCGACGGCGGGAGGGATTCAGACATACCAGGGCTCCTCGAACACAACCGGGCACGGCGCCCGGCTCGTCGCAGAGCATGCCGGGCGGATGCTGAAGCCCACCTGAAGCCGGCTGAAGACCTCTTCAGCCTGTCGCGGACCGGGCCTGAGACCCTGGTCGGCATGCGCGTACTGGTGGTGGAGGACGAACGGCGGCTGGCTGTGGCCCTGCAACGGGGACTGCAGTCGGAGGGGTTCTCGGTGGACGTGGCCCACGACGGGCCGCACGGGCTGTGGATGGCCACCGAGCACGACTACGACCTGATCGTGCTCGACATCATGCTGCCGGGCCTGAACGGCTACCGGGTCTGCGCGCGGCTGCGCGCCGCCGGGAACGACTCCGGGATCCTGATGCTCACGGCGAAGGACGGCGAGTACGACGAGGCGGAGGCCCTGGACACCGGCGCCGACGACTTCCTGTCCAAGCCGTTCTCCTACCTGGTCCTGGTCGCCCGGCTGCGGGCGCTGGCCCGGCGCGCGGGCCGCCGCGGCCCGCGGATCCTGCGCTGCGGCGACCTGGTCCTTGACCCGGCCCGGCACAGCTGTGCCCGCGGCGACACCGAGATACGGCTGACGGCCCGGGAGTTCGCGGTACTGGAGTACCTGGCCCGGCGCCCCGGCGAGGTCGTGCCCAAACGGGAGATACTGGAACAGGTGTGGGACAGCGCCTTCGCGGGCGACCCCAACGTGGTCGAGGTCCACATCAGCGCCGTGCGCCGCAAGATCGACGCGCCGTTCGGCCGCGCCGCGTTGGAGACCGTGCGCGGCGCGGGCTACCGGTTGGCGGCCGACGGTGGCTGAACTCCGGCTCCCGCGCCGCCGGTTCGCCCGCACGCGGCGTCCGCGCGGCCCGCACGGGGTGGAGGGGAGCCTGCGGCGCCTGCTCCGGCGCTCTCCGCTGCGCCGCCTCCTGCCCACCACCGTCCGGGCCCGCGCCACCGCCGGCGCGGTCCTGGTCGTCGCCGTGGCCCTGACCGTGGCCTCCTTCGCCCTCCTGGGGCTGCTGGAGGCCAACCTGCTGCGCAACGCCGAGCGCGACGCGATGCGCCAGGCCGAGACGATCGCCCGGCTCGCGGCCACCGGAGAGCTGCAGAAGTCGCGGATGACGCTGCACGGGGTGGAGTTCGTCCAGGTGGTGAACGCCCGGGGCCGGGTGCTGGGCGCCTATCCGAACCTGGCCGAGGACGTCCCCCTCGCGCCCGTCAAGCCACTGCGGCCCGGGAAGCGGTCCCACACCTGGAACACCGGCCCGCTCGGCGGCGAGCACCGCCAGCGGGTCGTCCAGGTCACCACCCAGACGCCGCAGGGCCTGGTCACCGTCTTCGTGGGGACCTCGCTGCGCGACGTGGACGCGGCGGACGACACCACCGCCGCCGCGCTCGCGGTGGGCGGCCCGCTGCTCCTCGCCACCGTCGCCTTCGTCACCTGGCGGGTCACCGGCCGGGCCCTCGGGCCGGTCGAGGCGATCCGCGCCGAGGTCGCCGCGATCGGCGACCGGGACCTGCACCGCCGCGTCCCCGTACCGCCCACCCGCGACGAGGTGGCCCGGCTGGCGCAGACCATGAACACCACCTTGGACCGGCTGGAGTCGGCCGGGGTCCGCCAGCGCCGGTTCATCGCCGACGCCTCGCACGAACTGCGCAGCCCGATCACCGTGCTGCGCACCCAGCTGGAGGTGGCCCTGGCCGTCCGGGACCCGGAGCTGTGGCCGGAACTGATCAGCGGGGCGCTCCAGGACATCGAGCGGCTCCAGCAGCTCGCCTCCGACCTGCTGCTGCTCGCCCGGATCGACGCCGCCCAACCGATCGCGCCGGTCCGGCTGGACCTGGGCGCCGTGGTCCTGGACGTCGTGGAGGCGCGCCTCGGGGACCGCGTCCCCGTGCGGACGGAGCTCGCGGCGGGGATCCGGGTCGTGGGCAGCGAGCTGTGGCTGGCGCGGGTGGTCACCAATCTGCTCGACAACGCCCAGCGGTTCGCCGACCGCCGGGTGGACCTCGTCCTGCGGTCCGCCGGCGGATCGCACGGGCCGACCGCCGTACTGGAGGTGGCCGACGACGGCCCCGGCATCCCGCCCGGCGACCGGGAGCGGGTCTTCGAGCGCTTCACCCGCCTCGACGACGCGCGCAGCCGCGATCACGGCGGGGCGGGCCTCGGCCTCGCCATCGCCCGGGACCTGGCCGCCCACCACGGCGGCACGCTCACCGCCGAGGACTCCCCGCGGGGAGCCCGGCTGGTGGTGCGGCTGCCGGTGGCGGAAGGCGGGGCGCCTGCCTGAGGGTCCCCGCCGACGGAGCGCGGGGGGGCGGGCCGGGGGCTCAGCCCAGCAGGGCGTAGACCGTGGAGGCGGTGGCCGCGGGCTCGGCGGCGCCCTCGGGGGTCATGGTGATGTCGGCGAAGGCCATCCGCCGGCCGAGCTTGGTCACCCGGACACGGATCAGGACGTCCGATCCGGTCACCGGGCGCTGGAAGCTCGTCGACTGCTGGACGGTGGTCATCGGCCCGTACGCGCCGCGCGCGCTGGAGACCGCGATGACGGTGGCGGTGTCGGCGGCGGCCATCAGGGCCTGGCCCGAGAGCCCGCCGCCGTCCCGGGCCAGCTCGTCGGACCAGGGCAGCCGCAGGACGGCGTGCCGCTCGCCGGTCTCCTGGACGCGCAGGCCCAGGGCGAGCACCCAGGGGGCGAAGTTGTCGGCGAGGATCTTGTCTGCGTCTGCGGGGGAGAACGTCACCGGGCGATTGTGGCG
The DNA here is from genome assembly GCF_056430495.1 of Streptomyces sp. NPDC045967. Taxonomy (NCBI): domain Bacteria; kingdom Bacillati; phylum Actinomycetota; class Actinomycetes; order Kitasatosporales; family Streptomycetaceae; genus Streptomyces; species Streptomyces sp. NPDC045967. Next base: position 303,168 of record NZ_JBWKLE010000002.1, on the reverse strand, counting down.
GCCCGGACGGACCGCCACAATCCCCTGTCGGTTTTCGGTCAGAGGGCGGCGGCGAGTTCCGTGCCCTGGCGGATGGCCCGCTTGGCGTCGAGTTCGGCGGCCACGTCGGCGCCGCCGATCAGGTGCGCCTCGACACCGGCCGCGCGCAGCGCCTCGTACAGGTCGCGGCGCGGCTCCTGCCCGGTGCACAGGACGACGGTGTCGGCCGGGACCAGCCGCTGCTCGCCGTCGACGGTGATGTGCAGCCCCTCGTCGTCGATGCGCTCGTACGCGGCGCCCGCGACGGAGACCACCCCGCGGTGCTTGAGCTCCGCCCGGTGGATCCAGCCGGTGGTGGTGCCGAGGCCGGCGCCGACCTTGCTCGTCTTGCGCTGGAGCAGGTGGACCTGGCGCGGCGGTGCGGGGCGCTCGGCGGCGGTAAGTCCGCCGGGGCCGGCGTAGGCGGTGTCCACGCCCCAGTGGCGGAAGTAGACGGCCGGGTCCTGCGAGGCCCCCTCACCGCTGTCGGTGAGGTACTCGGCCACGTCGAAGCCGATGCCGCCGGCGCCGACGACCGCGACGCGCTCGCCGACGGGCGCGCCGTCCTTCAGCACGTCGAGGTAGCTGACGACGTTGGCGCGGTCCACGCCCTCGATGTCGGGGGTGCGGGGGGTGACGCCGGTGGCGACCACGACCTCGTCGTAGCCCCGCAGCGTCTCCACGTCGGCGCGGGTGTTCAGGCGGACCTCGACACCGCTGTCCACGAGCTGGGTGCCGTAGTAGCGGATGGTCTCCTCGAACTCCTCCTTGCCCGGGATGCGGCGGGCGACGTCGAGCTGGCCGCCGATGTGGCCGGAGGCCTCGAAGAGGGTGACGGCGTGGCCGCGGCCGGCGGCGGAGACCGCGCAGGCGAGCCCGGCCGGGCCGGCGCCGACGACGGCGACGCGCTTCTTCAGCTGCGTCGGGGAGAGCACCAGCTCGGTCTCGTGGCAGGCGCGGGGGTTGACCAGGCAGCTGGTGATCTTGCCGCTGAAGGTGTGGTCGAGGCAGGCCTGGTTGCAGCCGATGCAGGTGTTGATGGTCTCGGAGCGGCCGGCCGCGGCCTTGGCGACGAAGTCGGCGTCGGCGAGGAAGGGACGGGCCAGGGAGACCAGGTCGGCGCGGCCGTCGGCGAGGAGTTCCTCGGCGATCTCGGGGGTGTTGATGCGGTTGCTGGTGACGAGGGGGACGGAGACCGCGCCCATCAGCCGCTTGGTGACCCAGGTGTAGGCGCCGCGCGGGACGGAGGTGGCGATGGTGGGGATGCGGGCCTCGTGCCAGCCGATGCCGGTGTTGATGATGGTCGCGCCGGCCGCCTCGACCGCCTTGGCGAGGTGGACCACCTCGTCGAGGGTGGAGCCGCCGGGGATCAGGTCGAGCATGGAGAGGCGGTAGATGACGATGAAGTCCTCGCCGACGGCCTCGCGGGTGCGGCGGACGATCTCCAGCGGGAAGCGGACGCGGTTCTCGTAGGCACCGCCCCAGCGGTCGGTGCGCTGGTTGGTCGCGGCGGCGATGAACTCGTTGATCAGGTAGCCCTCGGAGCCCATGATCTCGACGCCGTCGTAGCCCGCGAGCTGGGCGAGGCGGGCGGCGCGGACGAAGTCCTCGACGGTGCGCTCGACCTGCGTGTCGCTGAGCTCGTTGGGCACGAAGGGGCTGATGGGGGCCTGGAGGGCGCTGGGGGCGACCAGGTCCTCGTGGTAGGCGTAGCGCCCGAAGTGGAGGATCTGCATGGCGATCTTCCCGCCTTCGGCGTGCACCGCGTCGGTGATCACCCGGTGCTCGGCTGCCTCGCCCTCGGTGGTGAGGCGGGAGCCGCCCGCGAAGGGGCGGCCGGCGTCGTTCGGGGCGATGCCGCCGGTGACGATGAGGCCGGCGCCGCCGCGGGCGCGCTCGGCGTAGAAGGCGGCGAGGCGCTCGAAGCCGCCCTCGTGCTCCTCGAGGCCGGTGTGCATCGAGCCCATGATCACGCGGTTCGGCAGCGTGGTGAATCCGAGGTCCAGCGGGCTCAGCAGGTGCGGGTACCGGCTCTGGGACATGGGGGCGCCTCCTCGCGCGGGGGTGATGCCCCTGTTCTAGCGAGGGCGGGCTCTTTTTGCAACTAGGTGCAAAAGCAGGTGGGACCCCTACGGACCCCCGTGGGACGCTGCGGCCACGGAAATCGCCGGGACCGTGGACAGCGGCCGACCCGGGGCTGTGGCGGAGTTCACGCCGGCGCCCCGTCCACGGCGGGAGACGTCAGTGGATGACCCGGAAGCTGCGCCAGGACAGGCTCTCTGGGGCCGTCACGTCCGAGAGCGTGGTGGCCACGTAGGTGCCGTCGGCCCGGTCGATCTTGCCGCAGTCCGCCGTCCGGTACAGGACGATGTCGACGAGACTGTTGTTCACGACGTGCGTCGCCCCCTTCGGGATGGCGATCCTGTGGCAGCCCTTGACGGGGGTGTTGGAGTAGCTCAGCTCGATCGGCGAGTCGTGACCCCGGAAGCTGAGCATGCCCGTGGTGCTCCGGCCGAGGCCCGAGCAGGCGGTGGCGGTCAGCAGCAGCGCCGCGACCCCCACGATGGTGCTGATCCGTCGGCTGTGGGACATGGGCACGGTCCTCGTCTGTGCGGTGGCGGCGGTTCCTGCCCACAGCTTTGCCCCGCCGGGCGCGGGTGGCTTGCGTTGCTCGGCCGACCGGATGAACGCGGACCGGCCGGGCCCGGCGGGGCAAGGCAGACGGGGGCCGGGGGCCGGTGGCCCGCGCCCCGGCCCGCGCCGCGGCACGGACTGCGGCACGGACTTCGGCACGGACCACCGACCACCGATCGCCGTTCGCGGCGGCAGCGCGCCCCGGGACTACCGGACCAGGTCCCCGGGGTCCGTGTTGGCGCCGCACAGCAGGACGGCGACGCGCTCGCCCAGCGGTTCCGCCGCACGGCGCTGGGCCGCCAGGGCGGTGGCCGCGCCCGTCTCGACCACGATCCGGTGCTCCTCCCAGAGCGCCCGCCGGGCGAGCGTGATCGCCGCGTCCGGGACGAGGACGGACCGTACGGAAGCGTCCTGCGCGGCGGCCAGCGCGTCGGCGGAGACGCGGGTGGCGCCCAGGGAGTCGGCGGCCACGGAGTCCACGGCGACGTCCACCGGGCGGCCCGCCGCCAGGGCGGCGTTCAGGGCGCGGCAGTTCTCGGGCTCGGCGGCGACCACCCGTACCCCGTGCTCGCGGGCGGCGGTCGCGATCCCGGCGAACAGTCCGCCGCCGCCGACCGCGACGACCACCGTGTCGAGGCCCGGCAGCCCGGCCCTGATCTCGTCGAGCAGAGTGCCGGCGCCGGCCGCGATGAGCGGGTGGTCGTAGGCGTGGCTGCTCAGGGCCCCGCTGTCGGCGGCGAACTCCTGGCACGCGGCCAGCGCCTCGGCGTACCGGTCGCCGACGAGCCGCACCTCGGCGCCGTACCCCCGCAAGCGCTCCACCTTCACCCGTGGGGCGCTGGTGGGCAGGAACACCGTGGCGGGCACGTCCTGGTCGCGGGCCGCCCACGCGCAGGCGAGCCCCGCGTTGCCGCCGGAGGCGATGGTGACCCCGGCGGCCGGGAGGGTGCCTGCCCGGTGGTGGGCGGCGAGGAAGTTGCGCGCACCGCGGGCCTTGAAGGAGCCGGTGTGCTGGAGGTGCTCCAGGGCGTACCAGACCCCGTCGGCCGCGGGAACGACGGCGACGGGCCGTACCGTTCCGGCGATGCGGCCGGCGGCGGCCCGTACGGCCGCGTAGTCGAGCGTGTCTTCCATGGCGGGTCTCCCCCTCAGTCGGTGGATCGAGCGGGCCGGGCGGCCTCGATCAGCTGGCGCAGGGCGCCGTAGTACACCTCGTGGTCCGTCAGCGGCGGCAGGACGTCGGCCAGTCCGGCGCAGAGCACGGGGAAGTGCTCCGGGTCCAGCGCGGCGAGCGCCGACCGGGAGGCGGCGGTGGCCCCGGCCGGATCCCGGTGGTCCACGAAGGCCGCGCTGCCCAGGGTCAGCAGGTACATGCGGCGGTAGACGGTCATCGCCTCGGCCGGGGTCATGCCCGCGGCCACGCTGTCCGCGAGGGCGGGCTCCACGAGGCGGGCCAGCAGCTGCCGCCCGAGCCAGGGCCGGCCGCCGCGCAGGACGAGCAGTCCGGGATGGGCGGTGAGCAGCCGGTACAGGGCGCCGAACCGCTCTTCGCAGGCCCGGGCCCAGTCGGTTCCGGCGGGGATGTCGGGCAGTTGCGCGGCCAGGTGCTCGGTGCACAGGTCCAGCAGTCCCGCGAGGTCGGAGCAGCGGCGCTGGACGGTGGCGTGGGAGACGCCGAGCCGGTCGGCCAGCGCCCGGAAGCTCAAGGCGGCCGGCCCTTCCTCGTCGAGGAGGCGCAGCGCGGTGACGGCGATCGCCTCGGGGGTGGCCTGGTCCAGCGCGGTCGATCTCCTCGGCATGTGATACACCGTAACATACGACGTATCGGAGCGAGCCGGACGCGCGGGGGCCCCTTTGGTGTGACATCGGTTGCGGCCATATTGCTGGTCAATGGCGGATATCAGCCGACTTTCGTTGACAGCGCGTAGTCACCTCGCTCCACTGGGGCACGACTGCCCCCCACGTCAAGGAGACTCCGTGCCGCCACGCCTGCGCGCCTCGCTCCCCTGTCTGACCGCGGCCGCCCTGCTCGCCCTGGCGCTCTCCCCCGCCCCCGCGGCGGCCGAGCCCACGGCGACCTCCGACACCCCCCTCGCCCTCACCCCGCCCATGGGCTGGAACAACTGGGCGCACTACATGTGCGACATCGACGAGGCCACGGTGGTGGCGAACGCCGACGCCCTCGTGTCCACCGGGCTCGCCGCCAAGGGCTACGACACGGTGACCGTCGACGACTGCTGGATGACCAAGAGCCGCGACGCGCGGGGCGCGCTGGTCGTGGACACGGAGAAGTTCCCGCACGGCATGGCCTGGCTCGGGGAGTACCTGCACGCCAAGGGCCTGAAGTTCGGCATCTACCAGGACGCCGGCTCCCTCACCTGCGAGAAGTATCCCGGCAGCGGTGCGCCCCAGGGCGGCGGCCCCGACCACTACGCGCAGGACGCCCGCCAGTTCGCCTCCTGGAAGGTGGACTACGTCAAGATGGACGGCTGCAACCTGTGGGTGCCGGAGGGCAGGACGAAGGAGCAGGCCTACCGGGACGCCTACAACGCCGTCGCGGCGGCGCTGCGCGCGAGCGGCCGGGACATGGTGCTGTCCGCCTCCGCTCCCGCCTACTTCCAGCAGGGCGAGTGGGGCGGCTCCGACTGGCACAAGGTGCTCGGCTGGGTCGGTGAGACCGGCCAGCTGTGGCGCGAGGGCCGGGACGTCAAGGTCTACCAGCCGGCCTCCCCGACGACCTCCCGCTGGAGCTCGGTGATGGGCAACTACGGCTACAACCGCTGGCTCGGCCGGTACGCGGGGCCCGGCAACTGGAACGACCCCGACTTCCTGATCGCGGGTGCTCCCGGCCTCACCGGGGCCGAGAGCCGCAGCCAGGTCGCCCTGTGGGCGATGATGGCCGCCCCGTTCATCCTGTCCTCCGACGTCTCCGAACTCACTGCGGAGGGACTCGCCGCGCTCGGGAACACGCGGATGATCGACCTCGACCAGGACCCCCTGGGCCGTCAGGGCGCGGTGGTGTCCTCCAACGCCACCTTCGAGATCCTGGTGCGGCCGCTGGCGAACGGCGACCGGGCGGTGGCCGTGCTCAACCGCTCCGGCGCCGCACGGGACATCGCCGTGCCGCTGGAGGAGGTCGGACTGCCGTCCTGCACGGCCGACGCCCTGGACCTGTGGAGCGGCGGACGCCGGGAGGTCTCCGAGGTCCTGACCGGACGGGTCGGCGCCCACGACACCGGGGTCTGGCGGCTCACTCCGCGCGGCTGCGCCCAGGCGGTGCCGACCGGGCAGATCGTCGGTGACGGTGCCAAGTGCGCCGACGGGGCCAACACCACCGGTGTCGGCGCGGTCGTGCTCGGCGCCTGCACCGGAGCCCCCGACCAGCGGTGGGTGCTGGGCCGGGACGCGAGCCTGCGGATGGCCGGCGAGTGCCTGTCGGCGGGCGAGGACGGCCTGGTGGAACTGGCCGACTGCGGTTCCGGCGAGGGGCGGCAGCCGGGCCAGGCGTGGACGCACCGGCGCGACGGCGCCCTCGTCGAGGAGGCGAGCGGCCGGTGCCTGACGGCTCCCGCCGCGGCCGCCACCCCGGACGCACCGGCCGAGCGGCTGCGGCTGGCCCCGTGCGGCGACCACCGGGTCGACCAGACCTGGGCCCTCCCGGTCTGAGGGCGGCGAGGATGACGCAACCGAAGCAGCGCAGGCGGCCGGGCGCGCCCCTGCCCGCCTCCCCCGCCGGGGCCGGACCGTTCCCCGGGCCGCGGCCCGCGGCGGCCCGGTCCCGGCGCCCGGCCCTCCCCCGGCCGGTCGCGCTCGCCGCCGTGCCGGCGGTGCTCCTGGCCCTGCTCGGCGCGGCGGCCGCACCCGGGGCGGCCTCGGCGGCCCCCGCCCGGCCCGCGCGGGCCGACGTACGGACGGACGCGCCGGCGGACCTGCGGACCCCTGCGCCGGCAGGCGTACGGACGGACGCGCCGGCGGGGACCGGACGGACGCGGCCCGGGACCTTCGACCCCGCCCCCGCACGGGCCGCACTGGAGCGGCTGCTGCCGCGCCACGCCGGGCAGTTCACCCTGGTGCCCGACACCGCGGCCGCCGCCGACCGCTTCACCGTCTCCGGGACGCCCGGCGCGATCACCGTGCGCGGCAGCACCGGGGCCACCCTGCTCACGGGTGTCGGCTGGTACCTCCAGCACGTCGCGGGAGCGGACATCGGCTGGCCCGGCGACAGCATCGGCATGCTCCCGGCGAAACTGCCCGGCGTCCCCGCCCCGGTCAGCCGCAGCGCACTCGTGCCCCACCGGTACGCCCTGAACGACACCGACGACGGGTACTCGGGCCCCTACCGGACGTTCGAGGAGCACCAGCGGCAGATCGACCTGCTCGCGCTGCACGGCATCAACGAGGTGTTCGTGCAGGTCGGCGCCGAGTACCCGTACTACCGGGCGCTCCAGGGCTTCGGCTACTCGCCCGAGGAGCTGCGCGCGTGGGTGCCGGCGCCCGGACACCAGAGCTGGTGGCTGCTGCAGAACCTGAGCGGCTTCGGCGGGCCGGTCTCGGAACGGCTGATGCGGGAGCGGGCCGAGTTGGGCGGGCGGATCGCCGAGCAGCTGAGGGGGCTCGGGATGACCCCGGTGCTGCCGGGCTACTTCGGCACCGTGCCGCCCGGGTTCGCCGCCCGGAACCCGGGGTCCACGACCGTGCCGCAGGGCGACTGGGCGGGCTTCGACCGCCCGGACTGGCTGGATCCGGCCTCGCCGGCGTTCGGGAAGCTGGCCGCGGCGTACTACGCGGAGCAGCGCGCGGTGTTCGGGGACAGCACGATGTACCGGATGAGCCCGCTGCACGAGGGCGGCCTGACCGGGTCGGTGGACGTGAAGTCGGCCGCCGGGGCCATCCAGGCCGCCCTGCACGCCGCTCACCCCGGTGCGCTGTGGGCGGTGCTGGGCTGGCAGGACGACCCGACCGCGGAGCTGCTCGCCGGGGTGGACACCTCCAGGCTGCTGATCCTGGACGGGCTGTCGGACCGGTACAACCGCCTGGACCGGGAAGCGCGGTGGGGTGGCGCCCCGTACGCGATGGGCACCATCTACAACTTCGGCGGGCACACCACCATCGGCGCGAACACCTCCGTGTGGCTCGAGCGGTTCGGCCCGTGGCGGGCGAAGTCCAACAGCGCCCTGGCCGGGATCGCCTACCTGCCGGAGGCCACCGGCACCAACCCGGCCGCCTTCGACCTCTTCACCGACCTGGCCTGGGAGCCCGGGCCGGTGGACCACCGGCAGTGGTTCGCCGACTTCGCCGCCCGCCGCTACGGCCGGCCCGACGCGGCGGCCTCGGCGGCCTGGGAGGAGTTGCGCAAGGGCCCGTACAGCACCTCGTCGGGGCTGTGGTCGGAGTCCCAGGACAGCCTGTTCACCGCCCGGCCGAGCCTGACCGCGGCGGGATCGGCGTACTGGAGTCCCAAGTCCATGCGCTACCAGGCGGCTTCGGTCCGGCGGGCGCTGGACCACCTGCTCCGGGTGGATCCCCGGCTGCGCGGCTCCAGCGCCTACCGGTTCGACCTGGTGGACACGGCGCGCCAAGCCCTCGCCAACCACTCGCGGGTCCTGCTGCCGAAGATCAAGACGGCGTACGAGACCAAGGACCTGGCCGCCTTCCGCGAACTGACGGCCCAGTGGCGGGACGCCGAGGCGAAGTTGGACGCGGTGACCGGATCCGATCCGAACTTCCTGCTCGGCAGCTGGCTGGCCGCGGCGCGCTCGCACGGCGCGGACCGGGCCGAACAGGACCGGTACGAGTACGACGCACGCTCGATCCTGAGCGTGTGGGGGCGCCGTGCCACGAGCGAGGGCGGCTTCCTCCACGACTACGCCAACCGCGAGTGGAGCGGGCTGGTCTCCGAGTTGTACGCCCCCCGGTGGGACGCCTACTTCGATTCGCTGGAGGAGGCGCTGGTGCGCCGGACCGAGCCGCGGGCCATCGACTGGCACGCCTTCGAGGAGGAGTGGGCCCGGCGCACCACCCGCCATCCGGTCCGGCCGGGCGGGGATCCGCACGGCCTCGCGGCCGGGATCGCGGCGGTCCTACCGGCGGCCCGCTGACTTACACCACCGGCCGTATGACGATCGGCCTGTCCGGTGATCGTCACTCTCCCGTGGGAATCTCGGTCCCCTTGGGAGGGAGAACGCCCGGAACGGGCACGGCGCAAGAGCGTCAGTCGGTTCACTGGCCCGGAAACGAGCAGGGGCGGCCACCGGAGCGATCCGGTGGCCGCCCCTTCCGACGCCATGGCGGCAGGACGCGACCAGGAGCACACCGAAGATGTCCCAGAGCGAGCACGGGCAGTCGGCGCACGAGCGGTCCCCGCACGAGGGGCCCCGGCCGGAGGAATTCCGTCAAGAACCCGGGCAGCAGCCGCGGCACGGGGAACCCCGTCAGGAGGAACCCCGGGCGGAAGGCTCCGAGCACGGCTCCCCCTCCGCCGCACCGCTGGAGCTGCTGGCGCTGCTCGCCGCCGGGGTGGCCGACCTGGCCATCGACCAGCTGCGGCAGTCCGCCGACCGGGCACAGCAGGCCATGCGCCGCTCCGACCTGCGGGAGCTGCTCACCGACGGCGTGGTGGAGCTGCGCAAGCGCGGCGAACTCGCCACCCGCCGTGCGGGCGCGGGCAGCGAGAACTACCTGGAGACGATGGCCCGGCGCGCCGCCGAACGCGTCGCCGCCGAGGGCCGCCCCTGTGCATGACCACACCGCCTTCAAGGAGCGCATCGACGAGGTGCTGGTCCGGCTCGCCGACGAGGAGGAGGGGGAGCTGCTCGGCATACACGACGAACTCCGATACCTCACCGAGCAGTTGCGCCGCTCACTGGCGCGCGGCAAGCGGCTGCGGGCCGCGTTCCTCTACTGGGGGTGGCGGGCGGCCGGCCAGCCCGACTGCGAGGGGGTGATCCGCGCCGCGGCCGCGATGGAGCTCGTGCACGCGGCGGCCTGCACCCATGACGACATCATCGACGACAGCCCGATGCGGCACGGCCGGCTCACGGCGCACGCCGCGTTCGCCGCGGCCGGGCAGCGGTCCACCGCCCTCGCGATGATCCTCGGCGATCTGCTGATGGGGTACGCGGGATACGTCTTCGCCTCCTGCGGACTGCCCGGGGGCTACCTCGCCCGGACCGTACCGCTGTGGTCCGCGCTGCTGCGCGAGACGCTGGCGGGCGAGTTCCTGGAGGTCCTGCGCACCGGCGCGGGGCAGGACCGCGAGCCGCTGGTGGCGGAGTCGATGCAGGTCGCCCGCTACAAGACCGCCGCGTACACGGTGGAGCGGCCGCTGCACCTGGGCGTCACCCTCGGCGGCGGCTCCCCCGCCCTCCTGGACGCCTTCTCCGGCTACGGGATCCCGCTCGGGGAGGCCTTCCAGCTGCGCGACGACCTGCTGGGCACCTTCGGCGACCCGGCCCGCACCGGAAAATCCAACCTCGACGACCTCCGGGACGCCAAACCCACCACCCTGCTCGCGCTGACGGTGGCGGCGTCCGGTCAGGACGGCCGCCGGCTCCTGGCCGAGCTGGTGGGCCGCCCGGACATCGGCCCTGAGGAGGCGGACTCGGTACGCCGGTTGATGGAGCGGTGCGGCGCCCGGGAGCACGTGGAGGACATGATCCGCGAGCGCATCGCCCGGGCCACCGGCGCCCTGGACACCGTACCCATGCCGGCGGAGGCGCGGTCCGCGCTGCACGGACTGGCCCGCTCCGCGGCCGAGCGGTCGCTTTAGGACGCGCCCTGCGGACCAGGCCGACCGGTTTTCGCACCCGCACACGAGAAGGACGACGCAAGTGGACCTGCCCGACAGCGCCCCGCCCCGCACCCGTTACGACGACGCCGCCCTCGACGCCCTGCGCACCCAGGGCGACCCGCTCGCCGACCGGACCGTCGCGGCGATGTTCGAACGCCAGGAGGTCGGCGACCTCAACACGCTCATGCGGTTCTTCAGCACCGCCGGGGACGCGCTCCCCGAGCGACTGCCCGCCTCCGCGCGCGGCTACTTCGAGGCGACCTCCATGCCGCCGAGCTGGGTCGACTGGGACGTGATGGAGCAGGCCAGGCTGTTCTTCATGGACAACGCCGCCCACGTCAACACCGGTCTGTCCTTCGCGGCGATGCCCGTGACCTACGCCGTTCCCCGGCTCTCCCGGCTGCTGGCCGCCACGCACTCCCTGGCCTACCCCTCGCGGCGGATGGCCAACACCGGGCAGTTCGTCACCTACCTCATGCGGACCGACGCCTTCGCGGAGGGCAGCAAGTTCCTCCCTGCCGCGCAGAAGGTGCGGCTGCTGCACGCGGCGGTCCGCCACCACCTGCGCCACGGCGGACACTGGGACACCGCGAAGGACGGACTGCCGATCTGCCAGGAGGACATGATCGGCGGCCTGATGCTCTTCTCGCTTCTGGTGCTCGACGCCATGCACCGGCTCGGCATCCACATGAGCGGGGAAGGGGCGGAGGCCTACTTCTACGCCTGGCGGGTCGTGGGGGCCCTGCTGGGGTGCGACATGTCGGCGGTGCCGCAGACCCTCACCGAGGCCCGCGACTACTGCGACCTCTACCTCCTGCGCAACCTCGGCCCCTCACCCGAGGGGGTCCGCCTGAACGCCCAGCTGATGCGGATGTACGAGGACGTGGTCCCCGGCACGCTCTTCGACCCGATGGTCCCCGCCACCATCCGCTTCCTCGTCGGCGACACCATCGGCGACTGGCTGGAGATCCCGCGCAGCCCCTGGGACACCGCGGCGAAGGCCGTGCCGGTGTTCCTCGGCCTGCTGGAGACGATCGAGGACAGCAGCCCCTACGCGGAGTGGGCCCTGGACAAGGCGGGCTCGCTGCTCTCCGGATTCGAACTGTCCTCGCTGACCCGGGGCCGGGTGATGCACCACGCGATCCCGCCGGAGCTGAAGACCGAGTACGGCGTGAAGCCGGCCCGCACCGGGCGGTGGGTGCCGCCGGCGCCGGTGCACTGAACGGCCCCCGGTCGGCCCCATCACGGCGCGGCCATCCCGGGGGGGGGTGCGTCCGGACGCGCCCGGCCGGCTGAGCACCGAGCTGTCGCCGCCCGAACCTGACCAGGCCCTACTAGGACGTGAGCCGGACCGGAAGCGCCTCGACGCTGTTGCCCAGGAAGCTGCGCTGGCGCGGGAGTCGTTCCTCGGGGACCGCGAGGTCCAGGGTGGGGAAGCGGGTGAAGAGCCGCTCCAGGGCGATGGTGGCCTCCAGGCGGGCGAGCGGGGCGCCCACGCAGTAGTGCGCTCCGTGCCCGAAGGACAGGCCGCGGGCGGCGGTGGGACGGGTGAGGTCGAAACGGCCGGCGTCCGGCCCGTGGAAGGTCTCGTCCCGGCCCGCCGCGCTGTAACCGGCGAGGACGGGCGTGCCCCGCGGGATCACGGTCCCCCCGAGGGCCAGGTCGCGGGTGGGGTAGCGGAACGGGAACCAGCTGATCGGGGAGTCCCAGCGCAGCGTCTCGTCCACCGCATCCGACCAGGTGGCCTTCCCCTCGCGGACGAGGGCGAGCTGGTCGCGGTGGGTGCACAGCGCCCGCACGGCGTTGGTGATGAGGTTGAGGGTGGTCTCGTGGCCCGCGACGAGCACCAGCCGCATGGTGCCGGTGAGTTCGGCCTCGCTGAGCCGGTCGCCGTCGCCCTCCCGGGCGGCGATCAGTGCGCTGGTGAGGTCCTCTCCGGGATGCGCCCGGCGGGCGGCCGCGACGGCGCCGATCAGCTCGACCAGTTCGCGTACGGCGGCCATCACCTCGGCCGGCGGGACGTCGGTCGAGACGATGACGGTGTTGGACAGGTGGTGCAGCCGGCCCCGGTGCTCGTGGTCCACCCCGAGCAACTCGCAGATGACGCTCATCGGCAGCGGCAGGGCGAAGTGCGCGCGTAGGTCGGCCGTACCCTCGGGGGATCGGGCCGCGGCCTGCTCCAGGTCGTCGAGGAGGCCGGCGGTCAGCTCCTCGACGCGCGGCCGCAGCCGTTCCACCTGGCGGGCGCTGAATGCCCTGCCGACCAGGGAGCGCAGTCGGCGGTGGTCCGCCCCGTCGGCGGTGTGCATGCCCCGGGCGTCGGCGAAGACCCGCAGCGGCCAGTCCGCGGGGATGGTGCCGTCGTGCAGGGACGGGAAGTGCCGGCCGTCCTTGGCGACATCCGGGTGGGCGAGGAACTCCTTGAGCTCCTCGTGTCCGAGCACGACCGCGCCGGGTACCCCGCCGGGCAGGACGACCTCGGCCACGGCTCCCCGGGCGCGCAACCGGGCGTTGAGGGCGTGCGGGCAGCCACCGGCGGGATCGATCACGTGCGGGGTGGAGCGGAGGGGGGAGGACAAGCCGCTTCTCCTGACCTGAGGGACGGGGCCGGGCGGGGGCGGGGGCGGGAACGGGAACGGGAACGGTCAACAGTGCTCTCTGCGGCGGTGGTTGACAAGACCGCCCTGCCCCGCCGCCGCGGCTCAGAACCAGGTGAGAGTGAGCGCGAAGGACGCCCCGCCGCTGCGCAGCGTGTAGGAGGCCCCGGTCGGCGAGAAGGCCCCGTCGGTGGTGAACACCGGGCCCGGCCGGACCTCGCTGAGGGTGTTGACCTGCCCGGTCACGGGCGGCAGCGGCGCCCGGTACAACCGGCCGGCCGCTCCGATCAGTTTGCCGGCGATGTAGAGCCGGCCGGTCACGGGGTCGGCGAGCAGGGACTCGGCGCCGTGCCTGCCGTCGGCGTAGGCGAACCGGTGGGTCACCGGCGTGACCGTGGCGTCGGCGAGGCGCTCGGGTTCGGCGAAGGAGTGCACGGCGATCTCCGTGCGGCCGCTGAAGTTGTCCCCGATGTCGCCGACCAGGACCGTGGAATCGCCCGCGGCGTCCTTTCATCCAGGCGACGGCGGGCAGGATCGTGGCGAGGGCCGCGGTCGCGAGGGCGGCGGCCCGGTGGGCTGTGAGGGCTCGGGACATGCCCACCATGTGAGGGGACGTCAGCCGATGGCACCAGGCCGCGCCACCTCACGTTCGAGCATCGTTCAATGCCGGGACGGCATGACCCGGTCAGCGCACCGGTTCCCGGACGGGCGCCTTGTGGCCGGCGTGGGCGATGAAGGCGCGGGCCGCGCGGCTCAGCGGCCGCCGGGCGTGGGCGATGCCGACGGGGCGTAGCAGGGGAGGCGTGAAGGAGCGGATCTCCGCCCGGTTGCCGAAGGCGCGCAGCACCACGTCCCGGTACCAGATGAGGGAGCCCCGCCCGTCGGTGACGCCCGTCACCCAGGCGAGGCGCTCGTCGACCTCCAGAGCGGGCACGGGACGCACGCCGAGACAGCTGAACATGGCCTCCATTTCCGTGCGCCGGCCGGTCCCGGGGGTGGGCAGCACCATCGGCAGTCCGTCCAGCATGCGGAAGGGGAGCGGGCGGGGCAGCCGGGAGCCGAGCGGTGAGATGAGCACGACCTCGCGTTCCTGGATGAAGTGGGTGGCGAGTTCCTTGTCGATCGGCAGGTCGACGAGGGCCAGCTCGGAGCGGCCACGGTTCAGTTCCTCCACGAGGGCCTCGCGGCCGTCGTGCTGCTGGAGCCGGACGTCCACGCCCGGATGTCGCTCGGTGAACGCCGCGACCAGGTCGGAGGCCAGGTCGAGGGCCAGGGTGGGGGTGGTGACGAGACTCAGGGCGGCCCGGACGCCCTTGCCCTCGGGGCTCCCTATGTCGTCGATGGCCTCCACGGCGTTGAGCACGGTGCGGGCCAGCCGGACGACCCGGGCCCCCTCCGGTGTGAGGTCCACCCCCCTTCCCCGCCTGGCCAGGAGTTCGACGCCCAGGTCCCGTTCCATGGCCTGGACGGCCCGGGAGAGGGCGGACTGGGCGACGAAGACCGAGGCGGCGGCTCCGGTGATGGAGCGGCAGTCGGCGACGGCGACGAGGTAGCGGAGTTGCGCGAGTGTGGGGGTCATGACCGGACGGTAACCGCGCGAGGCCGTACCTGTAAGGGGCGTCCCGGCCGCAACCGGCGCGCCACGGCGCGGCGTTCATGCCCGGTCGACGGTGAGGCATGCCGGTACGGCATGCCCCCGGGGATGCGGTGCGGTGGCCCGAGCGGTGGGGTCGCCCCGGCTTCGGGGGAATAGCCCCAGGCCATCGGCTCGGCCGGGGTGCGGCAGGGGCCCGCCCGGGGGGTGTCCCGAGCGCTCCGCTCGTCGTGATAACGCGAAGCACCGTATTCCGTATGGCTGTTGACAGTGCATGGTGACCACCGCACGATGCATCTCCGGCGTGAGGGTGTTTGACCACGGTTCAAGCCCGCCCCACCGGCGGCGGGCCGCCCGGCCGATGTGCGAGACCGACGCACCCCCGTTCTCACATCCTTCCGTTCTTCCGTTCTTCCGCTCTGTACTGCGCCATGTCACACAGCATTGGAAGAGGAGCGCCCGTGACCCCCCATCCCCCGCAGCCTGCCTCCGCCCGCGACCTGGTCGTCGCGCTGACGCCGTTCGAGGAACCCCATCCGCGGATCGTGACCGCCGCCGAGCGCGCCGGCGCCCTCGGGCTGCTGGATCTCGGACGGGACGCGGCCGCCGCGCGGCGCGCGTTCGCGGAGCTGGCCCGCCGCCTCGGCGACGGGGGCGCGGGCGGCGCTGACGGGGGCGGGGCCGACGGGGGCGGGGCCGACGGGCGCACGGGCGGCGGCTCCGGGGAGGGCCCGGGCGGCGGCGGGCCGCAGCGCGGCGGCCGGTACGGCGTACGGGTGCCCGCGGGCTGCCCGCTCGGGCCGGGCGAGCTGCCGCCCGCCGTGGACACGGTGCTGCTCGCGGACCCCGCCACCCACACCCCGGAGCAGGTGGCCGCCTGGGCCGGGGCGGTCGGCCTGCCGCGGGTGTGGGCCGAGGTCACCAGCCGGGCCGAGGCCGCGCGGGCCGTGGCCGCCGGGGCGGACGCACTCGTCGCCACGGGCCACGAAGCCGGCGGCCGGGTGGGCGACACCACCACCTTCGTGCTGCTCCAGCAGCTCCTCGCCGGTCCCGGATGCGCGGTGCCCGTGCGGGCCCGGGGCGGGATCGGGCCGCACACCGCCGCCGCGGCCGTCGCGGGCGGGGCCGCGGGCGTGCTGCTCGACGCACAACTCGCCCTGACCGCCGAGGGCGAGGCCGGCCTGCCCGCCGACGTGCTCGCGGCGCTGCGGGCGATGGACGGCTCCGAGACCCGGCTGGCCGACGGGCACCGCGTGTTCGCCCGCCCCGACCTGACCCCGCCCCAGGGCCCGGTGCCCGCCCTGCTCGGGGCGCGCGACCTGCGGACGCAGCTGCTGCCCGTCGGACAGGACGGGGCCGCCGCCGCCCGGCTGGCCGCGCGGCACCGCACCACCGGCGGGGTGCTCCAGGCGGTCCGGGCCGCCGTGTCCGGGCACCTGGCCGACGCCGTACGGGTGCGGCCACTCGCCCGGCCGCTCCCCGTCGCCCAGGGCCCGATGACCCGCGTGAGCGACCGGGCGGCCTTCGCCGAGGCGGTGGCCGTCGCGGGCGGGGTGCCGTACCTGGCGCTCGCCGTGATGGAGGGCGCCGACGTCCGCAGGCTGCTGGCCGAGAGCGCCGAGCGGCTCGGGGACCGCCCCTGGGGCGTGGGCCTGCTCGGCTTCGCCCCGGCCGGGCTGCGGGCCGAGCAGCTGGCCGCGGTGGCCGCCGCCCGGCCCCCGTACGCGATCATCGCGGGCGGCACCCCGGCGCAGGCGGCTCCGCTGGAGGCGGCCGGCATCCGCACCCATCTGCACGTCCCCTCGCCCGGGCTGCTGGAGCGCTACCTCGCTGAGGGGGCCCGGCGGTTCGTGTTCGAGGGGCTGGAGTGCGGCGGCCACGTCGGCCCGCGCGCCTCGTTCCCGCTGTGGGAGGAGCAGATAGAGCTGCTGCTGTCCTGCCCCGAACCACAGGCCCTGGACGTGCTGTTGGCGGGCGGGATCCACGATGCCCGCTCGGCCGCCATGGCGGTGGCGGCCGCCGCGCCCCTGGCCGCACGGGGGGCCCGGATCGGCGTGCTGATGGGCACCGCCTACCTGTTCACGGAGGAGGCGGTGGCGGCGGGCGCGGTGGTGGAGGGCTTCCAGCGGGCGGCCCTGGACTGCGAGCGGACCGTGCTGCTGCACACCGCCCCCGGCCACGCCACGCGCTGCGCGCCCACCCCGTACGCCGACACCTTCGAGGCGGCCCGCCGCCGTCTGGCCGAGACCGGCACGGAGCCGCGCCGCGCGTGGGAGGAACTGGAGGGCCTCAACCTGGGCCGCCTGCGCCTGGCCAGCAAGGGCCTGCGCCGTACCGCGTCCGGAGCCGGCGGGGCCGGGACCGAAGGCTCCGTCCTGGAGGCCGTGCCGGAGGAGCGGCAGTACGACGAAGGGCTGTTCATGCTCGGGCAGGCCGCGACCCTGCGGTCGGCGACGACCACCGTCGCCGCGCTGCACGCGGAGGTCACCGGAGGGGCGAGCGAGCTGCTGGAGCGGCGGGCCCGCGAGTTCGCCGCAGTCGCCCCGGCGCCGGCCCCGGCCGCGGATCCGCTCGACATCGCCATCGTCGGGATGGCCTGCGCCTACCCGGGCGCCCCCGACCTCGCCGCCTACTGGGCGCGGATCCTGGCCGGGACGGACTCGGTGACCGAGGTGCCGGCCGAGCGCTGGGACCCGGAGCTGTACTACGACCCCGACCCGGCCCGGGCCGGCGAGCGCACGCCCTCGCGGTGGGGCGGCTTCCTCGACCCGGTCCCCTTCGACGCCCTCGCGCACGGCATCCCGCCCGCCTCCCTGGCGGGGATCGAGCCGGTCCAGCTGCTGGCCCTGGAGATCTCCGCGCGGGCCCTCGGCGACGCCGGATACGGCCAGGGCCGGGACTTCGACCGGACCCGGACCTCCGTCGTCTTCGGCGCCGAGGCGGGCACCGAACTGGCGGGCGCCTACGGGCTGCGGGCCCTGCACCCCGCCTACCTGGGCGAGCTGCCGCCCGAGCTGGACGGGCAACTCCCCCGCCTGACCGAGGACTCCTTCCCCGGGGTCCTCGCCAACGTGATCGCGGGCCGGGTCGCCAACCGGCTCGACCTCGGCGGCGCGAACTGCACCATCGACGCGGCCTGCGCCTCCTCGCTGGCCGCCCTGGACCTGGCCTGCCGGCAACTGCGCGACCGGGACAGCGACATGGTCGTCTGCGGCGGGGCGGACGTGCACAACGGCATCAACGACTACCTGATGTTCGCCTCGGTGCGCGCCCTGTCCCCCACCGGCCGGTGCCGGCCCTTCGACGCCGGCGCCGACGGGATCGCGCTCGGCGAGGGCGTGGGCGCACTGGTCCTCAAGCGGCTCGCCGACGCGGAGCGGGACGGCGACCGGGTGTACGCGGTGGTCAAGGCCGTCGGCGCCTCCAGCGACGGCCGCTCCCTCGGCCTGACCGCGCCCCGCCCGGAGGGACAGCGGCGCGCGCTCGAGCGGGCCTACGCCCGGGCGGGCGTCTCCCCCGGCGAGGTGGGGCTGGTCGAGGCGCACGGCACCGGCACGGTGGTCGGCGACAGCACCGAACTGGCCGTGCTGACCGACCTGTTCAGCGCGCACGGAGCGGCGGTCGGCTCCTGCGCGCTGGGCTCGGTGAAATCGCAGCTCGGGCACACCAAGTGCGCGGCGGGACTGGCCGGGTTGATCAAGGCCGCCCGCGCGGTGCATGCCGGGGTGCGGCCGCCGACCCTGCACATCGACACGCCGAACCCGGCCTGGCGGCAGGAGACCAGCCCCTTCGCCTTCGACGCGGAGGCCCGGCCCTGGGCGGTGCCCGCGGAGCGCCGGATCGCCGGGGTGAGCGCCTTCGGCTTCGGCGGCACCAACTACCACGCGGTGCTGGCGGGATACGCCGGAGCCGAGGAGCCGCGCCACGGCCTGGAGGAGTGGCCGGCCGAACTGTTCTGCTTCCGCGGCGAGGACCGGCGGGCCGCGGGGCGGGCGATGGCCCGGCTCGCGGCCCGGCTGGAGGAGAACGACGCGGCCGGACGGCCGTGGGCGCTGCGCGACCTCGCGGCGGAAGCCGCGGCCGCCGGCTCCGGTCCGGTCCGCGTCGCGGTCGTCGCGACGGACCTGGACGGGCTGGCGGCCCGGCTGGAGAGGGCCCGGGCGTTCACTCCGGGCGAGGGGGTCCACGTACGGGACGAGTCGGCGGACCCGGGGCGGATCGCGTTCCTCTTCCCCGGGCAGGGCAGTCAACGGCCCGGCATGCTGCGCGAGTTGTTCCTGGCCTTCCCCGAGCTGCGCACGCTCCTGGACGAAGCTCCGGGCCCGGTGGTCCCGGCCCTCTTCCCGCCGTCCGCGTTCACCGCCGAGGGCCGGGCCGCGCAGCGGGCCGCCGTCACCGACACCCGGGTGGCCCAGCCCGCGCTGGGGCTCGCGGGGGCCGCGGCGCACCGGCTGCTGACCGCCCTCGGCGTCCGGCCGGACTGCACGGCCGGCCACTCGTACGGGGAGCTCACCGCGCTCTGGGCGGCGGGGGCCTACGACACGCAGAGCCTGCTGCGGTTGAGCGCGCACCGGGCCGAGGCGATCCTGGCCGCGGCCGGCGCGGATCCCGGGTCGATGGCGGCGGTGCCGGCCGCCCCGGAGGAGGTACGGGAGATCGCCGCGCGGGCCGGCTGCGTGGTGGCCAACCACAACGCGCCCCGGCAGTGCGTGGTCTCGGGCCCGACGGCGGCCGTCTCGGCGGCGGTGACCGCGCTGCGGGAGGCGGGCCTGTCGGCGGAACCCCTGGCCGTCGCCTGCGCGTTCCACAGCGAGGTGGTCGCGGGCGCGTCGGCCGGCCTCGCCGCGGAGCTGGCGCGGACGGCCGTGTCCGCGCCCGGCATCCCCGTCTGGTCGAACGCGACGGCCGCCCCGTACCCGGCCTGCGCCGAGGAGGTACGCGGCCTTGCCGCACGCCAGGTCGCGGAGCCGGTGCGGTTCGTGGAGCAGGTGGAGGCCATGTACGCGGCCGGTGTCCGCACCTTCGTGGAGGCGGGGCCCGGCCGGGTCCTGTCCGGGCTGACGGCACGGATCCTCGGCGCGCGGCCGCACACGGCGGTCGCGCTGGACGTCCCGGGCGAACACGGCCTGGTCCGGCTGGTCACGGCGCTCGCCGAACTGGCAGCGGCCGGCGTGCCGGTGGAGCCGCAGGCGCTGTTCCGCGGCCGGACGGCCGCCCTGCCCGAGCGCGCTCCGCGCCGACCGGGCTGGCTGGTCGACGGCCACCTGGTGCGCACCGCCGACGGCGCGCCCGTGGCCGGGGGCCTGCGGCCCGCCACCCGGGTGAGCGCGCCTGCGGCGGCGGCTCCGGCCGCGGACCGCCGCGAGGAGGCGGTGCTGGAGTACCTGCGCGGTACCCGCGAGCTGGTCGAGGCGCAGCGGGAGGTGCTGCTGGGCTACCTGGGCGCGCCGGGGGGCGCCCCGCGCGCGGGCGGCCGGGAGGACGCGTCGGGGCCCCGGCCCGGGGACCGGGCGGTGCCGGCTCCGGCCGTCACCGGGCCGTGGGACGGGACCGGGGCGTGGGACGGGGCGGGGTCCTGGGCCGCGGCGTCCGGTGACCGGATCGCGGCGCCGGGCGTCGAGGCCCGGGCGGCCCGGTCGCCGGAAGAGGTGATGGAGGCGGTCCTGGAGATCGTCCACGCCCGGACCGGATACCCCAGGGACATGCTCGACCCCGGGCTCGACCTGGAGGCGGACCTGTCCATCGACTCCATCAAGCGGGTCGAGATCATCGGCGCCCTGGCCGACCGGATCGGGCTGCCCCAGGACCCGGGGGGATCCGCCGAGTCAGCGGTGGAGGAGCTGTCCCGGATCAAGACGCTGCGGGGGATCGTGGACTGGGTCACCGTCCACGCGGGCGAGCCGGAACCGGCGCCGGAACCGGCCGGGAAGGCGGAGGCAGGGGCAGGGGCACCCGCCGGAGCGGCAGCGGCTGCCGCAGTCAGCGCCCGGGCGACGGTGGAGGCCGGACCGGCCACCGGAGTGCCCCGCGCGCCTGCGCCGCACGTGCCCGTGCCCGTTCCGGAGCCGGATCCGACGCACGATCCGGCACCCGTTCCGGTGCCGGAGCCGGCGCCGCTCGTCCGGCTCAGGGTGGACACCGTCCCCGTGGCGGTGGCCGCCGGGGACCTGGGGGTCCTGCGCGACCTGCGCATCGGGGTCGTCCAGGACGGACAGGGGCTCGCCCCGGCGCTCTGCGCGGCCCTGCGCGCGTGCGGAGCCGAGGCGCACGCGCTGGACCGGGCCGGACCGGGGTTCGACGGGATCGTCGACCTGACCGCCCTGCGGACCGGCGCCGAGCCCGTCCTGCCGCAGCTCTTCCCCGGGCTGCGGCAGGCCCTGACCGGCGGGACGCCGCGGCTGCTGCTCGTCACCGGGGCCGGCACCCCGGGCGCCGGCCTGCACGGCTTCGCGCGCGGCGCCGCCCTGGAGTTCCCCGCCGCCCTGGTCCGCGCCGTCGACGTCCACCCCAAGGAGGCCGCCGAGCAGATCGCGGCCCAGCTGCTCGCCGAGCTGAGCTGCCCGCCGTCGGCCAAGGCCCCGGCCTCCGTCGGCTACACCGCGGACGGGGCGCGCGTCACGCGCCGCCCCGTGCCCGCACCGCTCGCCCGGGCCGCGAACGCGGCGGCGGGCGGACCGGGGAACGAACCGGCGGACGGCCCGCGGAACGAACCGGCGGACGGCCCGCTGCTCGGCCCCGACTCCGTCGTCCTGCTCACCGGCGGGGCGCGGGGGATCACCGCCCGGACCGCGCTCGCGCTGGCCCGCGCCACCGGCTGCCATGTGGAACTCCTGGGACGCAGCCCCCACCCCCCGGCGGAACCGGACCCGTTCGGGCAGGCCACCGACCGGGTGGCGCTGCGTGCCGCGCTGATCGCCACGGGCCTGCGAACGCCCGCCGAGATCGAAGCGGCGGCCTCGCGGATCCTCGCCGAGCGCGAGGTACGGGCCACGCTGACGGCCCTGGCCGCGGACGCCGCCTCCGTCCGCTACCACCCCGCCGACGTCACGGACGAGGCCGCCGTACGGGCCGTGGTCGCCGACGTACGGGCCCGCCACGGCAGGCTGGACGGCATCGTGCACGGCGCCGGGGTGCTGCGCGACGGGCTGCTGCGCGACAAGCAACCGGCGGACTTCACGGAGGTGTTCACCACCAAGGTGACCGGTGCCCGGCACCTGGCCGCCGCGGCCGCCGAGCACGGGCCGGGGCCCGCGCCCCGGTTCCTGGCGCTGTTCGGGAGCGTCGCCGGGGTGTACGGCAACCGCGGCCAGTGCGACTACGGGGCGGCCAACGACGCCCTCGACGGCCTGGCGCGCACGTGGGCGGAGTCCTTCCCGGGCCGGGTGCTGTCCGTGGACTGGGGCCCCTGGGCGGCGGACGCGGGCGGGATGGTCACCCCCGAGCTGGAGCGCGCGTACGCCCGCCGCGGCATCCCGCTCATCGCGCCCGGGGCGGGTACCGCCGCGTTCCTCGACGAACTGGCGCACGGGACCGACGTACAGGTGGTCCTGATGGCCGAAGGGGGCCACGGGGATGAGTGAGCGCGAGCGGCGCGGCCCGCGGCCCACCGACGCGGCGATCGTCGGAATGGGCGTGGTGTTCCCCGGGGCCGCCGACCTGGCCGCCTACCGGCGCAACCTGCTGGCGGGGACGGACTCCATCGGCGAGGTCCCGCCGGAGCGCTGGGACCCCGAGGTGTACTACGACCCGGCGGGCGCCGCCGGACCGGCGGCGGGAGACCGGTTCTACTGCCGGCGGGGCGGATTCGTCGACGGCCTCGCCGCCTTCGACCCGACCCGGTTCGGGATCATGCCCGGCGCGGTGGAAGGAGCCGAGCCCGACCAGATGCTGGCCCTGCACGCGACGGCCGAGGCCGTCTCGGACGCGGGGGGCGAGGACCGGTTGCCGGCCGACCGTTCGCGGATCGGGGTGGTGCTGGGGCGCGGCGGGTTCATGGGCGTGGCCACGGCCCGGCTGGACCAACGGGTTCGGACCGCTCACCAGGTGGCCCAGACCCTGCGGGAGCTGGCCCCGGAGCTCGGTGAGCGGCGGATCGCCGAGGTGCGCACCGCCTTCCAGGAGGCGCTCGGCCCGGAGCGCCCGGACGCCTCGATCGGCCTGGTCCCGAGCTTCACGGCCGCCCGCACCGCGAACCGCCTGGACTTCCGGGGCCCCGCCTACACCCTGGACGCGGCCTGCGCCTCCTCGCTGCTGGCGGTGGACCAGGCGGTCGGGCTGCTGGCCTCCGGGCGCTGCGACGCGGTGGTCGCGGGGGCCGTGCACCACTGCCACATCGCGACGCTGTGGAGCGTGTTCACGCAGCTGCGGGCGCTGAGCCCGAGCGAGCGGATCCGGCCCTTCGACCGGCGGGCCGACGGCACGCTGCTCTCGGAGGGCACCGGGGTGGTGCTGCTCAAGCGGCTCGCCGACGCGCAGCGGGACGGCGACCGCGTCTACGCGGTGGTCCGCGGGACGGGTGTGGCCGGTGACGGCCGGGCGGCCAGCCTCATGAGCCCCCTGGTCGCCGGTCAGGTACGGGCTCTGGAACGGGCCTGGCGGGAGGCCGGGCTGGATCCGCGGGAGCCGGGCGCGCTGGGCCTGCTGGAGGCGCACGGAACGGGGACGCCCGTCGGGGACGCGGCTGAACTCGACACCCTGGCGCAGGTGTTCGGGCCACCGGTGGCCGGGCACGCCGGAATCGGTTTCGGCTCGGTGAAGTCGATGCTGGGGCACGCCATGCAGGCGTCCGGCATGGCGGGACTCGTCAAGGCCGCCCTCGCCGTGCACGAGGCGGTGCTGCCGCCGACGCTGCACCTGGAGGAGCCGCACCCGGGCCTGGCCGCGACGCGGATGCGGCCGGTGACGGCGGCGGAGCCGTGGGAGCGCGGGCCGCTGCCGCGCCGGGCGGGGGTCAACGCGTTCGGCTTCGGCGGGATCAACGCGCACGTGGTGCTGGAGGAGGCGCCGGGAGCGGCCCGCCCGGCGGCGACGGGCCGGCCGGCCGGCCCTCGGGCGGGCCGCCGGTTCCTGCCCGTGGGGATCCCGGCCGCGCCGGTCGGGGCGCCCGCGCGAGGCGGCGTACTGCTGCTGGCGGGGGACGGTCCCGCCGAGCTGTCGGCCCTGCTGGCGGCGGGCACCCCGGCGTCCGGGGGCGAGGGGCCCTGCCGGCTGGCGGTGTTCGGGCCGACGCCTCAGCGGCTCGCCCTGGCCGCGAAGGTGGTGGGGCGCGGGCGGGCCTGGCGGGGGCGCGGCGACGTGTGGTTCGCGCCGGAGCAGTTGGGCGGCCGGACGGCCTTCCTGTTCCCCGGCCTGGAGCCGGAGTTCGCCCCCGTGGTCGACGATGTCGCCCAGCGGCTGGGATCTCCGCCGCCCCGGCTCGGCCGGGGTGCGTCCCTGGTGGAACGGGCCGTGGACGCGATCGCCGTCGGCCGGTTCTTCGCCCGGGTGCTGCCGGTGCTCGGCATCGAGGCCGAGGTGCTGGCGGGCCACAGCCTGGGCGAGTGGGCCGCGATGGTGGCCGCCGGCATGTACCCGCAGGAGGCGGCCGACACCTTCCTGGACTCCCTGCGCCCGGGTGACGTGCATGTGCCGGATCTCGTGTACGCGGCGCTGGGTTGCGGCGCCCCGCGGGCGGAGGCGGCCCTGCACGGGCTGGACGGCGTGGTGGTCAGCCACGACAACTGCCCCCACCAGTCGGTGGTCTGCGGTGACCCGGGCCGGGTGGCGGCGGTGCTGGACCGGTTGCGGGGCGAGGGGGTGCTCGGACAGGAGCTCCCGTTCCGGTCCGGCTTCCACACGCCGATGTGGGAGCCCTACCTCGGCCAGGTCCGCGCCGCCTTCGCGCG
This sequence comes from Streptomyces sp. NPDC045967, assembly GCF_056430495.1. NCBI lineage: Bacteria > Bacillati > Actinomycetota > Actinomycetes > Kitasatosporales > Streptomycetaceae > Streptomyces > Streptomyces sp. NPDC045967. The sequence continues at coordinate 278,652 of NZ_JBWKLE010000002.1, read as the reverse complement.
GCTGCCGCTGCGGGCGGGCGCCCTGCCGGTGTGGTCGGCCACCACGTGCGCGCCGTTCCCCACGGACCCCGCCGACGTGCGGGAACTGGTGGTCCGCCACCTGCTGGAGCCGGTTCGCTTCCGCGAGTTGACGCTGCGGTTGTACGAGGAGGAGGGCGTGCGCCGCTTCGTCACGCTGGGCCCGGGCAGTCTGCCCGGGTTCGTCGAGGACACCCTGCGCGGCCGGCCCCACCTGTCGGTGTCGACGTCCTCCCCCCGGCTCGCGGGGCTGGCGGCGCTGCGCCGGACCTGCGCCGCCCTCTGGGCGGAGGGGCACGCACCCCGCTGGGATCTGCTGACGGATGGGGAGGACGGGGCCGAGGCAGGGGCGGAGGCCGGTGCGGGCCCCGCCCACGCCCCGGCCCCCGGCCGCCGCTCCCCGCACGACACCGGGCCGAACACCGCGCCCGGCTCCGGCTCCAGCTCCAGCTCCGGCTCCGGCTCCGGCTCCGGCTCCGGCTCCGGCCGCAGCGTTCCGCTGGACCTCGGGTCTCCGCTCGTACGGCTGGATGAGGCGGCCCGCGCCTCGCTGAGCGGCCTCCTGGCAGCCCCGGTACCGGTGGTGATGGGCACGCCGGCGGACCGGCCCGGTCCCCGCCCCCTGCTGCTGTCCGCCCTGGACGCCGTGCTGGCCGACACCGGCGAGGCCGCCCGGAGCGTCACCGAGGCATGGTCGGCCACCCGGGCGGACCCGGGCGGCGGCGCTCCGGCGGGACCCGACGCCGCGGGGCGCACCGCGGGAACCGTCGAAACCACCGGCACCACCGGCACCACCGGCGCCGCCACGGAGCGCCTGCGGCTCTCCCTGGCCGCGCTGCCCTACGTACGGGACCACTGCGTGTACCTGCAGCCCGACGGCTGGCCCGAGGACTCCGACCGGTTCCCCGTCGTGCCCATGACCACCATGCTCGAGCTGGCCGCCGAGGCCGCCCGGCGCCACGCGCCGCCCGGTCTGCACGTCGTGGGCTACGAGGACGTACGGGCGCTGCGCTGGCTGGCCGTCGAACCGGCCGTCGACGTCGAGGTCACCGTCCGGGGCGACGGGCCCGGTCGGGCGCGCGTCACGCTCGAGGCGTACGCCTCGGTGGTCGTCCTGCTCGGCGACCGGTACGGGCAGCCGCCCCCGCCCGACACCACACCCCTGCGCGATCCGCGCCCCGCCCCGGTCAGCGCCGAGGCCCTCTACCGCGACCGGTGGATGTTCCACGGCCCGCGCTTCGCCGCCGTGCACGCGGTGCGGACCGTCGGCGCGGACGGCATCGAGGGGGTGCTGCGGGCCCTGCCCGACCCCGGGGCGCTCCTCGACGCCGCCGGTCAGCTCTTCGGGCACTGGATGCAACTGCGGCTGCCGGTGGACCGGTTGGTGTTCCCCGCCACCGTGGAGCGCATCCGCTTCTTCGGTCCCCCGCCCGCCCCGCTCGACCTCGTCGCGGCCACGGCCCGGATCCGCGAGGTGCGCGACACCACCGTGCGCGGCGACCTCGAACTGCGCCGCGCGGGCGGCGGGGTGTGGGCCCGGATCGAGGGGTGGACGTACCGCCGCTTCGGCGCCGACGAGCGGGTGTGGCCGATGAAGTTCACCCCGGAGGTCTGCGGCATCGGCGAGCCCCGGCCGGAGGGCTGGTGCCTGGCCCGGCGCCGCTGGACCGATCCCGCCTCCCAGGAGCTGGTGATGCGCCGCTACCTCGGCGCCGCCGAGCGGGCGGCGTACGAGCGGCTGTCGCCGCGTGCCCGGGCGCCCTGGCTGCTGGGCCGGATCGCTGCCAAGGACGCGGTGCGCCGGCTGCTGTGGGACGGCGGGGCGGGCCCGGTGTTCCCGGTGGAGGTGCCCATCGGCAACGACCCTGCGGGCCGGCCGCTCGCCGAGGGCCCGCTGGCGCGGGGTCTGGGGCTGTCGATCGCCCACAAGGACCGGCTCGCGGTGGCGCTCGCGCACCCCGGCCGCGCGGTCGGCATCGACCTGGAGCAGGTGACGGCCGACCCGGACGCGCTGGTCCGCATCGCCCTCGGACCGCAGGAGGTCCGGCTCGCCGAGCGGCTGGCCGCCTGCGAGGGCACCGGCCTGCCCGCCGCGGTGACCGCGGTGTGGTGCGCCAAGGAGGCCGCCGCCAAGGCCGGGGGCAGCGGGCTCGGCGGCCGCCCGCGCGACTGGCGGGTGGCCGAGGACCCGGACTCCGGCGCGCTGCTGGTGCGCTCCCCGGACGGGCAGCCGTACCCGGTCCGCACCACCCTGCTCGCCACCGACCCGCCCGACCACGTCGTCGCCTGGACCGCTCCCGCGGCGGCACCCTCCCCCGTCCCCTTCCACCTCACGGAGACCCGTCATGGCACCTGACATCCTCGCCGAGATCACCGGAATGCTCGTGGAGATCGTCGGCGACGAGTACCTGCTCGCGGAGGAGGTCACGATGGAGACGACGTTCAACGAGGACCTGGCGCTGGAGAGCGTCGAGTTCGTCGCCCTCGCGGAGCTGCTCCACCACCGCTACGGCGCCGAGGTGGACCTCATGGAGTTCCTCGCGGAGAAGGACATGGACGCGATCCTCGCCATGTCCGTCGGTGACCTCGTCACCCACATCGGCCGGATCACCCGGGCTTCCCTCGCCCGCTCGGCGGCCTTCCCGGCCGGCTCCGCGGGCTGAGCCGGCCATGGCCTTCGTCCTCGCCAACTCCTTGCGTTTCCACGTCCAGCGGCTTCCGGTGACCGCGGAAGCCGCCCGCCCCGACCGGCCCGTGGTGGTCTTCCTGCACGGCCTGGCCGTCGACAACCTGTCCTCCTTCTACTGCCCGCTGGCGGTGCCGGCGGCCCGGGCCGGGCACGAGGCCGTCCTGTACGACCTGCGCGGCCACGGCCGTTCGGAGCGGCCGCCCGACGGCTACGACAGCCGCACCGCCGTACGGGACCTGTTCGAGCTGCTCGGCGCGCTCGGCCTGGGCGGCCGGCCGGTGCACCTGGTCGGCAACAGCTACGGGGGCACCCTGGCGCTGCACGCGGCGCTGGCCCGGCCCGGTCCCGTCACGGGGCTGACCCTCTTGGAGCCACCGCTGAGCGGGGCCTGGGTGGAGAACATGGTGGATACGCTGTCGGCCGCCGCGCTCGGCCTGGAGGACAGTCCGGTCCCCGCCTCCTTACGCTCTCTGCGGCTGCGCAAGGCCGCGAACCTCACGGCCATCGCCGACGACCTGCTCAACCGCACGTCCCTGATCGACGACATGGCGGCGGGCCGCACCTTCACCCCGGCCGACTACGCCCGGCTGCGCTGCCCGGCCCTGATCGTGTGCGGTGAGCACTCCGAACTCCTGCCGGGCGCACGGGAACTGGCCCGGCACGCACCCCGCGGCGAGCTGCGCGTCCTGCCGGGGCTGGGGCACGACGTGCTCAAGGAGACCACCGGGGCACTGCGGGAGGCCGTCCTGGCCCATCTCGACGCCTCGGCGGCCGACCCGTCGGCACGCGGCGCACGGAGGTCGCGCGGAACACGGGCGGGAGCGCTGGTCCGATGAGGGTGCTGTTCACCGTTCCGCCGCTGGCGGGGCACGTCAATCCGACGGTGGCCGTGGGGGCCGAACTGGCCGCCCGGGGACACGAGATCGCCTGGGCCGGGCCTTCCGCGGCGCTGTCCCGGCTGCTGCCCGCCCGCGCCCGCGTCCTGCCGTCCGGCGAGGATGCGGACGGTTACACGGCGCTGCACGCACGCTGGCGCGATCTGCGCGGGGTCGCCGCGCTGCGGTTCCTGTGGGAGGAGGCCCTGGTGCCGCTCGCGCGGGCCATGGAGCCGGGCGTGGCCGACGCCGTCCGCTCCTTCGAGCCCGACGTGCTGGTCGCCGACCAGCAGGCCCTGGCCGGGCCGCTGGTCGCCGAACGGCTCGGGATCCCCTGGGCGACCTCCGCCAGCACTTCGGCGGAACTCACGCGGCCGTTCGCGGACTTCCCGAAGGTCGGGGAGTGGGTGGCCCAGCGGATCAGCGGGTTGGTCGCCGAGTACGGACCGGTGCCCGCCGACTGGGACCCGCGGTTCTCCGACCGGCTCGTGCTGGTCTTCTCCACCCCCGAACTCGTCGGCCCCGGTACGAGGTTCCCGGCGCACTTCGCCTTCGTCGGCCCGGCCTTCGGGGCGCGCCCGGCCGCTCCCGGTTTCCCCTGGCAGCGGCTCGATCCGGCGCGCCGGCGCGTGCTGGTGTCCCTGGGCACCCTGAACCAGGAGGCCGGCGGCCGGTTCTACCGGGCGGTGCTCGGGGCCGCCGAACACCTCGCCGAGGACGTCCAGTTGATGCTGGCGGCGCCCGCCGCGCTGGTCGGGCCGGCACCCGATCACCTGCTGGTGCAGGAACGCGTGCCGCAGCTGGAACTGCTGCCCCATCTGGACGCGGTGGTCTGCCACGGCGGCCACAACACCGTCTGCGAGGCCCTCGCGTTCGGGCTTCCGCTGGTGGTCGCGCCGATCCGCGACGACCAGCCGATCGTGGCCCGGCAGGTCGTGGACGCCGGGGCCGGGGTGCGGCTGCGCTTCGGCCGGACCCGGGCCGAGGAACTGCGCGACGCCCTCACTGCCGTGCTGGACGAGCCCGGCCACCGCCGGTCCGCCCGGCGCATCCAGTCCTCATTCGCCGCGGCGGGCGGAGCCGCCGCCGCGGCCGACCGGTTGGAGAAGCTGCGATGACGCCCCTCCCGATCCCCCGGGTCCCCTGGACCTCGGCGGCGCTGCTGGCCGCGCTCGGCGCCGGCACCTTCCGGGCCGGCCGCAGGCTGCGGGCGGTGCCGGTGCTGCCGGCCGCCCCGCTCACGACGACCGGTGTGCCGCGCGCCGCCGGGTGGCGGCTGCTCACCGCCCGGGGGGTCGAGGCGGACGCGGCGACCTTCCTTTCCGCCTGCGCGCACGCCGAGCGGGAGGGCCTGCGGGTCCTGGACCTGCTGCCGGCGGACCTGGCCGCCGAGCGGGCGCTGGGGCTGCTGCGCCTGGTCGATCCCGTCCGCTACCCCCGGGACCGGCTCGGTGAGGGACGCGGCGCCGGGTTCGCCGTATTGGCCGCCGAGGAGGTGCTCGCGCGGGCCGGGGTCGATCCGGACGGGTCGCTCCCCGGGCAGGCCGAACTCCTCGCGCTCACCCGCCGCCTGAAGGAGTACGCCGCCGGGGCCACGGGCCTGGCCGTCGCCCCCGCGCTGAGCTGCGGGCCGCGGGCCGGGGCGGCGGGACCCGAGCGCGCCGCCGAACTGCGGGCGCAGGGGCTGCCGCCCGGGGCACTGGCCGCGGCACAGGTCGCCGGGCTGGCCCTGCTGGCCGGCGCCGCCGTACGCCAGGGCCGGTGGGGGGCCGCCGCGGCCGGACTGTACTGGCTCCAGCCGTACCTGGTGCTCGGCGGTCCGCGCTCCCCGCTGCGCCCCGCCGATCTGGCCCGGGCCACCGCCGCCCGGCCGGTGCGGTCCTTCGGTGCGGCCCTGCGTACGGCCGCGGCGGCCCGCCGGGGCCGGGGCGGGGAGCCCGCCGGCGGCCGGGCCGCCGCCTACCGGGCCGACCTGGCCGGGGGGACCGGCCGCTTCTTCGAGCCGCGCCGCGCGGACTGCCCCTGGTGCGGGAGCGGGCGGCTCACCGTCCGGGTCCGGATGCCCGACCTGCTCCAGGGCAAGCCCGGCCGGTTCACGCTGGAGCGCTGCGCGGACTGCCGGCACGTCTTCCAGAACCCGCGGCTGAGCCCCGAGGGCCTGGAGTTCTACTACCGGGACTTCTACGACGGGCAGGGAGGCGAGGGTGCGGGCACGGTCTTCGGGCGGCTCGGCCCCGCCTACCGGGCGCGCGCCGAGATGCTCCGTGCGCACGTGGGCGGCGCCGGACCGGATTCCTGGCTCGACGTGGGGACCGGGCACGGGCACTTCTGCAACGCCGCGCGCGAGGTCTGGCCGCAGACCCGGTTCGACGGCCTGGACATGGGCGACGGGGTCGTCGAAGCCGAGCGGCGCGGCTGGGTGGAGTGCGGGTACCAGGGCCAGTTCCCGGACTTCGCCGCGAAGCTGGCGGGCCGGTACGAGGTGGTCAGCATGTACCACTACCTGGAGCACACCCGGGACCCGCTGGCCGAGTTGGACACGGCGGCCGCCGTCCTCGCCCCCGGCGGATACCTGACCGTCGAGGTGCCCGACCCCGAGTCGCGCATGGCCGACCTCCTGGGCCGGGCGTGGCTGCCGTGGTTCCAGCCGCAGCACCAGCACCTGGTCCCGGCCGGGAACCTGCGCGAGGCGCTGGCCGAGCGGGGATTCTCCGTGCTGGTCGAGGAGCACGGGGCCGCCCACCAGGGCAACGACTTCTTCGGCGCGGTGGCCCTGACCGCAGCGGGCCTCGCCCCGGACCCGGACCGGCCGTGGGGTCCCCCGGCCACGCCCCGCGCCCGGGCGTTCGCGGGCGTCGTACGGGCGGCGGCCCTGCCGTGCTTCGCGGGCGCGGCCGTCCTGGACGCCGTGCGGTCGGCGGCCGCCCGCATCACGGACGGCGGCAACGCCTACCGCATCCTGGCCCGCAAGGACACCCCGTGACCGGCCGTGACCTCCGCCCCGTTCCCCTCCCTGACGCGGGCGCGGACGCGGGCAGGGGCACGGCCAGGGAGGCGGACCGGGACCCGGACCGGGACCGGGACCGGGAGCGGGACCAAGACCGGGACCGGGACCCGGACCGGGACCGGAACCAGGACCAGGACCGAGACCCGGACACGAACGCCGACCCCGCCCGTCCCGGTACGTCCCGCACCCTCCCCGCCGTCCCCGCCGGAGGCGACCTGGCCCGGCGGGCCACCGCCGACCCGCTCTTCCGGCTCGTCGCCTACGCACTCCAGATCGCACACGGCCGGCCGCCCACCGCCGTCTGGAGCGCCCCGTACGCCTTCCACCTCGTGTCGCCCGGACTGGTCGCGGCGGCCGGCTGGCCGACGGCCGCCGCCGCGGCCCCCCGCACCGACGGCCTGGTACGGCTCAGTTCGCTGGGGCATCCGGCGGACAGCTGCGACCTGCCGCTGACCCTGTCCGGGCCGCCGCCCGCCGCCCCCGCCTGGGCGGTCCGGCCGTACGCGGTGCTACGGGCGCTGGCCCGGGCCGGTTACGGCCGCGGCGGGACGGACCTGCACGTGCAGGGCTCCCTCACCGCGGCGGCCGGGCTGGCCACGGCGGAGCCCGCCGACTGCGCGGTGGCCCTGGCGGTGGCCGACGCCCACACCGGGGCGGGCGAACCGCCGGACCGCGCGCTCCTGGCCCGGCTGCTGTCCGACGCGCTGCCGGACGGGGACGGCTCGCTGCGCCGGGCGGTGCTCTTCGCCCGGCCGGGCCGGGCCCTGCTGCCGGGGGAAGGGCACCGGCGGCGGCTTCGGTACGCGCCCTTCGACCCGGCGGCCTCCGGGGCGCGGCTGGTGCTGGTCGCCGTGCGCGGCGAGGCCGCGGACCGGCCGGCGGAGCTGGCGCGGGCCGTGTCCTGTGCGCGCCGGGCCGGGGCCCTGAGCGCGTGGCCGCCCGGACCCGAGCCGGGGCGCAGCGCGCTGGTGCTGCTGCCGCAGGCGCGGCTGGCGGCGGTGCGGGCGGCCGTCGCGGAGGACTTCCGGGCCCGGCAGCGGCCCGTGCCGCGCTTCCTGAACATCGCCGTGGCCGGCGCGGCCCGGCGTGAGGAATGACGGCCGGCCGGCCGCCCTGACCGCCCCCCACCCCACCGCCACCCCCCGCCGACACCAAGGAGGATCCCCATGCCCATCCCCTCACCCCGAGCCGACGCGAGACGCCGGGCCCGGTGGTCCGCGCTCGTGGCCGGGCTCGGCACGCTCGGCCTGCTGGGCGCCTTCACCATCGCCAACTCCCAGGCCGCCGAAACCCGTTCCGCACCCGCGGCGTCGACCGCGACCGCACTGCCCTCCTACGACCACGTGGTGGTCGTGGTGTACGAGAACAAGCAGTACGGGGAGATCATCGGCAGCGCGAACGCCCCGTACATCAACCAGTTGGCGAACGGCGGCGCCAGCCTGACCGGCATGAAGGCACTGACCCACCCGAGCCAGCCCAACTACTTCAACCTCTTCTCCGGTGCCACCCAGGGCATCACCGGCGACGGCTGCTACACGCCGCAGTCGATGACCGCGCCGAACCTCGGCCAGGAGCTGATCGCGGCCGGCAAGACCTTCGCGACCTACAACGAGGACCTGCCGAGCGAGGGGTCGACGGTCTGCACGAACGGGCAGTACGCGCAGAAGCACAACCCCTGGTTCGCCTTCAAGAACGTACCGCTGAGCACCGGCAAGACCTGGGCGCAGTTCCCGCAGAACAACTTCGCGGCGCTGCCGCACCTGTCGTTCGTCGTGCCGAACCAGTGCAACGACATGCACTCCTGCTCGGTGGGCACGGGCGACACCTGGACGAAGAACAACATCGACGCGTACGCGCAGTGGGCGAAGGCCAACAACAGCCTGCTGGTGCTGACCTGGGACGAGGACAACTACCTGGGGTCGAACCAGATCGCCACCGTGTTCCACGGCGCGCACGTGAAGACGGGCAGGTACGCGACCGCCGTCAACCACCACCACCTGCTGCGGACCTTCGAGGACCTGTTCGGTACGACGCACGCGGGCAACGCGGCCAACGTCCAGCCGATCACCGAGGTCTTCGACGGCTCGACACCCACCCCGACGCCCACCCCGACCTCGCCCACTCCGACGCCCACGCCCACCCCCACACCCACGCCGACCTCCGGTGACCTGAAGCTCACTCCTCCGGGGCCGCAGACCTGCAAGTTCAACCAGTCCTGCACGATCCAGCTCAGCGCCACCGGCGGCAGGCCCCCGGTGCGTTACGGGGCCACCGGCCTGCCCTGGGGGCTGAGCGTCGACCCCGGCACCGGCCGGATCAGCGGCAAGCCGTGGGCGGCCGGCACCCTCCAGATCACCGCCACGGCCACCGACTCCGCGGGGACGACCGTCACCGCCGGGTTCCCGCTCACCGTCAACTGGTTCTAGTCGCCGTCAGGGAGGCACCCGTGTACCTGTCGACCAGCCGGGCGGCGGACATGGCCGGGGACACCCCGGCCCGGAGCGGCCCCCTCGGGGCCGTCCCCGGCACGGTGTTCGCGCTCGGTCTGGTCAGTCTGATCACGGACGTCTCCGCCGAGATGGTCACGGCCGTCCTGCCGCTGTACCTGGTGGCCGGGCTCGGCATGTCACCGCTCGCCTTCGGCGCCCTGGACGGGCTCCACCAGGGCGCCACGGCGCTGCTGCGCCTGGCGGGCGGCCGGATCTCGGACCGCACCCACCGGCGCAAACTCGTGGCGGGCTTCGGCTACGCCCTGTCCGCCGGGTGCAAGGCTGCCCTGCTCGCGGTCACCACCCCCTGGTCGGTGGCCGCGGTGCTCGCCGCCGACCGGACCGGCAAGGGCCTGCGCACCGCTCCCCGCGACGCGCTGATCTCGCTGTCCTGCCCGCCGCAGGACCAGGGCCGGGCGTTCGGGGTGCACCGCGCCCTGGACACGGCGGGCGCGCTGCTGGGACCGCTGGCGGCCTTCGGAGTGCTGTGGGTGGTGGCGGACGGGTACGCGGCCGTGTTCACGGTGAGCTGCTGCATCGCGGTACTGGGGGTGGTGGTGCTGGTCCTGTTCGTACGGGAGGCGCCCGCGCCCGCCGCCCGGGCGCCGCTGCCGGCGCTGCGCACGCTCGTACGCGTCCCGGGGCTGCCGCGGCTGTGCTCGACCGCCGCCGTACTCGGCCTGTTCACGGTCGGCGACGCCTTCCTCTACCTGCTGCTCCAGCGCCGCCTCGATCTGCCGGCCGTTTACTTCCCGCTGCTGCCGGTGGGTACGGCGGCGGTGTTCCTGCTGGCGGCGCTGCCCGTCGGCCGGGCCGCCGACCGGCTGGGCCGGCGCCGGGTCTTCCTCGGCGGGCACGTGGCTCTGCTCGGCGCCTGCCTGCTGCTGCTTGCCCCGCTGCCGGCGGGGCCGCCGCTGGTCCTCGGGGTGCTCGGGCTGCTCGGCCTGTTCTACGCGGCCACGGACGGGGTGCTGATGGCGGCGGCCGGTCCGCTGCTCCCGGCGGGCGTGCGCACCACCGGCCTCGCGGTGCTCCAGACGGCCCAGGCCCTGGCCCGGTTCGCCGGATCCCTGCTGTTCGGCGCGGTCTGGACGCTGTGGGGGCCCGGCCCGGCGCTCGCTGCGGCGGCCGGCGGGCTGCTGCTGGCCCTGGCGGCGGTCGCCGTGTTCGGCGGGCGGGAGCGGGGCGGGCCGTCGTAGGGTCGGGCGCATGGCTGAAGCACAGCGCACACTCGAAGGCAGGGTCGCCCTGGTGGCCGGGGGGACGCGGGGCGCCGGCCGGGGCATCGCGGTGCAACTGGGCGCGCGGGGCGCGACCGTGTACGTGTCGGGCCGCAGCTCCCGCGGCGGACGTTCGGAGTACGACCGGCCGGAGACGGTCGAGGAGACGGCCGAGCTGGTGACGGCGGCGGGCGGCGGCGGCATCGCGGTGGTCGCCGACCACCTGGTGCGGGATGAGGTCCGCGCCCTGGTGGGGCGGATCGACGACGAGCAGGGACGCCTCGACGTCCTGGTCAACGACATCTGGGGCGGGGAGACGCTCTTCGAGTGGGACAGCACGGTCTGGGAGCACGACCTGGACAAGGGCCTGCGCCTGCTGCGCCTCGCGGTGGAGACCCATGCCGTCACCAGCCACTTCGCGCTGCCGCTGCTGCTGCGCCGGCCGGGCGGGCTGGTGGTGGAGATGACGGACGGCACCGCCGAGTACAACGCGTCCCGCTACCGGGTGTCGTTCTTCTACGACCTCGCCAAGTCCTCCGTGCTGCGCATGGCGTTCGCGCTGGGGCACGAGCTCGGGCCGCGCGGGGCCACGGCGGTGGCGCTGACCCCGGGGTGGATGCGCTCGGAGATGATGCTGGAGCACTTCGGGGTGACGGAGGGGAACTGGCGGGACGCGCTGGACAAGGTCCCGCACTTCGCCATCTCGGAGACGCCCTCGTACGTGGGCCGGGCGGTCGCGGCGCTCGCAGCGGACCCGGAGCGGGCGCGCTGGAACGGGCAGTCGCTGTCCAGCGGGCAGCTCGCCGGGGTCTACGGCTTCACCGACCTCGACGGCAGCCGCCCGGACTGCTGGCGGTACATGGTCGAAGTCCAGGACCCGGGCCGCCCCGCGAACACCTCGGGCTACCGCTAGGCCCTGTCGTCGAAGTCCCGCCTGGCCCGCGCCACTTCGACGACAGGACCTAGTGCTGTGAGGGCCTGGATTCGATCAGTCGGGCCAGGCCGTCCAGGACGCAGCGCAGGCCGAAGGCCCAGACCGCGTCCGGGTCGTAGCCGCCGACCGCGCTGCCGACCCGGGCGGCGAGCGGGTAGCGCGCCGGGTCCATGGCCTGCCGCAGCAGCGGGGCGCTGACGGCCCACCACGCGTCGTCGCTCTGCCGGCCGCCGCGTTCGGCGGCCTCGGCGGCGGCGGGCGCCCCGGCGTGCACGAAGCCGAGGAGATGGGTCAGGGCGGCGTCCATCTCGGGGTCGGTGAGGCCGATCCCGTCGAAGGCGGCGAGTTCGTACTCGTACTTGGCGATCACCCCGGGGCCCAGCGGCGGCCGGGTGCCGGACAGGTCGGCGATCCACGGGTGGCGGGCGAGCAGGGCCCGGTTGTCCTCGGCGACGCGGGTCACGCGCACCTGCCAGGGCTCCGGCCCTTCCCCGGCGTCCGCCGCGTCCGCCGCGGGCCGGGCGCGGTCCATGGTCCGGTAGGCGTCGTCCAGCATCAGGTCGAGGAGCTCGGCCTTGCCGGGCACGTACGTGTAGAGGGTCATCGGTGTCACCCCGAGGCGCTGGGCGAGCGCCCGCATGGTGAGGGCGGCCAGCCCCTGCTCGTCGGCGAGGGTGATCGCGGCGCGGACCACGGTGTCCACGCTGAGCCCCTGCCGCGGGCCTCGCCGGCCCGCGGCGGCCTCCCGGCCCGGCCCGCGCCACAGCAGCTCGAGCGTCCGGGCGGGGTCCCCCGCGCCGCTGCGGTCCCTCGCCAGGTCAACCCTCCCCGCTTCCGCAGAAACGCTCTACGCCGTATTCCGTACACGGTACAAAATATGCCGGGCCGCCCCCGTGCCTCGCGGTAAATCTCACCCCGGCGGGCGGGCCGGCCCGCCGCGGCGGGTCACAGCTCGAGGTCCCCGCCCGCGAGCGGTGCGAAGTGCCGCTCCACGTCCGCGCCGGTCACGTCCGCCAGCGCTGGCGGCGACCAGCGCGGGCGGCGGTCCTTGTCGATGACCTGGGCGCGGATGCCCTCCACCAGGTCGGGCGAGGACAGGGCGTTGCACGAGACCCGGAACTCCTGGACCAGCGCCTCCTCCAGCGAGCCGAGGGCGGCGGCCCGGCGCACGGCCGCGAGGGTGACCTTCAGCGCGGTCGGGGACTTGGCGAGGACGGTCTCGGCGGCCTCCTTGGCGGCCGGCTCCCCCTGGGCGAGCAGCCGCTCGACGATTTCCTCGACGCCGTCCGCCGCGTGGCAGTGGTCGATCCAGGCCCGGTGGGCGGCGAGTTCACCGGGCGGGGGCGCGGCCGCGTAGCGCGGCAGCACCTCGTGGACGGGAGCCTGGGCGAGGGCCGCGGTCAGCTCCGGCAGCCGCGCGGCGGGGACGAAGTGGTCGGCGAGTCCGCACAGCAGGGCGTCCGCCGCGCCGACGGCCGCGCCGGTGAGGGCGAGATGGGTGCCGAGCCGGCCGGGCGCGCGGCCGAGCAGCCAGGTCCCGCCGACGTCGGGCACGAAGCCGATGCCGGTCTCGGGCATGGCGACGCGGGAGCGCTCGGTGACGATGCGGACGCCGCCGTGGGCCGAGACGCCGACCCCGCCGCCCATGACGATGCCGTCCATGAGGGCGACGTAGGGCTTGGGGTAGCGGGCGATGCGGGCGTTGAGGCGGTACTCGTCGCGCCAGAACTCCGCGGAGGCGGCCGTGCCGGCCTTGGCGTCGTCGTGGATGGCCCGGATGTCGCCGCCCGCGCACAGGCCGCGCTCACCGGCGCCGCGGATGAGGACCTGCTGGACGGCCGGGTCCCGCTCCCAGTCCGCCAGGGCCTCGGCCATGCGCACCACCATGGGGTGGGTGAGCGCGTTGAGGGCCTTGGGGCGGTTGAGGGTGATCACGGCGGTCCGGCCCTCGACGGCGAACAGGACGGTGTCGTCTTCGGTCTTCACACCGGCCAGTATGTCCGGTCACCCCTTCGGCCCGGACAGCCGGACCCGGTGGCCCGGCCGCGCCCGGACGGCGTGGGAGCAACGGCTGCGCCCTGGTGTTGTGGAGGACGCCACCACGGAGATCATCGCGGCTCCGGACGGCTGATGCCGGCGGGTGCGGCCACCTCCAGCCATACGCACTTGCCGTCGGGCCGGGGCCGTGAACCCCAGCTGCGGGCCAGCCGGTTCATGATCACCAGCCCGTGCCCGCCGGGCTGTCCCGGCCTGCCCCCCGGCCGGGGCCGCACGGGAACCGGCGGCGCGGGGTTGCCGTCGGTCACCTCGATGCGCAGCCGCTCCTCGTCGCAGTCCAGCAGCAGCGCGTTCGGCCCGCCGCCGTGCAGACAGGCGTTGGCCACCACCTCGGACACCAGCAGCAGGACGTCGTCGGCCGCGTCGCGCGCCTCCTGGGTCGCGGCCGGGAGCCAGCGCCATGCGGCCAGGGCCCGGCGCGCGAAGTCGCGGCTGCGCGTCACGACGTCGGTGGCCCCGTCCAGTACCAGGTACCAGGTCCGGTCGGGTGACCCCCGCAGTTCCATGACGCTCCGACTCCCTAGTGTCGACGTTCCGTAGCCGTGCCGTGTGCAGTGCCGTGCCCGGCCACCGGTCGTGCGGTGGTGCTAGGCCGGCGGACCCTCCGTCCCGCTCAGCGCGTGCGCCACATCGGCGTGGACGGGGAAGATCCCGTCGGCGCCCGTGATCCGGAACATCCGGGCGACGGAGCCCTGCAGCCCGGCCAGCTCCACGCTGCCGCCGGCCTCCAGGGCCGTGAGTCTGCCGTGCAGCAGCACGTTCAGGCCCGTGGAGTCGCAGAACCCCAGGTCCGCCACATTCACGAGCAGCCGTCCGCCGCGGGCGGCCGCCGTGTCGAGGGCGTCACGCAGGGGCTGGGCCGTGTCATGGTCCAGCTCCCCCGCCAGCTCGATGACGACGGCTCCGTTCACGTGCTGGACCGCGACCGTGAAGCGCGCGTCGTCCGCTTCCGGAACCATCCCTCATCACCCTTCCGTTCCGTTCATGCGCCTTCCCAGAAGCCGCGCGGATACGCCTCCGGCCCGGCCGCTGCCGTACCGGGCCGGCCGCCGGCCGCGTTCCATCCCGCGCCCTCCGGGTGCGGGATGCCCCGCCGGGGTGTATGCCAGCGGCGTACGCCGGCCCCGGCGGACACGGCGGCGCGGGACCCCGCCCCCGGTGGCCCGGCCACCCGGGGCCGCCCGCGCCCTGCCCGAACTCGGGCGGCGCGGCCATCAGTTCCCGGAGCTTCTTCACCACCCCTGGATACCCGCACGCGGAAGGGCGCGAACCGGCATGCCCCGGGCAGGACCGCGCACCGGCCCCCGAAAACGGTTCGAGGCCGTATCGGATCACTCCGATACGGCCTCTGACCTGCATACTCGCAAGTCGGGACGACAGGATTTGAACCTGCGACCCCTTGACCCCCAGTCAAGTGCGCTACCAAGCTGCGCCACGTCCCGTTGTGCCTGCGACCTGGGGTTTCCCCCTCCTCGGCGGCACATGCAGAACATTACCCCACGGGGAGGGGTGTTCATGCACCGGTAATCGGCGGGGGTGAGGATGAGGGGGTGAACGCACGGGATCGGGAACCGGAACGAATTCGGGACAGGGACGACGAGGGGCGGGCGCGCAGTGCGCGGCCCCGGGACGGGCTGGGACGGCCGCTGCCGTACGGGGCGGCCGGGGTGGAGCGGCAGCCCGAGGGCGTGGTGCGCTCGCCGGGGGAGACGGTCGCGGAGGCGCAGCGGCTGCTGGACGCCGGGATGCCCTTCCACGCGCACGAGGTGTTCGAGGACGCCTGGAAGTCCGGGCCGGAGGCGGCGGCTCCCCTGTGGCGCGGGCTCGCGCAGCTCGCGGTGGGGCTCACCCACGCCGCGCGCGGGAACGCGGTGGGCGGGGCGCGGCTGCTGCTGCGCGGAGCCGGTGCCCTCGCCGGGCAGGAGGCCGCCTACGGGATCGACGTGGCGGGTCTGGTCGGATGGGCCAGGGCGCTGGCCGGCCGGGTGGCGGCCGGGGAGCCCGTCGACGCGGTGGCCGAGGCCCCCGCGCTCGCGGGCCGTCCGGGCGCCCCGAAGCGGACGGGCGCCCCGAACCGGCCGGGCCCCGCCTGACCGACGCGCCGGCCGGCCGGTGGCCGCCCGACCGATGGGCGGGCCAGGCGGGAGACTTCGACGGCAGGGCCTAGGCGGGCTGCAGCAGGTCCCAGCGGTTTCCGTACAGGTCCTCGAAGACGGCGACGGAGCCGTACGCCTCGTGGCGCGGCTCCTCGAGGAAGCGGACGCCCTCGGCGGTCATCCGGGCGTGGTCGCGGGCGAAGTCGTCGGTGTACAGGAAGAACCCGACGCGGCCGCCGGTCTGGTCCCCGACCCGGGAGCGCTGCGCCTCGCCCTCGGCGCGGGCCAGCAGCAGGGCGGCCCCCTGCGCGCCGGGCGGGCGGACCACGACCCAGCGCGCGCCCCCGGGGAGGGCGGTGTCCTCGGCGAGGTCGAAGCCGAGCGCGCGGGTGTAGAACTCGATGGCCGCGTCGTAGTCGTGGACCAGGAGGGC
Source organism: Streptomyces sp. NPDC045967 (assembly GCF_056430495.1). Taxonomy (NCBI): domain Bacteria; kingdom Bacillati; phylum Actinomycetota; class Actinomycetes; order Kitasatosporales; family Streptomycetaceae; genus Streptomyces; species Streptomyces sp. NPDC045967. Next base: position 262,833 of record NZ_JBWKLE010000002.1, on the reverse strand, counting down.
GGTGAGGGCGATGTGGGAGGGCATGCGCTCATTGTGCGCCGAGGAGGACCACGTCCAGGATGCGGGGGCCGTGCACACCCTCCACCCGGTCCAGTTCGATGTCGCTGGTGGCGGAGGGGCCGGAGATCCAGGTCAGGGGGCGCAGCGGATCGAGGCGTTCCAGCGCCTGCGGTACGGAGTCCACCACCTGGTCCGGCACGCGGACCACGCAGATGTGGTGGTCGGGGATCAGGGTGATGCGCCGCCGGCCCTGGTCGGGGCCGCCGTCGAGGACGATCGTGCCGGTCTCGGCGACGGCCAGGGCGCAGCCGGTCACGACGCTGTCCACGCGGTCCAGGTCGGCCGGGGTGGACGCGGCCAGGTCGGGGACACGGGTCGCGTCCGCCGCCGCGAGCCAGTGCACGGGCAGGGCGGACGGGACCAGGACGGTGCGGGATCCGCGCGCGGCGAGCAGCCGCGTCAGCAGCGGCGGGAGTCCGTCCTCGTCCGTGCGGTGGACCCCGGCCCGGTACTCGGCGAGGTGGGCGGCGAGCAGGTCGGCGCGCTCGGCGGGCGTGCGGGCGCCGTGGACGCGCAGGTAGTCGCGCGGGACCGGCGGCTCCGGCCCCCGGTCCCCCACCGCCCGCCGGACGCGGGCCAGGATGCGGTCCCTGCTGCTCATCGGGAAGCCTCCCGTTCCCGGGCCCACCAGTCGCGGAAGGGCTCCGCGGGCAGGGCGGGCAGTTCGCGGCTGTCGGTCCAGGCGCGCCCCGGTCCGGGCAGCCGCCGCGGGCGCAGCCGGCGGGCCCGGGCCAGCAGGCGTTCGCCCGCGCGGAGCGCGCCCGGGTGGTCCAGCAGGATCCGGGCGGCCCGCATCGCGGCGCGTTCCGCGGTGTGGCCGTGCGCCGGACGGATCGTGACGCGGACGCCGTCGCGGGTGACGGGGCCGCCCTGCGCCACCCGTTCGCGCAGGTGGAGCAGGACCTCGGGGATGTCGATGGCGACGGGGCAGACCTCGTAGCAGGCGCCGCACAGGGTGGAGGCGAACGGCAGCGAGGCGTCGATCCCGCTGCCGGTGCCGCGCAGTTGGGGGCTGAGGATGGCGCCGATGGGGCCCGGGTAGACGGAGCCGTAGGCGTGGCCGCCGGCGCGTTCGTAGACGGGGCACACGTTGAGGCAGGCGGAGCAGCGGATGCAGCGCAGGGCCTGGCGGCCCACTTCGTCGGCGAGGGTGTCGGTGCGGCCGTTGTCGAGGAGGACGAGGTGGAAGGCGGCGGGTCCGTCGCCGTCCGTGGTGCCGGTCCACATGGTGGTGTACGGGTTCATCCGCTCGGCCGTCGAGGAGCGGGGCAGTGTCTGGAGGAAGATCTCCAGGTCCCGGAAGGTCGGGACGACCTTCTCCACGCCGACGACCGAGATGAGGGTCTCGGGCAGGGTCAGGCACATCCGGCCGTTGCCCTCGGATTCCAGGACGACCATGGTGCCGGTCTCGGCGACCATGAAGTTGGCCCCCGACACGGCGACTTCGGCCCGCAGGAACTTCTCCCGCAGGTGCAGGCGGGCGGCCTCGGCGAGTTCGCGCGGGTCGTCACCGAGCCCGTCGGGCGCGGGCCGTCCCCAACGGCCCATCTGCGTGCGGAATACCTCGCGGATCTCGGCCCGGTTGCGGTGGATCGCCGGGACCAGGATGTGCGAGGGCCGGTCGCGCCCGAGCTGCACGATGAGCTCGGCGAGGTCGGTCTCGTACGCGGCGATCCCCGCGGCTTCGAGCGCCTCGTTGAGGCCGATCTCCTGAGTGGCCATGGACTTGACCTTGACGACCTCCCGCGCGCCGGTGGCGAGCACCAGGTCGGTGACGATCCGGTTGGCCTCCGCGGCGTCGGCCGCCCAGTGCACGGTGCCCCCGGCGGCGGTCACGGCGGCCTCCAGCTGGAGGAGGTAGCGGTCGAGGTGGCGCAGCGTGTGGTCCTTGACCGCCTTGCCCGCGGCGCGCAGCCGGTCCCAGTCCGCCAGCTCGGTGACGGCGCGGGCCCGCCGGTCGCGGATGGTGTGGGTGGCGCGGCGGAGGTTGGCGCGCAGCACGTCGTCCCGCACGGCCTCGCGGGCCGCTTGGGGAAACGCGGGGAAGCCGAGGAAGGTGCCGCTCATGGCAGGGGTTCCTCCTCGGTGGCGGCCAGGATCTCGGCGAGGTGCAGGGTGCGCAGCGGCGCTGCGGCGCGGCGCAGCAGCCCGTCGAGGTGGGCCAGGCAGGAGTTGTCGGCGCCGCACAGCACCCGCGCGCCGGTGGCGGCGGCGCTCTCGCACTTGTCGGCGCCCATCGCGGCGGACACGTCCGGGTTCTTGACCGCGAAGGTCCCGCCGAAGCCGCAGCACTCCTCGGCTCCGGGCAGTTCGACCAGTTCCAGGCCCCTGACGGCCGTCAGCAGCCTGCGCGGACGGTCCCCCAGCCCGAGTGCGCGCAGGCCGTGGCAGGAGGGGTGGTAGGTGACGGTGTGGGGGAAGTACGCGCCGACGTCGGTCACGCCGAGCACGTCGACGAGGAACTCGGTCAGCTCGTGGACGCGCGGCGCCAGGTCCGCCGCGAGCGCGGCCAGCTCGCCGCCGCGTCCCTCCGCCGCCGCCCGCCGGCCGATCCGCGGGTAGTGCTCGCGGATCATCGCGGCGCAGGAACCGGAGGGGGTGACCACGTACCGGTGCCCGGCGAAGGCTTCGGCGGTGCGCCGCAGCAGCGGTTCGGCCTCGCGGCGGTAGCCCGTGTTGTACTGCGGCTGCCCGCAGCAGGTCTGGGTCGCGGGGAAGTCCACGGTGACGCCGAGCCGCTCCAGGAGCCGTACGACGGCGATGCCCGTGCGCGGGTACAGCGCGTCGTTGACGCAGGTGACGAACAGGGCGGCGCGCATGACGGGCAGAATAGCGGCGTGAAGAAGTTCTCAGTGATCGGCATAGGCGCGGGCGACCCGGACCATCTGACCCTCCAGGCGGTCAGGGCGATCGGCGCGGCGGACGCATTCCTCATCCTGGAGAAGGGCGAGGAGAAGGCGGACCTGACCGGGCTGCGGCGCGCGATGCTCGAGGAGCACGCGCGTCCCGGGCACCGGCTGGTGGAGGGGCGCGACCCGGACCGGGACCGGACGCCCGCGGACTACGCCCCGACGGTGGACGGCTGGCGCAGCGCGCGGGCCGAGATCTTCGAGCGGTTCATCGCGGAGGATCTGGCGGAGGGTGAGACCGGGGCGTTCCTGGTGTGGGGCGACCCCTCGCTCTACGACTCCACGCTCGCGATCCTCGACGAGGTGCTGGAGCGGGGCCGGGTGGCCTTCGAGCACGAGGTGGTCCCGGGCATCAGCAGTGTCTCGGCGCTGCTGGCGCGGCACCGGACCAACCTGAACCGGGTGGGGCGGCCGGTCCAGATCACCACCGGCCGCCGGCTGGCCGAGGGCTGGCCCGAGGACGTGGACGACGTGGTGGTGATGCTGGACGCGCGGCACGCCTTCACCGCCCATCTGGACCAGGAGCTGTTCATCTACTGGGGGGCCTACGTCGGCACCCCGGACGAGATCCTGGTCGCGGGGAAGCTCTCGGAGGTCGCCGGGCGGATCGAGGAGCTGCGCACGGAGGCGCGGGCCCGCAAGGGCTGGATCATGGACACCTACCTGCTCCGGCGCGGCTGAGCCGCCTCACCCCGCGAGGAAGGCGGGCAGGGCGGCGGCGAGGCGTTCGTACTCTTCGGGGCGGTTGTAGACCTGCCCGCACACGCGCAGGCCGCCGCCGCCCGGCCGGGGCCAGACCAGGACCCGGATACGGAGCTTCGCCGCGAGTTCCTCGCGCAGCGCGGCGGCGGCCTCCGGGGTCTCGGCGAGGCCGGCCGGCAGCAGGACGGAGCGCAGCGGAAGGCCCGGGGTGTGCGGGAGGGCGGTGAACCCGGGGAGCCGGGCGAGCAGCTCCGCTCCGTAGCCGGCGAGCGCGCTGTTGTGGGCCCGCACCCGTTCGGCGTCCAGGCGTTCGAGCAGGTCGAGGCCCTCGGGGGCGGCCAGCCAGCCCGTGTAGTCGGTGGTGGCCCGGAACTCGACCGAGCGGGGGAAGCCGCGGTGGTCCTCCCAGGAGGGCACCAGGGCCCTGATCCGGGCGCGGTGGGCCGGGGCCACGGCGAGCAGGGCGCTGCCGGAGGGGGCGTAACCCCACTTGTGCAGGTTCCCGAACCAGAAGTCGGCGCCGTCGGCGATCGGCCGGGCCAGGGTGCCGGGCGTGTGGGCGCCGTCGACGACGGTGGTGATCCCGCGTGCGGCGAGGTCCGCGAGGAGCCGCGGGCCCGCGATGACGCGGGCGGTGGGCGAGCTGACGTGGTCGAGCAGGGCCACTTTGGTGCGAGGGGTGAGCGCCGCGAGGACGGCCTCGCGCACGGCGTCCTCGTCGGGCAGGTGCGGGTCGAGGGCCACGGTGGTGACGGGCGCGCGCCGGGCGGCCGCCGCGGTCACCGTGCCGTAGCCGTGGTCGGTGACCAGGATCTCGTCGCCGTCGGAGAGCTCGATGGCGGCGAGCGCGAGGTTGGCGCCCTCGGTGGCGTTGGAGATGAAGGCGATCCCCTCGGGGTCGGCGCCCAGGCGGGCCGCGATCCGGCCGCGGGCCCCGTCGAGCCGCTCGGCGACCCCGCTGAAGAAGGCGTCGGGGTCGGCGTGTGCCTCGGCGCGCAACGCCTCCTGGGCTTCGCGGACCGGGGTGGGGACCGCGCCGTACGAGCCGTGGTTGAGGTGGGAGACCGCCGGGTCCAGGCGGAAGAGGGAGCTGCCGCCGGGGAAGGGGGTCGGGGTGCTGGGCTCGGACACGGTGCCTCCGGAGGGCGGGTGACGGTGCGGGGGGCTGGTCCGGATGGTGCAGGGCGCGGCCCCCGGTCGGACAAGGCCAATCCCGACAGGGTGGCCTGCCCGGCGACGCCGTCAGGCCGCGGGCCGCCTTCGCCGCGCCGTCCTACCGCCCGCTGGTGGCCCCGTAGTACTGGAGGTCCTGGACCTCCACCGTACGGTCCACCGCGTACGGCAGCCGCACCTCCGCGCCGGGCCGGCCGCCGCGGACCACCGCCGCGGAGGCCGCGCCCGGTTTCAGCGGCAGCAGTTCGGCGTGCACCCCGGCGGGCGCTTCGTGGGTGCTCTGCGCGGATCCGACCGTCGTACGGACCGATCCGGGTCCGGCGAGGAAGCTGAGCACCTCGACTGTGTCCCGGGGCGGGGCGGTGCCCTTGCGCGGGGCCATCAGCAGCGACTGACCGCCCGTCGGGTCGGCGGACGCGAACTGGGTGCGGGCGGTGAGGTACAGGGTGTCGCGGACGATCTCCGGCCAGCTGCCGGTCTTGAACCGGGTGAGGTAGTAGGAGGACAGGTCCAGGTAGGTGTGGCCGTTGTGGAGGGAGGGCGCGAACTGGGTGCCCTCCGAGTAGTCGTTCCAAGTGGTGAGCTGGACCCAGTCGGCCCCGTCCTCGATGGCGTGCGTCCAGGTGGAGCGCAGGGTCGCGGTGTTGCCGGCCTCGTCGTAGACGCCCTGGTTGGGGCGCGCGTCCTGGACCGAGACGGGCTGCATCCAGATCTTGCCCAGGGCGTGGGCCTTGCGCACGTCGCGGGTGTTGCCCTCCTGGCCGACGTAGCTGCGGCTGCCCCATTCGGAGAAGCCGTGGCTGAGGGGGGCGAACGCTTCGTGGTGGGCGGCGAAGTCGAGGAAGAGCGGGACGAACGCGGTCCGGACGCCGTGCTCGGAGCGCAGGACCTCCAGGACCCGGCTCCACCACGCGGCGCTCTTCTCCTCCGCCTTGAAGGGGGAGACGACGAGCCGGCCGTCGGGGAGGCGGTGGGCGGCGGGCGCGTCGCCGAGGGTGGCGATGGCTCCGGCGAGTACGCGCGGATCGTCGGTCTTCAGCGAGGTCATGTCGGGCATCAGCATGATCTTGAAGGCCGGGTCGACCGAACGGGCCGCCGCCATCAGCAGGTTGCAGCGGTCCCAGTTGCGGCCGGAGAAGGAGAGCATGTCGAGGGTGAATCCATCGATGCCGGCCGCGCGGGCCGTGCGCACCTCCTGCTGGAGGTTGGCGTACTCCCAGTCGCCCTGGCGGGGGGCGGCGGGCAGCGGCCGGTCGCGCAGCAACCCGCCGTACCTGCCGTGCTTGCCGCTCTCGCCGTCCGGGTTCAGGTAGTGGCGGGTGTAGTAGTCGCCGTCCGCCGGCGCGTTGTCCAAGGAGAGCGGGTACGGGGTGAAGTAGTGGGCGAAGACCAGCTTGCGGCCCGCCGCGCCGGAGCGCAGCGCGGCGGGTGCGGGCATGTCGAACGGCAGGGCGCCGGCCGGGCGGCCCGCCGCGGTGTCCGAGGCGCCTGCGGTGCCGTCCTCCGCGGCCGCGCCCGTGGGTGCGGGGCTCGCCCCGGGCGTCGCGGCGGCCGGTGCGGACTCGCCGGGCGTCGCGGTGGCGCCCTCGCCGGCCGGCCACGGAACGCCGATCTGCGGGGCCGAACCGCCGTGCGCCGAGGGGGCGTCGAAGGGGTCCCAGGCGATGCCGGTGGCCGCGCACACCCCGAGGAGGAGGAAGCCGGACAGCAGCAGGGCCAGCAGCGGCCTGCGGCCGCGGAACCCCCTCCGGCGCCGGTGCGACACCGGCCGGTCCGTCCGCTCCGGCCGCCGCCCTGCCCGCCGGTCCGTGTCCATCCTGGCCCCTCCCGCGCACCCGCCCCGCGTTCGGGGGCTGCACAGCAGTAGAGCCCATGTGCGCCGTCCGGACAACCGTTCCGTACGGCGGGCGGCCCCACCTGCGGGGCGGCAGGCGCCTGTCGGAGGCATCCGGCGCACCCCCGGCCCGCACGGCGTGCCGGACACCGGTCCGCCCGGGCCGGACACGGGTCCGCCCCGGCCGGGCACGGAGCCGGCCGGGGCGGAGCACGTCACGCGGGGACCACCGCCGTCAGGCGAGCAGCGCCAGCGCCTTGTTGAGGGTCTCGGACGGGCGCATGACCGCCGATGCCTTGGCGGCGTCCGGCTGGTAGTAGCCGCCGATGTCCGCCGGGGAGCCCTGCACCGCGATGAGCTCGGAGACGATGGTCCGCTCCTGCTCGGCGAGGGTCTTGGCGAGCGGCTCGAAGGCCGCCGCCAGCTTCGGGTCGTCGATCTGCCGGGACAGCTCCTGCGCCCAGTACAGGGCGAGGTAGAAGTGGCTGCCGCGGTTGTCGATGCCGCCCAGCTTGCGGCTCGGCGACTTGTCCTCGTTGAGGAAGGTGCCGGTCGCGCGGTCCAGGGTGTCGGCCAGCACCTGGGCACGGGCGTTGCCGGTGGTGGTGGCGAGGTGCTCGAAGGAGACGGCCAGCGCGAGGAACTCGCCGAGCGAGTCCCAGCGCAGGTAGTTCTCCTTGACCAGCTGCTGCACGTGCTTGGGGGCCGAGCCGCCGGCGCCCGTCTCGAAGAGGCCGCCGCCGTTCATCAGCGGGACCACCGACAGCATCTTGGCGCTGGTGCCCAGCTCCAGGATCGGGAAGAGGTCGGTCAGGTAGTCGCGCAGCACGTTGCCGGTGACCGAGATGGTGTCCTCGCCGCGGCGGATGCGCTCCAGGGAGAAGGCGGTGGCCTCCACCGGGGACAGGATCTTGATCTCCAGGCCCTCGGTGTCGTGGTCGGCCAGGTACGTCTTCACCTTGGCGATGAGCTGCGCGTCGTGCGCGCGGTCCTCGTCCAGCCAGAAGACGGCCGGGACGCCGGTGGCGCGGGCGCGGGTGACGGCGAGCTTGACCCAGTCCTGGATCGGCGCGTCCTTGGTCTGGCAGGCGCGGAAGATGTCGCCGGCGGCGACCTCCTGCTCCAGGACCGCGGTGCCCTCGGCGTCGACGACGCGGACGGTGCCCGCGGTGGCGATCTCGAAGGTCTTGTCGTGGCTGCCGTACTCCTCGGCCTTCTGGGCCATGAGGCCGACGTTCGGCACCGAGCCCATGGTGGAGGGGTCGAAGGCGCCGTTGGCGCGGCAGTCGTCGAGGACGACCTGGTAGACGCCGGCGTAGCTGCTGTCCGGCAGGACCGCGAGGGTGTCGGCCTCGTTGCCGTCCGGGCCCCACATGTGGCCGGAGGTGCGGATCATGGCCGGCATCGAGGCGTCGACGATGACGTCGGACGGGACGTGCAGGTTGGTGATGCCCTTGTCCGAGTCCACCATCGCGAGGGCCGGGCCCTCGGCGATCTCGGCGTCGATCGACGCCTTGATCGCGTCGCCGTCGGGCAGGGCGCCCAGGCCGTTCAGGATGGCGCCGAGGCCGTCGTTGGGCGACAGGCCGGCGGCGGCGAGGGCGGCGCCGTAGCGGGCGAAGGTCTTGGGCAGGAAGGCGCGGACCACGTGGCCGAAGATGATCGGGTCGGAGACCTTCATCATCGTGGCCTTGAGGTGCACGGAGAACAGGACGCCCTCGGCCTTGGCGCGCTCGATCTGGTCGTTGAGGAAGGTGCGCAGCGCGTCGACGTGCAGGACGGAGGCGTCCACGACCTCGCCGGCCAGGACCGGTACGGACTCCCGCAGGACGGTGGTGGCGCCGTCGGCGTCGACGTGCTCGATGCGCAGGGTGCCGGCCTCGGCGATCACCGCGGACTTCTCCGTGGAGCGGAAGTCGCTGCGCCCCATGGTGGCGACGTTGGTCTTGGAGTCGGAGCTCCAGGCACCCATGCGGTGGGGGTGGGCCTTGGCGTAGTTCTTGACCGAGGCGGGGGCGCGGCGGTCGGAGTTGCCCTCGCGCAGGACCGGGTTGACGGCGCTGCCCTTGACCTTGTCGTAGCGGGCGCGGATCTCCCGCTCCTCGTCGGTCTTGGGGTCGTCCGGGTAGTCCGGGAGGGCGTAGCCCTGACCCTGGAGCTCGGCGACCGCGGCCTTGAGCTGCGGGATCGAAGCCGAGATGTTGGGAAGCTTGATGATGTTGGCTTCGGGGGTCTTCGCCAGCTCGCCGAGCTCGGCGAGGGCGTCGGCGATCCGCTGGCTCTCCTCGAGGTGCTCGGGGAAGCTGGCGATGATCCGACCGGCCAGGGAGATGTCACGGGTCTCGACATTCACACCGGCCGTCGACGCGTACGCCTGGATCACAGGCAGGAACGAATACGTCGCGAGGGCCGGGGCCTCGTCAGTGTGCGTGTAGATGATGGTCGAGTCAGTCACCGGATGCTCCGCTCCACAGTCTGCGTCTCTCGTCTGCAACATTGCTCGACATCAAGATATCTCCTGATCGGCCCGACGAGCACAGCCCCCTGCCACGAGCCGGGGGAGACACGGGTCACGCCGGCTCCGCGTCACGCGAAAAGCGCCGCCCACGGCTGTTCCCAGCCGGGGGCGGCGCTCAGGCGTGACGGCCCGAGAGCCGGATCAGGCCGCGAGGACCTTCGGGTTCGCGCCGTACTGGTTCGGCTGGTCGTTGCCCGCGGTGGCCAGCAGGACGATCATCCAGATGAAGCCGACGAGGGGCACCGCGCCGATGAAGACCCACCAGCCGGACTTGCCGATGTCGTGCAGGCGGCGCACGGTCACGGCCAGGTTGGGAAGGAAGGTGCCCAGGGCGTAGAGCGCGTACAGCCACGGAGAGGTGCCCAGTACGGCGTCCAGGATCGCGACGATGGCCAGGGCGGCGATCTGGAACAGGAAGAACATCCAGTACTCCTGGCGGCGGGCGCGGCCGGAGAAGTCGGCGTACTTCTTCAGAACGTTGACGTAGTGGTTCATGAGTCCCCCCAGAGGACGGTGGTTCGGGCCCGTCCTGCTGGAGCAAGCCGGGGCAGAACTTATGCCCCCCTTACATCGAGGTCAAGCCACTTTGCCGGGGGGCCAATTCGGCCACAGGGCCCGATATCCGGCGTCCGCCGTGCGCTGGGCGCGGCACGGAGGGGCGCCGTGTCCGGGGACGTCCGAAACGTCCGCTGCCGGGCCCCGCTCCGCACCGCGAAACCCGCGGTGATCAGTGTCCACATCGTTACCGCCCGGCCAGCCCGGCCCGCCCGGTCAGCCGATGGGGCAAGGGTCCCCGCAGACGTACCGAGCCGGTCAGAGCCAGCCGTTGCGCCGGAAGCCGCGGTGGATGACGAAGCAGGCGACCGCCATGACGCCGAGGACCAGCGGGTACCCGTACGTCCAGTGCAGCTCGGGCATGTGCTCGAAGTTCATGCCGTACACCCCGCAGACCATGGTCGGCACGGCGACGATGGCCGCCCACGCGGTGATCTTGCGCATGTCCTCGTTCTGCGCCACCGTCACCTGCGCCAGGTGGGCCTGGAGGATGGAGTCCAGCAGGTTGTCGTAGGCGCCGATCTGCTCGGTCGTCCGGGTCACGTGGTCCGCCACGTCCCGGAAGTACGCGCGGAAGTCGGCCGGGACCACCGGTATCGGCTGGGTCGCCAGCTGCTCCAGCGGGCGGCTGAGCGGGGCCATCGCCCGTCGCAGCTCGAGCAGTTCCCGCTTGAGCTGGTAGATCCGGCCGGCGTCTGCGCGCCCGCCCGTTTCGCTGAACACCGCGGTCTCGACGGCGTCCAGGTCGTACTGCACCGCGTCCGTGACGGCCACGTAGTCGTCGACCACGTGGTCGACCATGGCGTGCAGCACGGCCGCCGGCCCCTTGGCCAGCTGCTCCGGGGACGCCTCCAGTTCCTCGCGGACCGGGCCGAGCGTGCCGCGGCCGCCGTGCCGGATGGTGATGACGAAGTCCTCGCCGGTGAAGGCCATCAGCTCGCCGGTCTCCACCACCTCGCTGCTCGCGGTGAGTTCCTCGTGCTCGACGTAGCGCACGGTCTTGAACACGGAGAACAGCGTGTCGTCGTACCGCTCCACCTTGGGCCGCTGGTGCGCGTGCACGGCGTCCTCGACGGCGAGCGGGTGCAGGCCGAACAGCGCGGCGAGCCCGGCGAGCTCCGGCTCCGTCGGTTCGTGCAGGCCGATCCAGACGAAACCGCAGCCCGCCTTGCGGACCCGGCGCAGTGCCTCCTCGGCCTCGGCGCAGCCGTCCTGGCGCACCCCGTCCCGGTAGACCACGCAGTTGACCACGGCGCTGCCCAGCGGGGATCGGGCCGGGTGGCTGAGGTCGACGGCGCGCCGGTAGCCGCGGCGCACGACGCGGCGGAAGGTGCTGAACATGGACAACGACGTGCTCCTCTTTCGGCGGATCACCGGCCAGTGTGCCATCGCGTCCGGCCCGGCCGGCCTCACGCGGGCGCCGTCCCGGGCCCCCGCAGGGCCTGCCCCGCCGCCTCCGCGACCAGGCGCGCCACCAGCGAGAGCGCCGGCGAGTCCAGCTTCCACTGCTGCCAGTACAGCGGGATGTCCATGGGCCGCCGCGGCGCGAGCAGCACCAGCCCGCCCGTGCGCAGCAACGGCCCGGCCTGCTGCTCGGGCACCATCCCCCAGCCGAGCCCGGCAACCACCGCGTCCCGGAACCCCTCCGAGGTGGGGACGAGGTGCCGTACCGGTCCGGCGTCGACGGCCCGCACCCCTGTCCCCGATCCCGCGCGGGACCCCGCCCGGGAGCCCGCGCCCGACCCCGCCAGCGAGCGGACAAAGGCGTCCTGGAGCTCGTCCTTGCGGTCGAAGACGATGGTGGGTGCCCGCCGGAGGTCCGCCTCCAGCGCCCCGGTGAGGTGCCGGGCGGCGAACCCGGGGCTCGCCACCGGCAGGTAACGCGCCCGGCCGAGCATCCGTACGCTGCATCCGGCCACCGGGTCGGGTGAGGAGGTCACCGCCGCCATCACCTGGCCCTCCCGCAGCAACGCGGTCGTGTGCGACTCGTCCTCGCGGTGCAGTTCGACGCAGACCGGCGGGTCCTGCGGCACCCGGCCCAGCACCGGCATGAACCAGGTCGCGAGCGAGTCCGCGTTCACCGCGATCGGCAGCCGCACCGGGCCCGTCCCCTCGGCCATCCCCAGCTCGGCCCGCGCGTCGCGCTCGAGGCGGGCCAGCTGCCGGGCGAAGCGGACCACCACCTCCCCGGAGTCCGTCGCCCGCACCGGTTTGGTCCGCATCAGCAGCACCCGCCCGGTGCGCTGCTCCAGGGCCTTGACGCGCTGGCTGACGGCGGACGGGGTCACGTGCAGGGCGGCCGCCGCCGCGTCGAAGGTGCCCTCGTCCACCACGGCCAGCAGCGTCCGTACCTGGTCCAGGGGAAGCTCGTCCATCACGAGCGCTAATGGTACGTAAAAATCCTTAGCTGTACTGAAGCAGCCGCGGTGCCTACGGTCGAGGCATGACACACGGCATCATCACGGCGGCCCTCGCCGGCTTCGGCACCGGCCTCTCCCTCATCGTCGCCATCGGCGCGCAGAACGCCTTCGTCCTGCGCCAGGGCGCACGCCGCCAGGCGGTGCTCGCCGTCGTCGCCATCTGCGCCGTGTCCGACGCCCTCCTGATCGCCCTCGGCGTCGCCGGCGTCGGGGCCTTCGTCACCGCCTGGCCCGCCGCGCTGACGGTGGTGGGGCTGGCCGGCGGCGCCTTCCTGATCGCCTACGGGGTGCTCGCCGCCCGACGGGTGCTGCGGCCCGTACCGGGCGCCGCGCTCAGCGCGGACGGGGCCTCGGCCGGATCGGGCCGCCGGGCCGTCCTGACCTGCCTGGCCATGACCTGGCTCAACCCGCACGTCTACCTGGACACCGTCCTGCTGCTCGGTTCCCTCGCGGCCGACCGGGGCGACCTGCGGTGGGCCTTCGGCATCGGAGCCGGTCTGGCCAGCCTGACCTGGTTCGGAACGCTGGGCTACGGCGCCCGGCTGCTCAGCGGACTGCTGGCCCGGCCCTCCGCGTGGCGGGTGCTGGACGGGCTCGTCGCGGCGACCATGGTGACCATGGGCGGTCTGCTTCTGGCCCGCGCCTGACCGACCTGCAGCCCGACCGAGGAGTGGAGCCCGCCGTGCCCGCCGTACCCGACCGCCCCTCCCCCGACGCGGTGCGGGCGTACTACGCCGCCCAGTCCGCCCCGCTCCTGGCCGCCACCGGGATCGTGCTGGACACGAGCGGGCGGGTCCTGGTCCTGACCACCTCCTACAAGACGGACCTGGAGCTGCCCGGCGGCACGGTCGAGGGCACCGAGACCCCGGAGGAGGGGCTGGCCCGCGAGCTGAAGGAGGAACTGGACCTGAGCCTGCCGGTGGGCCGGCTGCTCGCGGTGGACTCCCGGCCGCCCGGTGAGCTCGGCCGCTCCCTCGTGGTGCACGTCCACCTGATCGGCCCGCTGCGGCCCGAGGAGGCCGCCTCGATCTCCTTCCCGGACGGCGAGATCACCCGGGCGCGCTGGCTGCGGCCCGAGGAGGCGTACGCGGTGCTGCCCGCCCGGATCGCACCCCGGCTGCGCGCCGCACTGTCCGCCCTGCACACCGGCTCCCTGGCGCACCTGGTCGACGGCGTGCCCCAGCCCGGCTCCCCGGCGGGCCTGGCCCCCGCCGCCCGGGGCGCACTGGAGCACGCGGGCGCCTTCGACGCCGCCGGGCACCGGGCCAGCCGGCCGAAGGCGACGACCGCGGCGAGCGTGCTGCTGACCGACACCGGCGGCCGGATCCTGCTGGTGCGGCCCGCGTACGGGAACACCCGGCGCTGGCAGCTGCCCGGCGGCGGCGTCGACAGCGACCTGGGCGAGATCCCGCGCGCCGCCGCCCGGCGGGAGGTCCGGGAGGAGATCGGCCTCGACCTCGCCCCCGGACGGCTCCTCGCCGTCGACTGGTCCCACAAGCCGGGACGGCTGGCCCGCGTCCGCTTCCTCTACGACGGCGGCGTCCTCGACGCGCCGGCCCTCGCCCGCGTCCGCCTCGACCCCGTAGAGCTCCTCGCCTGGCGCACGGCCGGAGCCGGGGAACTGCGCGATCTCGTCAAGCCCTCCCTGCGACGCCTGGTCAAGGCGGCCCTCACCGCCCGCGCCACGGGAGCCGGCCCCCTGGAACTCCACGCGGGCCGCCCGGCCCGGGGGTAGCGCGCGCGGCCCGTCACGGGCCGGCCGGGGGTGGCGCCCGCGGCGGGTCAGTGCGGGTCGGCCGTGGCGGGGGTGTCGTCGAGGAAGCCGCCCGACTGGTGCTGCCACAGCTTCGCGTAGGTGCCGTCCGCCGCGAGCAGTTCCCGGTGGGAGCCCTGCTCGACGATCCGGCCGCGGTCGAGGACGACGAGCCGGTCCATGGAGGCGACCGTGCTCAGCCGGTGCGCCACCACGAGCGCGGTCCGCCCCTCCATCAGCCGCCACAGCGCGTCCTGGACGAGGATCTCGCTCTCGGAGTCCAGGGCACTGGTGGCCTCGTCGAGCAGCAGGACCGGCGCGTCGCGCAGGATCGCCCGGGCGAGGGCGACGCGCTGGCGCTGTCCGCCGGAGAGTTTCACCCCGCGCTCGCCCACCATGGTGTCAAAGCCGTCGGCGAGCGCGTCCGCGAACTCGGTGACGTGGGCCGCCTCGGCGGCGCGCCGGATCTCGGCTTCGGTGGCGTCGGGCCGCGCGAACGCGATGTTCTCCCGCAGGGTGCGGTGGAACATGGCGGGGTCCTGGGGGACGTAGGCGATGCGGCGCCGCAGATCGGCCTGGGACAGGTGGCGGATGTCCTGACCGCCGATCAGGATGCGGCCGGCGTCGACGTCCGTCATCCGCAGCAGCAGCCGGGTGAGCGTGGTCTTGCCGCCGCCGGACCGGCCGACGAGGCCGATCTTCGTCCCCCCGGCCACGGCCAGGTCGAGTCCCTCGAAGAGCGGCTTCCCGCCCGCGTGGGCGAAGGCCACCCGCTCGAAGCGGACGTCGGCGGCCCCGGCGGCCGGCGGCTCGGGGACGGCCGGGTCGAGCACGGTCGGCGGCTCCAGCAGGAGTTCGGTGAACTGCGCGGCCTCCGTCATCGAGCTCTCCAGGCGCCGGTAGATCTGGTTGAACTCGAACATGATCCGCGTGGCCGCGGCGTAGTAGGTGAAGACGACGATGACGCCTTCGACCCCGTGCTCCCCCACGCCCAGGGCGACGGCGAGCAGCAGGCCCAGCACGTTGGTGAGCACGGACATCGGCGCGACCAGCGTGTCGATGCGCAGGTTGCCGTAGTCCCAGGAGCGCAGCATGAGCCGCCGGGACTCCGCGACCCGGGACCGGTGCTCGGCGGCCTCGCTCGCCTCGGCGGCGAAGGCCCGGACCGTGTCCATGTTCATCAGGCTGTCGGCGACGTGCCCCGACACGCGGGCGATCGCCCGTTCCCGCTCGGCGACGAGCACCTGGCGGCGCCGGATCAGCGGGGCGGCGCACAGGCCGGTGAAGGCGATCAGCGTCAGCAGCCCGGCGACGAGGAGCGGGTCGTACTGCCACAGGACCACCGAGGCGAACACGAGCGGGAGGAAGTTGCCCACGACGGAGAACGTCAGGGTGTCGACGAACTCCTCGAAGCGGGAGGCGAAGCTGAGGACCCGCTTGGTGAGCGAGCCGGCGAAGTTGTCGTGGAAGAAGGCGGCGTCCTTGGCGTAGAGCTCCTCCATCCCGATCACGTACAGGTGCTCGATGCCGCGGGCGTCGAGGCGGTTCAGGCAGTGGTAGCCGACCCGCCACAGCGCCTCCCCGAGGAGCAGGCAGCCGGCGAAGGCCAGGACGTAGGGCAGTGTCGCGCCGATGCCGCCGCCGGTGTCGTCGTCCGCGATGCGGCCGACGAGCTTGGCGACGACCAGCGGCGCGAGGTAGGTGAGGCCGATGTTGCCGAGCGCCGGGAGCAGCATCGCGGGGACGGCCACCGTGCGCAGCCGGGCGAGTTCCCGTCCGTAGAAGCGCAGGGCGAGCAGCACCGGCCCCTGGCCCGGCGAACTTCCGTGCGATCGGGGTGATTCCATCACAACCCTGCCGTGTCGGATCAGTGGGGACAAGGTCCGCAGTGTCCCGCGCCCGCGCCCGGGCCGTCCACGTGTTTTCGGCGGACCCGGGCCTCCTGCCGCGTCAGCAGAGGCTGTCCCAGTGGTGGAGGGCCTGAAGGGCTGCGGTGCGCCGGGTGGGGGTGGGCGGGGCCGGGGCGAGGAGGTAGTCGGCGACGGGGGTGAGGAGCAGAGGGGTGTCGGAGGAGGGGATGAGGAAGCGGGCCTCGTCCCAGGCGTGGCGGATGACGGTGCGCCGCAGCAGGGTGCCGCGGCGCGTGGGCAGGCCCCGGGGGGAGGCGGCTTCGGCGCGGCGGCGGTGCTCGGGGGCGAGTTCGCGGGTGAGTTCGGCGCGGACGGCGGCGAGGGGGCCGAGCGGGAGGTGGCCGGCGGCGTGGTCGAGGAGGGTGGCGGCCTCCGGGGCCAGGCGGTAGGCGGCGAGCACGGCGGCGGTCTCGGCGGGCTCGGAGAAGGACCGGCCGGCGAGGACGGCGACGTCGAGCAGGGTGACGGGACCGGGCGGCAGCGCCGGCCGGCGCAGACAGGACTCGGCGAGGGCGATGAGGCATTCGTCGTCCTCGTCGGCGACCAGGTAGGGCCGGACGGGCACGGCCGAGCCGTCACCGGGCAGGGCCGCGGTGGTCAGATGCACCCGGTACCAGGGGTCGGCCAGCGGGTCCTCGGCGGGCCAGTGGAGGGTGACGGCGGTGTGGTGGGGGCGGTCGCCGAGCAGGGAGACGTCGATGTGCTCCACCGGGTGGTCGGTGACCAGGCGGACGACGGCCTGCCACAGGGCCGCCTCGTCGGGGGCGACGAGGTCGAGGGTGTCCATCGGCCGGAGCAGGTCGGCCGGGTAGTAACCGGTGAGCGGCAGGCCCCGGATGGCGCGGACGCCGGTGGAGTGCGCGAGGCCGGCGGCCAGCCGGGCGTACTGGGCGACGCGGTCGCGGGCGCGGCGCAGTTCGGCGCGGGCGGGCTCGCCCATCCGGACGCCGTCGCGGACCAGGGCGGAGAGCACCAGGTGCGGCACGTGGCGGTCGGCGCGGGCGCGGTGGAGCAGTTCGGCCGGCCCGGCGGCCGGGTCGGCGTCGAGCAGCCGGTACAGCAGTGCGGTGTTCACGGACGTCCGCCTCCGAATGTATGGTCAGGCCCGGCGCCACCGGCGGCCAGGGGGGCGGGCGGGGGGTACCGGACCGTCTCCGGCGTGCCCGCGGCACGGCGATTCTGTACGGCAGGGTTCAACACCTGATCACCACAGGCTCAACAGACTCTCGACACGGCGTGCGACGCTGTGGTTAAAAAGGTGACACAAAATTTGACATGGGCGCCGAGCGGGGGCGGGCACCGTGTTCTGGGGGCTGGGGGCAGAACTTGGGTGATCTCCGTTTCTCGTTACTCGGTCTGATGCGGGCTCACCGGGGCGCTGCCGCGCTCCGGATGGGAAGTCCGCAGCAGCAGGCGATGCTGGCCGTTCTCCTGCTCAGGCCGGGGCATTCGGCGAGCGCCACCGATCTCATCACCGCCCTGTGGGGTGAGGAGCCGCCGAGCGCCGCGATGACCACGGTGCGTACGTACGCGTGGCGCTGGCGCAAGGTGCTCGACGCGGGCGGCAAAGGCGGCAAGGGCGAAGAGGGGGACGGGGCGGAGGGCGAGCGGCCCGCGCCGAGCGTGCTGGTGTCGATCGGCGACGGCTACCGGCTGGTCCTGCCGAAACTCGCCGTGGACGCCGCGGAGGCGGAGGCGCTGGCCGGTGAGGCGGAACGCACCGCCCGCGCCGATCCGCTGCGCGCCCGTGACCTGCTCAACCAGGCGTTGGAGCTCTGGCAGGGCGAACCCCTGGCCGGTGTCCCCGGACCGTTCGCCGAGCGGCACCGCCAGCGGCTGGAGGAACTGCGGCTGACGCTGCTCGAGGAGCGGATCGGGCTGGACCTGACGCTCGGCCGGCACTCGCGGTGCATCCCCGAACTGACCTCGCTCACCACCGAGCACCCGCTGCACGAGCGGGCGTACGGGCTGCTGATGCGGGCGCTGTACCAGGCCGGACGGCAGGCGGACGCGCTGGCGGTGTACCGCGGCGTCAGACAGCTGTTCCTCGCCGAGCTGGGCGTCGCGCCGGGGGCGGAGCTGGAGCGGCTGCACCGCAGGATCCTGGAGGGCGATCAGGCGCTGGCCGCGCCCGATCCCGGCACGGCGACCGCGAGGGCAGGCGGCACGGGTCCGGCGGCCGGCGGCGGCGCGGGCGGCGCGGCGGGATTCGGGGGCCACGGCGGCCCCGGCCCGAGCGGCGGTGACGAGCGGAGCGGCGACGACGGCGACGGCGGTGGTCTTCCCCCGGCGGCCGAACCGGGACTCGGGCAGGAGCAGGACGGGCGGGAGGCCGCCGCCCGGCCGGCCGCCGGACCGCCGCGTCCAGCCCAACTGCCGCCGGACGCAGCCGACTTCACCGGCCGAACGGCGCCGGTCCGGGTGCTGGACGAGGCGCTCGCCACGCCCTCGCCCCAGGCTCTGGTGATCGCCACCGTGGTCGGCATGGGCGGGGTCGGCAAGACGGCGCTGGCCCTGCATGTGGCTCACCGCGTCCGGGAGTCCTATCCGGACGGCCAGCTCTACGTGGACCTGCGCGGCTCCGACGCCGTGCCGGCCGATCCGGAGGCGGTACTCAGCGGCTTCCTGGTGGCGCTCGGCGTGTCCGGTGACGCGGTGCCGGACGGACTGGAGGCGCGCTCGGCGCTGTTCCGGTCCGTCGTGGACGGGCGGCGGCTGCTGCTGGTGCTGGACAACGCGAAAGACGCGGCGCAGATCCGGCCGCTGCTTCCGGGTGCGGTCGGCTGCGCCGTGCTGACCACCGGTCGCACCCGCCCGGCCGGGCTGCCGGCCGCGGTCCGGGTCGATCTGGACGTGTTCCAGCCCTCCGAGGCGCTGGACCTGCTCGGCCGCACCATCGGCGCGGAGCGCCTGGACGCCGAACGGGAAGCGGCGCTGGAACTGGTGGTGGCCTGCGGCTACCTGCCGCTGGCGGTCCGGATCGTCGCCGCCCGCCTCGCGGCCCGGCCGGGCTGGACGGTGGGGACGCTCAGCCGCCGGCTCCAGGTGGAGCGGCGGCGGATCGACGAGCTGCGGATCGGCGACCTCGCGGTGGCGGCGGCGTTCGAACTGAGCTACCGCCAGCTGACGGCCGACCAGGCCCGCGCGTTCCGGCTGGTCGCCTCGGTCGACGGGCCGGACATCGGGCTGCCGGCCGCCGCGGCGCTGCTCGACCTCGACGAGTACGACGCCGAGGACCTGCTGGAGGCGCTGGTGGACGTGGCGATGGTGGAGTCGCCGTTCCCGGGGCGGTACCGCTACCACGACCTGCTCCGCGCGTTCGCCCGGCGCAGACCGGCGCAGACCGCCGACTCCGCTGCGGCGGGAGGCGGTACGGCCGGGAGCGGGGAGGCTCTGGCGGCCCGGGACCGGCTGCTGGACCACCTGCTGGCCACGGCCTGCTCCGCCTTCCAGCACGCGGTGCCGGGCGATCCGGCGTCGGGTGCGCTGGGACCGGCCCGCTCCCCCGGTGTGGCCCTGGCCGGATGGGACGCGGCCCGGGCGTGGACGGAGGCGGAGCGGACGGGCGCGGTGGCGCTGGCGGCCCAGGTCGCCGCGGACGCGGGAGCGGGCGGAGCCGACGGCACGGCGGCGGACGGGGTACCGGGGAGCGGGGTACCGCAGGACAGGAGACCGCAGGCCGGGAGACCGGCGGACGGGAGACCGGCGGACGGGAGACCGGCGGACGGGGTGGCGGGCGACGGCGTGCACGGGGCTGCGCTGCGGGCCGCGATCGACCTGCTGATCGCCCTCACCCCCTTCGTGCTCACCCCGCCGAGCCGCGGGCTCGCCGCCACCGCGGACGCCCTGGCCGAGGCCGCGGCGCGGCACGGCGACGTACGGGCGGCCGGGCGTGCGCACTTCCTGCGCGGGAACGTCGCCCTCGCGGCGACCCGGCTGGACGCGGCGGAGGAGGCGTCCCGCCGGGCGGTGGACGCGGCGCGGGCCGCCGGGGACACGGTGATCCTCCGCCAGGCCCTCAACGACCTCGGGTTGATCTGCCAGTTCCTCAGCCGGTTCGACGAGGCGGTGGACCACTACGACGAGGCGCTGCTGCTGGCCAACGAACTGGGGCACCGCTCCGGCGCCCTGGTGACGACCGTGAACGCCGCGCTGGCCCGGGTGCGCAGCGGGCGGGCCGACGAGGCCGTGGAGATCTGCCACGAGGTGCTCTCCGAGTTGCGGACCCGGCAGGACGATCCGGGCCGGGCCTACGCCCTGTACGTACTGGGGCTGGCCCTGCACGGGCTCGGACGGCACGAGGAGGCGGTGACCTGGTTCCGGGAGTGCCTGACGGTGGCGACGCAAGCCGGTCTGCGGGACCGGGCGGCGCACGCGCGCTACCGGATGGCGGACAGTCTGCGCTCGCTCGGCCGGGCGGACGAGGCCCTGGACCACGCCGGGCTGGCGCTGGTGCTCTGCGAGGAGCTGGGCGCGGAGCGGGACCAGGCCCAGGCCCTGGTCGTCCTGGGCCGCTCGCTCGCGGATCTGGGACGCGGGGCCGAAGCGGGGGTGCGGTTGCGGCAGGCGCAGGAGATCTTCTGCCGCCTGGGGCTGCCGGAGGCCGCCGATGTGGCGGTCCTGCTGGAGGAGCCGGCTCTGGCGCTGGTCGATCCCTGAGGGGCGGGGCACGGGTGCGACGGCGGTAGTGAAACGGTTCTCCTGGCCGTGCGGCCCGCCGGTACGGCTCAGGAGCCGGTGCTGTTCCAGTCCTTGTCGTCGGTCGGAGTGGGGGTGGGGGCGGGCACCGTGGCCTGGGTGGTGCTCGCGGTCCCGCCCTGCCCGGCGCCCCCGGCCCCGTCGGCCATCGCCGCACCGGCCGTGCCGAGGGCGATCAGCGCGCCGAGGGCGAGGCCCGAGGCGGCCAGGCGGATCCGAGTGGCACCGAGGGTGTTCGAACGCTTCGCCATGGCTGCTCCCTGAGACGTCTTCCCTGGTGGGAAGGGGGTTTGGGGTCTTCCCGGAGTCGTTTCCGGGTTGATGGGAGGAGCATGGCAAGGCACGTTCAACAGCCGATCGACGTAGGAGCACCGTGCGTCGACCGGCCCGTTGACCGGGGGGTGGCGGCCCGGTCGGCTCAGGCGGCCCCGCGGATCTCCAGCGTGCAGCACTTCACGCTGCCGCCGCCCTTGAGCAGCTCGGAGAGGTCCGTTCCGACCGGCCGGTAGCCGTGTGCGCGCAACGCGGCGGCGACGCCGGTCGCGGCCTCGGGCAGCACCACGTTCAGGCCGTCGCTCATCAGGTTGAGTCCGAACACCTCCGCGTCCGCCTCCCGGACCGGCACCGCGTCCGGGAAGAGCCGGCGCAGCACAGCCCGGCTGCCCGCCGAGAACGCGCCGGGGTAGTAGATCACCTGGTCGGTGTCGAGCACGCCGAGCGCGGTGTCGAGGTGGTAGAAGCGCGGGTCGACCAGGTCCAGGCCGACGACCGGCCGCCCCAGGAACTCCTGCGCCTCCGCGTGTCCGGCGCTTTCGCTGCGGAAGCCGCGTCCGGCGAGCAGGAAGCCGCCCGTCAGCAGCAGGTCGCCCTCGCCCTCGTTGACGTGGACCGGATCGTGGGTGGTGAAGCCGCGGTCCCGGAACCACCGCAGGTAGGCGGGTCCTTCGGCGGCGCGCTCGGCGTTGCGGAACCGGGCGCCGAGCACGCGGCCGTCGACGACGGTCGCGCCGTTCGCCGCGTAGACCATGTCGGGCAGGCCGGGCAGCGGGTCGATCAGGTCCACGCGGTGTCCGAGGTCGACGTACAGCTCGTACAGCCGCTGCCACTGGGTGACCGCGAGGTCGGTGTCCACGGGCTTGGCCGGGTCCATCCAGGGGTTGATGGCGTAGGAGACCTCGAAGTGCGTGGGACGGCACATCAGGAAGTGGCGCGGGCGGGCGGTGCGGGTCATGACGGTCTCCGGAAGGCGAAAGGGCTGAGGGGGTTGGATGGGCGCGGCCGACGGCAGCGGCCGGGTCAGGACGCCGCGGGGCGCTCGGGAAAGCTGCGCAGGCCGCGCAGCGGGCTGGCCAGCAGGACCGCGCCGGCCGAGAGCAGGACGCTCGCCATGATCCACAGGGTGGTCCGGGCACCCAGGACCTCGCCGAGCCAGCCGCCGAGCAGCGCGCCCACCGGGATGGCGCTGAAGTTGACGGTCGAGGCGCTGGCCCGGATCCTGCCGATCATCGCGGGCGGGCAGTACGCCTGGTAGAAGCTGCCGGCGATGACGTTCCCGGCGATCACTCCACAGACGGCGACCGACCAGGCCACCGCGCTCACCGCCAGCGGCAGCCGCTCCCCCGCCATCGGCAGCAGCAGGATGAACGGAGCCCCCACCAGCTCGCAGAGCAGCAGCCCGCGGGCCGTCCCGAACCGGCGGGCGATCCGCCCGGCCAGTGCGGCCCCGGCCAGGCCGCCGATCGAGACCACCGCGAAGACCGCGCCGACGCCGCTGGGCGTCACGCCCACGCTGCGCACCAGGAAGATCGTCTGCACCGCCTGGATGCCGTTGAGCCCGAGGTTGCCGACGGCCGCGAAGCTCGCCAGCGTGCGCAGGTAGGGGTCGCCCAGCAGGAACCGGACGCCCTCCTTGATCTCGCCCAGGATGCCGCGCCGTTCGGAGACCGGCGGCGGCTTCTCCTCGACCTTGATGCCTCCCACGCAGACCGCCGCCACCAGGTAGGTGAGCGCGTCGGCGAGCAGACCGCTGACCGCGCCGAACGCCTGGGAGATCAGACCGGCCAGGCCGGGGCCGGCGATCTCCGCCGCCGCGTCCCCGGACCGCAGCTTGACGTTGGCCTCCAGCAGGTCGTCCTTGGCGACCAGCGAGGGGAGCACCGCGCCGTTGGCGGTCGAGAGGAACACCTTGA
This sequence comes from Streptomyces sp. NPDC045967, assembly GCF_056430495.1. Classification (NCBI taxonomy): domain Bacteria; kingdom Bacillati; phylum Actinomycetota; class Actinomycetes; order Kitasatosporales; family Streptomycetaceae; genus Streptomyces; species Streptomyces sp. NPDC045967. The sequence continues at coordinate 240,112 of NZ_JBWKLE010000002.1, read as the reverse complement.
CCGCGCCGGCCAGCAGCGCGACCACCACGAGCTGGGTCATCGTCAGCCGCTCCAGCCAGCCGGCCACCGGCACGCTGCCGAACAGCACCAGCAGCAGGAGGTCGCAGACCAGCATCACCTTCAGCCGGGGCCAGCGGTCCACCCACGCCCCGGCCACGAGACCGAGGAAGAGCCAGGGCACCCAGGCGGAGGCGGTCAGCAGGCCGACCATGAACGGCGAGGCGTCCAGGGTGACGACGGCCACCAGGGCGAGGGCGACGTTGCCCACGGCGGTGCCGAGGCCGCTGGTCGTCTCACCGATCCAGAGCCTGCGGAAGTCGGTCTGCGCCCACAGGCCCCAGCGGCTCCTTCGCGGCGCGTCCCCCGCCGGGGGTGACGGCGGGTGGGGCGGTTTGACGGAGGCTGTGGTCATGGCGGGTCACGCTCCAAGCTTCTCGGTGAGCACGGCGGCGATCCGTGCGAGGGGCTCCGGCCGCGTCATGGCGCCGTGCGTGCAGGTGATGCCGTGCTCCTCGATGCGGCCGTCGACGTACGGGCGCCAGGCGGCCGCGAAAGGCCAGTCGGCGGGCTTGTCGAGGGTGGCGCCGAAGAAGACGGCGTCGCCCCGGTAGCGGTCCGGTACGTGTTCGGCCATCAGCTTGCGGTGCTGTTCGAACACGTCGGGCAGCACCGCGGCGGCCTCGCCGAGGAGTGCGGTGAGGTCGGCCTGTCCGCGTCCGTCTGCCGGGTCGTAGCCGAGTGAGGCGAGCAGCTCGGCGAGGGTGTCGACCGGTTCGTCGGAGGGCGGGGGGCCGTCGGCGCCGTACCGGCCGGGGTCGGCGGGGAGGGCGTCGAGGAGGGCGAGCAGGGCGACCTCCTCCCCCGCCGCCTGCAGCGCGACGGCCATCGCCTGGGCGACGACTCCGCCGAAGGACCAGCCGAGCAGGTGGTAGGGGCCCTCGGGTTGGACGTGGCGGATCTGCCGTACGAAGTCCTCGGCGATCTCGGTGACGGAGGACGGTGAGCCTCCGCGCAAGCCCCGCGCCTGGAGGCCGTGCACCGGACGGTCGGGGTCGAGGTGGCGCAGCAGCCCGGAGTAGACCCAGCTGATGCCCGCGGCGGGGTGGACGCAGAACAGCGGGGCGCCGGTGCCCGTGGCGCGCAGCGGGAGGAGGACGTCCAGGGCGCCGTTCTCGGCGTCGTCGGCGGGCACGCCCGGTCCGTGGTCCGGGGCGAGGCGGCGGCTGAGGGCGGCCACGGTGGGCGCTTCGAAGAGCGCCCGCATGCCGAGGTCGGCTCCGAACGCGCCGCGGATCCGGCCGAGCAGCTTCATCGCGAGGAGGGAGTGGCCGCCGAGGTCGAAGAAGCCGTCGTCGACGCAGACCGGGCCCGGCAGGCCGAGCACCTCGGCGAAGAAGCCGCAGAGCAGCTCCTCCTGGGGTGTCCGGGGGGCGCGGCCCGTGGGCGAGGAGTGGAAGTCGGGGGCGGGCAGGGCGCGCCGGTCGACCTTGCCGCTGGCGGTCAGGGGCAGCGCGTCGAGCGGGACGACGGCCGCCGGGAGCATGTATCCGGGCAGCGACCGGGCGGCGAAGGCGCGCAGTTCGGCCGGGTCGAGGGGGCCGTCCGCCACGACGTGGGCGACCAGGCGGGGGCCGGCGGCGCCGTCGTCGTGGACCGTCACGGTGGCGGCGTGGACCTGCGGGTGCCCGGTGAGCACGTGCTCGATCTCGCCGGGTTCGATCCGGAAGCCGCGGATCTTGACCTGGTGGTCGGTGCGGCCCAGGTAGTCGATCCGTCCTGCGCGGGTGCGGCGGACCAGGTCACCGGTGCGGTACATCCGCTCCCCCGGCGTGAACGGGTCGGCGACGAAGCGCTCCGCGGTCAGCGACGGGCGGCCCAGGTAGCCGCGGGCGAGACCGGCGCCGCCCAGGTACAGCTCGCCGGGGACACCCGCCGGGACGGGGTTCAGGTGCTCGTCCAGGACGAGGGCCCGGGTGCCGAGCACCGTGCGGCCGAGGGCCGGGCGCTCGGTGGCGGCGAAGGGCTGGGTGAGCGCGTCGACGGTGGACTCGGTGGGTCCGTACAGGTTGTGGGCCGTGGTCGCCGGGGCCGCGCGCAAACGGGACCACAGGCTCTGGCCGACCGCTTCGCCGCCCAGCAGCACCACGCGCGGGGCCGGTGCGTCCAGCAGCCCCTCGTCGAGCAGTTGTTCGGCGTAGGAGGGGGTGACCTCCAGGACGCCGATGGACTCGGTCCGCAGGTGCCGTACGAGCGCGGCGGCGTCGCGGCGGACCTCGTCACCGGCCAGGTGCAGTTCGTGGCCGGCGACGAGCCAGAGCAGGCCGTCCCAGGAGGCGTCGAAGCACAGCGAGGCGGTGAGCGCGACGCGTTGGCGGCCGTGAGCGCGGTCGGTGGCGCCGATCGGGCCGGTGGCGCAGCGGTGCGAGGCGAGCAGCGCGGCGAGGGAGCGGTGGCTGACGACCACGCCCTTGGGGCGGCCGGTGGAGCCGGAGGTGTAGATCACGTAGGCGGCGCCGGAGGCGGTGGCGCGGGGCGGGGGGTTGCCGTCGGCGGGAACACCGGTCTCCTCGGCCGGGGCCGCCGGCAGGACGGGCAGACCGGCGAGCAGTCCGGGCAGCGGCCAGCCGTCTGCGGTCACGGCCAGTGCGGGCGCGGCGTCGGCCAGCATCGCGGCGGTCCGGTCGGCCGGGTACTCGGCGTCCAGCGGGAGCGAGACGGCTCCGGCCTTCAGCACGGCGAGCAGGGCGATCACCGTCTCCGCGGAGCGCGGCAGGGCCAGGGCGACCACCGACTCCGGGCCGGCGCCCGCGGCTGTCAGCCGGTGCGCGAGCCGGTTGGCCCGGGTGTTGAGCTCCGCGAAGCTCAGCCGGGTGTCCCCGTGGACCAGGGCTGTCGCGTCCGGGGTGCGGGCGGCCTGGGCCTCGAAGGCGGCGGGCAGCAGCGGCACGGACGGCGGCAGCGCACGCTCCCCGCCCAGGAGCCGCGTGCGCTCCTCCGGGGCGAGCAGGTCGAGCCGGCCGATGCGCCGGTCGGGGTGGGCGGCGGCCTGCGTCAGCAGCCGGCCCAGCCGGACCGCCAGGGACTCCACGGTCTCCCGGTCGAAGAGGTCGGTGGCGAAGTCGATCGCGCACTCCAGACCGGCGGGCGCGCCGTCCGCGTCGAAGGACTCGCCCATCGCGACGCAGAGGTCGAACTTGGCCTCGCTGCCGCCGACCGGTTCGACGGCGGCCGCCAGACCGGCCGGCTCGAACGGTGTTCCGCCGGGACCGCCCGGCGCGCCGCTCCCGGCGCCCTGGAGCAGCAGCATCACCTGGAAGAGGGGGTGGCGGGCCAGTGAGCGGGCCGGGTTGAGCTCCTCGACGAGCCGCTCGAAGGGCACGTCCTGGTGGGCGTGGGCGTCGAGCTGGGTCTCGCGCACCCGGCGCAGCAGTTCGGCGAAGGCCGGGTCGCCGGAGGTGTCGGTGCGCAGCACCAGGGTGTTGACGAAGAAGCCGACCAGGTCGTCCAGCGCCTCGTCGGAGCGCCCGGCGACGACCGAGCCGATCGGTACGTCGGTGCCGGCCCCGAGCCGGGTCAGCAGCGCAGCCAGCGCGGCCTGCAGGGTCATGAACATCGTGACCCGGTGCTCGCGCGCGGTTTCGGTCAGCGCGCGGTGCAGTTCGGCGCCGAGCTGGAGGACGACGCGGTCGCCGCGGTGGCCGCTGTCCGCCCGCCGGGGGCGATCCACCGGCAGGGACAGTTCCTCGGGGAGGCCCGCGAGGGCGTCGCGCCAGTAGCCGAGCTGGCCGGCGGCCAGGCTGTCGCGGTCGTCCTCGTCACCGAGCAGCTCGCGCTGCCAGAGCGCGTAGTCCGCGTACTGCACCGGCAGCGGCTGCCAGTCGGGCGCCCGGCCGTCGCGGCGGGCGGCGTAGGCGGCTGCCAGGTCGCGCAGCAGCGGGTCCATGGACCAGCCGTCGCCGGCGATGTGGTGCAGGACGAGGACGAACAGGTGCTCATCGGCGGCGAGCGGGAAGAGGTGGGCGCGCATCGGGAGTTCGGTGGCCAGGTCGAAGGGCGTGGCGGTGCACTCGGCCAGGGCGGCCGCCGGATCCGCCGGCGGGGCGGTGCGGCGGTCGAAGGCGACCCGGGCCTCGGCGGCCGGGACGATCCGCTGCCGGGGTTCACCGGCCTGCTCGGTGATCAGGGTGCGCAGGATCTCGTGCCGGGCGACCAGGTCGCCGACGGCGCGTTCGAGTGCGTCCGGGTCGAGCGGACCGGTGAGGCGCAGGGCGAGCGGGAGGTTGTAGAGGGCGCTGGGGCCCTCCATGCGGTCGATGAGCCAGAGCCGCTGCTGGGCGAAGGAGAGCGGAAGCCGTTCGGGGCGCTCGGCGGCGGTCAGCGCGAGTCGGGCCGCGGCGCCGTCCAGGCGCTGGACCAGGCCGGCGACCGTCGGTGCCTCGAACACGTCCCGGACGTCGATCTCGGCGGCGAAGACCGCTCGGACGCGGCTGACCAGCCGCATGGCGAGCAGCGAGTGGCCGCCGAGGGCGAAGAAGTCGTCGTCGAGGGAGAGGGGTCCGGGGACGGCGAGGACCTCGGCGAAGAGCCCGCCGAGCAGTTCCTCGCGTGCCGTGCGGGGGGCGCGTCCGCCGGTGAAGAGGTGGAAGTCGGGGGCGGGCAGGGCGCGCCGGTCGACTTTGCCGCTGCCGGTCAGCGGCAGTGCGTCGAGCGGGACGACGGCTGCGGGGACCATGTAGCCGGGCAGTGTCTGGGCCGCGAACCGGCGCAGTTCGAGAGCCAGTTCGGGGCTGGGCGCGGTGACGGCGCAGTGGGCGACGAGGCGGCGGTCGCCGTCGGCGCTCTCGTGCGGGGTGACCACGGCCTGCCGGACGGCGGGGTGGCGGGCCAGCACCTGCTCGATCTCGCCGGGTTCGATCCGGAAGCCGCGGATCTTGACCTGGTGGTCGGTGCGGCCCAGGTAGTCGATCCGTCCTGCGCGGGTGCGGCGGACCAGGTCACCGGTGCGGTACATCCGCTCCCCCGGCGTGAACGGGTCGGCGACAAAGCGCTCCGCGGTCAGCGCCGGGCGGCCCAGGTAGCCGCGGGCGAGACCGGCGCCGCCCAGGTACAGCTCGCCGGGGACACCCGCCGGGACGGGGTTCAGGTGCTCGTCCAGGACGAGGGCCCGGGTGCCGAGCACCGTGCGGCCCAGGGTGGGGTGCTCGGAGTCGGCGTACGCCTGGAGCAGGGTGTCGACGGTGCACTCGGTGGGGCCGTAGAGGTTGTGGCCGGTGGTGTCCGGGGCCTCGCGCAGACGGGTCCACAGCGCCTGGCCGACCGGTTCGCCGCCGAGCAGCACCACGCGGGGCGCGGGAGCGTCCAGCAGACCCTCGGCGATGAGCTGTTCGGCGTAGGTCGGGGTGAACTGGACGGCATCGATGCCCGCGGTGCGCACATGCCGGACCAGGGCGGCCGGGTCGCGGCGCAGGTCCTCGCCGATCAGGTGCAGCTCATGGCCGGCGACCATCCACAGCAGGCTGTTCCAGGAGGCGTCGAAGCAGAGCGAGGCGGTCAGCGCGGCGCGCAGCCGGCCGCGCGCCCGCGCGGGCCCGGCGAAGGTCTCGGCCTCGTGGGCGGCCAGCAGAGCGGCGATGGAGCCGTGGCTCACCACCACGCCCTTGGGGCGGCCGGTGGAACCGGAGGTGTAGATCACGTAGGCGGCGTTCGAGGGGTGGACGCGCACCGGCGGCGCGTCGGCGGGCCGGTCGGCCCAGGTCCCCTCCCCGGCGTCCAGGACCGCGGCGCCGTCCAGGCCGTAAATGACCTCGGGCAGCGGCCAGCCGGCGTGCGTGAGGACGGCCGCGGGCCGGGCGTCGGCCAGCATGTGCGCGGTGCGCTCCTGCGGGTAGTCGGCGTCCAGCGGGAGGAAGGCCGCACCCGCCTTCAGCACGGCGAGCTGGGAGACCACCGTCTCGACGGAGCGGCGCAGGGCGAGCGCCACCACGTCCTCGGGGCCGATGCCGGCGGACCGCAGTCCGTGGGCCAGCCGGTTGGCGCGGGCGTCCAGCTCGGCGTAGGTCAGCCGGGTCTCCTCGAACACCAGGGCGGTGGCGTCCGGTGTGGCCGCCGCCTGCGCCGCGAAGGCGTCCGGGACGAGAGGCAGTTGCTCGGGCAGCGGCCGGTGGCCGCCGAGGAGTCCGGCGCGCTCGTCCTCGGCCAGCAGGTCGGCGCGGCCGATCCGCTGCCCGGGGCGGGCGGTCATCTCCGTGAGCAGTCGGCCGAAGCGGAAGGCGATCGACTCGACGGTCTCCCGGTCGAACAGGTCGGTGGCGAAGTCGATCGCGCAGTCCAGGCCGGCGGGTTCCGTGTCGGGGCCGAAGAACTCCTCCAGCGTCACGTTGAGGTCGAACTTGGCCACGCCGGTGTCGGTCGGCAGGGCGTCGGCGCGCAGACCGGTGAGCCCGGGACCGGCGCCGTCGTCGGACTGGAGGACCATCGCCACCTGGAAGAGGGGGTGGCGGGCCAGTGAGCGGGCCGGGTTGAGCTCCTCGACGAGCCGCTCGAAGGGCACGTCCTGGTGGGCGTAGGCACCGAGGCCGGTCTCCCTGACGCGCCCCAGGAGTTCGGCGAAGGTCGGGTCGCCGGAGGTGTCGGTGCGCAGCACCAGGGTGTTGACGAAGAAGCCGACCAGGTCGTCCAGCGCCTCGTCGGAGCGCCCGGCGACGACCGAGCCGATCGGTACGTCGGTGCCGGCCCCGAGCCGGGTCAGCAGCGCAGCCAGCGCGGCCTGCAGGGTCATGAACATCGTGACCCGGTGCTCGCGCGCCGTCTTCGTCAGCGCCCGGTGCAGTTCGGCGCCGATCGGCAGGACGACGCGGTCGCCCCGGTGGTCGGCCCGGGCGCCGCGCGGCCGGTCGACGGGGAGTGTGAGCTCTTCGGGGAGGCCGGCGAGCGTCTGCCGCCAGTAGGCGAGTTGGCGCGCGGCGAGGCTGTCGGGGTCGCTCTCCGCACCGAGCAGCCGGCGCTGCCACAGCGCGTAGTCCGCGTACTGGACGGGCAGCTCGGCCCCTGCGGGCGCCCGGCCGTCGAGGCGGGCGGTGTAGGCGGCGGTGAGGTCGCGCAGCAGCGGACCCATCGACCAGCCGTCACCGGCGATGTGGTGCAGCGCGACGATCAGCACGTGCTCCTCGGCGGCGACCCGCAGCAGGGTGACCCGTACGGGCGGCTCCGCGGCCAGGTCGAAAGGCCGGCGCGCGGCCCGCTCGACCGCCGCGTCCACCGAATCCCGGGGGCAGTCGACCCGTTCGACGGGGAGCGCGGCGGCGGAAGGGGCGAGGACCACCTGGTGCGGCTCGCCGTCCTGCTCGGCGATGACGGTGCGCAGGACCTCGTGCCGCGCGGTCAGGTCGCCGAGGGCCAGCTCCAGGGCGGCCGGGTCGAGCGGGCCGGTGAGGCGCAGGGCGAGCGGCATGTTGTAGAGCGCGCTCGGCCCCTCCATCCGGTCGATCAGCCAGAGCCGCTGCTGGGCGAAGGAGAGCGGCAGGCGCGCGGGGCGTTCGCCCGCCGTCAGCGCGGGCCGGGCTTGCGCGCCGTCGAGGCGCTGGACCAGACCGGCCACCGTGGGGGCCTCGAAGACGTCCCGGATGCCGAGTTCGGCGCCGAGAACCGCACGCACCCGGCTGAGCAGCCGGGTGGCGAGCAGCGAGTGGCCGCCGAGGGCGAAGAAGTCGTCGTCGACGCCGACCGGTCCCGTGACGCCGAGCACCTCGCCGAACAAGCCGCAGAGGATCTCCTCGCGGGCCGTCCGGGCCGTCCGGCCGCCGGCGGCCGCCGCGAAGTCCGGGGCGGGCAGCGCGGGCCGGTCGAGCTTGCCGTTGACGTTGAGGGGCAGCGCGTCGAGGGTCACGAAGGCCGCCGGGACCATGTAGTCCGGCAGGGCTGCGGCCGCGTGGGCGCGCAGTTCGGCGGGGTCGAGCGGGGTACGGGTGACGACGTAGGCGGCGAGCCGGGTGCCGGCCGCGCTGTCGTGGTGCGGCAGGACGGCGGCCTGCAGGACCTCCGGGTGGGCGGCCAGGACCGTCTCGATCTCGCCGGGCTCGATCCGGAAGCCGCGCACCTTGACCTGGTGGTCGGTGCGGCCGAGGTACTCGACCCGGCCGTCGGGGCGGCGGCGGGCGAGGTCGCCCGTGCGGTACATCCGCTCCCCCGGCGCGAACGGGTCGGCGACGAAGCGCTCCGCGGTCAGCGACGGGCGGCCCAGGTAGCCGCGGGCGAGGCCGGCGCCGGCCAGGTACAGCTCACCGGGGACGCCGGGCGGGACGGGCCGCAGACCGCAGTCCAGGACGTGCGCGCGGAGGTTGGGCAGCGGGCGTCCGATCAGCGGGCGCGGGTCGGCGGTGAGCCGGTGGTGCAGCGCGTCGACGGTGCACTCGGTCGGGCCGTACATGTTGAGGACGACCGTGTCGGGGGCGGCCGCGAGGGCGGCCCAGAGGGTCTGGCCGAGGGCCTCGCCGCCGACCATCAGCAGCGCCGGCGGGCAGCGGTCGAGCAGGCCCTCCTCGACCAGCCGCTCGGCCTGCCCGGGGGTCACGTCGTGGACGTCGGCGCCGGTGCGCTCGGCGTAGCGGACGATCGCGGCGGCGTCACGGCGGGTGTCGTCGTCGAGCATGTGCAGTTCGTGGCCGGCGACCATCCACAGCACGGCCTCCAGGCCCGTGTCGAAGGACAGCGAGGCGCTCTGGGCGAAGCGGAACCGGTGTCCCGGGCGGGGCCGCGGGGCGGCGGCGATGGTCTCGTCGCGGTGGAAGGCCAGCAGGTTGGCGAGCCCGCCGTGGCGGACCACCACGCCCTTGGGGCGGCCGGTCGAGCCGGAGGTGTAGATCACGTAGGCGGCGTTCGAGGGGTGGACGCGCACCGGCGGCGCGTCGGCGGGCCGGTCGGCCCAGGTCCCCTCCCCGGCGTCCAGGACCGCGGTGCCGTCCAGGCCGCGCAGGACCTCGGGCAGCGGCCAGCCGGCGTGCGTGAGGACGGCCGCGGGCCGGGCGTCGGCCAGCATGTGCGCGGTGCGCTCCTGCGGGTGGTCGGCGTCCAGCGGGAGGAAGGCCGCACCCGCCTTCAGTACGGCGAGGAGGGCGACGATCGACTCGGCGGAGCGCGGCAGGGCGAGCGCGACCACGTCCTCGGGGCCCGCGCCGGCTGCGGCAAGGCCGTGGGCGAGCCGGTTGGCGCGGGCGTCCAGCTCGGCGTAGGTCAGCCGGGTCTCCCCGAAGACCAGGGCGGTGGCGTCCGGTGTGGCCGCCGCCTGCGCGGCGAACACGTCCGGGACGAGGGCGTCCGTGCCGGGCCGGCCGGTGTCGTGCCACGCGGCCAGCGCCGCCCGCCCCTCGCGGCCGAGGACGTCCAGTTCGGCGACGGGGCGGTGCGGGTCCGCGGCGACCTGGTCCAGCAGGCGCGGCAGCGCTTCGGCGAGCCGTTCGGCGGTGGCCCGGTCGAACAGGTCGGTGGCGAACTCCAGGCCCCCTTCCAGGCCGGCCGGGCCGCCGTCCGGGTGGTGGCGCTCGGAGAGGTTGAGGGTGAGGTCGAAGGGGGTGGTGGGCAGGCCGAGCGGCTCGTAGGCGGTACGGGTGCCCGGGAACTCGGGGCTCCCGCCGCCGGTGTTGTCGAAGGCGATCATCACCTGGAAGAGCGGGTGCCGGGCCAGCGTGCGGGCCGGGTTGAGCTCCTCCACCAGCCGCTCGAAGGGCACTTCCTGGTGGGCGTAGGCGGCCAGGTCTGCCTCCCGGACCCGGTTCAGCAGCTCCGCGAAGGTGGGGCGGCCGGTGAGGTCGGTGCGCAGGACCAGGGTGCTGGCGAAGAAGCCGACGAGGTCGTCGAGGGCCGGGTCGAGGCGGCCGGCGAGCGGGGTGCCGATCGGCAGGTCGTCGCCGGCGCCGAAGCGGTGCAGCAGGGTGGCGTAGGCGGCCTGGAGCACCATGAACAGCGTGGCTCCGTGCGCGGCGGCCAGCTCGGCGAGGCGGGCGTGCAGGTCCGCGCCCAGCTCCAGCGCGACGACGTCGCCGCGGTGTCCGGCGACCGCCGGGCGGGGGCGGTCCAGCGGGAGCGGCAGCTCGTCCGGCAGGCCGGCCAGGGCCTGGCGCCAGTAATCCAGTTGTTCCGTGAGCCGGGACTGCGGGTCGGTGTCCGACCCGAGCGTCCGGTACTGCCACAGCGTGTAGTCGGCGTACTGGACCGGCAGCGGCTCCCACACCGGCACCGTACCGCCGAGGCGGGCGGTGTAGGCGTCGGCGAGGTCGCGGAAGAGCGGCCGCAGCGACCAGCCGTCGCTGGCGATGTGGTGCATCACCAGGAGCAGGACGTGCTCCTCGGGCGACTCGGGGCGCAGGTAGGCGTGCAGGGGGACGTCGACGGCGAGGTCGAAGGTGTGGCCGACCAGTTCCTGCACGGGGCGGTCGGTCACGGTGAGCAGCGGGGCCGGGGGCTCGGGCAGGATCCGCTGGTGGGGGACGCCGTCGTGGGCGGTGAACACCGTGCGGAGCGTCTCGTGGCGGGCGACGACGTCGCCCAGCGCGCTGTCCAGGGCGGCCGCGTCCAAGGGTCCGGTGAGCCGGAGGGCGAGGGTGACGTTGTAGGTGGCGGCGGGCCCCTCGGCCTGGCCGAGGAACCACAGCCGGCGCTGTGCGAAGGAGACGGGGAGGTGCTCGGGCCGGGGTTCGGGGCGCAGGGCCGGCCGGGCCGTGTCCGCGGCGAGCCTGGCCGCGAGGTCGGCAACGGTCGGGGCCTGGAAGAGGTCTCCGATGGCGAGTTCGGCGCCCAGCTCCGTGCGGGCCCGGCCGATGAGGCGGGTGGCGAGCAGCGAGTGCCCGCCGAGTTCGAAGAAGTCGTCGTCGATGGTGATGTCGTCGATGCCGAGGATCTCGCCGAAGAGCGTGCACAGGGCGTGTTCGCGTGCGTCGCGCGGGGCGCGGCCGTCGGTGTCCGCGCTCAGCTCGGGGGCGGGCAGGGCGCGCCGGTCGACCTTGCCGTTGGCGTTGAGCGGCAGGGCCGGCAGCGCGACCACGGCCGAGGGCACCATGTATCCGGGCAGGGTCTCGGCTGCGAACTCCCTCAGTTCGGTGCCGAGTTCGGGCCGATCCCGGAGCAGCGGTCCGGGCACCGCGCAGTAGCCGACGAGGCGGATGTCACCGGGGCGGTCCTCGCGGGGCACCACGATGACCTGGCGGACGTCGGGGTGGCGGGAGAGCACGGCTTCGATCTCGCCCGGCTCGATCCGGAAGCCGCGCAGCTTGACCTGGCCGTCGATCCTGCCGAGGAACTCGATCGCCCCGTCGGCCCGGCGGCGGACCAGGTCGCCGGTGCGGTACATCCGCTGTCCCCGGGCGAACGGGTCGGCGACGAAGCGCTCCGCGGTCAGCGCCGGGCGGCCCAGGTAGCCGCGGGCCAGTCCGGCCCCCGCCACGTACAGCTCGCCGGGGACGCCGGGGGGGACGGGCCGCAGCCGGGCGTCGAGGACGTGGGCGCGCATGTTGTCGAGCGGGGCGCCGATCGGTGGCCGGGGCCCGGAAAGATCGGCGGGAGTGAGCTCGTGGTGGGTGGCGAAGGTGGTCGCCTCGGTGGGCCCGTAGACGTGTGCGAGCAGCAGGTCGGGGCAGTGGTCGAGGACGCGCCGCATCAGGGCGGCCGAGGCGGCCTCACCGCCGGTGCAGACCGTCCGCAGGGCCCGGAAGGTCTCCGGTGCCTGTTCGGCGACCAGGTCGAACAGGGCCTTGGTGAGGAAGACGGCGGTGACGGCGTGCCGGGTGGCCACCTCCCGCAGCGCGGCGGCGTCCAGACTCCCGGGCGGCGCGAGCACCACGGTGGCGCCGTGGAGCAGCGGTGTCCACAGCTCGTAGGTGGCGGCGTCGAAGGCGTGCGGGGAGTGCAGCAGGATCCGCTCGTGCCGGCCGTCGCGCCAACGGCGGTCGGCGGCCAGGTCCACGACGTCGCGGTGGCGGACCGCGACGCCCTTGGGGGTGCCGGTGGAGCCGGAGGTCAACATCACGTAGGCGAGCCGGTCGGGGTGGACGGGAAGGCCGGGGTCGTGCGCCGGCCCGGCCGGCTCCTCTCCGGGCCGGACCACGACGGCGGTGTGCGCGAAGCCCGGGTCGGCGCGGTCGGTCAGCAGGACGGGGGCGGAGGTGTCGGCGAGCAGCGCGGCCATGCGCTCCGGCGGCAGGCTCGTGTGGAGGGGTACGTAGCATCCGCCGGCCTTGAGCACGGCCAGGGTGGCGACGACCAGGTCGACCGAGCGCTCCATGAGCAGGGCGACCGGGGACTCCGGTCCGACTCCGCGGGCGATCAGGTGGTGGGCCAGCCGGTTGGCGCGGGCGTTCAGCTCGGCATAGGTGACGGTCCCGCCGTCGTGGGCGAGGGCGACCGCGTCCGGGGTGCCGGCCGCCCGGGCCTCGAACAGCTCGGGCAGCGAGCCGTACGGGACGGGCGCGGCGGTGGCGTTCCACTCCTCGCGCAGGCGGTCGTGCTCCTCCGGGGCGAGGATGTCGAGCGAGCCGATCGGCGCCTCGGGGTCGGCGGCCGCGGCGGCCAGCAGCAAGCCCAGGCGCTCGAGCAGGGTGGTGACGGTGGCGCGGTCGTAGAGGTCGGCCGCGTACTCGACCGATCCGGTGAGCCCGGCGGGAGCACCGTCGGGGGTGCGGAGCTCGGTGATGCCGATGTTGAGGTCGAACTTGGCGACCCGCAGACCGAGCGGCTCGGGCGCCGACACCAGCCCCGGCAGGCCGAGTTCGCCCTCCTCGTGGTTCTGCAGGACGAGCAGGGTCTGGAACAGCGGGTGGCGGCCGAGGGCGCGGACCGGGTTGATCTCCTCGACGAGCCGCTCGAACGGCACCTCCTGGTGGGCGAACGCGTCGAGCTGCGACTCCCGGACCCGGCCGAGGAGTTCGGCGAAGGACGGGTCGCCCGAGGTGTCGGTGCGCAGGACCAGGGTGTTGACGAAGAAGCCGACCAGGTCGTTCAGCGCCTCGTCCGAACGGCCCGCCACGCCCGTGCCGAGCGGGATGTCGCTCCCGGCGCCGAGCCGGGTGAACAGGGCGGCGAGGCCGGCCTGCAGGACGGAGAACAGGGTGGCGCGGTGACGGCGGGCCAGAGCGGTCAGCGCGGCGTGCAGCTCGGGTCCGTAGCCGAACGGCACGGCGTCGGCGGCGCCGGTCGGAGCGGGCGGACGGGGGCGGTCGACCGGCAGGTCCAGCTCCTCCGGCAGCCCGGCCAGCACGCCCCGCCAGTAGTCGAGCTGGCGGCTCATCAGGCTGCCCGGGTCCGATTCCTCGCCGAGCAGGTCGCGCTGCCAGAGCGCGTAGTCCGCGTACTGGACCGGCAGCGGCTCCCAGTCCGGGGCGGAGCCGTCGAGACGGGCGGTGTAGGCCGTCGCGAGGTCGCGCAGCAGCGGGCCGAGCGACCAGCCGTCCGCCGCGATGTGGTGGAGTACGAGGAGCAGCACGTGCTCGGTGGAGTGCCGGTCGGGGTGCTCGGTGGGCGGTTCGGCCGAGGGAACGGCAGGGAGCTCGGCAGGAGCGAGCGAGAAGACCGTGACCCGCACGGGCAGTTCGGAGCTCAGGTCGAAGGCGTGGGAGGCGGCCTCATCCCGCAGGGCGGGATAGTCGGCCGGTGCGCACCGCACCGTCTCGAAGGCGATCCGCGCCTGGGCGGACGGCACGATCCGCTGCACGGGAACCCCCGCGGCCACCGGAAACACCGTGCGCAGGGCCTCGTGCCGGGCGACCACGTCCGCCGTCGCGGCGCGCAGCGCCCCGGTGTCGAGCACACCGCGCAGACGCACCGCGAACGGCAGGTTGTAGAGCGCGCTCGGTCCTTCGATCTGGTCGATCAGCCAGAGACGCTGTTGTGCGTACGAAACCGGGATCACGGTGCTTCCTCTGCTCACGTCACGGCTCGGATGGTGTGCGGGGTGCCCTCAGGCAAGGACCGCGGTGGTCGGCTGGACCGTGGGCCGGCAGTCCCCGAGGTCGACGGGGCAGCCCATCGCGACGGCGATCTTCCGGTCGCCGCTGAACGGGTCGCGGCCGTGTGCGCAGAGCACGTTGTCGACCAGCATCACGTCGCCGACCTGCCAGGTCTCCCGGACGGTGGCGGCTTCGTACGCCGCGTGCAGGGCGTCGACGTCCTCCCGGGTCAGCGGTTCGCCGTCGCCGAAGCCGGTGTTGAACGGCAGCCCGTCCGGGCCGAACTCCTCGGCCATCGCCTCGCGGATGTCCGGGTCGAGCGACCACTCGCTCCAGAAGGCCAGGTGGTTGAACCAGACCTCCTCCCCGGTCACCGGGTGGTGGATGGTGGCGGAACGCAGCTGCCTGGTCGCCAGGTTGCCGTCGGGCCGCCATTCCCAGGCGATCCCGTTCTCCCGGCAGTACTCCTCCACGTCGGCCCGCTCCTGCGTGCCGAAGGCGGTCCGCCAGCCGAGCGAGAGGTAGTCCGAGTAGCTGCGGGTGAGCGTCCAGCCGGAGGACCGGCCCCGTTCCGCGAGGTGCTCCGGCAAGGCCGCCAGCACCTTGCGGACGTCGGCCGTGGGGGTGGCACCGCCCACCGCGGGGGCGGTCAGGCAGGCGAAGAGCAGCCGGCCGGGGAAGGTCAGGGTGTAGCTGTTCTCGTTGTGCATCCGGATCGACTGCGCGGGCGGCAGGTCGGTGGACGAGAAGACGCCGTCGCCGAAGTCGCTGCGCGGGGTCGCCTTCTCCCGGTACGGCGTGGGCTCGGGGATCAGCACGTCCCGTACGGCGGCGACGTCCGCGCTGTCCGCCACCGGCAGGCCGCGCAGGAAGAGCGTGCCGTGCTCGTGCAGGGCCGCGGTCAGCGCGGCCTCGTTCTCCTTCAGCCACGCGCAGGCCCCGGCGAGGTCGGCCGTGGCGGGCACCCGGGCCAGGGCGGGGCGGCCGGGGTTCAGCTCCCAGGTCGGCATGGCGGCGCTCACCGCTGGTCGAGGGTGGCGAGCAGGCTCGCCGGGCGGATGTCCGTCCAGTTGGTCTCGATCCAGTCCAGGCACTCCTGGCGGCTCGCCTCGCCGTGGACGGTGGTCCAGCCGGCCGGCACGTCGATCCAGACCGGCCAGAGCGAGTGCTGGTTCTCGTCGTTGACCAGGACCAGGTAGCGGGCGTCGTCGTCCTCGAACGGGTTGCTCATGGTGGTCTCCGTAAGGTGAGAGGTGTTCCGGGGGTGTGTTTCGAAGGTAGGGGCGCCGATCGGGGCGCAGGGGCACAAGGTCCGGCAGGAGAGCGGCAGTTGCGCGGGATCGCAGGGAGGGCTTCCTGCCGCTGCCGTGTCGGGCGCGGCGGTCAGCGGGGGGTGAGGCGCACCGGGAAGTGGTCCAGGCCGAAGTTGATGATCGAGCGGTTGTAGCGGACCGGTCCGGTCGGCTCGATGACGGCGGCCTTCTCCAGCGCGGCCGAGTACAGCGCGCTCAGCTCGGCCTTGGCCAGTGGCGCTCCGATGCAGTAGTGGGCCCCCAGGCCGAGCGCGAGGTGCTTGTTGGGGGACCGGTCGAGGCGGATCTCCTCCGGCCGGTCGAAGGCATCCGGGTCCCGGTCGGCGGACCACACCCAGACCGCGACCCGGTCGCCGCGCCGGATCTGCCGTCCGCCCAGCTCGACGTCCCGGGTGGCGGTGCGCAGGGTGTGCAGGCCCACCGAGGTCCAGCGCAGCAGCTCGTCCACGGCCGAGTCCATGGAGACCTCGCCGCGCTGCAATCGCCGCCACAGGTCGGGGCGTCCGACGAGGGTGTGCAATCCCATGGCCGCCGTGTGCCGTACGGTCTGGACGCCGCCCACGACGATGTTGTCCAGGTTGAGCACCACGTCCTCGATCGGCAGCAGCCGTCCGCCGACCTTGTACGTGGCCATCATGGAGATCAGGTCGTCGCGCGGGTCGGAGCGGCGCAGCATCACCTGGTGCAGCAGGTAGGGGATCAACTGCTGGTGTCCGGCCCGGCGTTCCTCCGGCGTCCGCCCGAGGAAGGCCGCGTCGCAGACCCGGACCACCATGTCCCGGTCCTTCTCGGGGACGTCCAGCAGGTCGCACATGACCGCGAGGGGCAGCGCGGAGACCACGTCGACGAGGTCCACCTCGCCCTGTTCGACGGCCCGGTCGAAGAGTTCGGCGGCCCGTTCGGCGATCGAGCGGGCGGCGCCGCGCACCCCGCCCTTGGAGAAGAACGGGTTGGCCGGTGCGCGCAGGTCGCGGTGGCGCGGCGGGTCGGTGAGGGCCATCATGCGGCCCGAGCCGACCGGCACCTTGCCCTCGCCGGAGCCCAGCAGCGAGCCGGACTCGGAGCTGAAGACGGCCGCGTTGCGCAGCACGTCCGCCGATTCCCGGTAGGTGAGCACGGACCACACCGGGCCGTCGTCGGCGGTGTCGGTCAAATGGACGGGCGCCTCACGGCGCAGTTCGGCGATCAGGGCCGGGGTGTCGGGCCGGGCCCACAGGTCGGGGTCGGTGAGGTCGGTGGTCGCGCGGGTGGCGGTGAGGTCGGTGGTCGCGCGGGTGGCGGTGAGGTCGGTTGCGGTGCTGGTCAGCATCACTGCTCCTTGGGGTCGTCTTGGCAGGGGGCGGCCGCCCGGCGGCCGGTCAGCAGCGCGGTCAGGACGTCGACCGGACCGGGCAGGTCGACGGTGGCGAGGAGGTGGCCGCCGGGGACGACGCCGTGGCCGAACGCGCCGCGGGTGTGGGCGGCCCAGCCGGAGAGGCCGGCGGGGGCGAGCATCGGGTCGTCGGCGCCGGCCAGTGCGTGGATCGCGGAACCGATCGGCGTGTGCGGACGGTGGCGGTACGTGGCGCTGACCGCGAGGTCGGTGCGCAGGGCGGCGAGGGCCAGCTCGGCCAGGGCCGGATCGTCCCGGACGACCTGCTCCAGGCCGGTGAGGCCGAGGAGTTCGGGTGCGTCCAGGTCCCTGGTGGTGCGCGCGGTCCAGTCGGCGGGGCAGGGTGCGCCGACCGCGACCACCAGCTCGGGGCGCAGACCGGCGGGCAGTGCGCGGGCGACCTCGTAGGCGAGCAGCGCACCGAAGCTCTGCCCGTAGAAGGCGAACCGGCCGCCGTCACCGCCGGTCAGGTGCGGGGTCAGCGCCTCGGTGACCACGTCCACCAGGGCGTCGAAGTCCGGTGGCATCGGGTGCCGGGTGCGGCCGCCCCGGGCCGGCGGGCGCAGCGCCCAGACCTCGGCGAGGGGAGCCAGGGCGCGTGCCAGCGGGGTGTAGGCGGTGGCGTCGCCCCCCGCGTGCGGGAAGCAGAACAGGCGGACGGGGCGGTGCGGTTGCGGCGCGGGGACCAGGAGCCAGTCCCCCTCGGTCCGGGGGCGTGCGGTCCGCGCGGTACGGGAGCGGGCGGGGGTGGTCCCGGTGGTCCTGGTGGCCGTCGCGGCCGCCGTCGTCGCCGTGGTCACGGTCGTCGCCGTCGTCACCGTGGTCGCCGTGGTCGCCGTGGTCGCCGTGGTCGCCGTGGTCGCCGTGGTCGCCGTGGTCGCCGTGGTCATCGGACGGCCTCCCGGCGGGCGGTGAGGGCGGGCCGGGCGGCGGCCGGGCCCGCCTCGGCGGCGCGCCGGACGGCGGCGGTGAAGCCCGCCAGGTCGGCCGCGTCCAGCAGGTCGCGGAGGTGGATCTCGACGTTGAGCCTGCGGCGCAGCAGGTGGACCACGCGCAGGGCGGCGAGCGAGTGCCCGCCGAGGGAGAGGAAGTCGTCGGTCGGCTCGACGCCGGGGAGACCGAGCACGGTGCGCCAGACCTCGGCGACCTGCTCGTCCACTCCGCCCGCGGCGTCCGGTCCGGTGGCCGCCCCCGAGGCCGCCGGCTCCGCCGCCGGGGCGGGCAGGGCGCGGTGGTCGACCTTGCCGTTCGGGGTGAGCGGCATCGCGTCCAGTACGGTCACGGTGGACGGCACCAGGTGGGCGGGCAGGGTGCGGCGCAGCTCGGCCAGCAGCTCGGCGGGACGGACGGACCCACCGGTGACGTAGCCGGCCAGCCGGTGGTCGCCCGGCGCCGCCTCGTGGACGGCGACCGCCGCCGCGGCCACCCCGGGGAGGGCGCCCAGGGCGTGCTCGACCTCTCCGGGTTCGATCCGGAAGCCGCGCACCTTGACCTGGCGGTCCGACCGGCCGACGTACTCCAGGAGGCCCTCGGCGGAGCGGCGGGCCTGGTCCCCGGTGCGGTACATCCGGGCGCCCGGCTCCGCGCCGAACGGGTCCGCGACGAACCGGCCCGCGGTCAGGCCAGGGTGGCCCGGGTAGCCGTGCGCCAGGCCGGGCCCGGCCAGGTACAGCTCACCGACCGCGCCGGCGGCCGTCACCGGGGTGAGCCGGGTGTCGAGCAGGTAGGCGCGGACGCCGGGCAGCGGCTCGCCGAGGTGCGGGCCGGGGCCGGTGACCGGGGCGGTGATCGCGTCGACGGTGCACTCGGTGGGCCCGTACAGGTTGAGCGCGTCGGTGCCGGCGTCGGCCAGTTCGCGCCAGGTCCGGGCGGGTACGGGCTCGCCGCCCATGAACAGCCGCGGGACGCGGGCGCCGGCCAGCGGCTCGCGCAGCAGCTGCCAGTGCGAAGGGGTCAGGTCTAGGTCGGTGACGCCGTGTTCGGCGAGGAGGCGGACGAGACGGGCGGGGTCGGCCCGCCGGGCGTCGTCGACCACCACCAGGGTGTCGCCCCGGCAGATCCGGATCCACTGCTGGACGGAGGCGTCGAAGGACACGCTGGCGTTCCAGGCCACGACGCCCGGTTCGGGGCGGTAGGCGCCGCTGAGCTCCAGGGCCGCGGCGAGGTCGGCGACGGCGCCGTGGGGGACCTCCACACCCTTCGGGCGGCCGGTGGAGCCGGAGGTGTAGATGACGTAGGCGGAGTCCAGCGGGTGCGGCGCGAACGCGGACGGCGGGCCGTCGGCGTCCGGGGCGTCGGCGTCCGGGCGCAGCACCGCGACCCCGGACGGTACGGGCGGCGCGGCGTCCGTGCTGACCACGGCGGTCAGGCGGGCGTCGGCGGCCATGAAGGCGATCCGCTGCGCCGGGTAGGCGGGGTCGAGCGGGACGTACGCGGCGCCGGCCCGCCAGGTGGCGAGCAGGGCGACCGGCAGGTCGCGGGTGCGGGCGAGGTGGATGCCGACCCGGTCGCCCCGTCGGACGCCGTGCGCCCGCAGGGCGCGGGCCAGGGCGGCGGTGCGGCGCTCCAGGCCGGCGAAGTCGAGGCTCCCGTCGACGGCGTGCACCGCGGGCCGCCCGGGGTGCGCGGCGACGGCGGCCCCCAGCCGGGCCAGCAGGTCCCCGGCGGCGGCCGGGACCGGGGCGGGGGTGGGCGGCTCTGCGTAGGTGGTCATGCGCGGGTGCTCCTCTGTGGTGGGGTGGGGTGGGGCGAAAGGGATGGATCAGGACCTGCGGACGCCACGCCGGCGGGGCGGGGCCCGCGCGGCGACGAGGTACGACCGTCCGGCGTGCGGTCGCCGCTGCCGCCGGCGGGGGACGGCGTGGCCGCCGGCCGCGGACGCGGGGTGGGGGCCCGCCGCGGGCGAGCGGTGGCGTCAGGCGTCGGCGGCCAGGCGGGCCAGTGCCGTCGTGTACGCGTCGATGAACTCCTCCGCCGTGGCGTCGTCCACCAGCGCGCGCTGGTGGTCCACGGCGAGCAGCACGCGGTGCGACACCGGGTCCTGGATGAGCGAGGCGCCGAACGCGAAGCTGTTCGGCTCGTGCCGCAGGGTCGGCTCGCAGCCGATCCGGCCGTCCTCGATCCGGGCCGCGCTGAGCCGGCCCAGCGCGTGGAACCGCAGGAAGCCGAACTGGCTGTCGAGCGCGGTGTCGGCCATCATCCGGGCCAGCCGGGCGAACGGCACCCGGCGGTGCGGCATCATGTCCAGCTCCTCCCGGTGCACGTGCCGCACCAGCGCGGCCAGGTCCTCGTCGGGCTCGGCGACCAGCGGAACGGTGTTGAGGAACAGTCCGTACACCTCGGTGCCGCCGAGCCGTTCCAGCCGCCCGTTCATCGCCAGCCCGGTGGTGACCCGGCGGCGCCCGGTGATCCGGGCCAGGGCGTGCAGGTGCGCGGCGAGCGCGACGGACTTGACCGGGACGGCGAGCGCGTCGGCGACGGCGCGCAGTTGCCCGGGGGCGTCGGGCAGCACCCGCTCCACCGTGCGCGGCAGCTCGTGGACGTCCTCGCTGCCGGGCCAGAGCTGGCCGGTGGCCCCGTCGAGCCGCTCCTTCCAGTACGCCAGGGACTCCTGGTCGGCGGCGGCCGCGCGTTCCACCGCGACGAAGTCGCGGAAGGCGGTGCGCGGCGGCGGGGCGGGCGCGGACGCCGGGTCGGCGGCGAGGGCGGTGTGCCGTTCGAGGATCTCGGTGAGCAGCGAGGTGAAGCTCCAGCCGTCGAGGATGGCGTGGTGTTCGGAGATGGTGAGCTGGAAGGCGTCGTCGGCCAGCCGCTGCACGGTGATGCGGAAGAGCGGCGGTTCGGTGAGGTCGAAGGGCCGGTCGCGGTGGTGGGCGAAGACGGTGCGGACGCTGTCGTCCTGCTCCGCCGCCCCGGCCCCGCGCAGGTCCGCGAACTCGACCGGTACCGGCAGCGTGCCGTGCACCAGCTGGAGCGGTTCGCCGTAGCCGGAGAGATCGAGTCCGGTGCGCAGGACGGCGTGCCGGGCCATCGCCTCCCCGACCGAGCGGCGCAGGGCGCTCTCGTCGAGGTCGCCGGTGATGCGGTAGGAGTTGACGTTGTGGTAGCTGTCGGTGCCGCCGGCGACCTCCATGTGGAAGACCATGGACAGCTGCATCGAGACCATCGGGTAGGCGTCGGTGATCGAGGCCGGCAGGTCGGCCCGGTCCTCCTCGGAGATCAGCGCGAACGGCCGGTCCGCGGCCGGGTCGGCGTCCACCGGGCGGGCGAGCGGCAGGAGTCCGGCGACAGTGGGCGCGTTGAAGACGTCCCGCAGGGTGACCTGCCAGCCCCGGTCGTGCAGGGCGCCCGCCAGCTGCACGGCGCGGATGGAGTCCCCGCCGAGGTGGAAGAAGTCGTCGTGGACCCCGATCCCCCCGACCCCGAGGACGTCCGTCCAGACGGCGGCGAACAGCTCCTCCTCGGGCGTGCGCGGTTCGACGTGCCGGCCGGCGGCCGTCGGCGCCGCCCGGTCGGGGTCGGGCAGCGCGGCCCGGTCGACCTTGCCGTTGACGGTGAGGGGCAGGGCGTCCAGCACGGTGACGCTCGCGGGGATCATGTACTCGGGCAGCGAGCGGCCGAGGAAGGCCCGCAGGTCGCCGGGCTCGGCCGGGAAGCCACCGGTGACGTACGCGGCGAGCCGGTCGTCGTGCACGGTGACCACGCAGGCGTCCACCCGGGGGTGGGCGGCGACGGCGTTCTCGATCTCGCCGAGCTCGATGCGGAAGCCGCGCAGCTTGACCTGGAAGTCGGCGCGGCCCACGTATTCCATCCCGCCGCCCGGCAGCCGCCTGGCCACGTCGCCCGTCCGGTAGAGCCTGGCACCGGGCGGTCCGTACGGGTCGGCGACGAAGCGGCCGGCGGTGAGGCCGGGGCGGCCCCAGTAGCCGTGCGCGAGGCTGCCGCCGCCGATGTACAGCTCGCCGAGGACGCCGGGCGGGCAGGGGCGCAGCCAGTCGTCGAGGACGAGTGCGGTCAGGTGCGGCATGGGTTCGCCGACGAGGCTGCGTTCGAAGCCGGCGCCGCCCTCGGCGACGTCGTGCGTGGTGACGTGGACGGTGGTCTCGGTGATGCCGTAGAGGTTGCACAGCCGGGCGGGCGGCAGCGGGTCGAGGTCGTGCCAGCGCTGGACCACGCCCGGGTCGAGCGCCTCCCCGCCGAGCATGATCCAGCGCAGGGCGGGCAGGGCGCGGGGGCGGCGGCGCAGGGCCGGCTCCAGCTGGCGCAGTGCCGAGGGCGTGAGGCAGAGGTGGGTGACCCGTTCCTCGTCGAGCAGTCCGGCGAACTCGTCGGGCGAGCGGCTGGTGAGATGGGGGACGACGACCAGGCGGCCGCCGTGCAGCAGGGCGCCCCAGAGCTCCCAGACCGTCCAGTCGAAGGCGTAGCTGTGGAACAGGGTCCACACCGTCTGCGGTCCGAAGGCGAAGGGATCCCGGCCGGAGTCGAGGAGGCGGCTGACGTGCTCGTGGGCGACGGCGACGCCCTTGGGGCGCCCGGTGGAGCCGGAGGTGAAGATGAGGTAGGCGAGGTCTCCGGGGTGGCCGGCGAGCGGGGGCCGGTCCGCGGGCCGGGCGGCGATCTCCCCGGCCCGTGCGGCGAGGTCGAGCGTCTGCCAGGGGCCTTGCGGTACCCGGTCGGACCGGTCGGTGAGGACGACGGTGACGGCGGTGTCGCCGAACACCAGGGCCGCCCGGTCGGCGGGGGCCGCGAGGTCGACCGGTACGTAGGCGGCGCCGGTCTTGAGGACGCCCAGGATCGCGGCCGGTACGGAGGCGGTGCGCTCCAGCAGCAGCCCGATCCGGTCGCCGGGGCGCACCCCGCGGGCGAGCAGGGCGTGGGCGAGCCGGTTGGCCCGGCGGTCGAGTTCCGCGTAGGTCAGGGTGGCGTCGCGGTCGCTGACGGCGGGCCGGTCGCCGTGCTCGTCGGCGGCCCGCTCGAAGAGGTGGTGCAGGCAGGTTCCCGGATCGAGCCGGGCGGGGCGGTGCGGCCGCCCGCCGGAGGTGAGCCGCAGGACCGTGGCGTCGGGGTCGGTGAGGGCGGCGTCCAGCAGGCCGGTGTAGTCGGCGGCGAGCCGGCGCACGGTGTCGGCGTCGAAGAGGTCGCTGCTGTATTCGGCTTCGCCGCGCAGCTCCCCGCCGTCGGTGCCTTCGAAGACGGACCAGGTGAGGTCGAACTTGCTGGTGCCGTTGGAGCGGACGGTGCGCTCGGCGGTGGTGCCGGAGCCGAACGCGAGGGGGGTGCGGTCCTCGGCGTGCGCCCCGAACACCACTTGGACCAGGGGCGGGTGCTGCGGGGTGCGGGCGGCGCCGAGTGCGTCGGTCAGCTGGTCGAACGGCAGGTCGAGGTAGCCGAAGGCGTCGAAGGCACCGTCCTGGATCCCGCCGAGCAGCCCCCGGAAGGTGGCGTCGGGGGCGAGGCGGATGCGCAGCGGCAGGAGGTTGACGAAGTAGCCGATGACATCGGCGAGTTCGGGCCGGTCACGGGTGGTGACCGGTGTGCCGACGAGCAGGTCGTCGGCGCCGGTCCAGCGGCCCATCAGCAGGGCGAACGCCGCGAGCTGGACGGTGAACGGGGTGACGCCCTCCTGTTCGGCGAGCGCCCGGACCCGGGCCGCTGTGCCGGGAGGCAGGCCGAACGGCTCGGTCGCGCCGAGCCTGCTGCCCTCCGCGGGCCGGGGCCGGTCGCCGGGCAGTTCGAGCAGGGTGGGGGCGCCGTCGAGGCTCTGCTTCCAGTGGGTGAGGTGCTCTTCGTAGGCGGTGTATCGCTCCTCCCGCGCCCAGTCGGCGTACTGGAGGGGCAGCTCCGGCAGGAGGGGGGCCCGGTCTTCGCACGACGCGCGGTAGAGCTCGGTGAGTTCGCGCTCGAAGAGCTCGGCCGACCAGCCGTCCCAGACGATGTGGTGGACCGTGAACAGGAGCGTGGTGCGGTCGTCGGCGAGCCGGAACGCCTCGGCGCGCAGCAGGGGTCCCGTGGTCAGGTCGAACGGCGCGGCGGCCCGTTCGGTGATCAGCTGCTCGGCGCGTGCGTGCCGCCGGTGTGCGGGCAGGCCGCGGAGGTCGGTGACGGCGAGCGGCACGGCGAGGGCGGGGTGGACGTGCTGGCGGGGGCCGTCGGGGTGGAGGGCGAAGGTCGTGCGCAGCGCCTCGTGCCGGGCGGTCACCCCGTCGAGGGCCCGCTGGAGCAGTCCGAGGTCGAGCGGGCCGGTGACGTCGTACGTCCAGGGCGTGGTGTAGGTGGCGGCCTGCGGGTCCCACCGGTCGAGGAACCACAGGCCGCGCTGGAGACCGGAGAGGGGCGCCTCACGGACCGCACCGGCGGGCGGGGGCACCGGGGCGGCGGGGGCGGTGGAGCCGGCGGTGGGCGCGGTGGCCCCTGAAGCGTGCGCGGTGGCCGGCGCGGCCGGTTCCCTGGCCGGGTGGGCGGTCTGCGGTGCGGCGGGCAGGTCGGCGGACGGGTTCACGGCCTCGTTCCCTTCGTTCGGGCGGATCCACTGGCGGGGCGGCGGGCCGGGGGGCGCCTCACGGCGAGACCAGCCGTTCGGCGATGGCGCCGACCGTCCGGCCGCGGAAGACCACCTGCGGCGGGACGCGGGTGCCGGTCTGCTGGGAGAGCCGCATGGCGACCCGTACGGCGGCCAGCGAGTTGCCGCCGACCCGGAAGAAGTCGCTGTCCGGGCCGAGGTCCCCGGCCAGGCTCAGCACGGCCCGGACGGCGTCGGCGACCAGCCGCTCGTCCGGCGTCAGGGCGTCGGCCGGAGCGGTCTCGGGGCGCTCGGCCGGGGCGGGCAGGGCCTTCCGGTCGACCTTGCCGTTGGGGTTCAGGGGCAGGGCGGCCAGCACGTCGAGCGTCGCGGGGACCATGTGCTCGGGCAGGCGCCCGGCCAGGTGGTCCAGCAGCGCGTCCGGATCGGGCGCCGGCGCACCGGCCGCGGCGGTGACGTAGGCGGCGAGCCGGCGGTCGCCCCGGGCGGGCTCGTGGACGGTGACGGCGGCCTCCCCCACCGACGGGTGGCGGGTGAGCGCGTCCTCGATCTCCCCGGGCTCGACCCGGAACCCGCGGACCTTCACCTGGTCGTCGACCCGGCCGGTGATCTCCAGTACGCCCTCCGGCGTGCGGTGCCCGAGGTCTCCGGTGCGGTAGAGCCGCTCCCCCGGCGGGCCGAACGGGGAGGCGACGAACCGCTCGGCGGTCAGGCCGGGCCGGCCGAGGTAGCCGAGGGCCAGTCCGCCGCCGGCCGCGTACAGCTCGCCGGTGGCGCCGTCCGGGACGGGACGCAGGCTCTCGTCGAGGACGTGGACCCGCTTGCCGTGCACCGGGTGGCCGATCGGAATGGAGGCGCCCGCGGCGTCGTCCCGGGTGGCCCGGTGGCAGGTGGTCAGGCCCAGGCTCTCCACGGGACCGTAGCCGTTGGCGACGACGAGCTGCGGGTACTGGTCGAGTGCTTTGCCGACATGGGTGACGGAGGCCCGCTCTCCGGCGGTGAAGGCCACCCCGAGGTCGTCGTAGGTCTCCGGGAGCTCCTCCAGCAGGAAGTTGAACAGGCTGGCGGAGAGCTGGAGCTGGGTCACGCCGTGCCGGCGCGTGAGTTCGCGGATGCTCTGCGGATCGGGCCGCTGACCGGGCTGGAGGACGCACACCCCGCCGTGGGCCAGCGCGCCGTACAGCTCCAGGGCGAAGGCGTCCCAGGACACCGGGGAGCACTGGAGCCAGACCTCGTCGGGGCCGAAGCGGGCGTAGTCCTGGCCGAGGTAGGTCGTGGTGAGGGCGCGGTGCGGGACGGCCACGCCCTTGGGGCGGCCGGTGGAGCCGGAGGTGAACATCACGCAGGCGAGATCGCCGCCGGTGACCGGTGGGCCCGGGTCGTGGCCGGGGCGGGCCGCCACGGCGGCGGCCTCGGCGTCCAGGTCGAGGTGGCGCTCGACGGGGAAGGGCGGGCTCGCACGGCGGTGGGTGACCAGCAGGACGGCGCCGCTGTCGGCGACCGCGCCCGCCAGCCGCTCGGCCGGGAAGTCCGGGTCGAGCAGCGTGTAGGCGGCGCCCGACTTGAGAGCGGCGAGCAGGGCCGCCACCAGGTCCGGTCCGCGCTCGACCAGGACGGCGACGGTGTCGCCGCGGCCGATACCGAGTCCGGCGAGGTGGTGGGCGAGACGGTTGGCCCGCTCGTTCAGGGTGCCGTAGTCGAGCCGGTCGTCCCCGCAGACCAGAGCGAGCGCGCGCGGATCCCGGGCGGCCCGGTCCTCGAACAGGGCGTGCACGGGCGTCTCGACGGCGGCGGCGAGCGTGCCGAGCCATGCCTCGCACAGCTCGGCCATGGTGGCGGGGTCGAAGAGGTCGGAGTCGTACTCGAAGCGGCCGGTGAAGTCGGTGCCGCGGTCGTCGACGGAGATCGACAGGTCGAAGCGGGAGACCGGGTTGGAGTGCAGCTCGCGCGTCACCTCGGTGCCGCCGATGGTCAACGGGCGCGAGTCCAGCGGGTGCAGTTCCAGCAGGACCTGGCAGAGCGGATTGCGGTCCTCGGTGCGGTCGTCCGGGCGCTCCTCCATGACGGCGCTCGCGATGGCGTCGAACGGCGCCTCCTGGTGGCGGTAGCCGTCGATCGCCACCTCCCGGACGTGCCGGACCAGGTCCCGGAAGTCCATGTCGTCGTCGAGCCGGACGCGCAGCGGCAGCAGGTTGACGAAGTAGCCGATCAGCGCGTCGAGTTCGGCGCGGCCGCGGACGCTCACCGGGGAACCGATCACCAGGTCCCGCCGGCCGGTCCGCCGTCGCAGGGTCAGCGCGAGCCCGGCGAGCAGCACCATGAAGGGGGTCGCGTCCTCGCTGCGGGCCAGCGCCCGGACGGCCTCGGCGACCGGTCGGGGCATCGAGAACCGGTGGAACGCGCCGCGGAACGCCTGCAGTTCGGGGCGGGGCCGGTCGGTGGGCAGCGGGGACTCGGTGGGCGCGTCGCGCAGGTGCTCGCGCCAGTGGTCGAGCTGCCGGTGGGCCGCGCCGTCCCGGCGCTGCCAGGCGCTGTAGTCGGCGTACTGGACCGGGAGTTCGGCGAGAACGGCGGGCCGCCCGGCGGCCAGTGCCTCGTACAGGGCGGTCAGTTCGGTCTCCAGGACGGGCAGCGACCCCTCGTCCCAGACGATGTGGTGGCAGGTCAGCAGCAGCGTGGAGGTCCCGCCGGTGCGGTAGAGGTGGGCGCGGACCAGCGGGCCGGCCTCCAGGTCGAAGGGCACCAGCGCGGCCTGGGCGATCAGCTCGTCCAGGGCGTCGGCGGTGGTCTCCACGACGGTGAACGGCAGTTCCACGCGGGCGTGCACCACCTGCCGGGGGCCCTCCTCGCGCAGCTCGAAGGTGGTGCGCAGCGCTTCGTGGCGCTCGACCACGCCGCCCAGCGCCCGCCGCAGCAGCTCCGGGTCCACCGGACCGGCGAACCGGAACACCCACGGCACGACGTAGGTCGGCGCACCCGGGTTCCACTGGTCGAGGAACCACAGCCCGCGCTGGAATTCCGCGAGCGGTGCCTCACGGGCGCCGGTCCGGGTCAGCGCGGGGCGCTCGCCGGCGTCCGAGGAGGCGGTGACCGCGGCGGCGAACTCGGCGAGGGTGGGTGCGTCGAAGATGGTGTAGGGGGAGATCATCCCGAACACGTCGAAGACCCGCCCGACGACGCGTACGGCGGTGAGCGAGTCCCCGCCCAGGTGGAAGAAGTTGTCGTCGGCGGCGACCTCGGACACCCCGAGCACATCGGCCCAGACGGCGGCGATCAGCTGCTCGGCGGGGGTGCGCGGCGGGCGCCGGCCGGCGCCCGCCGGTGCGGGGGCGACCTGGGGCTCGGGGAGCGCCGACCGGTCCACCTTGCCGCCGGCGGTCAGCGGGAAGGCGTCCAGCAGGGTCACGGTCGCCGGGACCATGTGCTCGGGGAGCCGCTCGGCCAGGTGGGCGCGGAGCTCCGCGGCATCGGGGGCGGTCCCGGTCGCATAGGCGGCGAGCCGGCCCTCGTGGGCCACCACGACCGCTCCCGCGACGTCGGGGTGGCCGGCCAGGACCAGCTCGATCTCGCCGGGCTCGACCCGGAACCCGCGGATCTTCACCTGGTGGTCGGTGCGGCCGACGAACTCCAGCGGGGCGTGCGCACCGGCCCGCCGGACCACGTCTCCGGTGCGGTACATCCGGGCGCCCGGCTCCGTTGCGAAGGGGTCCGCGACGAACCGGCCGGCCGTCAGGCCCGGGCGGCCGTGGTAGCCGGAGGCCAGCAGCGGGCCCCCGAGGTACAGCTCGCCCGGCGCGCCGGGGGCCACCGGCCGCAGCCGGTCGTCCAGCACGTACGCGCGGCGCTCTCCGAGCGGGCGGCCGATCGGGACCGTGCCGCCGTCCCTCCCGTCGGGGTCGGGCAGCGCGTGGACGGTGGCGGTGACGACGGTCTCGGTCGGCCCGTAGGCGTTCAGCAGCGGCACGCCCGTGGCGGCGCACCAGCCGGCGGCGGCGTCCGGGTGGAGCCGGTCGCTGCCGGAGATCATCAGACGCAGCGTGCGCGGCGCCCGGCCGTCCCCGCGCAGTGCCGCCACCACTTCCTGGAAGTACCCGGCGGCGAGGTTCGCCACGGTGACGCCCTCGGTGTCCAGCAGGTCCAAGAGGGCCGCGGGCGCGAGGAGTCGCTCCTCGGGGATGAGGAGGCAGGCGCCGGCCGAGAGGGCGGTGAGCACCTGCTCGACGGCCACGTCCACGGTCGGGCGGGCGAAGTGCAGGACCACGTCGTGCTCGGTGAGGCCGAAGCGGTCCACGGCGGCGGCCAGATGGCCGGCCAGCGCCGCGAGCGGGACGTGCACGCCCTTGGGGCGGCCGGTGGTACCGGAGGTGTAGATGAGGTAGCCCGCGGTGGATGCGCGGCGCCGGTCCGGCCCCGGCCCCGGCCCTGGTTCCGGTGCGGCGACGCGTGCGGCTGCACGGCCGTCGGCCCCGACGAGCGCGCCCCCGGTGTAGGCGAGCGTGGCGCCGGCGTCCTCACGGATCCAGTGGTTGCGCTCATCGGGCGCCTCCCGGTCCAGCGGCAGGTAGGTGGCGCCGGCCCGAAGGGCCGCGAGCAGGCCGACGACGTGGTCGATCCGGTCCCGGCCGGTGACGGCCACCGTGCGGCCGGGGGCGATCCGGTCGGCGAGGGCGCCGCTCAGCTCGTCCAGCTCGCGGTAGCTGACGGTCCGGGAACCGAGGCGCAGGGCCGGCCGGTCCGGGAACCGGTGTGCGACGGATAGGAAAGGGAGATCTCGATATTCCATCATCCAACCCCGATGAGTTAACGACGCTGCGGGCAGTGGTCCCGACGATAGGGCGGCACGAAGGGAGCGATCGGCAGAATGCACGGAAGACCACGGGCAGTTTCAACTGCCGGTTGACCTGCGACTTTGATCGAAAAACGAACAGCCCGCCGCGACGCACAGGGGCGCCGGGGCGGGCTACGGACGTTACTTCTCCAATGACTCCGCGTTACTCCGCTCCGGGAATTCCGGGGAAATGCGGGGACCACATGTCGTCCCGGTCCAGCGCGGCCGGCGCGTATTTCCCCAGCGCGCTGATCAGGAGTCGGATCTCGAGTGCGAGGCACTCGGTGAACCGGATCAGCCCGGCCCGCGGGTCCTCGGCCGTCGCGAGCAGCGCCGCCCGCCCCAGACCCACGGCGCGGGCGCCGAGCGCGAGGCTCTTCACCGCCCGGCCGCCTTCCCAGATCCGTCCGGAGACCAGCAGGCACGGCGGGGGCCCGGCGATCGCCAGTCGGCGCAGGCACTCGGCCAGCGGCAGGCCGACCTGCGCCGGGAATGCCTCGGGCGCCCAGCCCGTGCCTCCTTCGGCACCGTCCACGGTGACGGCGTCCGCTCCCGCCTCGGCGGCCACGCGGGCGGCCTCGGCCACGTCCCGGCCGGGGTGCAGCTTCACCCAGACCCGGGCCCGCGGGAAGTTGTTGCGCATGAGCCGGATCTGCTGGCGCAGGATCTCCGCCGTGAAGGTGCCGGGGGTGCTGGAGCGCAGGACCCGGCCGTCGCCGAAGACCGCTTCCAGCCCGTACCGGTGGCCGAGCCGCGCGGCTTCCTCGGCGTCCAGCACGGTCATCCCGCCGAGGCCCGGTTTGGCCCCCTGCCCCACCTTCAACTCGAAGGCCAGCCGCCCTGATTCGAGCAGGGGCAGTGCGGCCGGGTCGCTGTAGACGAGGTTCCACACCTCGGCGTCCGCGTCCTCGGTCGACTGCTGGACGGCGACGCCGCCCCGGCCGTCCGGCAGTTCCCCGGCGTAGGCGCGCAGGCGGCCGAGAAGGGCCCGGTCCGCCGCCTCGCCGAGCCGGCCGTAGCCGTTGACCGGGACGACGTTCTCACCGATCACCATGGGCAGGCCCAGCGCACCGGCCTGTCTGCTGAGTGCCAGGCCGAGGTCGCCGCCGGCCGCCCGGGTGGAGCCGAGCGCGGACACGTACACCGGCAGGGAGGACGTGAAGCCCCCCAGCTCCGTGACCAGTTCGACATCGCGGTAATCAGGCTCCCGACCGAGGTCGATCAGGCGGGCGAGCCGCTCGGGCATGAAGACCGGTGGGACGATCCGCAGGGCGTCGAGCGGATCCGCCTCGACGCCCGGGTACCGCTCGCCCCGGTGCTCCGCGCCGAACAGGACCCTGCCGTAGTCGCCGGGAGGCGGGAAGGCCGCCGCCGCCCCGCCCTGGGCGCGCCGGCGGACCTCCTCCTCGGGGAAGCCGGGCGCCGCCAGGTCGCTCACGGCGACACCACTCCCGCCACCTTCGGGAAGGCCGCGGCCTGCCAGACCGCGTCCAGCCCGGCCACGTAGCGGGTGAGCCGCTCGACGCCGATGCCGAAGCCGGCGCTGCCCGGCACGCCCTCGCGGACCAGGTCCAGGTACCAGCGGTACTTCTGCGGGTTCTCGCCCGTCTCCCGGATGCGGGTGACGATCTCCGCGTAGTCGTTGGTGCGCTGACTGCCGCTGCACAGCTCGCCGTACCCCTCGGCCGCGATGAGGTCGAAGTTCCGGAGCAGGCCCGGCTGTTCGGGGTCCTCCCGGTCGTAGAAGCCGCGCGATCCCTTGGGGTAGTCGGTGACGAAGAAGGGCCGGTCGCGCTGGGCGGAGAGACGCGCCTCGCCCTCCCAGTCGAGTTCCGCGTCGGCGCTCTGCGGGTGGCCGAGCCCCTGGAGCTCGGCGACCGCCTCGGCGTGGCGCATCCGGCCGAAGGAGCCCTTGAGCAGCTCGGTGAACGCATCGACGTCCCTGCCGAGTGCGGCGAACTCCTTGGGCAGCTCACCGACCGTGCTGTCGACCATGTGCACCACCAGCTCTTCGACCAATTGGACGGCGTCGTCCCGGGTCGCACCCGCGATCTCGACGTCGAGCTGGTGGAACTCGGCCAGGTGGCGGCGGGTACCGGCGGTCTCCAGCGGCTCCAGCCGGACGTTGGGGGCGATGCAGAAGATCTTGTCGAAGGCCAGCAGCGATGCCTGCTTGTAGAGGATGGCGCTCGTCATCAACTTGTAGCGGTGCCCGTAGAAGTCGACATCGACCTGCTTGGAGCCGCGCGAACCGGGGTCGGTGACCGGTCCGATGATCGGCGGGAGCAGTTCGATGAAGCCCTTCCCGCGCAGGAACTCGCGGGCTGCGCAGAGGAGCTGGTGCTGGATCCGGAGCGCGCTGCGCGTGGTCCCGTCGGTCAGGTGGCGACCGGGGGCCGGGATCGCATCGCCGGCCGTGAGCCCGTCAGTGGTCATGGTGGAGTCCCAACTCTTGTCGTGGCGGGGGCGTCGTGCGGGGAGGCAGTGACGTACGGGGCACGGCGGGGGCGGCGCCGACGGCCGACCGCGCCTCGGCGCGGGCGTCGTAGGTCCGCTGGACCTGGGAGAGCGCCGAGATCAGCCCGGCCGACCCGAGGATCGGCGGGCTCGGGCCGTCCTCCGCCAGACCGGCGATGGGCATCGACCCGACGCTCGACCAGCGCAGCCTGCCGTCGGGGGCCAGCGAAGTGCGGGACCGGCCGGCGTTGTCGGGGTGCAGGCAGTAGGGAAGGTCCAGGTAGCCGGCGGCGAAGGCCCGCACCAGCGCCCGGCCGATGTCGGCGTCCAGCTCCAGCACGGCACCGATCAGCGCCCGCGCCTCCGCCTCGATACCGGTGTCCTGGATGCCGGGGCTGCCGTAACCGGGCTGTCGGCAACCGGGGTTCCGGCTGCCGGCGCTGTGGATGTCGGCGTTCCGGACGCCTGACTCCTGCGGGAGCGCGACCGCGCCGAGGGCGTGCCGTCGGCCGGCCCGCTCGTCCGCCGCCGCCGCGGCTGCCGTCTCCAGGGCCCGGATGTTCTCGCCCACGGTCGGGATCCGGTGGGCCTCGGCGGTGGTCTTGACGATCAGCCGGGCCGCCCCGGCCCGCACCGCCAGCCGCGCCGCGTCCTCCAGCAGCATCCGCGCCCCGCCGGGCGAGCGGGGGAAGACGCCCATGTAGGCGTAGAGGACGAGGTGGTGGTCGACGTCCGGCAGCAGCTCGTCGGCCAGCCGCCCAAGCACGGTGAGCGCCTCGTCGTCCTGGCGCGGATCGGCCTGCTGGGCGTAGCTGAGCGAGATGGACGACAGCCCCTGCTGCCGGAAGAACAGTGCCTCCAGCACACTGACCGCGATCAGCAGGCTCGGCGGGCAGAGCTGGCCCATCAGGCAGCCGCCGAACGTCTCCAGGTGCGGCTCGGCGCCGAACTCCGTGGCCGACAGCAGCAGTTCGCAGCTTCGCTGCCAGCTGGCGACGGCCTCGCGCAGCGGTGTCCGGCTGTACGGCAGGCAGTACGAGACCGGACCGCCCTCGGTGGCGTCCAGACCGAGCGCCAGCAGCGCGCGGACGATGTGGTCCGGCGTCGCCGAACCGTGCCGGACCTGCACCGGGAAGTGCGCGCCCGCCACCCCGCGCAGTACCGCGCGGGTGGTGTCCGCGGAGTGCGCGGCGATCGGGTAGCCGTTCAGGCCGACCCCCTCGGCGAGCGCGCGCCTGGCCGAGGCGAAGTCGCCGGTGCGGGTGTAGCTGTCGAGCGTGATGGTGCCGACGGTGACGGCGTCGGCGTCCCGCGTGGCGATCAGGCCGTCGCGCATCCGCAGCGGATCGGCCATGCCCATCCTGGGCTGGACCACCAGATCACCCCTCACCCGGGCGCGGGCGACGAAGGCGCCGAAGCCGGACGACGGCGCGGGAGGCGCGGCCGGCCGGGCGGTGACGGCCTCGCCCGCCCCGCCGGAGGCGGTCACAGCAGCACCCCGGACCCGGCGGGCAACGGTGCGGGTCCGGCCGGCAGCGCCCGGGGGCCGCTCGGCAGCGAGCCGATGAAGGACTGGAAGTCCAGCACCGAGCCGCCCTCCTCGAAGACACCGTCGAAGCCCGCCGTCAGCAACGCCTGCTGCCGGGTCGGGGTGCCGGAGCCGGCTATCCCGAGCTTCCCGCCGATGACCGTCGGTGTGCGGGCCAGCTCGGGGCAGGCGCGCAGCGCCGTGATCACCCGCAGCCCGTCGTGGAACCCGTGCCCGTTGACGCTGCTCAGGACGACCAGGTCCGGCTTGATCCGGCGGCACTCGGCGACGAGCAGCTCGTCCGGTACGCACGCGCCCAGGTTGGTGACCCGGTGACCGAGCTCCTCCAGCAACAGCTGGAGGAAGACCAGGTTCCAGGTGTGTGAGTCCGAGGCCATGGTCGTCACGACGACGTCCAGACCGGTCGGCTCGTCCTTTCCGTGCTGCTCCACGGCATGCTGCTCCACGGCGCGAACCCTCTGTGTCGGTAGGTGGTGGCGGGACCCGGTGGGTGCCGGGCCTGCGGCGTTCCTTGTGTGCGGATGCCCTTGTGTGCGGCGCCCCTGTGTCCGGGTGTCCTTGTGTCCGGGTGTCCTTGTGTCCGGGTGCGTCCGGACCGTGGACAGAACGCTAGGGAGCTTCGGGGCACCGGACCGGCAGGTCACCCGGCAGGAACCGGGCAGTATCGGACCGGCGCGCCCCGGGCGGCGCCTTCGGGCGGGGCGGCACCTTCGGACGGGTTCAGCTCGCGGCCGCGAGCTCCGGGTACGCGCCGGCCCCGCACAGGCGCCGGCAGAGGTTCAGCACGGTGAACCGGACACCGTCGCGGGAGGGGACGCTGCGGATCAGCCCGCTCGCCAGCAGTTCGTGCACCGAGGCCAGGCACTCCTGCGGCGGGCGCCCGCTCAGCTCGACGGCGTCTTCGCCCGACCAGTCCCCCGGTCTCGCCGCGAGCCGCTCCAGCAGGTCCCGCTGGCCCAGCGTCAGCCGCTCCAGCGCGGCCCCCAGCGCAGCACCCACGTCCGCCCCGCCGCCGAACCCGGCCGGCGGCGGCGCCAGATGGAACGGCCCGTCCGCCAGCCGCGCCACCAGCTGGCGGGGGGACAGCACCGTCGACCAGCCGGCCACGAGTTCCAGCGCCCCGGGCAGGCCGTCCAGCTGGCGGCAGAGCGCGGCGACGGCGGGCGCCTCCTCGGGCCCGAGGCGGTAGCCGGGGCGCAGCCGGCGCAGGTGCGAGAGCAGCAGCCGGACGGCGCCCACCTCGGCCAGTGCCACCGGATCGTGGTCGAGTTCCGGCCCGGGGATGGGCAGCGGGGCGAGCGGGATCACCTGACCGCCCGGCAGGGGCTGCGGGACCCGCGCGGTGATCAGCACCCGCAGGCCGGGGCAGCGCTGGAACAGTTCGTCCAGCAGGGCCGTGTCCACGCCGGCGTCGGCGCCGTCCAGGACCAGCAGCGTGGGCCGCTCCCCGATCGCCCGGGCGAGGTCCGCACGGCGCTCGGGCCCGGCGGCCGGCGGCCGGCCGCAGTCGATCCAGCGCACCGACCACCGGGAGGCGAGGTGGAGCCGGCGCGCTACTTCCAGGACCAGCCGGGTCTTGCCGGCCCCGCCCAGGCCGGCCACCGTGACCAGCCGGTCGCCGTGCACGGCGAGGGCGTCGGTCAGCACCTCCGCCTCCAGCTCCCGGCCGACGATGGCGCCCCGGGCGACCGGGGGCGCGGTCGGCTCCTCGCCCGGCTCCTCGACCAGCGTCTGCCGGCGCGCCGCCGCTTCGAAGTCGGCGCGGCCGCGCCCCTCCAGCCGCAGCGCGTCGGCCAGCAACCGGACGGTCTCCTGCCGGGGCCGCTGCACCCGCCCGCTCTCCATGTCCCGGATCGCGCGGACGCTGAGGGTCGCGTGATCGGCGAGCACCTGCTGGGTCAGCCCGATCCGTTCGCGCCGGATCCTGAGCAGCTCTCCGAAGCCCGTCGTCGACTGCAGCACCTGAAGACCGTGCATGCCCGTCCACCTTCCGTGGGTTGGCCAAGTACCGGGGACCGGGGGGTCCGGGCGGCCGTACGGGACGCCGAGTACGGCGGCGACCGGTGGTGACCGTCGAGCCGTGTTCCCCTTGGCGCCGATGGTCCACGGCACGGCTCTACGGCCGATCAACAGCCGATCACCACACGTTCACGCTCTCTCCACACGGCCCGCCGACCGTCGGGGCCGGCGGCGGGGGGCGGGCACCGTCGGCCGGTGCCCCGCGCCCGCGCTCCCCACCCCGACCCTCGCCCGGTCCCCGGCCCTCACCCGGCCCCGGAACGCACGAAAGGCCGCCCTCCCACGAATGAGAGAACGACCTCCGACCTGCGTTTCCGCATGGTCGGGACGACAGGATTTGAACCTGCGACCCCTTGACCCCCAGTCAAGTGCGCTACCAAGCTGCGCCACGTCCCGATGCGCGCTGACCTGGGGTTTCCCCTGGATGAACGCGCAGGAGAACAATACCGCACTTCGCGGGGTGGTCGCGCGCACCTTTTCCCCGTTCCGGTCGGCCACGGCTGCTCCTTGACCTCGACCGGGCTTGAGGTTGCACGATCCCCTCATGACGCAGGCAACCGCGGACATCGACTTCCGCTACGAGGACCTGGGCCGGCTGATCGGCCTCATGACCGGCGCCGAGAAGCACGGGCCCGCCGCCACCTCCACGCTCGACGTGCTGTGGGTGCTCTACGACCGGGTGCTGCGGGTCGCCCCCGGAACCGCCGAGGACCCCGGGCGGGACCGGTTCCTGCTGTCCAAGGGGCACGGGCCGATGGCGTACTACGCCGTCCTCGCCGCGAAGGGGTTCTTCCCCGTCGGCTGGCTGCCCGGATTCGGGTCGTACGACTCGCCCCTCGGGCACCACCCGGACCGGACCCTGATCCCCGGCGTCGAGATCGGCAGCGGCTCGCTCGGACACGGGCTGCCGCTCGCCGTGGGCACCGCGCTCGGGCTGCGTGCGCAGGGGCTGACGGATCCGGCGGTGTGGGTGCTGATCGGGGACGCCGAGCTGGACGAGGGCAGCAACCACGAGGCGCTCGCGTACGCGGGCTCCGCCGGGCTGGAGCGGCTGCACACCGTCGTGATCGACAACGACTCGGCCACGCACGGCTGGCCCGGCGGGATCGCTGCCCGCTTCGAGGCCGCCGGCTGGTCCGCGGCCACCGTGGACGGCCGGGACCACGAGGCGCTGCTGGCCGCCTTCACCGCGCCGCACCCCGGACGCCCCCACGTGGTGGTCGCCCGGGTCGAGAAGAAGCAGTAGACGAGAAGAAGACGCAGACGAGGCAGTAGGGGAGCCGAGACGTACATGGACACCATGCGGGAACGATTCATCTCCGTCACCTCACACCTGCTCGACGAGGATCCGCGGCTGGCCCTGGTGCTCGCCGAGATCACCATGGACGGGTTCCTCCCCGCCCAGCGGCGCCACCCGGACCGGGTGGTCAACGTCGGGATCCGGGAGCAGCTGCTGGTCGGCGTGGGCGGCGGCCTCGCCCTCACGGGCCTGCGGCCGGTGGTGCACACCTTCGCCAGCTTTCTCGTGGAGCGGCCGTTCGAGCAGGTCAAGCTGGACTTCGGGCACCAGGGCACCGGCGGTGTGCTGGTCAGCGCGAGTGCCAGCTACGACTGGCCGGCCGGCGGGTACACGCACATGGCGCCGGGCGACGTGGCCCTCCTGGACACCCTCGACGGCTGGACCGTGCACGTGCCGGGGCACCCCGACGAGGCGGAGGAACTGCTGCGGCACGCCTACGCCGCCGGCGACGACAAGGTCTACGTCCGGCTCTCGCAGCAGTCCAACGCCGCGCCGCGGCCGGTGGCGGGCCTGCGCTTCCAGACCGTACGGGAGGGACGCGCGGGCGTGGTCCTCGCCGTCGGGCCGCTGCTCGACAACGTGCTCGCGGCGACCGAGGACCTGGACCTGACCGTGCTGTACGCCCCGACCGTGCGCCCGTTCGACGGCGCGGCGCTGCGCCGCGCCGTCCGGAGCGCGGGCACCGCGGACGTCGTCCTCGTCGAGCCCTACCTCGCCGGAACCTCCACGGCGGCCGCGAACGACGCCCTGGAAGACGCGCCGCACCGAGTGCTGGGCCTCGGCGTGGGCCGCGCCGAGCTGCGCCGCTACGGCACGATCGACGAACACACCGCGGCGCACGGCCTGGACCCGCGCTCGCTCCGCGACCGCCTCACCGGCTTCCTGCGCCCGGCCTGACCGGCGATCGGCCCCCGGGCCCGCGGGCGATCGGTCCGCCGCCCGCGGCAACCGGCCTCAGGGCTACGCCGTCCGGCGCCGGTCCTCCCGGGCGCGCAGGAGCTCCACCAGCTCCGCCGCCAGCGACTTCACCGCGGCGAGGCCCTCCGTGCCCCAGCGGCGCGGCACCACGTCCACCGCGCACACCGTGCCCAGGACGAACCCGCGCCGGTCCGTCAGCGGCGCGCCCGCGTACGAGCGCACCCCGCTCCCGTCCACCACCGCGTTGCCCGCGAAGCGCGCGAAGTCCCGTACGTCCTCCAGCACCAGCGCTCGGCGCCGTACCACCACGTGCGGGCAGTAGCCGTGGTCGCGGGCCAGCACCCGCGCCGGGTAGTCGCTCGGCGGCGCGTCGGGGGCGTGGTGCAGCCCGGCGAAGAACTGCCGTTCCTCGCCGATGAAGTTGACACCCGTGTAGGGCGCGGCCAGCACCTCGGCGACGCGCCGGGCGAAGGCGTCCAGTTCGCTGTCCACCCGCTCGCCCAGGCCCAGCTCCCGCAGCCGGACGGCCCGTGCGGGCGCCTCCCGGTCCACGGGCGTGAGCAGCAGGTGTCCGGTCGATTCGTAGTACGTCATGACGGTTCCCCCGACTCCGGAGACGAAGAGCTGGCCGCGGCCGCGGCGGCCTCGGGAGCCGCCGTGCACAGGAGGTGGCGGACGAGGGCGGCCAAGGTCCCCGTCCCGGAACTGGTCAGGCGCGCGTCGCACCGTACGACGGGCACCTGGGGCCCGAGTCCCACCGCTTCGCGGACTTCTTCGGGCGTGTAGGTGTGACTGCCGTCGAACTCGTTGACGGCGACGACGAATCCGATCCCGCGCCGCTCGAAGAAGTCCACGGCGGGAAAGCAGTCGGCGAGGCGGCGGGTGTCGGCGAGCACCACCGCCCCGAGCGCGCCGGCGCACAGCTCCTCCCACAGGAACCAGAAGCGGTGCTGCCCGGGCGTGCCGAAGAGGTAGAGGACGTGCCCCTGGTCGAGCGTGATGCGGCCGAAGTCGAGCGCGACGGTCGTCGTGGCCTTGGCCTCGACCCCGCCCAGCGGGTCCGTGCTCTCGCCGATGCCGCTGATCAGCTCCTCCGTGCTCAGCGGCTCGATCTCGCTCACCGCGCCCACGAACGTGGTCTTGCCCGCCCCGAACCCGCCCGCGACCAGGATCTTCAGCGTCGCGGGAGCGGGCCGGGCGGAGGTGTCACAGGCGTCTGTGGAGGCCATCGAGCACCGCCCGCAGCAGGGAACGGTCATCGGCGGCGAACGACCCGCCGCCCGGGAACCGCGGCGCCCGGGCCGTCACGGCGCCGTGTTCCACCAGGTCGGACAGGAGCACCTTCACCACCACCGCGGGCAGCCGCAGCTGGCCCGCGACCTCGGCGACCGTGACCGCGGCGGCGCCCGCGCACAGCCGGAGGGCGAGGAGGTGCTCCGCCCCCAGCGGTACGCGCGGCCGCACTCCGGTCGCGCTCACCAGCGAGAGCAGGTCGAGCGCGACACCCGGCCGGGTCCGGCCGCCGCTGGCGGTGTACGGGCGCATCACCCGGCCCGCCGAGTCGTCGAGCCAGGGGGTGTCCCGGCCCTTGGGGTGGGCGCCCGGGGCGCGGGCCCTCACCGCTCTCCGTCGGCGACGGGCCGCCGGGGCGGAGCCGCCAGGTACGGCCGCACGCTCTTGACCAGCATGGCCATTTCGTAGCCGAGCACCCCGGCGTCGGCCTCGCGGTCGGCGAGGACCGCCAGACAGGTGCCGGAACCCGCGGCCGAGACGAAGACGAGCGCGGTGTCGAGCTCCACGACGACCTGGCGGACCCCGGCTCCGTCGGCGAACCGGGAGCCGGCGCTGCGCCCCAGCGAGTACAGCCCGGACGCGAGCGCCGCCATGTGGTCGGCGCTGTCCGGGTCGAGGCCGTGGACGCAGGTCACGAGCCCGTCGGCGGTGAGCAGCACCGCGCTGCGCGTGTAGGGCACGCGTTGCACCAGGCCGCTGAGCAGCCAGTCGAGATCCGAGAGCCGGGTGCCGGTCTGCGTCGCCACTTCGCCGCCCATGGGGGTGCGCTCCTTGCCGGGGTGGGGGGTGGGGGTCATGCCTGGTTCTCCGACTGCGCGAGGCCGAATCCGCGCTGGAAGGCGGCCATCAGGCCGGGGTCGTGCACGGGCGGCTCGGGGTCCGGGGGCCGCCGCGGCGCGGGCGCCTCGCGCAGCTGCGGCGCGAGGTGCTGCTGGGCGCGCCGCCGGGGCAGGGCGGGCCGGTGCTGCGCCGCCGCGGGCCCGGGCCCGGGCGGTAGGCCGGTCCTGGCCGCGGGCACGGCCACCACACCGGACGCGTGCTGGGATGCGGACTCGCACGCGGACTCTGACTCGGACTCCTCCCAGGTCTCGGGCGGCGCGGGGACGGGCTGGGATCCGCCCCCCGGCCCCTCCCCGGTCCCGGCGGGGACCGCCGGGTCCACCGGCTCGTCCCACGTCTCGGGCGCGGCCGGCACGGGCCGGTCCTCACCCCCGGTCCGGGGTGCGG
Source organism: Streptomyces sp. NPDC045967 (assembly GCF_056430495.1). Taxonomy (NCBI): domain Bacteria; kingdom Bacillati; phylum Actinomycetota; class Actinomycetes; order Kitasatosporales; family Streptomycetaceae; genus Streptomyces; species Streptomyces sp. NPDC045967. The sequence goes on along the minus strand of NZ_JBWKLE010000002.1, from coordinate 200,386 downwards.
GCACGGCTCCGTTCGCGGGCCGCGGCCAGGACGCCGCGACGGTCCCGGTCCCCGGTCCGGGCGGAGCGCCGTCCCCGGGTCCCGCCGGTACGCCGGCCGGTACGCCTCCGGCGCGCTCCGGGCGCGGGCGGGGCATCCGTACGGGTTCCAGCGGGGGCGGGGGCGGCAGCGGCGAGGACTCACCCGTCCCCCAGGAGGTGGCGCGGGAGCCGCCGGCATCGGCGGCGCCCGGGGCCTGCGCGCCGAGCAGTTCCTGCGGCAGGACCAGGACGGCGAGCACCCCGCCGTAGATGTTGGACTTGAGCTCCACGGCGATCCCGTGCCTGCGGGCCAGCGAGGAGACGACGAACAGCCCGATCCGCCCGTCGGCGAGGAGGCTGCGGACGCTGATCTGGTCGGGGTCGCGCAGCAGCGTGTTCATCCGGTGCTGCTCCTCGGGCGGCATGCCGAGCCCGCGGTCCTCGACCTCGACGGCGATCCCGGCGGTGACCCGTTCGGCGCGGAGCACCACGTCGGTGTCGGGTGCCGAGAACACCGTGGCGTTCTCGACCAGTTCGGCCAGCAGGTGCACCACGTCGGCGACGGCGTGCCCGCGCACGCTGCCGCCCGCCGGGGGGACCACCTTGACCCGGGTGTACTGCTCGACCTCCGCGACCGAGGAGCGCAGTACCTCGCTGAGGTCGATGGGCCGGGTCCACTGGCGCCGGGAGGCGGCCCCGCCGAGCACCGCGAGGTTCTCCGCGTGGCGGCGGATCCGGGTGGCGAGGTGGTCGACGTGGAACAGCTCCCTGAGCAGGTCCGGGTCCTCGACCGTGTCCTCCAGGTCGTCCAGCAGCGAGATCTCGCGGTGGACGAGGGACTGCAGGCGGCGTGCGAGGTTGACGAAGACCTCGACCTTCCGCTCGCTGTCGGACGGCGCGGCCGGTCCGGCCAGCCGGACGAGGGTCGCGTGGGCCTGTTCGCGGGCACCGCGCAGCTCCTGGGCGAGCAGCCAGAACTCGTCCACTCCCGCGGGATCGGCTCCGGCCGGGGCGCCGGTGGGGCCGCCGCGCACCGGGCGGCCCGGGGCCTCGCCGCGCTCCAGCCGGTCGGCGGCTGCGCGCAGCTCCTGGCGGCCGCGCACGCTGGAGCGCCGCAGCGCCTCGCACCGGTCCCGTACGGCCTTGTCGGCGCGCTGGGCGCCGAGCAGGGCCGCGGCGAGGGCTCCGACGCCGAGCAGCGCGCAGCCCGTGAGCACCGGCCAGAGCCGGGCATCCCGGTCTCCTGCTCCCCCGCCGAGCTGGAGGGTGAACAGGACCGCGGCGGCGCCGCTGAGCGCGGCGGCGAGCGTGGGCAGGACGGCGGCGCGGACCAGCTGGGGGCGTATCTGCCGGCCCGGACCGGTGACGGCGTGTCTCGACGGGGCGTGGCGGGCGGCGCGGGGTCCGGACATCGGCGTCCTCGGTACGTGGGGCCCGGTCCCCAGCGTTCCCGGGGTCCGGTGTTGATCACCGGATACCCACGCTAGACCGCACCGTCCCGCCCGGGACCGCCAGTTGGGGAAGTTCCCCGGGGTGCTTCCCGCTCCCGGTGGAGCGCTCGCACATCCGCCCGAATCCCCGGGGGCGCCTTTCGGCGCGGCGGGGACGGCCGGACGCCGCCCGGCCCCGCGGCGGGGCCGGGCGGCGTCCGGCCGTCAGGAACCCACGGTCTCGGACTCCTCGCGGATGACGCCCGTGGCCCGGCCCGCGGTGAGCGCGGCGACGGATGCCTCGGACGCGGCATGGCCGCCGGCCACGAAGGGCCGCCACCACGGCTCCGCGGGGGCGTCCGCCGCGCCGGGCTCGAAGGGCTGCCCCGGGATCGGCAGGGCGAGCGCGGTTCCGGCCCCCCGCGCCGCGGCGAGGCTCCCCTCACCCGGCTCGTCCCACGGGTGGGGGGCCAGGTTGAAGGTGCCCCAGTGGATCGGCAGCATCGTGCCGTGCGGGGTGCCGCCCTGGAGGTCGAGGTGGGCGCGCATGCCCTCCTCGGGCGTCATGTGGATGTCGGGCCAGTAGGCGGAGTAGGCGCCGATCTGGATCATCGTCGCGTCGAAGGGCCCGTGCGCGGCGCCGATCTCCGCGAAGCCGGGGAAGTAACCGGTGTCCCCGCTGTGGTAGATCCGGTGCTCGTCACCGGCGACCACCCAGGAGGCCCACAGGGTGTGCTGCTGGTTGCGCAGTCCGCGTCCGCAGAAGTGCCGGGCGGGGGTCGCCGTGAGCGAGAGCCCGGCGACGTCGGTGCTCTCGTTCCAGTCCAGTTCGCGCAGCCGGTCGGCCGGCACGCCCCAGCGTTCGAGGTGCGCGCCGACGCCCAGCGGGACGGCGAAGACGGTGTCGGTACCGGCCAGCTGCTTGATCGTCGGCAGGTCGAGGTGGTCGTAGTGGTCGTGCGAGATCACCACGACGTCGACCGCACCCAGCGAGGCCAGCGGTACGGGCACCGGGTGCAGCCGCCTGGGCCCGGCGAAGGGGAAGGGCGAGCACCGCTCGCCCCACACCGGGTCGAACAGCACGCGCCGCCCGTCGATCTCGGCGAGCACGCTGGAGTGTCCCATCCAGGTGAGCCGCAGTCCGCTCGCGGGCGGCTTCGCCAGCTCCGCGAGGGTCGTCGGGTAGACGGGGATCGGGGCGCCGGGGCTGCGGCGGAGCCGCTGCTCCCGGTGGAAGTAGATCTTGGCGAACTCCGCCATCGACCCCGAGGGCCTGGTCCGGGCCCCGACCGGGTTCTGGAAGACGCCGTCGGCGAAGTTCGGCGAACGGTGGATCCGCTCCAGCCGGGCGCCGGAGGGGTCCGCGCCGAAGGCTTCGGGTCGCAGGGCACGCAGCCGCGGACGCAGGGGACGCGGGGGTCGGGAGCCGGTCAAGGCGCCTCCTGGGGAAAGGGGGTCAGGGCGGTCGTCGGTCTACGACCATCCCAACGCACACATACCCCGAAGGATTCCGCTTACGGCCGCCTGCCCGGTCCAGGACCTTCCCCTGCGGCCCGCGCGCCCCGGTCCGCGACCTTCCCCCTGCGGCTCGCGCGCCCCCGTCCGCGGCCTCCCCCTGCGTCCCGCGCCCGGGACCTACAGGGGCAGCAGATCCGGCCGCTTCGCCGCGACGTGGTCGCCGGAGGACTCGCCGCGCAGCCGGCGCCCGATCCAGGGCACCAGGTGCTCGCGCGCCCACTGGATGTTGTCCCGGGTGACGTCCACCGAGCCGCGGGGACGCTGCGGCGGCCACGGCTGGTCCGGGTCGGCGGGCACCTCGAGACCGAGCACCTGCGCGGCCCGCAGCGCCACCCGCGTGTGCCCCTCGGGCGACAGGTGCAGCCGGTCGGCGTCCCAGGCGCGCCGGTCCTGGACGGACCTCAGCGACCAGAGGTCGAGCACCGGGCAGTCGTACCGGTCGGCGATGGCGCGCACGTGTGCGCTGTACGTCGCCACCTTGCCCCTGATGTGCCTGAGGACCGGAACGCCCCGGGTGTCGAAGCCGGTGGTGATCATGACCAGGCCGACGGCCCCGGTGAGGTCGGCGACGGCGGCCTCGAACCGCTCCGCCACGTCGTCGGGGTCGCTGCCGGGCCGGATGATGTCGTTGCCGCCGGCGCAGAAGGTGACCAGGTCCGGTGCGAGCCGCTTGGCCCGCGGCACCTGCTCGGCCACGATCTGGTCCAGGAGCCGGCCGCGCACCGCCAGGTTCGCGTACCGGAAGTCGTGTTCGTCCCGCCGGTCGGCCAGGAGCACGGCGAGCCGGTCCGCCCAGCCGAGAGGGGAACCCCCGGGTCCCGGGTCCCCCACGCCCTCGGTGAAGCTGTCCCCGATCGCCGCGTACGAGCCGATGGTCTTGAGTGTCGTCGTCGTCGCTGCCACGGGACGACATCCTTCACCCGCGCACACGACCTACGCCAACGTAAGCAGGGGTTGACGGACCGTGATCTGCGCCACGCCCCGTCCGGGGAATAGGCGCGCACCGGGCCGGGACCCCCCTCGGGCCCCGGCCCGGTGCGTGTTCGTGCCCGGCGGCGGCTGCCGTCAGAGGGTGACGCCCTTCGAGCGGAGGTAGCCCACCGGATCGATGTCGGAGCCGTAGGACTGCCCGGTGCGGATCTCGAAATGCAGGTGCGGACCGGTGGAGTTGCCGGTGGAGCCGGCGAGCCCGACGCGCTGGCCGGCCGTGACGCTCTGGCCCACCGAGACGGACAGCGCGGAGAGGTGGCCGTACTGGGAGTACTTGCCGTCGGCGTGCCGGATGATGACCTCGTTGCCGTACGACCCGGCCCAGCCGGCCGACACCACGGTGCCCGCGCCGACGGCCTTGACGGTGGTGCCGGAACTCGCGATGAAGTCGACGCCCGTGTGGTAGCCCGAGGACCACATCGCACCCGAGGCGCGGTAGGGGGTGGAGATCCCGCCGCTCACCGGGGACACGAACCCGGCGGCGGTCGGGGCCTTGGCCGCGGTGGAGGAACCACTGCTCTGCGCCTTCTGCTGCGGGCGCGGGGCCGGGACGGGCGCGGCCTTGGCGGAGGAGCCCTCGGCGGCGGACCGGGCGCCGGTCGAGGACCGCTGGGCGGGCGCCGGAGCCGGAGCCGCTTCGGCGGCCTTCGCACCGAGGGTCAGCTTCAGGCCCGGGTGGATCAGGGACGGGTCGGCGCCGACGGCCTCGCGGTTGTCGGCGTAGAGCTTCTCCCAGCCGCCGGAGAGCCGGCGCTCGGCGGCGATCTTGGAGAGGTAGTCGCCGGGCACGACGGTGTAGACGGTCGGCGCGGCCTCCGCTGCGGCGGGGGCGGCCTGGAGCGCGACGGGGAGCTGCGGGGCGACGGCGGGGGCCGAGGCGGGCGCGGCTGCGGCGGGGGCGGCCGCGGCAGGGGCCGCGTGGGCCGTGGCGGCGCCCATCAGGGGCAGCGCGAGCGCTGCGCCACCGGTGCCGGCGGCGGCGAGGCCGCGGGGAAGGGAAAGGGACTTGGGACGGCGGTGCTTACCCTGTGCGGGCATGGCGAATTCCTCTCCGTCGCCGGCGAGGTGAGCTGTCGGGTTCGGACTGGAGATGTCCGGCCGTACGCGAACGGATCGCGCACGACTTCACCCCTAGCCGTTCCGGAGGGAAGATCCGGGACGGCGGCTTACCTGGTTCCCCCGCTCCTGCCGCGCGCGTGAATAGACGGGTGCGGTTTCCGGGAGGCGGCAGGATTAGGCGGTCCACCCGGATCGATCGCGAAGGTAATCGAGTTCGGGCACACGGAACAAGCCATGTATTCCCCAAGGGAATCGGCGGGACGGGGGATCGGCGGAATTCCCGTCACCCTCCGTTTGTTCCGCACCGTCAACAACCCTTCCGGCCGGGCCATTCGACTTTCGCGATCAGGCACGCACGGTCACCGTATGATCTGGCTCACGGGGCGAGGCCCGATCTCGCCGTCGCGTGCGGCAAGTTGGAGCCAATCAGCTCAATACGGACAAGCTGTCCCACGATGAAGCGGAGGAGTTCCTTTGACCCAGCAGATACAGGAGCCGGAGCTGTCGGGAGTGCGCAATTTCCGCGACGTGGGCGGATTGCCGACTTCGAACGGACGCCAGGTCAGGCCAGGGCAATTGTTCCGAAGCGGACATCTTGCACATGCCACCGAAACCGATGCGGAGTTCCTCGCATCGCTCGGACTCCACACCATCTTCGACTTCCGCAACGACGCCGACCACGCCCTGGAGGGGCCGGACATCGCGCTGCCCGGCGTACGGAACGTCAACATCCCGCTCACGGACCCGGCGGACGGCCGGGAGTTCTGGACGATGGTCCGCGAGGGAGCCCTCGAGGAGTTGCGCTCGGCCCTCGGCGACGGCAAGGGCGCGGCCCGGATGGCGCAGTCGTACCGCACGATCATCCTGCAGCGCACGGCCGAGCACAGCCGCGTGGTGCACGCCCTCGCGGAGGACAGCGTCCCCGCCCTGCTGCACTGCGCGGCCGGGAAGGACCGGGCGGGCCTGTCGGTCGCCGTCGTGCTGCTGGCGCTGGGCGTCGAGCGCGAGGCGATCATCGCGGACTACCTCGAGTCGAACGCCCCGCACCGCCGCTACCGGGTGCGCCGCGGCGACGGGGCGCAGGAGACCCGCGCCCCCGAGGTGATGGAACTCCTCGCCCCGCTCTTCGACGCCCGCGCCGAATACCTCACCACGGCCTTCGACACCATCGAGGAGCGGTGGGGCGGAAACGCGGCCTACCTCGCACAGGGCCTCGGGCTCACACCCGAGACCCTCGGCCGACTGCGGGAACGGCTGCTGGTCTGAGCCCGTGGGCGTCCGCCCCTGCCGGAGCGGGCCGTCACCGGTTGCCGACGGCCTGCTTCACCAGGGTCCTGCCGAACTCCCACATCAGCCCCGACCCGCCGTGCGCCTCGTCCATGACCGCCCGGAAGGCGCCGACGAACCGGTCCACGTCGGTCTCGTCCACGATCAGCGGCGGAATCAGCTTGATCACCTCCAGGTGGTCCCCGGACACCTGCGTGAGGATGCGGTGCTTCTGCAGCAGCGGCACCACGACCATCTGCGCGAAGAGCCCCTTGCGGGCCGCCTGGAGCATGCTCCACCGGCCGCGCAGCCCCAGCGAGGACGGCCGGCCGAACTCGATGCCGATCATCAGCCCGCGCCCGCGCACCTCGTGCAGCAGCTCGTACTCCTCCACCAGGGCCGCGAGCCGGCCGCGGAGCAGATCGCCCATGGCCCGGGCGTTCGCGACGACCTCCTCGTCGTCCATGACCGACAGCACCGCCAGTCCAGCCGCCATCGCCTGCGCGTTGGAGCCGAAACTGGCGGAGTGCACGAGGACCCGGTCCATGGAGGAGTAGACCTTCTTGAAGATCCAGTCCCTGCCCAGTGTCGCGCCGACCGGCACGTAGCCGCCCGAGAGCGCCTTGGCCACGCACACCAGGTCGGGCTCCACGCCCGGTTCGTGCTGGTACGCATAGAAGTCACCGGTCCGTCCGAGGCCGGTCTGCACCTCGTCGGCGATCAGCAGCGCCTTGTGGTGGCGCAGCAGCTCCTGCGCGGCGGGCAGGTATCCGGGCGGGGCGGCGAGCACGCCCTTGCCCTGGATCGGCTCCACGATCAGGGCGGCCACGTCCCCCTTGCGCAGCTCCCGCTCCAGGGCACCCAGGTCCCCCAGGGCGATCTTCGTATCGGGCAGCAGGGGGGCGAACCCGTCGCGGAAGCCGCCCTCCCCGTTGACCGAGAGGGCACCCGTCGTCAGGCCGTGGAAGGCGTGGTCGCAGTAGAGGACCCTGGGCCGGCCCGTGGCGTACCGGGCGAACTTCAGGGCCGTCTCCACCGCCTCGGTGCCGCTGTTGCCGAAGAAGACCCGGTCGAGGTGGGGGCTGTACGAGAGCAGCTTCTCCGCCAGCAGCCCCGGCAGTGGCTGGCAGTCGAAGCGGGTGAGGTCGGCGAGCTGGGCGTCGAGGACGTCGTGCAGGGCGCGGCGGACCACCGGGTGGTGCCGCCCCAGGCCCATCACCCCGAACCCGGCCAGCATGTCGAGGTAGTCGTTGCCCTCGGCGTCCCAGAAGTGGGCGCCCTCGGCGCGCTCGTAGACCTTGTCGAAGCCGATGGTGTGCAGCATCCGCGGCAGCTGGTGGTTGAGGTGCCGGGCGTGCAGCTCGTACCGCTCGCCCCCGCGCTCGGCCAGCAGGGCCCCGAGGTCGAACCCCCCGGCCCGGCCGCCCCCCTCCGGTGGAACGGCGGTCATGACGAGGCGCCCCGGTTGCCGCCGATCGTCTCGCGGGCCGCCCGCAGGGACTCCTTGAGGGATCCCATGGTGGCGAGGACGGCGGTGGGCTCGTATCCGCAGTGCGCCATGCAGTTCGCGCAGCGCGGGTCCTTGCCCCGGCCGTACTTGCTCCAGTCGGTTTCGTCGATCAATTCCCGGTAGGTGGGCACATAGCCGTCGCTCATCAGGTAACAGGGTCGCTGCCAGCCGAAGAGGGAGTAATTGGGAATGGCCCAGGCCGTGCAGGGGAAATCGGCCTTTCCTTCCAGGAAGTCCAGGAAGAGCGGCGAGTGATTGAGCCGCCAGCGCCTGCGGTTGCCGCCCGCGAACGCCTTCCTGAACAGTTCGCGGGTCTGCTCGACACCCAGGAAGTGCTCCTGGTCGGGTGCCTTTTCATAGGCGTACGCGGGCGAGATCATCATCTCGTCCACCTGGAGCTCGTCGTTGAGGTAGTTGAGCACCTCGATGATCGTCTGCGGGGTGTCGGTGTTGAAGAAGGTGGAGTTGGTGGTCACCCGGAACCCGCGCTTCTTCGCCTCCTTGATGGCCGCGACCGCCTCGTCGAAGACGCCTTCCTTGGCCACGGACTCGTCGTGCCGCTCGCGCAGCCCGTCGATGTGCACGGCGAAGGCGAAGTACGGGGAAGGGGTGAACTTGTCCATCTTCTTGCGCATGAGCAGCGCGTTCGTGCAGAGGAACACGTACTTCCGCTTGGCTGTCAACTGGCGGACGATCTCGTGGATCTGCGGGTGCATCAAGGGCTCACCGCCCGCGATGGACACCATGGGCGCACCGGACTCCAGTACGGCGCCGACCGCCTGGGCGACCGGCATCCGCTGCTTGAGCACCCCGGCCGGGTGCTGGATCTTCCCGCACCCCTCACAGGCCAGGTTGCAGGCGTACAGCGGTTCCAGTTCGACGATCAGCGGGAACTTCTCCCGCTTGCGGAGCTTCTGTTCGAGCAGATAGGTCCCGACCCTGACGGTCTGGCGCAGCGGCATGGCCATCTGGCTCACCTCCTGGGGAGCAGCAAAGAACGGTGCCAGTCGTAAAACGCGGGCAGTACGGCACGCAGTACACGGAAGGCCGATATTCCACTGCGGACCGTGCCGATCCGGACGAGCTCGTGCTCCGGGGCGTCGACGATCACCCGGACGGCCGCAACCGGGCGCCCTCCCCGTGACGGGCCGCCGCCGCCCCCGGTGGCGGCCCACAGGGTCGCGGCGGACTCCATGTCCACGGCGACGGCGCCGGTGGCCCGCAGCCGCGCACGCTCCTGGCCGCGGACGACGCGGTCGGATCCGGTCAGCGCACCGGTGTGCACGGTCCGGCCGGGGGCGGCCCGGGCCAGTGCCTCGGCGAGCAGGGAGGTCCCGGTGCAGGCGACGACCCCGTGCCGGTCCCGGGTCTCCTCGGCGACGACCAGGTCGCCGGGGTGCATGCCGGGAACCAGCCCAGCGCAGAACCCGGTCGCGAGGACGGCGGCCCGCTCCATCCCCGGCCGCTCCAGCGCCCGTTCCACGGACCGCCCGGCCGCGCGCGGGCCCATGCCGGTGCGCAGCAGGGCGTGGTCCCCGCGGCCGGCGCTGCGCAGCGCCGCCTGCTCGATGCGCAGCGCGCAGGCCACCAGCAGCGGGCCGGGTCGCTCTGCCGCGTCCCCGGCCCCAGCCCCGGCCCCGGCCCAGGCCCCGGACATCAGGACCCCCCGGCGGCCGCGAACGGTTCCCCGTGCAGGTAGCGCCCCAACGCGGTGAGCGGGAACACCAGCCGGTACAGGTGGTAGTTGATGGAGAAGTCCCAGGGGAAGCCGGTGCCCGTGAAGTGGGGCTCGTCCCAGGAGCCCTCCTCGTCCTGGGTGGCCACCAGGTAGCCGATGCCCCGTTCGACGGCCCCGCCGTCCCGCTCGCCCGCCGAGAGCAGGGCCATCAGCGCCCACGCGGTCTGCGAGGGGGTGGAGGCGCCCTTCCCGGCCCAGGAGCGGTCCTGGTAGGAGCGCTGGTCCTCGCCCCACCCTCCGTCCTCGTTCTGTACGGACTCCAGCCAGCGCACGGCGCGCCGGATCGCGGGGTGCCTCGGGCTGAGGCCGGCCGCCGTGAGGGCGGGCACCACCGAACCCGTTCCGTAGACGTAGTTGGTGCCCCAGCGTCCGAACCAGGCGCCGTCGGGCTCCTGTTCGGCGAGCAGCCACGCGATGCCGCGCCGGGTGCGCGCGTCGCCCGCCCTGCCCTCGACGGCGAGCATCTCGACCACGTGGGCGGTGACGTCGGCCGAGGGCGGGTCGATGACCTCGCCGAAGTCGCAGAAGGGAAGCCGGTTGGGGAAGGGGCTGGTGTTGTCGGCGTCGAAGGCGCCCCACGCACCGTTCCCGGACTGCATGCCGAAGGTCCAGGACACGCCGCGGGCGATGGCCGCCTCGACCCGGGCGGGTTCGGGGTGCTTGACGCGGCGCAGCGCGAGGACGACCTCGGCGGTGTCGTCGATGTCGGGATAGGTGTCGTTGTGGAACTCGAACGCCCAGCCGCCCGGGGCGAGGCCGGGCCGTCGTACCGCCCAGTCACCGCTGCGCACGACCTCCTCGCCGAGCATCCAGTCGGCGGCCTTGACCAGCGCCGGGTGGTCGGGGCGCAGGCCCGCGTCGGCCAGGGCGATCGCGGCGAGGCAGGTGTCCCAGACCGGGGACTGGCAGGCTTCGATCATCCGGGCGCCGTCCTCGCGCCACACCGCGAAACGGTCGAGGGATTCCAGTCCGGCGCGCATCACCGGGTGGCCGAGGTCGTAGCCGAGCAGGTGCAGGGCGATGACCGAGTACACGGCGGGCGGCTGGATGCCGCCCCAGCAGCCGTCGTTCTCCTGCCGCTCGACGATCCAGCGGGCGGCGGCGGACATGGCCGCCTTGCGCAGCCGGCGCGGGGCGAACCGCCGGTAGACGTGCAGGGCCCTGTCCATCCGCTGGAAGACGCCGTCCCAACTCGCCAGGGGGGCGGGGCGTTTGGCGGGGTTCGGCACCCGTGCGTCGGTGTGCAGCTCGTCGAGGGCGAAGGGGGCGGGGCGGACGGGACGCAGCGCCGAGACGATCGTGAGGGGAACGATGGTCTGGCGGGCCCAGCAACCGAAGTCGTAGATGTTCAGCGGCACCCAGGAGGGCAGGAACATCAGCTCGGGCGGGAGTTCGGGCAGGTGTTCCCAGCTCCACCAGCCGAACAGGGCCAGCCAGACCCGGGTGAAGACCCGGGCGGAGGCGATGCCGCCGTGCGCCCGGATCCAGGCCGACGCGCGGGACATGTGCGGGGCGTCGGGCGCGTCACCGGCGAGGCGCAGGGCCACGTACGCCTCGATGGTGGCCGAGAGTTCGGGCGGTCCGCCGTGGAAGGTGGCCCAGGTCCCGTCGGCATGCTGCCGGCCGCGGATGAAGAGGGCGGCGGCGCGGGTGGTGGCCTCGTCCCGGATCCCGAGGAACTGGCGCAGCAGCAGGTCCTCGGCGTCCATGGTGATGTTGGTCTCCAGGTCGCCCTTCCACCACCCTTCGGCGTCCTGGCGCGCCAGCAGGTGCCGGGTGGCCCGCGCGGCCGCCTCGTACGCCTCCTGCCGCAGGCCGGCGGCGGCCGGCCCGGGTGGGAGGGGGGCGGGTGGTTCGGGCGGGGCGACGGTGAGGCCGTGCCCGCAGCCGCCCGGCTCGGCTGCCGGGCGGGCCGGTCGGACCTCGGCCTCGGTGGCCGCCCTGGGGGCCGGCGCGGTCCCGGTGGTGGTGTCGCTGCCCACGCCGGCGCCCTCGGCACCGCCGTCGGTCGTCGCTGTCATGGCTTCCCCTTCGTGCAGTCTGTCCTCTGCTGTGCTGGGGTCTGCCGTCGGCCGGGGCGCGCCTCTCTCGGGGCGACGGCGCCGGCCGGCGACTAGCGAGTCATATCAGCTTGCGTGCGCCGTTCACCTCTTGCGCACGACGACGAAGTCGGCGAGGGCGACCAGCTGGTCGCGCACGCGCTGCGGCATGTCGACGTCGTCCAGGGCCCTGATCGCCACCGCGTGCTGGCGGCGCGCCTCGTCGGCGGTCCACTGCCGTCCCCCCGCCGCCTCGATGAGCGCCGCGCGGGCCGCGAACTCCTCCTCGGAGAAGTTCTCGAAGTCGTTGCTCTTGGCATCGGCGGCCAGCAGCTGGGCGAGCTCCTCGGCGGCGGGCCCGTCGGCCGCGAGGGCGGCGACCACCGGCAGGGACTTCTTGCGCTGGCGCAGGTCGCTCCACGTCTGCTTGCCGGTGGCGTCCGGGTCGCCCCAGATGCCGAGGAGGTCGTCCACGGCCTGGAAGGCGAGGCCCAGGTGGTACCCGTACTCCTCGAGCTTGTCGGCCGTGCGGTCGTCGGCGCCGCCGAGCACGGCGCCGATGGAGACGGAACAGGCGAGCAGGGCGCCCGTCTTGTTGCCCTCCATCTCCAGGCACTCCTCGACGCTGACGCGCTCGCGGTGCTCGTAGGAGATGTCCTGGGCCTGCCCGTCGATGAGCTTGCGGCTGGCGGTGGTCAGCCGGCGCGCCGCGCGGCCCGCCTCGACGGTGCCGAGCTCCAGCAGCACCTCGTTCGCCAGGGCGAAGAGCGCGTCGCCCACCAGGATCGCCAGGGCCGGCCCGTGCACCTTCCACACCGTGTCGCGGTGGCGGCGCTGCTCGTCGCCGTCCATCAGGTCGTCGTGGAGCAGCGAGAAGTTGTGCACGAGCTCGACGGCCACGGCGCCGGGGACGCCGACCTCGGCGGCAGCGCCCGCGGCTTCCGCGGACAGCAGGGCCAGGGCGGGACGGACGGCCTTGCCGCCGTCACCGTCCGCGGGGTTGCCGTGGGTGTCGATCCAGCCGAAGTGGTAGGCGGCGACGGTGTCCATGGGCGGGGCGAGCCGGTCCACGGCGGCACGGAGCGCGGGCGTCGACAGCGTGCGGCCCCGCTCCAGGAGGGCGAGCGTGTCGGCCTGCTCCACTCCCCCGGCGGCTGCGCCCACGCTGGCATCCGTGTTCTCGACAGCCGGATTCCCCGGGTTCACTGGCTCTCCTCTGGTTCCTGTACGTGCTGTGCCGGTGGTGCTGGTGGTGCTGGTGGTCGTCATGCCGCCTCCTGCAGAGGGTGTTCGCGGGGGCGGCCGAGCGCGGCGAGTGCGGCGTGCGCCGCGCTGATGCCGCTGCGGACGGCGCTCTCCATGGTCGCGGGCCAACCGGTGGCGGTCCACGCACCGGCCAGATACAGCCCCGGCGTGTCGGTCCGCGCGCCGGGGCGCAGCCGGCCGACGCCGGGTGCGGGAGCGAAGGTGGCCGTCCGCTCCCTGGTGACGAAGAAGTCCCGCACCTTGGCGCCGCGCGCGGCGGGCAGCAGCCGTTCGAGCTCCGGCAGGTACTTGGCCCGCAGGACGGACACCGGTTCGTCGATGTCGTCCTGGGCGGCGGACTGGGACAGTGCGAGGTACTGGCCGCCGTCGGGGAGTCCGGAGGAGTCGGTGCGGTCGAAGACCCACTGCACCGGGGAGCCCAGCGCCGCGAAGAAGGGCTGCTTGAGGACCTTGCGGTCGTACACGACGTGGACGTTGAGGATCGGGGCGGTGCCGATGTCGAGCAGCTTGTCGGGGTCGGCGAGCGCGCCGGACGGCAGCAGCCCGTGCGCCTCGCGCTGCGGGACGGCGAGGACGGCGGTGCCGGCCTCGAGGGACTCGTCCTCGGTGTCGACGCGCCACGTCCCCTCGGGCGTACGGGAGACGGCGGTGACCCGGGCGCGCAGTTCCGTGCGCACCCCGGCGGCGTCGAGGGCCTTGCGGGCGAGCGTGTCGTGCAGGTCGCCGAGGGGGACGCGGGCCCAGCCGATGTCGGCGGCGCCGTTCTCGGAGAGCAGGCCGGTCTTGAAGACCATGGCGGCGAGGCCCAGGGAGGAGTCCCCGGCGGTGGCGTTGAGGGTGGCGATGCCGACGAGGTCCCACAGGGCCTCGATGGTGCGGGGGGACTGGCCGTGGCGGGCGAGCCAGGTCGCGAAGTCCAGGCCGTCCAGGGCCGGGTCGGCGGGGTCGAGCCGGCGCAGCGCGAGGGCGGCGCGGCCGACGCCGGCGCGTTCGGCGAGGGACAGGTGGCCGTAGCGGGCCAGCGATCCGGCCAGGTGCAGGGGGACCGGCAGGGCGCTGCGGCGCAGCCTGCCCAGGCGCGGCCCGCGCGGGTGGGCGACGTCCAGGACGGGCACGTCGAGCCGGTCCTGGAGCGGGGCGAGGGCGGCGCCGTCGACACGGTCGAGGAACCACCGGTAGGCGGTGCAGCAGCGCAGGTAGACGTGCTGGCCGTTGTCCACGGTGAGTTCGCCGCGCTTGAAGGAGAACGCCAGCCCGCCGAGGCGCGGGCGGCCTTCGAGCAGGGTCACCCGCAGGCCGGCGTCGGCGAGTTCGAGTGCGGCGGTGACCCCGGCCAGCCCGCCGCCGATGACCACGGCCCGGCGATCGGTGTCGCTCATGCGCCCTCCCCCGTCCGGTCCGCGCCCACCGCGACGGCCGTCGGCCGCGGAGCCCGGTCCGCGGAGCCCGCCCGGAGAGACGCCCGCGCCCACGCGGTGGTTGCCCGGGTCGCGTTCCGGCCGCGGTGCTCCATCGGCCGGGGCCGCGGCACGGCGGCGGCCCGTCCGGGGCGGCGCGGGGCAGCGGCACCGGGTACGGCGCGCGGCGCCGCCGGGAGCGGACCGGCCGGGGCCGCGGACCGGGTGCGGTCACCGGGCAGGGCCGGGCGCCGGGCGGCGGAGGTGCCGGCCGGGGTGCGGGGGGTCGGGGGCATCAGGTGCGCCTCCGGGTGCTCTGGCGGGTGATGGTCCGGGCGTCGAGGCCCGAGAGGCCGCGCACGGCGACGTACGCCTTCTCGTGCGGGGGCAGCGAGACGCGGCCGCGCAGGACCGCCTCCGGCTCCCGCTCGATGCGGTCGAGGAGCCGGCGGTAGATGCCGGCCATGGCGGCCACGCAGGCGCCGCTGCGCCGGTCGAGCATCGGCAGCAGCCGGTAGCCCTCGGCGAACAGCGCGCGGGCGCGGCGCACTTCGTGGTGGACGAGCCCGGCGAAGTCGGATCCCGCGGGGGCCCGGTCCGCGAGGAACCCTTCGGAGCAGCCGAACTTGGCGAGGTCCTCGGCGGGCAGGTAGGTGCGCCCGTTGTCGGCGTCCTCGCGAACGTCCCGCAGGATGTTGGTGAGTTGCAGGGCCAGCCCGAGGGTGTCGGCGTACTCGGCGGCGCGCGCGGAGTCCGGGGCGCCCGCGGCGGTGCCGAACACGCCGAGCGAGAGCCTGCCGATGGCGCCGGCCACGCACCGGCAGTATGCCTCGAGGTCGTCCCAGGTCTCGTAGGTCTCGCCGCGCACGTCCATCAGGACCCCGTCGATGAGTTCGTCGAGCCCGCCGAGGGGGATGGGGAAGCGGCGCGCTGCGTGCGCGAGGGCGACGGCGACCGGGTCGGTGTCGTCCTCGTCGACCTCTTCGGCGCGGATCCGCCCGAGCAGGGCGCGGGTCTCCTCCAGCCGCACCAGTTTCGCCTCGGGCGCCAGCGCGCCGTCGCCGATGTCGTCGACCCGCCGGGAGAAGGCGTAGAGCGCGGACATCGCCTGCCGCTTGTCGGCGGGCAGCAGCCGGATGCCGTACGCGAAGTTGCGCGCCTGCGACCCGGTGACGGCCTCGCAGTAGCCGTACGCCGCCAGGACCGGCGCGGACACGTGTGTGGGGCCCTCCACGGTCGGGCTCACCCCTTTCTCGGCGCAGTGCGCAGGACGGCGGCCACCTCGCGGAGCAAGCCGGTCTTGGTGGACGTGGGAGGGCCGGGCAGGACGTCGAAGCCGGCGGCGCGGACGGCTCCGAGGGCGGCGCGGCCGCCTCCGACGAAGCCCGCGAGCAGCAGCCGGAGCCTGCCGCGCACGCTGCCCACGAGGGGGGTGCCCTCGTCCAGCAGCTGCCGGGCGCGCTCGGTCTCGTACGCGATCAGCGTGCGGACGGACGCGCCGGCGGACGCGGCCCCGAGGTCGGCCTCCGTGACGTGGAAGCGCCGCATGTCCTCGGCGGGCAGGTAGACGCGGTCGCGGCGGAGGTCCTCGGCGACGTCCTGGAGGTGCTCTGCGATCTGCAGCGCGGTGCAGACGGCGTCGGAGCGCCGGATCCGCTCGGGGGTGGCGGTGCCAGTGAGGGCGAGCACGAGGCGGCCGACGGGGTTGGCGGAGAGTTCGCAGTAGGCGAGGAGGTCCCCGTAGGTCTCGTAGCGCGCGACCCGCTGGTCCTGGCGGTTGGCCTCGATGAGTGCGAGGAACGGCTCGGGGGGCAGGTCGTGGGCGCGGACGACGGGGCGCAGGGCCCGCAGCAGCGGGTGGCGCGGCTGGCCGCCACCGCCGAACACGCGCCGCAGGTCGGCCTCGAAGGCGTCGAGCATGGCGGGGCGGTCGTCGGCCGCGGCCGGGTCCAGGCCGAGGAGGACGGCGTCGCGCCCGCCGGGGGCCAGGTCCCCGTCGCCGATGTCGTCGACGAGGCGGGCGTACCCGTAGATCGCCGTCAGGCCGTCCCGCCAGGCGCGGGGCAGGAACGCGGGGGCCACGGGGAAGTTCTCCGCGGCGGCCTTGCCCAGGGTGGCGTGCGCGTGGAGCGTGTCGGACAGGGCGCTGGTGCCGTCCCCCGGGGTCACCGCCCGCCGCCCGGGGCGGAGACGGCCGTCGCGCCTGGGGGCCGGAGAATTCCCGTAGCCATTGCCGTCACATCTCCCGTTCTACACTGCCGACCCAATACATCCTATTTCGGACACGCCGCCTGGATTTCCCCGGGGTCTGCGTCAGGCCGTTCACCTGCGGGGAATCGTCCCCTCTCGCCGCGATTCAGGACCGCCTCAGCTTACGCTGTACAACGAGTCGAGGACCTTGGGGGTATGGACCGCGCCGGCG
The DNA here is from genome assembly GCF_056430495.1 of Streptomyces sp. NPDC045967. Classification (NCBI taxonomy): domain Bacteria; kingdom Bacillati; phylum Actinomycetota; class Actinomycetes; order Kitasatosporales; family Streptomycetaceae; genus Streptomyces; species Streptomyces sp. NPDC045967. The sequence goes on along the minus strand of NZ_JBWKLE010000002.1, from coordinate 183,731 downwards.
GGGGCCGCCGCCGAATGTCACCACTCCGCGGCGGCGGGAACAGCCGCGACACGCCGAGGCCCCCGCCGCGCTGAGCGGCGGGGGCCTCGGCGGTGGGCCCGGGGTGCGGCCTGCGGCCGTCAGCCGTTGGACGCCTTCTCGTATGCCGAGACGACCTCTTCGGTGGGTCCGTCCATCAGGAGCTCGCCCTTCTCCAGCCACAGCACCCGGTCGCAGGTGTCGCGGATGGACTTGTTGTTGTGGCTCACCAGGAAGACGGTGCCGGCCTTCTCCCGCAGTTCGCGGATGCGATCCTCCGAGCGCTTCTGGAACGCGCGGTCACCGGTGGCCAGGGCCTCGTCGATCATCAGGACGTCGTGGTCCTTCGCCGCCGCGATGGAGAAGCGCAGGCGCGCCGCCATGCCGGAGGAGTAGGTGCGCATCGGCAGGGAGATGAAGTCGCCCTTCTCGTTGATGCCCGAGAAGTCGACGATGCCCTGGTAGCGCTCCCTGATCTGCTCGCGGGTCATGCCCATCGCCAGACCGCCGAGAACGACGTTGCGCTCCCCGGTGAGGTCGTTCATCAGGGCCGCGTTGACGCCCAGGAGCGACGGCTGGCCGTCGGTGTAGACCTTGCCCTCCTCGCAGGGCAGCAGGCCCGCGATGGCCCGCAGCAGGGTCGACTTGCCGGAGCCGTTGGAGCCGATGAGGCCGATGGCCTCGCCCCGGTAGGCGGTGAAGGACACGCCGCGCACGGCGTGGACCCGCCGGACGCCCGGTGCGTCGCCCTTCCTCCGGCGGATTATCTTGCTGAGCGCGGCGGTGGCCGCGCCCTTGCCGGCGCTGCCGGTGTTGACGCGGTAGACGATGTGGACACCGTCCGCGATCACGGTGGGGACGCGCCCCTGGGTCGGGTCAGCCACGGCCGTAACGCTCCTCAGCCTTCCAGAAGTACACGAAGCCGCCGAGGCCGATCACCGCGGCCCAGCCGACGGCGAAGAGCCAGACGTGCGGGGGCAGGTTGCTCGCGCCGTAGTCGTCGATCAGGGCGAACCGGATGAGGTCCATGTAGATCGCGACCGGGTTCCACAGCAGGACGTCGCTGATCCACTGCGGGTGGTCCTTGAGGTAGATCCCGATCGGGAACATGACGCCCGAGGCGTACATCCACGTGCGCATCACGAACGGCATCAGCTGCGCCAGGTCGGGGGTCTTGGAGCCCATCCGCGCGAAGATCATGGCGAGGCCGGTGTTGAAGACGAACTGCAGGGCCAGCGTCGGGATCACCAGCAGCCAGGACAGGCGCGGGTAGTTGCCGAAGCCGATGGCGATGATGAAGACGACGACCATCGAGTACATGAGCTGCTGGAGCTGCTGGAGCGAGAAGGACACCGGCAGGGCGGCCCGCGGGAAGTGCAGCGCGCGCACCAGCCCCAGGTTCCCGGAGATGGCCCGGACGCCCGCCATCACCGAGCTCTGGGTGAAGGTGAAGACGAAGATGCCCATCATCAGGAACGGGACGTAGACGCCCTTGGGCATCTCCCGGCCCGCACCGAGGATGAGGCCGAAGATCAGCCAGTAGACGGCCGCGTTCAGCAGTGGGGTCGCCACCTGCCAGACCTGGCCGAGCTTCGCCTGGCTGTACTGCGCGACCAGCCTCGCCCGCGAGAAGGCCAGCACGAAGTGGCGCCGGCCCCAGAGCTGCCGCACGTACTCGACCAGGCCGGGCCGGGCACCGCTGACGGAGAGGCCGTACTTCCTGGCGAGCTCCGCGGGGCTCAGCCCCGCGTCTTCGGACGGCGGCCTGCTCGTGGCGAGGGCGCCGTCGTGGGTTGTGTCACTCACAAGTTGAAACTTTCGTCTTCAAGATGCGGCAGGAGGGGCATCGGGCTGGTGGCGCGAAGCCCGTGATCGCGTCATGTTCCCAGACGTGGGCCGGTCAGATGACAGGAGGTCGGCCGAGCCGGGTCAACCGCCAGACCGTACGCCATCTCATGGGGCGGCGAGGACCACAGGGCGTGGTCCACCCCTCCTTGAACCCGGCGAACCATGCCTTGAGCGCGGGCGCCGAGGGCCTGCGCAGGAGCGTCAGCAGAAGCCAGACGCCCACGTAGACGGGGACCAGCGGGGCGGGCAGGTTGCGGCGGGCGAGCCACACGCGGTTACGAGCCACCATACGGTGGTAGACCGCGTGCCGGGAGGGGGCGGTCGTCGGGTGCAGCAGCACCATGTCCGCGCGGTAGTCGATCAGCCACCCCGCGTCGAGCGCCCGCCAGGCGAGGTCGGTCTCCTCGTGCGCGTAGAAGAACTCCGCCGGGAGCGGCCCGACCTGCTGGAAGACCGCGGTGCGCACCGCGTTGGCGCCGCCCAGGAAGGTGGTCACCCGGGAGGAGCGCAGCGGGTCCGAGGCGCGCAGCCGCGGTACGTGCCGGCGCTGTGTGATCCCGGTCTCGGGGTCCGCGATCCGGAAGCTGACGATGCCGAGCGAGGGGTCCTCCGTGAAGGCCTGCCGGCACAGCTCGGCGGTGTCGGTGCGCTCCAGCAGTCCGTCGTCGTCCAGGAAGAGCAGGACGTCGACCTCGCGGCCACCGGGGCCGAAGGCCTCGATGCCGACGTTGCGCCCGCCGGGGATGCCCAGGTTCTCGGGCAGGTCCACCGTACGGACGCCCGGCGGCAGGTCCGTGATGCCCGCGACCTCCACGCCCTGGCCCACCACGACGACCTCGACTCGGTCGCCTTCCTGCCGGGCGACCGAGTCGAGCAGCGCCTTCAGCTCGTCCGGGCGGTTGCCCATGGTGATGATCACGGCGCCCAGCCGCATCGGCGTACTCACTTGAGCCTGCTGGAGGCCAGGATCGACACCAGGTGCAGCACGGTCTGGAGCAGCGCGATGGCCGCGAGGACCGCGACGCCGACCCGGGAGAAGAACAGGTCGCCGCGGACCTGGTCGACGACGGCCAGCACCAGGATGAGCAGGGATGCCTCGATGCCGAGGACGAGCCGGTGGAACTTCAGCGCGGCGGCGGCCCGGCGGGCGAGCGCCATGCCGGACGAGCGCGGCTCGGCGGCGGCGTCCTTGACCACGGGCTTGCCCGCCTGGTGGCGGGCGACGCCGACCAGGTCCGTCTCGGCCTTGATCAGGATCGCGCCGAGCGCCGCGAGGGTGCCCAGGAAGGCCCACAGCCAGTCGATGCGCCCGCCTCCCCACAGGTCCGCGGCGCGCAGGCCGAAGCCGACGAGCACCGCCGCGTCGCACAGGTACGCGCCGACCCGGTCGAGGTACACGCCGGACAGCGAGAACTGCTTCTTCCAGCGGGCGACCTCGCCGTCGACGCAGTCGAGCAGCAGGTACAGCTGGACGGCGACGACACCGAGCACGGCGCCCCAGACGCCCGGCACCAGCAGGGCCGGTGCGGCGAGGACGCCGGCGAGCGTCATCAGGTAGGTCAGCTGGTTCGGCGTGACCTTGGTGATGACCAGGTGGCGGGTGATGCGCAGGGAGATCTCGCGCATGTAGAGGCGGCCGCCCCAGTGCTCGCCGCTGACCCGGTCCTTCACGCCCGCCGGGTGGACGACGGGCCTCAGTTCAGCTACGGATGGTCTTGGCATAGTCGGCGTATGCGTCCCTGATCTCGGCGGCGGACAGGTTGAGGTGCTCCAGGATCGTGAAGCGTCCCGGGCGGGTCTGCGGGGCGTACTCGACGGCCGTGACGAACTCGTCGATGCTGAAGCCGATCTCCTCGGGGGTCACCGGCAGGCCGTGCCGGCGCAGTACCTCGACGAAGAGCCCGGACGACTCCTCGGATCCGCGCAGGTGCATCGCGAAGGCGGCGCCCATGCCGACCTGCTCGCCGTGGAGCGCGGAGCGCCCCGGGTAGAGCAGGTCGAATGCGTGGCTGATCTCGTGGCAGGCGCCGGAGGCGGGGCGGGTGTCCCCGCTGATCGACATGGCGATGCCCGTCAGGACCAGGCCCTCGGAGAGCACGGTGAGGAACTCGTCGTCGCCGCAGCCGCCGGGGTGGCGCAGGACCGACTGGCCCGCGGTCCGGGCCATGGCGGCGGCCAGTCCGTCGACGGGCTCGCCGGTGACCTGGTGCGAGAGCTCCCAGTCGGCGACCGCCGAGATGTTGGAGATCGCGTCGCCGACGCCGGCGCGGATGAACCGGACCGGCGCCTCCTTGATCACGTCGAGGTCGATCACCATGGCGATGGGCGTCGGCACGCCGTAGGAGCCGCGGCCGTTGTCGTTGTCCAGGATGGACACCGGCGAGCAGATGCCGTCGTGGGAGAGGTTGGTGGCGACGGCCACCATGGGCAGCCCGACCCGCGCCGCGGCGTACTTCGCCACGTCGATGATCTTCCCGCCGCCCAGGCCCACGACGGCGTCGTAGCGGCGGCCCTTTATGTCGTCGGCGAGCTTGACCGCGGAGTCGAGGGTGCCGTCGACGACGGCGTACCAGTCGGCGTGCGGCAGCACGGGCTCGAGCTTGGCCCGCAGCGCCACGCCCGATCCCCCGCTGATCGCGATCGCCAGCTTGCCGGAGGCGGAGATCCGCTGGTCGGCCAGCAGGCCGGCCAGGTCGTCCATCGCTCCGCTGGCGATGTCGACGACGACGGGCGAGGGGATGAGCCTCGTCAGTACTGGCATGCGATCGTCCGGCCCTTGGCGAGGTCGTCGTGGTTGTCGATCTCGACCCACTTGACGTCGCCGATGGGAGCCACGTCGATGGTGAAGCCGTCGTTCACGAGCTGCTGGTAGCCGTCCTCGTAGTAGAGGTCGGGGTCGCGCTCGAAGGTGGTCTTCAGGGCGTCGGCCAGCTGCTCGGCGGCCTCGGCCTCGATGAGGGTGACCCCGATGTACTCGCCCGTCGCGTCGGCCGGGTCCATCAGCTTGGTGATCCTGCGCACGCCCCGGCCCTCGGCCGTGACGACCTTCATCTCCTCGTCGGCCAGGTTCTTGACCGTGTCGAGGGCGAGGATGATCTTCCGGCCGTCGCCGCGGGCGGCGAGCAGGGTGCGCTCGACGGAGACGGGGTGGACGGTGTCGCCGTTGGCGAGGATCACGCCCTGCTTGAGGACGTCACGCGCGCACCACAGGGAGTAGGCGTTGTTCCACTCCTCGGCCTTGTCGTTGTCGATCAGCGTGATCTTGACGCCGTACTTGGCCTCCAGGGCCTCGCGGCGCTCGTAGACGGCCTCCTTGCGGTAGCCGACGACGACGGCGACCTCGGTGAGGCCGACCTCGGCGAAGTTGCCCAGGGTCAGGTCGAGGACGGTGAGGCTGTCCTCCTGCCCTTCGGGGCCGACGGGCACGAGGGCCTTGGGCAGGGTGTCGGTGTAGGGACGCAGACGGCGTCCGGCACCGGCAGCGAGTACAAGGCCGATCATGCTGGTTCTCCTTCGTCATGTACGGCGGGTGCTCCGGAGGAGACCCAGAAGCGGATGCTCTCCACGAGCACCACGAGTGCCACGAACACGGCCATGGCCGTGAGCGCGACGGGGAAGTCCGGGGCGCGCGCCGCCAGGACGGCGGCCAGCACCGCGGTCACCAGGACCCGGCCCTCGTGGCCGCCGATCGTCCTCACCAGCCAGTGCGGGGGCGCGCCGGTGCCGCCGCGAATGCGGTACACCGTGTCGTAGTGATGGTAGGCGACCGCCGCGATCAGGCCGAATGCCGCCGGGAGGGCTCCGGGGACGTCAGCCTTGGCCGCCAGGATCAGCACCGTCGTGTACTCCGCGGCCCGGAAGACGGGCGGTACGAGCCAGTCGAGGGCGCCCTTGAGCGGGCGGGCGACGGCGGCGCCCGCCAGCACCGTGTAGAAGACGGCGGCGGCGACCACCTGCAGGCTGCCGAAACCGTGGGCCCAGGCCGCCCACAGCAGGACGGCCGAACCGATGACCGCGCCGGCGACGCCGGCACCGGGCACGACCCTGCCGATCACCCGCGCCGCGAGCTCGGCCAGCGGGCCCGAGTCGGCGAGGTCGGCGAGGGCCTGTGCGGCCCGGTCGGTCCTCTTCGCCCTGCGGGTCAGGGAGCGCAGGACGCGGCCGGCCGTGGTGTAGAGCGCGCCGAAGGCGCAGCCGGCGAGCAGGGCGTAGAAGACGATCCGGGGAGTGGTGACGGCGGTCAGGACCGCGATCATCGCCCAGCGCTCACCGATCGGCAGAATGATCATCCGCCGGACCCAGACCGTCCAGCCGACGCTGTCCAGCCGGTCGGAGAGGGCGGCCGTGGGGCTCGTGTTGGCCGTGGCGTCGTGGTTGGCCTCGTTGAAGGAGAAGTCCACGACGTGCCGGCAGGTCATGAGGATCATCGCGCCGACCGCGAGCGCCCATACGTCGTCGCCGTTCCTGGCCGCACCGAGCGCGAGGCCCGCGTAGAAGGCGTACTCCTTCGCGCGGTCGAAGGTCGCGTCGAGCCAGGCGCCCATCGTCGAGTACTGGAGCGAGTAGCGGGCGAGCTGCCCGTCGGTGCAGTCCAGGACGAAGGAGAGGAGCAGCAGCACCCCCGCCGCGACGTAGCCCCAGCGCTCGCCCGTGGCGGCGCAGCCGGCCGCGACCAGCGCGGTCACCAGCGAGGCGGTGGTGACCTGGTTCGGGGTCAGGCCGCGGCGCGCGCACCAGCGGGCGAGGTAGCGGGAGTAAGGGCTGATGCAGAAGGTGGTGAAGAAGCCGTCGCGGGACTTCACGGCGGTCCGCAGGCGTACGGCCTCGTCGTCGACGGCCGCGACGGCGGCGACGGCCGCGGCCCGCTCCGCCCCGTCGGCGGGGACGGCGGCGACGAGGGTGCCGAGGTCGGGGCGCTGGACGGCCGTCCCGGCGGCCTCGACCGCGGCGGCGAGCCGGTCGGCGTAGGGGGCCGCGCCGTCACCGGGGGCGGCGGCGGCCCGGTCGAGCGCGCCGCGTGCGGCGGGCTGCACCGTGAGGGCGCCGGGGACCGCGCAGGCGTCGAAGCGGGGGTCGGTCAGCGCCAGGCGCAGCGCGTGCACGTGCCCGACGAAGTCGCTGTCCACGACGGCCACCCGCTGGTCGGCGGGTACGGCGGCCAGGGCGGCGGCGGCGTCCTTCGGACCGGCGGCGGGGCGGACCTCGAAGCCGAGTGAGCGCAGCTCGTCAGCGAGCGGTGATCCGGGGACCGGCAGGCCGGTGAGGATGGCGGTCGGCAGACGAACTCACTCCTTGCAACGAAGTCCGGACTGGCTCCGGACGGGCGCCTCAGGGGGCGGCGGCACGTCGGCAGAGGCTATCGGATGAATGGAAGCAGCCGTTCACCACCCGTTTACGCCCTGACGTGCCCGCGATCCGGCCCCGGGCCGGGGCGTGATCATCATTGACGATCACGCGCGCTACCACAAACGGCCCTGATGTTACGGTGGACACGCCCCTTGATCGTGTCGAGTGGAAAGAGGTGGGTCGATGACCGTCGCAGTGGTCGCGGCCGAGCGCCGCGAATTCCGGTACGTCCCCCCTCTTCTCCTCCGGGCACCCGGCCGGGTCTGACGCACACGCGCTGAGCGGCGCTGAACGGCCCCGTCGGCGGGTGCCCCCGTTCAAGGGTTCACGTTGACCGACAACACCACCTCCACCGGTTCCACCGGCATGCCCACTTTCGAGCAGGCCTTCTTGGCGCTGCACGGCGGCCTGCCCCGGCAGGGCCCCGGTTCCGACGCGACCACCCGGCACCTGCTGTCCCTGTGCGGACCGCTGCCCGAGCGGCCGCGCGTCCTGGACCTCGGCTGCGGTCCGGGCCGCAGCGCCCTCCTGCTCGCCGCGGAGGGCGGCCGGCGCGGCGCGGACGTCACCGCCGTCGACCTCCACGCGCCGTTCCTCGACGAACTGAGGGCCGCCGCCTCGGCCCGCGGCCTCGGCGACCGGGTGCGCGCCGTCAGGGCGGACATGGGCGCGCTCGACCATGAGGCCGACGCGTTCGCCGACGGCTCCTTCGACCTGGTCTGGGCCGAGGGCTCCGCCTACTGCATCGGCTTCGACACCGCGCTCGCGCGGTGGAAGCGGCTGCTCGCCCCCGGCGGCACGCTGGTGCTGACCGAGTGCCAGTGGACCGTCGAGGAGCCGTCCGCCGGCGCCCGCGCCTTCTGGGACGGGCAGTGCCCCCTGCGGACCACCGCCGGCAACCTCGCGGCCGCCCAGGCCGCCGGCTACCGGGTACTGGGCGTGCACCAGCTGCCCGACGCCGACTGGGACGAGTACTACGGTCCGCTCGCCGAGCGGGTCGCCGGCCACCCCCCGGCCGGTGATCCGGCGACGGCCGCCGCCCTGGCCGGCGCCCGCGAGGAGATCGCCCTGCGGGCCCGGCACGGGCACGAGTACGGCTACACGGGCTACGTGCTGCGCCCGGTGACCGCCGGGGACGGCGGCGCCTGGCCCGCCCGCCCGGAGACCCCGGCCGACGCGGCCGCCGTACGGGCCGTCAACCTGGCGGCCTTCGGCACCCCGCTGGAGGCGGACCTCGTGGACGCGCTGCGCGAGGACGACGCCTGGGTGCCCGGGCTGTCGTACGTGGCCGAGGGCCCGGACGGGTCGGTGGCGGCGCACGCGCTGCTCACCGTGTGCCGGGTGGACGGGGCACGGGCGCTGGCGCTCGCGCCGGTGGCCGCCGCTCCGGCGCTCCAGCGCTCGGGCGCGGGCAGCTCGGTCGTACGGGCCGTGCTCGCCGCGGCCAGGCGGCGCGGGGAGTCGCTCGTCCTGGTGCTGGGCCACCCGGAGTACTACCCGCGGTTCGGTTTCGTGCCGGCCTCGCACTTCGGGATCCGGGCGCCGTTCGAGGTGCCGGACGAGGCCATGATGGCGCTCGTACTGGACGATTCCGTTCCGGTGCCCTCGGGCACGATCCGGTATCCCGCGCCCTTCGGGGTCTGACACCCGGTCCGGCCACCCGGCCGCGACACCGCGGGTGATCCGCCCCCCGTCGCTTATCACGCGACGGGGGGCAGACATGCGCGGATGTCCGAAGTGGGGACAAGCCGCTTTTGTACGGCAGACTGAGGGCCGGAGTCCGAAGCGAAGGATGGGTATGCCGACACCACCAGCCACCGCCGCGAGCAGCGCGACCAACGGCACCGGAACTCAAGAACCGATCATGCTCGAACTGGTCGACGAGTCCGGCAACACCATCGGCACGGCGGAGAAGCTCTCCGCTCATCAGGCTCCCGGGCTGCTGCACCGGGCGTTCTCCGTGTTCCTCTTCGACGAGCGGGGTCGTCTGCTGCTCCAGCAGCGGGCCCTCGGGAAGTACCACTCCCCCGGCGTCTGGTCGAACACCTGCTGCGGTCACCCCTACCCCGGGGAGTCGCCGTTCGCGGCCGCGGCCCGGCGGACCCACGAGGAGCTCGGGCTGTCGCCGTCGCTGCTCGCGGAGGCGGGGACGGTCCGCTACAACCACCCGGACCCCGCGTCGGGTCTGGTGGAGCAGGAGTTCAACCACCTCTTCGTGGGACTGGCCCAGTCCTCGCCGCGGCCGGATGCGGAGGAGGTCGGGGACACCGCCTTCGTCACCGCGGAGGAGCTGGCGAAGCGGCACGCCGAGGCGCCGTTCTCGGCCTGGTTCATGACCGTGCTGGACGCGGCCCGGCCCGCGATCCGCGAACTGACCGGCGACGCCGCGGGCTGGTAGCCCGGGCCCGCTCCCGGCCGGGCCCGCTCCCTGTCCGGCGGGTGCGGCCGGGGCCTAGGGTGCGGCCGGGGCGGTCAGCGGCAGGGCCGCCCAGATGACCTTGCCGCCCGTCGCGGTGTGCTCGACGTCGCACACCCCGCCGGCTTCCCGGGTGACCTCCCGCACCAGGAGCAGGCCCCGGCCGCCGGTCTGGCCGAAATCCGCCTCCAGCGCCTTGGGCCGGTACGGGTGGTTGTCCTCGACGGCCACCCGTACCCACTCGCGGCCGATGGCGACCTCGACGGCGACCTCCGGCGACAGCAGGGCGGCGTGCCGGACCGAGTTCGTCACGAGCTCGGAGACGATCAGCAGGAGCGAGTACACGAGGTCCTGCCGGGCGGCCACCCCCTGGCGCCCGAGCAGGTCCCGGACCGCGCGGCGTGCCTGCGGAACGGATTCTTCAACCGCGGGAGCGGTGAACCTCCACACTCCCTCATAGGCGAGGGGGTCGGCCGGAGCCTCTGCCTCCGCCTCCCGGGCTGGCGGGACGTTCCCGCTGACATCCATCTTCCGTCCCCCGTCTTCGCGCTCGATCGTCTCCACGCGTCCAGAGTGGGGAACAGCCTGTTCCGGGCCGCGCTCCTGACCACAAGTCAGCGCCTATCGGACGCTTTCTGACCGAGGGCGTATGACAGAGTCAGTTGTTCGACCGTTCCTGATCTTCTGCGGGACGCTTTCCCGGCCGCCTCTCGCGTCCGTTCCGCGTCGGCGGACGGCAGCCGCGCCGCGTCGTCGCTGACCAGGCCCAGGACCGCGTCCGCGAGCCGGAACAGCCCGCCGGTCAGGAACAAGCGGCGCGGCGGCGACGGTCTGCGTCCATGGACGTGCCGCCTCCTCGCACCCCCCGGACGACGACTCCCCCGATCACGGGTTCGACCCCCCGGGATAGCATCCGGCGCATGGACGCAGCCCGGGACGCAGCCCTCCTGCACACCGTCGACGACGGGGTCGCCACCGTCGTCATCTCGCACCCCGCCAAGCGCAACGCCATGACGGCCGCCATGTGGCGGGCGCTGCCGGAGCTGCTGCCGGGACTGGCCGCCGATCCGGCCGTGCGGGTGCTGGTACTGACCGGGGCGGGAGCGACCTTCTGCGCGGGCGCGGACATCTCCTCGCTGACCGGCGAGGGCGGGCGGGACCCGCAGGCGCTCGCCGTCGCGGCCGAGGAGGCGCTGGCCGCCTTCCCCAAGCCGACGCTCGCCGCGATCCGCGGGTTCTGCGTGGGAGGTGGAAGCCAGCTGGCGGCCGCCTGCGACCTGCGGTTCGCGGAGGAGGGGGCCTCCTTCGGGGTGACCCCGGCCAAGCTGGGCATCGTCTACCCGGCTTCCTCGACCCGGCGGCTGGCCCGGCTGGTCGGTCCGGCCACCGCCAAGTACCTCCTGTTCTCAGGGGAGTTGATCGACGCGGAGCGGGCGCTGCGGACCGGTTTCCTGGACGAGCTGCTGCCCGCCGGCGAACTCGGCAAGCGGGTGGCCGACTTCACCCGGGTGCTGGTCTCGCGGTCGCGGCTGACGCAGGCGGCGGCGAAGGAGTTCGCGGACGGGCGGACCGACCGGGACGCCCACTGGGCGGCCCAGGCCGCCGCGAGCGGCGACACCGCGGAGGGTGTCGCCGCGTTCCTCGAGCGCCGGGCGCCCGTCTTCCGCTGGCCTACAGCGGATTGACCGCCCGCAGCCGGGCGACGAGCTCGGCCGGAGCCTTGGCCGGGGAACCGGCGTCGTAGGGCGGCTGGGGGTCGTACTCGGTCATCAGCTGGACGGTCTGGGCGTACTCGTCGCCGGCGATCCTGCCGAGCAGGGTGAGGCCCATGTCGATCCCGGCGGAGACGCCCGCCGCGGTGACGTACTTCCCGTCGAAGACGACCCGCTCCCCGGTGGGCTCGGCCCCGAACTGCGGCAGCCGGTCCAGGTACAGCCAGTGGCCGGCGGCCTTGCGCCCGTCGAGCAGCCCGGCGGCGGCGAGCAGCAGGGAGCCGGTGCAGACGGAGGCTGTCCAGGTGGTGCCCGCGTCCACGTCCCGCAGCCACTGGAGCACGGCGGGGTTCTCCATCTCCAGCTCGGGATGCGGTCCGCCCGGGACGAGGACGATGTCGGGGCGGGTCACCTCGTGGAGCGCCTTGTCGGCGACCAGGGCGAGTGATCCGTTGTCCGTCCGGACGGGCCCGGGACGCTCGGAGACGAACACCGTCTCGGCGCCCTGGAGCCGGCCGAGCGTGTCGAAGGGCCCGATGGCGTCGAGGGCGGTGAAGCGGTCGTAGAGCAGTACGGCGATCTGCATGGCTCCTCCGGAGCGATGGCGCGGTGCCGGTCCCCGGCCGGGGACGGCAGGTGGGTGTGGGCGAGTCGGTGGGTCGGGGTTCGGCGGGTCGCAGCGGTTGCGGCGGCTGCTCGGCAGGGGGCCGGCGGGCGAGCGGGCCGGGCGCTAGTCGGGGTACGGGCCAAAGCGGCGGCGGTACTCGGCCGGGGGCTGGCCCAGGGTCCGCAGGAACGCCCGGCGCAGGGCCTCCGGGGTGCCGTAGCCGCAGGCGCGGGAGATCTGGGCGATGCCCTCCCTGGTCTCCTCCAGCAGCCGCCGTGCGTGCTCCACCCGTACCCGCTCGACGTACCGGCCGGGCGTGAGCCCGGTCTCCGCCCGGAAGGCACGGGCGAAGTGGCGCGGCGACAGCCGGGCCCGGGCGGCGAGCGCCTCGACGCCGAGGTCGCCGCCCGGGTGCTCCGTGATCCACTGCTGGACGTCCCGCAGCGGCTCCCGCCGCGCCGTCTGCGCCGCCAGCTGCGCGCTGAACTGGGCCTGGTTGCCGGGCCGGCGCAGGAACACCACCAGGTGCCGGGCGATCGTCAGCGCCACCTCGCGCCCGTGGTCCTCCTCCACCAGCGCGAGCGCGAGGTCGATCCCCGCCGTGACCCCGGCCGACGTGGCGACCGGCCCGTCCCGTACGAAGATGGGCTCCGGCTCCACCACCACGTCCGGGTAGTCCCGGGCCATCCGCTCGCACACGTACCAGTGCGTCGTCGCCCGCCGCCCGTCCAGCAGCCCCGCCTCGGCCAGCAGCAGCCCGCCCGTGCACACGGACACCAGCCGCTGCGCCCCACCCCCGTAGGCGCGCAGCCAGTCGGTGAGCCGCGGCTCGAAGTCGGCCGTGTAGCGGCCGCCGGGCACGAGCAGCGTGGTCCCGCGGCCCGGGCGGGCGGCCTCCAGCTCCCCGTCCGGGACCAGCGTCAGGCCGCTGCTCGTGCGGACGGGCACACCGCCCGGGGACACCGTGCGGATCTTGTACGGGGCCCGCCCGGGGAACCGGGCCGCGGCGGCGAACACCTCCACCGGCCCGGTCACGTCCAGACTCTGCACCCCGTCGTAGAGGACGACGAGCACGTTTCGCGACGACATGGCCTCATGGTGTGACGCCGCGCCCCGCGGCCGCAATGCCGGATCTCCCACCTATCCGGCCATCGCCGGCGGCCGCCACCTGCCCGGATAGGATCGGCACATCATGACTGCAACCCTCGTCGCCAAGAAGCTCACCGCCGGCCACGGTGAGCGCACGCTGTTCGCCGACCTCGACCTCGTGGTCGCGCCCGGCGACGTCATCGGCCTGGTCGGCGTGAACGGCGCCGGGAAGTCCACCCTGCTGCGGCTCCTCGCCGGGCTGGACACCCCCGAGACGGGTGAGCTGCGGCTCTCCCCGCCCGGCGCCGCCGTCGGCCACCTGCCGCAGGAGCCGGAGCGCCGGCCCGCCGAGTCGGTTCGGGAGTTCCTGGCGCGCCGGACCGGAGTGGCGGCCGCGCAGGCCGAGCTGGACGCGGCGACGCAGGGCCTGGTGGACGGGACCCCGGGCGCGGACGACGCGTACGCGACGGCGCTGGACCGGTGGCTGGACCTCGGCGGCGCCGATCTCGACGAGCGCGCCGAGGAGGTCGCCGCCGATCTCGGTCTCACGGTGGGCCTGGACCTGCCCATGACGGCGCTGTCCGGCGGCCAGGCGGCCCGCGCGGGCCTCGCCTCGCTGCTCCTCTCCCGCTACGACGTCTTCCTGCTGGACGAGCCCACCAACGACCTGGACCTCGACGGTCTGGAGCGGCTGGAGCGGTTCGTCAAGGGGCTGCGCGCGGGCACCGTCGTGATCAGCCACGACCGCGAGTTCCTGGCCAGGACCGTCACCAAGGTCCTGGAGCTGGACCTGGTGCAGCAGCAGGTCAACCTCTACGGCGGCGGGTACGACGCCTACCTGGAGGAGCGGGAGCGCGCCCGCGGCCACGCCCGTGAGGAGTTCGAGGAGTACGCGGACAAGAAGTCGGCCCTCGAGGGCCGGGCGCAGATGCAGCGCAACTGGATGGACAAAGGCGTGCGCAACGCCCGCCGCAAGGCGAGTGACAACGACAAGATCGGCAAGAACCTGCGCGGCGAGTCCAGCGAGAAGCAGGCCGCCAAGGCCCGTCAGACGCAGCGGGCTATCGAGCGGCTGGACGTCGTGGAGGAGCCGCGCAAGGAGTGGGAGCTGCGCATGGAGATCGCCGCGGCTCCCCGCTCCGGCTCCGTGGTGGCCACCCTGCGCGAAGCGGCCGTCCGGCGCGGTGACTTCGCCTTCGGCCCGGCCTCGCTGCAGGTCGACTGGGCGGACCGGGTCGCGATCACCGGGGCCAACGGCGCGGGCAAGTCGACCCTGCTGGCCCTCCTGCTCGGCCGGCTGGCCCCGGACTTCGGCTCCGCGACGCTCGGTTCCGGCGTGCTGATCGGCGAAGTGGACCAGGCCCGCGGCCTGTTCCTCGGCGACGAACCGCTGCTGGAGGCGTTCTGCGCGGCCGTCCCGGACACCGAGCCGGCCGAAGTCCGCACCCTGCTGGCGAAGTTCGGCCTGAAGGCGGCTCACGTCCTGCGTCCGGCGGCCACCCTCTCCCCGGGCGAGCGCACCCGCGCCGCGCTGGCCCTGCTGCAGGGCCGGGGGGTCAACCTGCTGGTCCTGGACGAGCCCACCAACCACCTCGACCTGCCGGCGATCGAGCAGTTGGAGTCCGCCCTGGAGGCGTACGAGGGAACGCTGCTGCTGGTCACCCACGACCGCCGCATGCTGGACGCCGTGGCGGTGACGCGCCGCCTGCGGGTGGAGGACGGCAAGGTCACCGAGCTGTAGCCGCCGCAGCGCCGCCCGGCGGATCCCGCCGTCCCGAGGTGCCGTCGTCCCGAGGTGCCGACCGGCCGGTGCGCGACTAGCCTTTGTGGTGAGGGCCGCAACCGCGGAGCACACCCCCATGGCCGAAGCGCCGTGTCACCAGGGCTCGCACCTCTGCCGCGACGCCTTCGGACATCCCCGTGGGGGGCCGGGCCCCTGTGCCCGAACAGACGCGTCTTCGCACTTCCGGCGGCCCTTCACCCGACCCGCGCTGCGCTGTGCGCAGTTCTGCGGCCGCGGTTCCGCTGGCGCCCACCTCGTCGAGGTGTGCGGCTGGCGGAAGAAAGGGATCTTCCATGCATGCACTGAGAGTGAAGCGCCTCTTCGTGGTCTCCGCCGCCGGTCTCCTGATGGCCGGTGGGGCCGCGCTCGGTACGGCGGGCACCGCCTCGGCGGCGACGCCCACCGGATCCGTCAGCTACGTCACCGGCGGCGGCTGGGACCACGACGACCACGACGACGACGACGGCTACGGCCACCACGGCGGCTGGCGCCACGGCGGCTGGGACCACGACGACGACAAGGGCGACAAGGGCGACAAGGGCTACAAGGGTTACGGAGGACACGGCCACCACGGGCGAGGGGGCTGCTGAGCGGGCACCCTCACCGCACACCGTGCGCGGACCGGTCGCCGGCCCGCGCATCGGTCTGCCGCCATGGCGTCAGCGTGCGGCCGGAGCGCGCCGCGTGCGGGCCATCCTGCGCGCCACGAAGCCGCGCGGAAGGTGCCGGGCCGCCAGGGCGTAGGCCCGGTAGCGGCGGCCCGTGATGCTGAGCGGGCGGCGCATCGCGAGGTCGCGCAGTGCCCGGTCGACGACGTCCCGAGGCTCGAGCCAGACCGCTTCGCGCAATGCGCTGACGTCCATCCCGGCGCGCTCCTGGAACTCGGTGCGGGTGAAGCCCGGCACCACGGCCAGCACCCGGACGCCGTACGGCTCCATGTCCACCCGCAGCGACTCGCTGAAGGCGGTGACCCACGCCTTGGCCGCCCCGTAGGTGCCGGTCGGCAGCAGTCCGGCCACCGAGGAGACGTTGACCACCGCGCCCCTGCGGCGCTCGCGCAGGCCCGGCAGCACGGCGTGGGTGAGCCGGAGCGGGACCTTGACCAGCAGGTCGAGCATCCGCTCCTCGTCCTCGACCGGGCTGTAGGGGAAGGGCGCGGGCAGCCCGAAGCCCGCGTTGTTGACCAGGATGTCCACGGGCCGCGACGGGTCTGCGAGCCGTGCCGCGACGGCCTCGCGGTCCTGCGGGTCCAGCAGGTCGGCGGGCAGCACCTCGGCCCGCGTGCCGAACTCCCGGCCGAGGTCGCGGGCCACGGCCTCCAGTCGTTGCGCGTCACGGGCCACGAGGACCAGCTCGGCCCCCTTGGCCGCGAAGCCCCGGGCGAAGGCGGCGCCCAGTCCGGCGCTCGCCCCGGTGATCAGTACGGTCGTCACGACGCTGCCGCCTCCCGGGTGTACTCGTGGGCGACGTCGACGAGGAAGCGCGCCTCCTCGGCCAGGTCCCCGCCCTCGGCGGACGTCTGGATGGCGGCGGGCAGCTCCAACCCGGCCGCCTCGCCCGGCCGTCCGGGCACTCCGGCGAGCTTCGCCCGGCGTGCCTCGCGCAGTACGCAGGCCAGTGCGGCCGCGGTGCGCCGCTGCTCGGGGACCCCGCGCCCGGCGACGCGGCCCCGGGCGTCCTCCAGGGCGCCCGGGGAGACGTACTCGCCCAGGATCAGGATGGCGTCGCGCGTCTCGATCACCTTGCGGTACACGAGCAGGTTGCGCGGGACCGGCGGCCACAGCAGCTCCACCGTCCGCCCGGCCCGCGGCTTGTTGAGGGCCACGTGTGGGACGGCCTGGACCAGGTCGCGCCACAGCGGCCACAGCCGCCAGGCGGTGGTGATGTCCGCGGCGGTGCGGCGGAAGGTGAAGAGGGTCGGGACCAGGATGGCGGCGGCCCGCAGCAGCCCGTGGAGGTTCATCAGCAGCGGCAGCGCGGGCATCGCCCAGGTGCTGCCGAACAGTGCCTTGACCAGGTACGCCAGCCAGAACAGCCCGGCGAGGGCGGTGCCGAGACCGAAGAGCCTGAGCCCCGCCGCCAGTCCGCGGCTCTCGGTGCGGCGGCTGTAGCGCCAGCACAGCGCCACGCAGACGGTGTTGGCGGCCACGTGCGCCGAGATCAGCACCAGCCAGTACGCGAGGGAGGGCACCGGGTCGCCGACCGGCGGCATGGTGTGCGTGCCGTGCGCGGGCGCCGCGGCGTCCAGCGCGATCAGGGCGGCCAGCCACCCGGTCGTGGCGGTCCAGGAGACGAGGCGGAGCCTGCCGCCGCCCGCGGCGGCGGCCACGAAGAACAGGACGGCGCCGGCGGACAGGACGCCGATGAGGTTGCGGACGAGACCGATGGTGTGCGCGTAACCGGCGCCGCGGTCCATCGCGTAGGCGACGACGTCGGGCAGGTTCAGGGTCATCGCGGCGGCGGCGGTGGCCACGGCCAGCCACAGGCCGCGCTGCCGCGGGGAGCGCAGGGCGCCCGGGGCGCGGAGGAGGACCGCGGCCCACAGGCACACCACGCTCGGGACGGCGAGCCAGTTGCCGAAGGCGGTCAGGTCAGCTGCCATCGTTCCCCCGCTCGTAGCCCATGGCGGACTCCAGCCGGGCCAGGGTGCCCCGGGCGGGGGTCGCCGCCGACGGGCCGGCGTTCGCCGTGCGGATGCGGATCATGCTCGCGAGCATCTCCGCCTCCTGCTCCTGGCGGGTGGTGTAGTTGGTGCGTCCGAGCACGACGGGGGCGCGCCCGTCGCTCTCCTCACCCTCCAGCGAATGGTGCCCGAAGAGGATGTGGCCGAGTTCGTGGAGCACGATGTGCTCCCGGTGCAGCGGGGTGGTCTGCGCCTCGTAGAAGACGTAGTCGACGCTCGCCGTTCCGACCCACAGCCCGCACACGCCCGATTCCGCGGCCTCCTTGGGCAGCGGGTGCAGCTTGATGGGACGGCCGCGCTGCTCGGCCATGCGAGCGCACAGGGCGTCGAGGGAGAACGGATGGGTCAGATCCAGTTGGCCGAGAATGTTCTCGCACCGTTTGCGGAGGCTGAGTTGCCGGTAAGGCATGTGATCCCTCTTCGGACCCTTCCTCGGGCAGCGTCGGTAGGCGTGTACTGGCATGGGCATGGCGTCCTGTGCCTTCGAAGGCGGCCTCGGGAAATGCGGTCCTGAGGGGGAATGCGAAAGCCCGTCCGCCGAGGTGACGAACGGGCGTTCCACCATGCCTACAGATCTTGTACGGGAGTTGGCAAGGCCGGTCCCGGGCCGGGGGACCTATTCGGCCACCGCCCGGAGGGTCCGCGGGCGCCGGGTGGCCGCATCTCCCCGGTTACCGCTTGCGGCGCTCCTCGGGTCCGGTGAGGCCGGCCCGGCGCAGTGCGTCGGCCATCGCGCTGTTGGCGGGCGCGGGGGCGGAGGCGGACGCCCCGCCACCCTGGCGGGGCCCCTGACCGCGACGTCCCTGACCGCGCTGCCCCTCGACGCCGCCTGGGCGCTCCCCCTGACCGCGCCGGCCCTGCCCCTGACCCTGCCCCCGCGCCTGACCGCCCTGGCCCTGGCCAGTTTGGCCTTGGCTGCCCTGCCCCGGCCCCTGGCCGCCCTGGCCCTGACCGTCCGCGCCGCGCTGCCGCGGCGGACGGCCGCCGCCCCGCCGCTCCTGGCCCGGGTTGCCCGCGCCGCGCTCCGCGCCCGCCTCGTCCTCCAGCCGCAGGGTCAGCGAGATGCGCTTGCGCGGGATGTCCACGTCCATGACCTTCACGCGGACGACGTCGCCCGGCTTGACCACGTCCCGGGGGTCCTTGACGAAGGTCTTCGACAGCGCCGAGACATGCGCGAGCCCGTCCTGGTGCACGCCGATGTCGATGAAGGCGCCGAAGGCGGCCACGTTGGTGACCACGCCCTCCAGCACCATCCCGGGAGCCAGGTCCCCGATCTTCTCCACACCCTCCTTGAAGGTGGCGGTCTTGAAGGCGGGGCGCGGGTCGCGGCCGGGCTTCTCCAGCTCGCGCAGGATGTCGGTGACGGTGGGCAGGCCGAAGGACTCGGTGACGAACTGCTCCGGCCGCAGGGAGCGCAGGACTCCGGTGTTGCCGATCAGCGCGGCCACCTCGCCGCCCGCCGTCTTGCCCATCGCCCGGACCACCGGGTACGCCTCGGGGTGCACCGCGGAGGCGTCCAGCGGGTCGTCCCCGCCGCGGATCCGCAGGAAGCCGGCGCACTGCTCGTACGCCTTCGGACCCAGCCGCGGCACGTCCTTGAGGCCCTTGCGGTTGCGGAAGGGGCCGTTGGCGTCGCGGTGGGCGACGATGTTCTCGGCGAGGCCGCCGCTGATGCCCGACACCCGCGAGAGCAGCGGCGCGGAGGCGGTGTTCACGTCCACGCCGACACCGTTCACACAGTCCTCGACCACCGCGTCGAGGGAGCGGGAGAGCTTCATCTCGGACAGGTCGTGCTGGTACTGGCCGACGCCGATCGACTTCGGGTCGATCTTGACCAGTTCGGCCAGCGGGTCCTGGAGGCGGCGGGCGATGGAGACCGCGCCGCGCAACGACACGTCCATGCCGGGGAGCTCCTGCGAGGCGAAGGCCGACGCGGAGTACACGGAGGCGCCCGCCTCCGAGACCATCACCTTGGTGAGCTTCAGCTCGGGGTGGCGGGCGATCAGCTCCCCGGCGAGCTTGTCGGTCTCGCGGGAGGCCGTGCCGTTGCCGATGGCGACCAGCTCGACGGCGTGCTGCTCCGCGAGCCGGGCGAGCTTGGCGAGGGACTCGTCCCACTTGTTGGCGGGCACGTGCGGGTAGATGACGTCGGTGGCCACCACCTTGCCGGTGGCGTCCACGACGGCCACCTTCACGCCGGTGCGGAAGCCCGGGTCCAGGCCGAGCGTCGCGCGAGTGCCGGCCGGGGCGGCGAGCAGCAGGTCGCGCAGGTTCGCGGCGAAGACCCGCACGGCCTCGTCCTCGGCGGCCGCGCGCAGCCGCGTCCGCAGGTCGATGCCGAGGTGCACCTGGATCTTCGTCCGCCAGGCCCAGCGGACCGTGTCGGCCAGCCACTTGTCGCCGGGGCGGCTGTGCTCCGAGGGGGTCGCGATGCCGAAGCGGCGGGCGACCATGACCTCGTACGTGGAGGGGCCGGGCGTCTCGCTCGGCGGCTCCGGCTCCAGCGTGAGGTCGAGGACGTCCTCCTTCTCGCCGCGCAGCATGGCGAGGACCCGGTGCGAGGGGAGGTCGGTGAAGGGCTCGGCGAAGTCGAAGTAGTCGGCGAACTTGGCGCCCGCCTCCTCCTTGCCCTCGCGGACCTTCGCGGCGAGCCGCCCCCGGTTCCACATGCGCTCGCGCAGCTCGCCGATCAGGTCGGCGTCCTCGGCGAACCGCTCGGTGAGGATCGCGCGGGCACCCTCCAGGGCGGCGGCCGGGTCGGCGACGCCCTTGCCGGCGTCGACGAACGCGGCGGCCGCGGCGGCCGGTTCCCCGGACGGGTCGGTCAGCAGCTTCTCGGCGAGCGGTTCCAGACCGGCCTCGCGGGCGATCTGCGCCTTGGTGCGCCGCTTGGGCTTGAAGGGCAGGTAGATGTCCTCCAGCCGGGCCTTGGTGTCGGCCGCGTTGATCCGCGCCTCCAGCTCGGCGTCCAGCTTGCCCTGCTCCCGTACGGAGTCCAGGATCGCGGCGCGCCGGTCCTCCAGCTCGCGCAGGTAGCGCAGCCGTTCCTCGAGGGTGCGCAGCTGCTCGTCGTCGAGCATCTCGGTCGCTTCCTTGCGGTAGCGCGCGATGAACGGCACGGTGGAGCCGCCGTCGAGCAGCTCGACGGCGGCCTTGACCTGCCGCTCCCGTACGCCGAGCTCCTCGGCGATCCTGCCTTCGATGGACATCGTCACGATCGGGTCCCGCCTGCCTTCGTTTGCACTGGAAGGCTGCCAATTGTGGCAGGTGGCGGTGGCGGGGCGCCGTAAGGGAGCCCGGGGCCCCGTCACGCCTTGGCGCGCAGGCCCGCCGGGAAGGCTCCGGCGGCCATCGCCGTGCGCACGAAGCCGCCGCCGAGTTCGGCGAGGCGGGCGAGGCCCTCGGCGCCGAGGTGTTCGTAGGGGGCGGCGTCGAGGCGGTCGGTGTCGGCCTCCAGGTTCTCGCGGACGGCCCTGCCCTTCTCGGTGAGCTCGCCGTCCGCGTCGAGGACGCCGCGCGCGCGGAGCCGGTCGGCCGCGGCGTCCAGGTCGGACTGCTCCCAGCCGCGGACGGCCTTGAGCCAGCTCGGAGCCATTCCCTTGCCGGTGGCCGTGTGGCTGACGAGGGCCTCGAGCGGGTCGAGGCCGGCGAGGAGGAGGGCGGCGAGGTGGCCGTCGCCGCGGTGCTCGCGCAGCAGGGTGGTGGCGTGCCACAGCCGCAGGTGCGGTGCCTCGGGTACGGGGAGGTCGGCGTGGGCCGCGTAGAGGGTGCGGGCGTGCCGGGTGCAGGCCTCGGTGGCGCGCAGGGCCAGCTCGGCGGCCTCGGCGAGCTCGGGTGACGCGATGGCCTCCTCGCCGAGCAGCCTGCGCAGGGTGGCGTCGGCGGCGCGCAGCCGGGCGGCGAGGACCTGCTCGGGCGTGGCGGTGTCCCAGACGGCGGGCAGGTGCCGGGCGATGAGGTCGTGGCGGTAGTTGTAGAACGTCGCGGTCACCGTGCCCGCGCCGACGGCGCCCATGGCGGCGGAGCGGTGGGCGAGGTTGACGGCCGCACGGTCGGTGATGCCGAGGCCGGCGAACTCCTCGAGGGTGTCCGGGGAGAAGTAGACGGTGGAGTGCAGGGGGTTGATCGCGGCGTGCCAGCAGTGCCGGGCGGCGAGCGGGGGAAGGGTCATGAACGGCAGGTTACCGACTGCTCAGTATGTCGGGTAGGCCGTGCCGGGCACCGCGTCCGGGCGGCTCCCGGCGGGCTCCGCTCCTGCGGCCGGGGCGGCCCGAAGGCGGCCGTCGGGACGGTTCCGGCGCGCCGTGCGGGGGCTGCGCTTTTTGGCCTTTCCTCGGCTGTGACGGCCGAATGGCGATCGTGTGACAGCAGGAGCCATGGACATGACGTGGGGCGCCACGCGTGAATACGGTCGAGCGACAAGCGCTTGAACCGATCTGACTCCTCTCCCACTTGGAGCCCTTCGTGCACCGCAAAGTCATCGCCCCGAGCGTGCTCGCCGCCTCCCTGCTGCTGGTGATCCCGGCATCCGCGGCGAGTTCCGGTCCGGGCGCCCCGGGTATCGGCGATCCTTACTACCCGGCCAGCGGCAACGGCGGATACGACGTGTCGCACTACGACCTCCGGCTGAAGTACCAGCCCGAGACGGACCTGCTCGAAGGCACCGCCACCCTCCTCGCCACCGCCAAGCAGGACCTGTCCCGGTTCAACCTGGACTTCGGCCTCCAGGTCAGCGAGGTCCGGGTCAACGGGACCAAGGCGAAGTTCGCGGCGTCCGGCAGCCACGAGCTGGAGGTCACCCCGGCGAAGCCGCTGGCGCGCAACACCCCGCTGACCGTCGTGGTCAAGTACGCGGGCAAGCCCTCCGAGTTGAAGGTGGACGGCTGGACGGCCTGGCACCGCACGCCCGACGGCGGGGTGGCGGCGCAGGAGCCCGACTCGGCGGTCTGGTGGTTCCCGAGCAACGACCACCCGCTCGACAAGGCCACCTTCGACGTCTCGGTCAACGTCCCCGACGGCACCCAGGCGATCAGCAACGGCGTGCTCCAGTCGCAGACCTCGCGGCTGGGCTGGACCAGGTACAACTGGCGGTCCAACAAGCCCCAGGCCACCTACCTCGCCACGCTCGCGGTCGGCAAGTTCGACATCACCACCGACAAGACGGCGAGCGGTCTGCCGGTCCTCAACGCCTACAGCAAGGACCTCGGCGACAACGCCGGGGCGGCGCGGGCCAGCGTGGAGCGGACCGGCGAGGTCGCCGAATGGCTGGAGGGGGTCTTCGGCCCCTACCCGTTCAACGCGCTGGGCGGATACGTGCCGAACGTGACCGCCGGTTTCGCACTGGAGACCCAGACGCGCCCGTTCTACGGCCCGGGGCAGTTCCGCAACGGCGCCAACGTCTCGGTGGTCGTGCACGAGCTGGCCCACCAGTGGTACGGCGACAGCGTGTCGGTCGAAGGCTGGAAGGACATCTGGATCAACGAGGGCTTCGCCCGCTACAGCCAGTGGCTGTGGTCGGAGAAGGAGGGCGAGGGCACCGCGCAGGAACTGGCCGACTGGGCCTACTCCGTCCGCCCGGCCGAGGACCCCTTCTGGCAGGTCAAGCCCGGTGACCCGGGCCCGGAGAACCAGTTCCACGGGGCCGTCTACGACCGTGGCGCCATCGCCCTGCAGGCGCTGCGCAACGAGATCGGCGACGAGAAGTTCTTCGAGATCCTCAAGGGCTGGCCGGCCGAGCGGGCCTACGGCAACGCCAAGGTCGGCGACTTCGTCCGCTACGCGGAGAAGGTGTCGGGCGAGCCGCTGGCCCAGCTGTTCGAGACCTGGCTCTACACGCCGGGCAAGCCGGACGCCTCGGCCCTGAACCCCGCGGGGGCCGGCGCCGCGGCCCGGTCCTCCTCGGCGGTCCCGGCGCCGAAGACCGAGCCGAAGTCCTGGAAAAAAATCGCGGAGACGAACACGATCCACCGCCACGACGAGCACGACGAGCGCGGCGAGCACGCCGGGCACTGAGCGTCGGTCAGCGGGCGGCGGCGTGCCGACGGGCACGCGCCGCCCGCGCGACGGGCAGGTACCGCAGCCGCTCCGGCAGCACCGGTACCAGGAGCCGCACGAGCGTGCTGAACCGGCGCAGCCTGCGCTCCTGGGCCGGGGTCCACTCCAGCCCGATGGCCGCGCGCGCCTCGGGCGGCATATAGCCGGCCGTGACGAAGGCCCGGAAGTGCAGGAAGGCCACGCGCAGCGCCGGCCAGGCGAGCCGCAGCAGCAGCCGGACCAGAGGCCCGCCGGCCTCGGGCCGGGGCAGCGGGACGTCGGTGGCGACCAGCTCGCGGGCGACGGCGGTGGGGCCGATCTCCTCGGCGAGCATTCGGGCCCAGTACGTCCAGTACTCCTCGACGGTCCGGGGCATGTCCCGGTCGCGCAGGCCCAGGATCCGGCCGACCTGGAGCCACTCGCGGTAGAGCTGCCGTTCCTGGGCGGGGGTCATGTGCCGCAGGAGGTAGCGCCCGGCGTACAGGTAGACGGGGAACCCGGTCGCGTGCACCCAGGCGTAGCAGGCCGGGTCCAGCGCGTGGTAGCGCCGGCCCCGCGTGTCGACGCCCTGGATGTCCTTGTGCAGGCGGCGCACCCGGCGCCCTTCCTCGGCGGCGCCCTCCCCGCCGTACACCCACAGCTGGACCGAGCGCAGCGAGCGCTCGCCGCGCCCCCAGGGGTCGGTGCGGAAGACGGAGTACTGGTCGACTCCGGCCGCGACGGCCGGGTGGGCGACCTGCAGGGTGAAGGCGGCGGGCAGCATGAGCAGGGACCGGACGTCTCCGGCGATGGTCCACAGCACCCCGCCGGGCGGGGGCGGCTCGGGGTCCGCCCCGCGCACGGCGCCCGCGGCCGGGTGTTCCGTCGTGGCCATGCGCGTGCCCCCAGGGGTGTCGAACTCGCCGTACGTCCAGTATGGCCCGCGGTTCGGTCCGCCCGGCGGGCCCGGGGCGGCGGGCGGCTCCCGGTCCCGCGAGGACCCCGCGGCTGAAGCCGCCGGCTCCGTTCCCGGCCGTTGCGCGACCGCGCCGCCGGGCCGCGTCGCCGCGTCGTCGCGGCCCGGACAGAAAGTCGCCGCACGGGTGTTACCCAGAGGTAACCGCGGCTGCTTGGATGGCGGAGCCGATCCGGTCTTCCCCGCAGGAACGATGGAGTCCCCCATGCCGCAGACCTCTGCCCGCCGCCACCGGGCCGCCGCCGCTGCCGTCGCCGCGATCGCCGCGGGCGCCCTGGCCGCCACCACCGCTCCGGCCGCCGCGGCCGCGGAGCCCGCCGCAGCGCCGCGGCTCAGCGTCCTGTCGTACAACGTGTTCCTGATGAGCAAGAGCCTCTACCCGAACTGGGGTCAGGACCACCGGGCCGCGCAGATCCCCCGCGCCTCCTTCTACCGGGGCCACGACGTGGTCGTGCTCCAAGAGGCCTTCGACAACGCCGCCTCGGACGCGCTGAAGGCAGACTCCGCAGCCCAGTACCCCTACCAGACCCCCGTCGTCGGACGCGGCAGGACGGGCTGGGACGCCACGGGCGGCGCGTACTCCTCCACCACTCCGGAGGACGGCGGCGTCACGATCCTCAGCAAGTGGCCCATCGTCCGCAAGGAGCAGGTCGTCTACAAGGACGCCTGCGGCGCCGACTGGTGGTCCAACAAGGGCTTCGCCTACGTCGTGCTGGACGTGGGCGGCGCCAAGGTGCACGTCGTCGGCACCCACGCGCAGTCCACCGACCCGGGCTGCGCCGCCGGCGAGGCGGCGCAGATGCGCTCCCGGCAGTTCCGCGCCATCGACGCCTTCCTGGACGGCAAGAACATCCCGGCGAACGAACAGGTCATCGTGGCGGGCGACTTGAACGTCGACTCCCGCACCCCGGAGCTCGCCTCCATGCTGGCCGACGCCGATCTGGCGGGATCGGACACGCGCACCGGTCACCCGTACTCCTTCGACACCGCCCTGAACTCGATCGCCAGCTACCGCTACCCGAGCGATCCCCGCGAGGACCTGGACTACGTCCTGTACCGCAAGGGCAACGCCCGTCCGGCGGGCTGGGAGAACGCCGTGGTGAAGGAGCAGTCGGCCCCCTGGACGGTCTCCAGCTGGGGCACCTCCTACACGTACACCAACCTCTCCGACCACTACCCGGTGATCGGGCGCTGAGCCGGCCGGTGGCCGCCCCGGGCCGGACGGGCCCGGGGCGGCTCAAGACGGAATGGACAGCGACCAGCCGACGATGTCGGCGAGCCGGCCGCGCCACAACCCGTAGTGCATCGTCTGGTTCGGCGCTCCGGTGAGGAAGGTGGCCTCCCGCAGGTGCACCCACCGCGGCAGCGGGTTGGCCTCGCGCTCCTCCAGCTGCTCCTCCAGCACCTGGTTGATCAGCCTCGGCAGGCTGGCCAGCGACTCGGCGCCGGCGCCGGGCAGGTCGCGCAGCGCGGCCTCCCACTCCTCGGCGTACGCGTTGCGGCTGATCACCTGCCCGTAGATCACTCCGCCGGGGATGTTCAGCGACACCCCGAAGTGGGAGCGGTTCTCCTCGTCCTTGTTCACCAAATTGATCAGCATGCGCAGCTCCAGGTCCAGGAGCGGCTCCACCCTCTCCGGCGGCCGCAGCCAGGGCCGCTCGGCTGCGCTCACTCGGGAATCGTCGGCCATCGGGCACCCTCTCGGCGGGGGCCGGCCCGAGGGCCGCCCCAGGACTGGAACAGGAGTTTCCTGCTCCAGTGCCCGCCCGTCGCCGTCGCATGCCGCACGGGCGCCCCCGTTTCGCCGTCCGATCCGGTCACGACTGCTCGTACGGCTCCGCGTAGAGCCCGTCGATCAGGGCGCCGTACTTCTCCCGCACCACCCGGCGGCGCAGCTTCAGCGAGGGGGTGAGCTCCCCCGACTCCGGCCCCCACTCCTCGGTGAGCACGCGGTAGCGCTTGATCTGCTCGGTCCGGTTGAGCCGCGCGTTGGCGGCGCCCACCGCACGGGCTATCTCGGCCCGTACGGCGGGGTCCTCGGCGAGGGCGGCGAGCGAGTCGGCCGCGATGCCCCGGGCCGCGGCCCAGGCCGGCGCCAGCTCCGGGTCGAGTACCAGGAGCGCCACCAGGTAGGAGCGGCCGTCTCCGTGGACCAGGGCCTGGCCTATCAGCGGATGCTCCTTGACGGTGTTCTCCACCAGCGCCGGGGAGACGTTCTTGCCGTTGGAGGTGATGATCAGCTCCTTCTTGCGGTCGGTCAGCCAGAGGAACCCGTCCTCGTCCAGCCGGCCGACGTCCCCGGTCGGGAACCAGCCCTCCTCGTCGGCGGCGCTCCGCACGGTGCCGTCGGGCCGCAGGTAGCCGCCGAAGACGGTCGCGCCCCGGGTCAGGATCTCGCCGTCCTCGGCGAGCCGCAGCTCCACCCCCTCGATGGCGCGGCCCACCGAGCCCAGCCGGAAGGCGTCCGGACGGTTGACCGTGCACACGCCGGAGGTCTCGGTCAGCCCCCAGGCGTCCATGATGGTGATGCCCCAGCCCGCCCAGAAGCGGACCACGTCGATCGGCATGGGCGCCGTGGCGCTGGCCGTCCAGAGGAGGCGGTCCAGGCCGGCCAGGCTCAGCAGGGGGTCCAGTGCCCGCTCCTTGGCGGCGGCGTACGAGGCTTCGAGCGCGGCCGGTACCTGCTCACCGCGCTCGCGGTGGCCGGCGCGGGCCCGGGCGAGGTCGTTCGCGGCCTCGATCTGCGCGCGCTGCTCCTCGGGAAGCGTCCCGAGGACCGCCTTGACCCCGGCGGCGAGCTTCTCCCACACCCGGGGGACGCCGAAGAACTGCACCGGGCGCAGTTCGCGGACCGCCGCGGCCACCGCGGTCGGGTCGGCGCACAGCCGCACGTGCGCGGCGCGCAGCAGCGGCAGGTAGATGCCGAGCACGCGCTCCGCGATGTGCGCGAAGGGCAGGTAGCAGATGTGCTCGGCGTGCTCGGGCAGCTCCACGTTCCGGTCGAGGCGGACCGCCTGGAGCATGAGGTTGCGGTGGGTGAGGCGGACGCCCTTGGGGTCTCCGGTGGTGCCGGAGGTGTAGACGACGGTCAGCGGGTCCTCGGGGCGGCCCTCCTGCCAGGCCTTCTCGAAGCCCTCGGGCCGGTGCAGCCGGGCCCCGGCGGCGTACAGGGAGCCGTAGGTGCGGTGCGGGCCGGCCTCCGCGGCCTCGGCCACGACCAGCCGTTCCAGCGGCACTTCGGCGTCGGCGAGCAGCGGCTCCCACCGGACGAGCTCGCGGGCGCCCTCGACGACGGCGAACCTGGCCCGGCTGTGGCGGGCGATGTGGGCGATCTGCTCGGGCGCGGAGGTCCCGTACACGGTGACGGGTACGGCGCCGAGGTGGACGAGGGCGAGGTCGCTCAGCCAGTGCTCGGGCCGGTTGCCCATCATCATCAGCACGTGTTCGCCGCGCTCGACCCCCAGGGCGGCGTAGCCGGAGGCGAGGACGGCGACCTGGCGGCGCACCTCGCGCCAGGTGAGGGTCGTCCACGGGGCCGCCTGGGGGCCGGCGCGCCACGACAGGGCGGGCAGGTCGCCGTGGTCGGCGGCGTTGCGGGCCAGCAGGGCGGGGAGGGTGAGCTCCTCGGGTCGTCCGGGCAGTCGCAGGTTCGTGGTCATGGGCAGCTCCTGGCCGTTTCACATCGTTGGTGCGACAGCAATACTGTTGAACCCAAGCTGTGGAGCAGAGAGCGAGGCGCAGACGATGGCCGACCGGGCACCCGAGCCGATGCTCACCGTGGACGAGCTGGCGGCCCGGGCGGGCGTCACCGTCCGCACCGTACGGTTCTACAGCACGCGCGGGCTTTTGCCCCCTCCCGTGATCGGTCCTCGTCGGGTGGGGCACTACGGGCCGGAGCACCTGTCGCGGCTGGCGCTGATCGAGGAGTTGCAGCACCAGGGCATGACGCTGTCCGCCATCGAGCGCTACCTGGACGCCCTGCCCGACGACCTGAGCGCGCACGATCTGGCGATCCACCGCGCCCTGGTGGCCAGTTGGGCTCCCGATGCGGCCCAGGAGGTCTCCCGGGCGGAGCTGGAGAAGCGCGCGGGGCGGGGCCTGTCGGACACCGACGTCCGGAGGCTGACGGCGATGAACGTGCTCGCGGCCGCCGGGGACGGCTTCCGGGTGGACGTGGGGCTGCTGCGGCTGGGGGTGGCGCTGCTCGACGTACCGATCGCCCACGAGACGATCCTGGCGGCGCGCAGGGTGCTGGTGGAGCACACCCGCTCGGCGGCGCACGAGCTGACGGCGCTGTTCCGGGACGAGGTGTGGGGGCCGTTCACCCGGGGCGAGAGCGATCCGGAGCGGGTGGAGTCGATGAAGGCGCTGTCCGCACACATGCAGCCGATGGTGGTGCAGGCGCTGGTGACGGCCTTCCAGCGGTCCCTGCGGGAGGAACTGCGGGCGGCGTTCGTCTCCGGTGAGACGGTCGCGGAAGGAGCTGCGGACGGGACGGCGAGCGGGTCTGGGGGTGGGGCGTCCGGCGCGTCGTGAGCGGGCGCGAGCCACGGTCCGGGGAGGCCGGCCGGGACACCCCGGCCGGCCTCCCCGGACACCGCGTCAGGCGCTGTCGCAGGCGCCGTCGTCAGGCGCCGTCGTCAGCTCCTTCAGTCGCTGTACGTCTCGCCCCGCTCGGCCTTCGCCACCAGGGACGCCGGCGGGGTGAAGCGCTCGCCGTAGGTGGTGGCGAGTTCGCGCGCGCGGGCCACGAAGCCGGGCAGGCCGCCCTCGTAGCCGTTGATGTACTGGACGACGCCGCCGGTCCAGGCCGGGAAGCCGATGCCCATGATGGAGCCGATGTTGGCGTCGGCGATGGAGGTGAGCACGCCTTCGTCGAGGCAGCGGACGGTGTCCAGGGCCTCGGAGAAGAGCATCCGCTCCTTCATGTCCTCGAAGGGGATCTCGTACCCCGGCTTGGTGAAGTGCTCGCGCAGGCCCGGCCAGATGCCGGCGCGCTTGCCGGTCTCGTCGTACGCGTAGAAGCCGGCCCCGCCGCTGCGGCCCGGGCGTTCGAACTCGTCGACCATCCGGTCGATGACGGCGTCGGCGGGGTGCTCCGTCCACGCGCGGCCCTCGGCCTCGAAGGCCTTGCGGGTCTCGTTGCGGATCTTGCGCGGCAGGGTGAGGGTGAGCTCGTCCATCAGCGAGAGCACCTTGGCCGGGTAGCCGGCCTGGGCGGCGGCCTGCTCGATCGAGGCGGGCTCGACGCCCTCGCCGACCATGGCCACGCCCTCGTTGATGAACTGGCCGATGACGCGCGAGGTGAAGAAGCCGCGTGAGTCATTGACCACGATCGGGGTCTTGTTGATCTGGCGGACCAGGTCGAAGGCGCGGGCGACGGCCTCGTCGCCGGTGCGCTCGCCCTTGATGATCTCGACCAGCGGCATCTTGTCGACGGGCGAGAAGAAGTGCAGGCCGATGAAGTCGGCCTGCCGGGAAACCCCCTGCGCCAGGCCGGAGATGGGCAGGGTGGAGGTGTTGGAGCACAGCAGCGCGTCCGGGGCGACGACGTCCCCGATCTCCTGGAACACCTTGTGCTTGAGGGCGGTGTCCTCGAAGACGGCCTCGATGACGGCGTCGCAGCCGGCCAGGTCCGCCGCGTCGGCGGTGGGGGTGATGCGGGCCAGCAGCTCGGCGCGCTGGGCCTCGGTCGTACGGCCGCGGGAGACGGCCTTGTCGAGCAGCTTCTCGGAGTACGCCTTGCCCTTGGCGGCGGCCTCGGCGCTGACGTCCTTGAGCACCACCTCGATGCCCGCGCGGGCGCAGGAGTAGGCGATGCCCGCGCCCATCATGCCGGCGCCGAGCACGGCGACCTTGCGGACGGTGCGGGGTTCGACGCCCTGCGGGCGGCTGCGGCCGGCGTTGACGGCCTGGAGGTCGAAGAAGAACGCCTGGATCATGTTCTTGGCGGTCTGGCCGGTGACCAGCTCGGTGAAGTAGCGGGCCTCGATGGTCAGCGCCGTCTCGAAGTCCACCTGGGCGCCCTCGACGGCGCAGGCCAGGATGTTGCGCGGGGCCGGATAGGGGGCCCCGTTCAGCTGCTTCTTCAGGTTGGCGGGGAAGGCCGGCAGGTTGGCGGCGAACCGCGGGTTGGAGGGGGTGCCCCCCGGGATCTTGTAGCCGGGTACGTCCCAGGGCTGCTTCGACTCGGGGTTAGCGTCGATGAAGGCGCGCGCCTTGGCCATCATCTCCTCGGTCGTGTCCGCCAGTTCGTGGACCAGGCCGTTCTCCAGGGCGCGCCGGGGGTTGTACTGGGTGCCCTGGAGCAGCACCTTCAGCAGCGCGTCGGCGATGCCCATCAGGCGCACGGTGCGGGTGACGCCGCCGCCGGCCGGCAGGAGGCCGAGGGTGACCTCGGGCAGGCCGATCTTGGAGCCGGGGGCGTCGAGGGCGACGCGGTGGTGCGAGGCCAGGCAGATCTCGTAACCGCCGCCCAGCGCCGCGCCGTTGATCGCGGCGACCACGGGCTTGCCGAGGGTCTCGATGCGGCGCAGGGAGCGCTTGATCTCGGTCCCGGTGTCGAAGGCGAGCCGGGCGTGCTCGGGGCGCAACCGGATCATGTCCTTGAGGTCGCCGCCCGCGAAGAAGGTCTTCTTGGCGGAGGTGTAGATGATGCCCCGGATGGAGTCCTTCTCCGCCTCGGCCCGGTCGGCGATGGCCGCGATGGAGTCCTTGAAGGCCTGGTTCATGGTGTTGGCGGACTGGTCGGGGTCGTCGAGCACCAGGGTGACGACGCCGGTCTCGTCCTGTTCCCAGCGGATGGTGCGGGTCTCGGTCATGGGGTGGGTCTCTTCCGTGGAGGTCTGGTTCGGCGGGGCCGGGCGGGAGGGGCCGGCCGGAGGGGCCGGGAGGTCCGGATCGGGCGGCCGGCGCGGGTCTGGCCGCGCCGCGCCGTCCGGCTACAGGCGCTCGACGACGGTGGCGACGCCCATGCCGCCGCCGACGCAGAGGGTGACGAGCCCGTAGCGCTTGTCCTGGCGCTCCAGCTCGTCCACGATCGTCCCGAGGATCATCGCGCCGGTGGCGCCGAGCGGATGGCCGAGCGCGATGGCGCCGCCGTTGACGTTGACCTTCTCCAGCGGGACGCCCATGTCCTTGACGAAGCGCAGCACGACGCCGGCGAAGGCTTCGTTGATCTCGATCAGGTCGATGTCGTCGATGGTCAGCCCCGCCTTGGCGAGGGCCTTGCGGGTGGCCGGGGCGGGGCCGGTGAGCATGATCGTGGGCTCGGAGCCGGAGACGGCCGCCGAGACGATCCGGGCGCGGGGCGCGAGACCGTTGCGCTCGCCGGCCTCGCGGGAGCCGATCGCGACGAGGGAGGCCCCGTCGACGATGCCGGAGGAGTTGCCGGCGTGGTGGACGTGGTCGATCTTCTCGACCCAGTGGTACTTCTGCAGGGCGACGGCGTCGAAGCCGCCGAGCTCGCCGATCTCGGCGAAGGAGGGCTTGAGCTTGGCGAGGCTGTCCGCGGTGGTGCCGGGCCGGACGAACTCGTCGTGGTCCAGGACGACCAGCCCGTTGCGGTCGGTGACCGGCACCACGGACTTGGCGAAGCGGCCGTCCTTGATGGCCGCGGCGGCCCGCTCCTGGGAGAGCGCCGCGTACTCGTCGACGTCGCGCCGGGAGAATCCCTCGATGGTGGCGATCAGGTCGGCGCCGATGCCCTGGGGGACGAAGTTGACGTCCCAGTTGGTCATCGGGTCGTTGAACCAGGCGCCGCCGTCGGAGGCCATCGGGACGCGGGACATGGACTCCACGCCGCCCGCGAGGACCAGGTCCTCCCAGCCGGAGCGGACCTTGGCGGCGGCCAGGTTGACGGCCTCCAGACCGGAGGCGCAGAAGCGGTTCTCCTGTACGCCCGCCACGGTGTCCGGGAGTCCGGCGGCGATGGCCGCGATCCGGGCGATGTCGGAGCCCTGGTCGCCCACCGGGCCGACGACGCCGAGCACGATGTCGTCGATGGAGGCGGGGTCCAGCCCCGGGTTGCGCTCGCGCAGGGCGGCGATGAGGCCGACGACCAGGTCGATCGGCTTGGTGCCGTGCAGGGCGCCACTGGCCTTGCCGCGGCCGCGCGGGGTGCGGATCGCGTCGTACACGTACGCTTCGGTGCTCACTGGTCAAGCCTTTCGGAGGTCGGGGTCTCGGGCCGTGTCTAGCCGAGGAGGGAGCGGCCGATGATCTCTTTCATGATCTCGGTCGTGCCGCCGTAGATGGTCTGGATGCGGCCGTCGGTGAAGGCCCGCGCGACCCGGTATTCGGTCATGTATCCGTATCCGCCGTGCAGTTGCAGACAGCGGTCGGCGACCCGCTTCTGCAGCTCGGTGGCCCACCACTTGGCCATGGAGGCGTGCACGTGGTCCAGTTCGCCGTTGGAGTGGTCGGTGATGCAGCGGTCGAGGAAGGTGCGGGTGACCGCGCACTCCGTGGCCATCTCCGCTATCTCGAAGCGGACGTGCTGGAGCTTGGACAGCGGCCGGCCGAAGGCCTCGCGCTCCTTGACGTACCGGGTGGTGATCTCCAGCAGGTGCTCGGCGGCGGCGATGCCGGCCATCGCGATGCCCATCCGCTCCTGCGCGAGGTTGGTCATCAGGTGCACGAAGGCGCCGTTCAGTTCGCCGAGCAGGTTCTCCTTGGGGACGCGGACGTCGTGGAAGAACAGTTCGGCGGTGTCCTGGGCCTTCTGGCCGATCTTGTCGAGGTTGCGGCCGCGCTCGAAACCCTCCATGCCGCGCTCGACGACCAGCAGCGACAGGCCGTGCGCCCCGCCCTCCGGCGTGGTCTTGGCGACCACGATCACCAGGTCGGCGAGGATGCCGTTGGAGATGAACGTCTTGGAGCCGTTCAGCACCCAGTGGTCGCCCCGGTCCTCGGCGCCGGTGCGGATCCCCTGGAGGTCGGAGCCCGCGCCCGGCTCGGTCATGGCGATGGCGGTCACCGTCTCGCCCGAGCAGAAGCCCGGCAGCCAGCGGCGTTTCTGCTCCTCGGTGGCCAGCGAGGTCAGGTAGGGCCCGATGATGTCGTTGTGCAGGCCGATGGCGAGCCCGGGGGCGCCCGCCCGGGTGAACTCCTCGGCGATCACGGCGGCATAGCGGAAGTCGGGGTTGCCGCCGCCGCCGTACTCCTCCGGCACGGCCAGGCCCAGCAGTCCCTGCCGGCCCGCGGCCCGCCAGGCCCCGCGGCTGACGATGCCGTCCCTCTCCCACTGGTCGTAGTGCGGCAGCACCTCCTTGGCGAGGAAGGTGCGGACGGTCTCGCGGAACGCCTCGTGGTCGGCGTCGAAGATCCGGCGTTGCATCGGGGGCTCCTTAAAGCCAGTTCTTGACGGTCTCGATCAGGCGGGCGGGCTCGGGCCCGACGGGCGTTCCGTCGAGCATGGTGACCCCCGCCTCGCGGAACGCCTCGACGCGGTCGCGGACGTGGCCCTCCGGCCCGCACAGCGTCATCAGCTCGCAGAACTCGTCGGGGACGGCGGCCGCCTCGGCGGTCCACAGGGCGTCGAGGACGGCCGACTCCAGCGCCGCCGCCTCGTCCGCGGCGCGGCGGGCCTCCCCGGCGTGGTGGAGCAGCATCGACGGTTCCATCAGGCCCCTTCCGGGAGCAGGGCCGGTACGTCCCAGTCGGCGGCCACCGACGCGGTGTCCGCGCCGGGCAGGGCCGGCCCGCCGGTGACGCGGGCCGGGGTCGCGGAGAAGCGCGGGGCGGGGGCGGGCTGGGTGATCCCGCCGTACTCGGTGAACGTCCCGCGGGCAGCGAGGTGCGGGTGGTGCGGGGCCTCGCGCAGCGAGAGCACCGGCGCCACGCACGCGTCGGTGCCTTCGAACACGGCCGTCCACTCCGCGCGGGTACGGGTCTTGAAGCGTGCGGCGACCGCCTCGCGCAGCTCGCCCCAGCGGGCCGGGTCCTTGCGGGCGGACGCCTGCTCCGTGATGCCGAGGAGTTCGGTGAAGGTGTCGTAGAACTGCTGCTCCAGCGCGCCGACGGCCACGTACCGGCCGTCGGAGGTCTCGTAGGTCCCGTAGAAGGGGCAGCCGCCGTCGAGCAGGTTGGCCCCGCGGCGGTCCTGCCAGCCGCCGGCCGCCACCATGGCGTGGATCATGGCGGTGAGGTGGGCGGTCCCGTCGACGATGGCCGCGTCGACCACCTGGCCCGTGCCCCCGGGGGCGGCGGCGTGCCGGAGGGCGGCGAGGACGCCGACGACGAGGTAGAGGGAGCCGCCCGCGTAGTCGCCGACCAGGTTGGCGGGGACGGCCGGCGGCCGGTCCGGGTCGCCGATCATGCCGAGGGCGCCGGTGACGGCGATGTACGCGATGTCGTGCC
The DNA here is from genome assembly GCF_056430495.1 of Streptomyces sp. NPDC045967. NCBI lineage: Bacteria > Bacillati > Actinomycetota > Actinomycetes > Kitasatosporales > Streptomycetaceae > Streptomyces > Streptomyces sp. NPDC045967. The sequence continues at coordinate 148,882 of NZ_JBWKLE010000002.1, read as the reverse complement.
CGGCGGTGTGGGCGAGGGGGCCGTCCTGGCCCCAACCGGTCATCCGGCCGTAGACCAGCTTCGGGTTGCGGGCGTGGCACTCCCGCGGTCCGACGCCGAGCCGCTCGGCGACCCCGGGGCGGAAGCCCTCGATGAGGACGTCGGCGCGCTCGACGAGGTCCAGGACGCGGCCGGGTCCGCCGGCGGCCTTCAGGTCGACCAGGACGGAGCGCTTGCCCCGGTTGGTCACGTCGCAGGCCGGGTCGACCGCGAGCCCGCCGCCGCCCGGCCGGTCCACGCGCACGACGTCCGCACCCAGGTCGGCGAGGAGCATGGCGGCGAACGGGCCGGGGCCGATGCCCGCCAGTTCGACGACGCGCACTCCGGCCAGCGGGCCGGTCCCTGTCACTGCCATCGAGCCCCCAGCGTTCTCAAGCGCACGGTGTGACACATCTGATGTAACACCAGCGATGCTAGGAACGTGTTCCATTCAGCACAAGAGCAAGCGCTTAGCCATTTGCCTCGCTCCGGGCGTCCAGTCCCTGACGTGCCGCTTGAGGGCCACGGTGCGGTAGCTCTCCTCCACCCATTCGCACACCACCTGCGCGGAGGGCGCCCCCTCCTCCCCCAGCGGCACGGAGACCCAGCCCGAGCGGCCGAGGCCGTAGCCGGTGGGTTCCGCCCCGGGCACCGACATCGCATGGCCGTGCAGCGCCTCGTCCTTGAGCTTGACGGACACCCCGGGCGGCCGGGGCCCGTCGGCGTTCCCGAGGAAGACGAAGATCTTCTTGTTGACCTTCACCACGCAGTCCTCGGGACCCCACGGATACTCCTCCACGGCTTCCGGCAGCCCACGGGCGAACTCCCGCACCGCCTGCCACGTGCGTACCGCAGCCTTCATCAACGCCTCCCGCGACGAGTCGATCCTCACGCTAACCCCCGCCCGCTGATCAAAGTCCTTTCGGCGCGGCAGACGGCTATGTACTCTGAGCACGCTTCAAACCTGAGCGAGTTCAAAAAAATCGAAAAACGGGGGGTTCGGTGCGCAATCGCCGACTCGTAATGTCCGCTGCCGTCGTGGCCGCGAGCGTGGGTCTCATACCGGGGGTGGCCCAGGCCGATCCGGTCACACCGGGCAAGAAGGGCGTATCCGCACCTGACGTGGACCCGAAGCAGGCCGCGGCGGAGAACTTCAAGACGTTCGAAAGCTCCGCCGCGCGCTCGGTCCGCGCCTCCGGCGACAAGGCCACCGCGCAGTCGGCGGCCGCCAACCCCAACCTCGCCGTGGGCCTGGCGGCCTCCAACTGGTCCGCCCACTCGCTGAAGCTGACCACGTCCGTCACCAGCGACCCCAACCGGTACGTGGACGCCGTCATCGACTGGGGCGACGGCACCACGAGCAACGAGACCGCCTACGGCAGCGCGACGATCACCAACGTGCACAACTACAGCGAGCTGGGCACCTACAACGTCACGGTCACCGCGACGGACCGCGTCGACGGCACGAGCGTCACCAACTCGGTGGAGATCCTCACCGCGGGCTCGGACTTCACCCCCCACGCCCCCACCCGCCTGCTGGACACCCGCAGCGGCATCGGCGGCGCAAAGGCGAAGATCGCCCCCTACAGCACGACCCGCGTGCAGATCGCCGGCAACGGCTCGATCCCGGCGGGCGTCACGGCCGTGGTCCTGAACCTCACGGTCACCAACACCACCAGCGGCGGCCACGTCACGGCGTTCCCCTCGGGCACCGAGCGTCCGATCACCTCGAACGTCAACTTCGCCCCCGGCCAGACCGTGCCGAACCTGTCCGTCGTGCGGGTCGGCGCGGACGGCTACGTCGAGCTGTACAACGGCGGCTGGAACTCGATCGACCTGATCGCCGACGTCACCGGCTACTACACCCGGAACGCCTCCAGCGGCTACACGCCCATCTCCCCGATCCGCTTCGCCGACACCCGCGAGGGCCTCGGCACATCGCGCGGCCAGCTCCCCGGGCAGTCCTCCTTCGGCCTGCAGGTCGGCGGCAGCCGCGGCGTGCCCGCCGGCATCACCGCCGTGGCGCTCAACGTGACCGTCACCAACCCGCGCGAGGCCGGCCACCTGACCGCCTACCCGAGCGGTCAGGCGGCGCCGAGCGCGTCCAACCTGAACTTCACCGCCTGGCAGACCGTCGCCAACTCGGTGATCGTCCCGGTCGGCAACGACGGCAGGATCAACATCCGCAACGGCGCCTGGGCCGGGACCGACGTCGTCGTCGACGTCGTCGGCTACTACAGCAAGGACAGCGAGGGCGCGTACCTGGGCTTCACGAAGCCCGCCCGCGTGTTCGACACCCGCGACCCCGAGGACAACGTCTACGGGCCCCTGGGCGGCCGCGACTACATCTGGGTGGACTTCGCCTCGAAGTGGCCCGACGACATCGGCTACGTGCTGAACACCACCGCCACCAACACGGCCGGGGCCGGCTTCGTCGCGGTCGCGCCGGACCCCAACTACCGCTGGCAGTACGACGGCAATTCGGCCTCCTGGCCTGCCGCGCCCACCTCGTCCACCCTCAACTTCACCGCGGGCAAGACGGTCCCGAACCTGGTGCAGGCGAGCACGGGCCACACCGGCATCGTCGACTTCTGGAACCAGTCGGACGACGACATCGACCTGATCGTCGACATGTTCGGCTACTACGACAGGAACTGACCGCCGGCAGCCGGCGGGTCCAGCGCCCCGGGAACGGCTTCCAGCCGTCACCGGGGCGCTGCCCGTTCCCCTCACGCGCTAGCCTCGCCCCCTATCACCAGCCGGGAGGAGCGGTCATGAACGCACAGGTTCCACAGGACCAACCGCAGGAGCGGTCCCACGACATCGTGCTCTTCGGCGCCACCGGGTTCGTGGGGGCGCTGACCGCCGAGTACCTGGCCGCTCACGCGCCCACCGGCTGCCGCTGGGCGCTCGCCGGCCGGGACCTCGGCAAGCTGGAGCGGCTGCGCGAGCGGCTGGCCGCCGTCGACCCGGCCTGCGCCGGGCTGCCGCTGCTGCGGGCCGACGCCTCGGACCCCGCGGCGGTGCGCGAACTGGCCGCCTCCACCCGGGTGCTGGCCACCACCGTGGGCCCGTACGTCTGGTACGGCGCGGAGCTGGTCGCCGCCTGCGCCGAGGCGGGCACGGACTACGTGGACCTGACCGGGGAGCCCGAGTTCGTGGACCGGATGTACGTCGAGCACGACGCTCGGGCCCGGGAGAGCGGCGCGCGGATCGTGCACGCGTGCGGCTTCGACTCGATCCCCGCCGACCTCGGGGCCTACTTCACGGTCGGGCAGCTGCCCCGGGGCGTGCCGCTGCGCGTCGACGGGTTCATGCGGTCCAACGCCTTCTTCTCCGGCGGCACCCTGGCCTCGGCGCTGACCGCGCTGGGCCGCGGCCCGCAGACCGCGGCCGCGGCGCGGGCGCGCCGGCTGCACGAGCCGCGGCTGCCGGGCCGGCGGGCGCGCGGCCCGGTGGGTCCGCCGCGGTTCAGCCGGGAGACGGGTACCTGGGCGCTGCCGCTGCCCACGCTGGACCCGCGGGTGGTGGCCCGGTCCGCCGCCGCGCTGGAGGTCTACGGCCCTGACTTCCGCTACCGGCACTACGCCTCGGTCAAGCACCTCCCCGTCGCGGTGGGCGGCGCCGCCGCGGTGGGCGCGACGGCGGCCCTGGCGCAGGTCCCGGCGGCCCGGCGGTGGCTGATGGGCCGCTGGGAGCCGGGCCGGGGGCCGGACGCGGAGCGGCGGGCGCGCAGCTGGTTCACCGTACGGTTCGTGGGCGAGGGCGGCGGGCGGCGCGTGCTCACCGAGGTGTCGGGCGGTGACCCCGGCTACGGCGAGACGGCGAAGATGCTGGCCGAATCCGCGCTCTGCCTGGCCTTCGACGACCTGCCCGCCGTCGCCGGTCAGCTGACGACGGCCGTCGCGATGGGTGACGCGCTCACCCTCCGGCTCCGGAAGGCGGGCATCTCCTTCCGGGTGGCGGACGCCCGCTGAGCGGAGTCATCCCGCGGCCTCGCGCAGGGCGCGGCGGCACAGGGAGTCGGCGTGCCGGGTGGTCTCCGGAATGCGGAAGCGCGGGCTCAGGGCGAGGACGTGGGCGCAGGCGTTGTCCAGCGACACCCGGTGCCCGACGGAGACGAACACCGGCTTGATCCCGTCCTGGGTCCGCAGCGCCCGGCCCACCTCCGCTCCGTCGGAGGCGACCAGCGGGGCGAAGTCGCCGCGCCCGGCGCCCGGTTCCCCATGGGTGAAGGTGAACGGGTTCTTCGCCACGCCGATCGCGGGGAGCCCGGTGACCACACCGAGGTGGCAGGCGAGGCCGAAGCCGCGGGGGTGGGCGAGGCCGTAGCCGTCGCAGACGACGAGGCCGGGCGCGGCGGCGAGCGAGTCGAGGGCGGCCAGTACGGTCGGCAGCTCGCGGAAGGCGAGCAGCCCGGGCACGTACGGGAAGCTGACCCGGCCCACGGCGGTGGCCTCCTCGACGACTTCGAGGGTGGCGGCGTCCAGCACCACGGCCGCCGCGGCGACCAGGTCCCGCTCGTCGTCGTAGGCGACGTCCACCCCGGCGACCAGCCCGCGGCCGAGGGGCGGTCCGGGCTCGGTGAGCACGACGTGTCGGCGCAGTTCGTCCTGTATCGCCCGGGCCTCGGCCTCATCGGCGGGGGTCTTCGTACTCCTCATGATGGAGCGAGAGTAGCCTGGCGATCATGTTCGTCATGGAGCTCACCTACACCGCGCCCCTGGAAGCCGTCGAAGACCACATGGACGCCCACATCGCCTGGCTCGACGGCTACTACGCCGCAGGCGTCTTCCTCGCGTCGGGCCGCAAGGTCCCGCGCGACGGCGGCGTGATCCTGGCCGCCGGGGTGTCCCGCGCGGAGATCGAGAAGATCGCGGCGGAGGACCCGTTCACGGTGGCGGGCGTGTGCGCCTACCGCGTCACGGAGTTCATCGCCACGAAGACCTCCTCCGACCTCTCCACGGTCCGCGAGAACCCCCCGACCTGACCCAGGGGCCCTGACGGGGCCCACACCTCCCTGGGCCCTGTCGTCAAAGTCCCGCCTGGCCCGCGCTCCTTCGACGACAGGACCTGGAAGCCGGCCGCCGGAGTCCGCCCCGCGACACCGCCCGGCGGGGCGGCTCGGCGGGGAGCCCCCGAATGCGTCTGGCGGGTCAGGGGCGTTGCAGGCGGGCTGCGCGGCCCTTCTCGCCGGCGGCCCAGCAGGACCCGTCCGGGGCGCAGTCGATCGTGTCGAAGGAGCCGGTGGCCAGCGGTCGCCAGGTGCGGCCGCCGTCCACGGTCACGTCCGTGCCCGTCGGCCCGACCGCCAGGGCCGTGCCGCGGCTGTGCGGGAACCAGGCGACGCCCGACCGGTAGGCCGGCGGCGGGGTGGCCGCCTGGCGCCAGGTGCGGCCGCCGTCGCCGGAGACGGCCGCGGCCTGCGGGGACGCCTGCCCGGTGCGGTAGTCGCCGCCGACCGCGAGTCCCTGCGTGCGGTTGCGGAAGGCCAGGGCGAAGACGCCCCGCGCCGGATCGCCCGCCGGGACGGTTGACTCGGCGACGCGCCAGGACAGGCCGCGGTCCGAGGAGTGCAGCACCCGGGCCGTCGCCCCTCCCCCGGTCGCCAGCCAGACATCGCGTGGACCGGCGCTGACGAGGCACTGACCGCTCGCCGCGAAGCCCGCCTCACCGGGCAGCGCCGCCGGCATTCCGGCGTCCGGCAGCACGCGCCAGCTGCGCCCGCCGTCGTCCGTGGACAGGATGCGGAACCTGCCGTCCACCGGGTCGCTCATCGCCAGACCGTGCCGGGAGTCGAAGAAGGTGAGGCAGTCGTAGAAGGCCCTCGGGTCGGGGTTGCGGAAGGTCTCCGTCCAGGTGGCGCCGCCGTCCTCGGTGCGCAGCACCCGGGAGGCCTCGCCCTCGCCGATCGACAGGGCCACCGCCCGTCGCGCGTCGAACGCCTCGACGTCGCGCAACTCGAGCCCCTCCGCGACCGCGCCCGGCGGCGAGACGTCCTGCCAGCTGCGGCCGCCGTCCACCGTGCGCAGGACCGTGCCCCGGGAACCGGCGAGCCAGGCCGTGCTCCGGCTCACCGCCGCGAGCCCACGGAAACGCGCGGTGCTGCCCGTGTCCTTCATCGCCCAGTCCGCGCCGCCCGGTCCCGCCTGTCCTGCCGCCCCGGCCGCGGGTCCCACCCCGGCCCCGGTTCCGGGCCCGGTCCCGACCGCATGGGCGGGCGCGGTCAGGAGGCCCACCGTCAAGACTGCCGCGAACATGCCAATTCCCAGAGGTCTCATGGCGCCGGAAGCTAACGCACGCCCGATCCCCCGTCCAGGGCGCCTCGCACCCCCCGCGGCACCAGCCGGGGCGGGGCCTTGCGCCTGTGGAGTGAGCGGTAACCGGCCCTTCTTCGCGGCCACCGCGCCGGCCGGGCGCTCCGGCCTTCCCGCCGCCCCCACCCCTCCGCGGTCACTCTGTGCGATCACACGGGCGGGTTCCGGCCAATCGGTGACACAGCTCACGTCAGCTCCCATGCACGGATGTGCCGATTCGGGCGTCTATCGGGTTGCCGGGTCCCACCCCACAGCCCGGCAGCAGATCCGCCGCAAGGGAGTGAGCCGTGATCACTGTCATCGAGCAGGCCGCACAGGCCCGTCTGGTCGCCACCGCGCCGAAGGTCGAGACCGTTCCCGTCACCCTCTGCTACGACCGGGCGGACCCGTTCGCCGTGCGGATGGCCTTCCCCGCCCTGGCCACCCTGGAGGGCGTCGCGGTCTCCTGGACCTTCTCGCGCGAACTCCTCGAAGCCGGGCTGGACCGCCCGGCGGGCTGCGGCGACGTACGCGTGCGCCCGTACGACGGCGACCGCACCACGATCGAGTTCCACGCGCCCGAAGGGGTGGCGATCATCCTGATGCTGACGGCCGAGCTGCACCGGTTCCTGGAACGGGCGTCGACGGTGGTCGCGCCCGGCCTCGAGCACCTCTACCTCGACATGGACCACAGCCTGGCCGAGCTGATGCGCGACACCTGCTGACCCGGACCGCCGGACTTCGGGGGCCGGCCCGGCGAAGGCTCCGGCCGGCCGGACGCCTAATTCGATTGCGGGCGGCTTCGGCCGCCCGTAGCTTCGTTCACGGCCCGCGCCCACGGCCCTTGCCCGTCCCCGCACGCCCTCGCAGCTGCCCCAGCGCTTGGTTCACGTGCCGCCGAAACGGAGTAGGACATTGCTCTTCTGAGGTTCGAGACACCGGCCACCAACCACCCCACAGCCGGCCGTCTCCCCGCGTTGCACGCACCACTCACGCAACCTGGAGGCCTCCATGAGCCATGCACCCACGTTCGTCACCTGCTCCCGACTGTCCTTCGACTGGCCCGACGGGACGCCCGTCTTCGACGGCCTCCAGCTCGCCGTCGGCCCCGGCCGCACCGGCCTGATCGGGGTCAACGGCTGCGGGAAGTCCACCCTGCTGAAGCTTCTCGCCGGTGAACTGACCCCTTCCGGCGGCCAGTTGTCCATCGCCGGCACCGTCGGCCACCTCCCGCAGGACATCATCCTCGACACCGCGCTGCGCGTGGACGAGGTGCTCGGCATCCGCGCCACCCGGACGGCACTGCACGCCATCGAGGCGGGTGGGGCCACCGAGGCCGACTTCGCCGCCGTGGGCGACGACTGGGACGTGGAGGAGCGGGCCCTGGCCACGCTCGACCAGCTCGGTCTCGGCCGGATCGGCCTGGACCGGACCGTCGGCGAGCTCTCGGGCGGGGAGGGCGTCCTGCTGCGGCTGGCCGCGCTGCTGCTCGCACGCCCCGACGTACTGCTGCTGGACGAGCCCACCAACAACCTCGACCTGCGGGCGCGCGGCCGCCTCTACGCGGCGGTGGAGTCCTGGACCGGGGTGATGGTTTTGGTCAGCCACGACCGGGAGCTGCTGGCCCGGGTCGACCAGATCGCCGACCTGCGCGACGGCGAAGTCCGGTGGTACGGCGGGAACTTCACGGACTACGAGGCGATGCTCGCCGCCGAGCAGGATGCGGCCGAGCGGATGGTCAGGGTCGCGGAGGCCGACGTGCAGCGGCAGAAGCGCGAACTGACCGAAGCGCACGTCACCTTGGCGCGGCGCAAGCGGTACGGGCAGAAGATGAACGACAACAAGCGCGAACCGAAGATCGTGATGGGCGCGCGCAAGCGGGCCGCGCAGGAGTCGGCGGGCAGGCACCGCATCCTGCACACCGAGAAGCTGGCCCGGGCCAAGGAGCGGCTGGACCACGCGGTGGACGCGGTCCGCGACGACGACGCGATCCGCATCGAACTGCCGGCCACCCGGGTCCCGCCGGGCCGCCGGGTGCTGACCCTGAGCGATCTGCGGCTGGCCCATGGGGCGCGCGTCCCGGGCGAGTGGGAGCTGCGCGGTCCGGAGCGGATCGCGCTGGTGGGCCGCAACGGATCGGGCAAGACCACCCTGCTGCGCACGGTCGCGGGCCTGCTCGCGCCGGAGTCCGGGGCGGTGGAGACCCATGTGGCCACGCGGTTCCTGCCCCAGCGCCTGGACGTGCTGGACGACGACCGCTCGGTTGTGGAGAACGTGGCACGGTTCGCCCCGCAGGCGACGAACAACGTGATCCGGGCCCGGCTGGCGCACTTCCTGTTCCGGGGCGCCCGGGCGGACCGGGCGGCCGGCACCCTGTCCGGCGGCGAGCGGTTCCGGGCGGCACTGGCGGCCCTGCTGCTGGCGGAGCCGGCGCCGCAGCTGCTGATGCTGGACGAACCGACGAACAACCTGGACCTGGCGAGCGTGCGGCAGCTGGCGGACGCGCTGGAGTCGTACGAGGGAGCGCTGGTGGTGGCCGGCCACGACGTGCCGTTTCTGGAGTCGGTCGGCATCACCCGCTGGCTGGTCCTCGACGGTGAGCTGCGGCAGACCACGGCCGAGGAGGTCCGGGCGACGCTGTGGCACGGGTGAACGGCTGTTTTGGGCCGTCAAGGGGTAGGGAGGAACCACCTGGGGGCATGACTTTTGCCCCCGGGTGGCCCCTTCAGGACGCCTTCAAACTGCATGGATAACGGGATGTAACCGGTCATAGCCTTGGCTGGGACTTGGCTGGCCTTGACGCCGCGTTTAACCTACGACTCCGTAGGCTACGGAACCGTAGGTAATTCGCTTTGCACCCAGGAGTACCCGTGACGATCACCTCTCCCCACCTCGGCAGCTCGGAGGCGTGGACCGACGCCAAGTTGCTGTTCGCGCTGGAAGAGGTGGTCGAAAAGGAACTGAACCGCCACCTGGCGGTCACCAAGGACTGGATGCCCCACGAGTACGTGCCGTGGAGCGACGGGCGGAACTTCCCCGGCTTCTTCGAGGACGGCGAAGCCTGGGACCCCGAGCAGTCCAAGGTCACCGAGATCGGCAAGATCGCGCTCGTCGTGAACCTGCTGACCGAGGACAACCTCCCCAGCTACCACCACGAGATCGCCTCGCTCTTCGGCCGCAACGGCGCCTGGGGCACCTGGGTGCACCGCTGGACGGCCGAGGAGGGCCGCCACGGAATCGTGATGCGCGACTACCTGCTGGCCTCGCGCGCCGTGGACCCGGACAAGCTGGAAGTGTTCCGGATGCAGCACATGTCGGAGGGGTTCGAGTCCGACAACCGCCACTCCATGCTGCACTCGGTGGCGTACGTCGCCTTCCAGGAGCTCGCCACCCGCATCTCGCACCGCAACACCGGCCACCAGTCCGGTGACCCCGTGTGCGACCGGATGCTGGCGCGCATCGCGCAGGACGAGAACCTGCACATGGTCTTCTACCGCAACCTGCTGGGTGCGGCCTTCGAGCTCGCCCCGGACCTGACGATGCAGGCCGTGCGGGACGTGGTGGTCAACTTCCGCATGCCGGGACACGGCATGCCCGGGTTCGAGCGGATGGCCGCGCAGATGGCCATCGGCGGGGTCTACAACCTGCGGATCCACCACGACGACGTACTGAGCCCCGTGATCCGCTTCCTGAAGATCATGGACATCGACGGTCTGGGTCCCGAGGGCCAGAAGGCCCAGGAGGAGCTCGGCCTGTTCATGAACGGGCTGGACTCCGAGGCCCGCAAGTTCGACGAGCGCCTGGCCGCCCGCGCGGCCCGCATCGCGGCCCGCAAGGGCTGATCCGCCCCTCGCCCACCGCCCTCGCCCCGGGGGAAGCCGATCGCCCTGGCGGAGCCGCGCTCCGCCGGGGCCTTCGTGTCGCTGCCCCGGCTCAGCCGCGGCGCGCCCGCAGGGCCAGGCGCTCGGACTCCGAGAGACCGCCCCAGACCCCGAAGCGCTCGTCGTTGGCGAGGGCGTACTCCAGGCATGCGGTCCGGCCCTCGCACGCCCCGCACAGCCGCTTCGCGTCGCGCAGTGACGAGCCGGGCTCCGGGAAGAAGAAGCCCGGACCCGTCTGGGCGCACAGGGCGAGGTCGTACCAGGCGGGGATGACGGTGGTGTCAGCGGTGTTCATCGACATGCCGGTGATCCTGGCCGCCCCCGATGGACGTCTTCTCAACGAGCGATCAACACCGTTCCCGGCCGGCGTCCACCTCGCGGTCGTGGACGCGGTCCCCGCTCAGTCCTCGTGCTTCGCGCGGCTCGGCTGGACGCGCTTCGGCTCGCCCGGCATCTTCGGGTAGTCCGGGGGGTAGGGCATGTCGCCCAGGCCCTGCTCGTGCTCGTCGCGGGCGGCGAGTTCGAGCACGGCGTCCAGGCTGAACGCGTGGTCGTCCATGTCGGCGTGCAGGTCGCCCAGCTCGGCGAAGCGGGCGGGCATGGTCACGATGTCGAAGTCGCGCGGTTCCGCGTCGTCCACCTCGTCCCAGCGCAGCGGCGCCGAGACCGGGGCGTGCGGGCGGGGGCGGACGGAGTAGGCGGAGGCGATCGTGCGGTCGCGCGCCGTCTGGTTGTAGTCGACGAAGATCCGCTCGCCGCGCTCCTCCTTCCACCAGGCGGTGGTGACCCTGCCCGGCATGCGGCGCTCCAGTTCCCGGCCGAGGGCGATGGCGCACCTGCGGACCTCGGTGAACGTCCAGCGCGGCTCGATCGGGACAAAGACGTGCAGGCCGCGACCGCCCGAGGTCTTGGGCCAGCCCCGCAGTCCGAGTTCCTCCAGCAGGCCGCGCAGTTCGTGCGCGGCCGCCACGGCGTGGTGGTAGTCGGTGCCCGGCTGCGGGTCGAGGTCGATCCGCAGCTCGTCGGGCCGGTCGGTGTCCTCGCGGCGCACCGGCCAGGGGTGGAAGGTGAGGCAGCCCAGGTTGGCGGCCCACAGGACCGCGGCCGGCTCCGTCGGGCAGATCTCGTCGGCGCTGCGGCCGCTCGGGAAGGCGATGTGGGCGGTCGGGATCCAGTCGGGCAGGTTCTTCGGAGCCCGCTTCTGGAAGAAGGACTCGCCCTCCACGCCGTCCGGGTAGCGCTCCAGGGTGGTCGGCCGGTTGCGCAGGGCGCGGGTGATGCCGTCCGCGACGGCCAGGTAGTACTCGGCCACGTCCCGCTTGGTGAGGCCGCGCTCGGGGAAGTAGACCTTGTCCGGACTGGACAGCCGTACCGTCCGCCCGCCCGCGTCCAGCTCGATGGCATTGCCCGCAGCACCCATGTGCGCCACGGTAGGCGGCCGCGGCCGGGTGCGCACACCGGGCGGGCACGGGCGCACCGCCGCAGAATCGGAGACATGGACCTGCCGGTGATGCCGCCCGTGAAACCGATGCTCGCCAAGTCCGTGACGAAGATCCCGCCCGGGATGCAGTACGAGGCGAAGTGGGACGGCTTCCGGGCCATCGTCCACCGCGACGGCGACGAGATCGAGCTGGGAAGCCGTACGGGCAAGAGCCTGACCAGGTACTTCCCCGAGCTGGTGACGGCCCTGAAGGAGAACCTGCCCGACCGCTGCGTCGTCGACGGGGAGGTCGTCATCGTCCACGGCGGGCGCCTGGACTTCGACCGGCTGACCGAGCGCATCCACCCCGCCGACTCCCGCGTGCGTATGCTCGCCGACACCACCCCGGCCAGCTTCGTCGCCTTCGACCTGCTCGCCCTCGGCGACCGGGCGCTCCTCGACACCCCGCTCACCGAGCGCCGCAGTGCTCTCGCCCGCTCCCTCGCCACCGTCCGGCCCCCCGTCCACCTCGCGCCCGCGACCACCGATCCCGCGCTGGCGCAGGAGTGGTTCGAGCGGTTCGAAGGCGCCGGGCTCGACGGAGTGATCGCCAAACCGCTCGATCTGCCCTACCGGCCCGATGCCCGTCTGATGTTCAAGATCAAGCACGAGCGTACGGCGGACGTCGTCCTCGCGGGTCTCCGCTTCCACAAGAGCGGTCCGATCGTCGGATCGCTGCTGCTCGGCCTGTACGACGCCCACGGCGCCCTCCAGCACGTGGGCGTGTGCGCCGCGTTCCCGATGAGGCGCCGCGCCGAGATGGTCGAGGAGCTCGAACCGCTGCGCATGCCGGACGCCGCCGGACATCCGTGGGCCGCCTGGGCGGAGGAGGCCGCGCACGAGAGCGCCCGCCTGCCCGGCGCCCCGAGCCGGTGGACCGGGAAGAAGGACCTCTCCTGGGTCCCCCTGCGCCCCGAACGGGTGCTGGAGGTGCGGTACGACCACATGGAAGGCGACCGCTTCCGCCACACGGCCCAGTTCCACCGCTGGCGCCCCGACCGGGAACCGGAGAGCTGCACCTACGCCCAGTTGGAGGAGGTCGTGGGATACGACCTCGCCGAAGTGCTCGGCGCTCCCCCCACCGGCTGACCGGGCGGAACGCCGGGCACGCCGGCACCCCGGCACCCCCGGCGCCCGTGGACAGGGGCGGCAGGGCCCCGGCCCCGGCAGGACGCGGGAGATCCGGGCAGGGGCCGGAATCGGGCAGGGGCCGGGGGATCCGGGCGCCGGCCCTCACCCCGACGTGGACGGGCCCGCCGCCGCCCGGTAGACCTCCAGCGCGCGCCGCGTCTGCGCCTCGACGAGGTCGGCGTTGATCGCGGCTCCCGCGCGCACCCCCTGGGCGGCGGCCCCCGCGACCTGCTCCATCGGCGAGACCACGTTGCCCGCGACCCAGACGCCCGGGTGGGCGGTCGCGCCGGTCAGCGGGTCGGCCTCGACGCAGGTGCCCACGACATGACCGTCGCGTTCGAGCGCCGTCGTCGGCAGGCCGAGGCCGGTCAGGACCCCGGAACGGGCCGTGAACCGGGGAGTGACCACGAGCGCCCCGCAGCGTGCCGCGCCGCCGCCCGCCAGGGCCACCCCGGTGAGCCGGTCGTCCTCGACCAGCAGTCCGCGGACCTCGCCCTCGACGACCTCGACGCCCCGGGCGGCCAGCAGCTCCCGGTCCTCGGCGGTGAGCCGCCAGGTGTGCGCGAGGAGCGTGGTCCGGGCGGTCCACTGCCGCCACAGCCCGGCCTGGAACACCGCGAGGGGGCCGTCGGCCAGCACCGCGACCGCCTGGTCCCGGACCTCCCAGCCGTGGCAGTACGGGCAGTGCAGGACGTCCCGCCCCCACCGCGCCCGCAGCCCCGGTACGGCCGGGAGCTCGTCCACCAGACCGGTGGCCACCAGCAGCCGCCCCGCCCGGACGACGGAGCCGTCGCCGCAGCGCACCAGGAACCCTCCGTCGGGCAGCCTTTCCGCGGCGATCACCGTGCCCGTCCGGACGGCTCCGCCGTAACCGGCGACCTCCGCCCTCCCCCGGGCCAGCAGATCGGCCGGGCTCCGCCCGTCGTGGCCGAGGTACGCGTGCAGGTGCGCGGCGGGGGCGTTGCGCGGGCTGCCCGAGTCGATCACCAGCACCGAGCGGCGGGCGCGGACCAGGGTCAGGGCTCCGGCGAGACCGGCCGCGCCGCCCCCGACGACCACCACGTCGAACCGTTCCGCCATCGTGTCGTCGTTCTCGCCGTGGTTGTGGCTGTTGCTGTTGCTGTTGCTGTTGCTGTTGCTGTCCATAGCGCGAGCATCTTCCCGCCTGCTCGGACTTGACAAATGTTGTTGCCGAAGCGGCAAATGGAACACATGGCCACCGACCGACACACCGACCAGCCGGGTGAGAAACCGGACGCGAAGCGAAGCGCCAAGCAGGACGACGATCTCGCCGGCGTGCTCACCGCCGTCGGTCCCCGGCTGCGCGCACTGCGCCAGGAGCGCGGCACCACCCTGGCCCAGCTCGGCGAGGCCACCGGAATCTCGCTCTCCACCCTGTCCCGGCTCGAATCCGGACAGCGCCGGCCCACCCTCGAGCTGCTGCTCCCCCTCGCCAAGGCGCACCGGGTGGCACTCGACGAGCTGGTCGGCGCGCCCGAGACCGGGGATCCGCGGATCCGCCCGCGCCCCCTCGTCCGGCATGGCACCACCATCCTGCCGCTGACCCGCCACTTCGGCGGGGTGCACGCCTTCAAGCAGGTCTTCCCGGCCGTCGAAGGCAGCCCGGCCCCGCCGGAACTGCGCGTCCACGAGGGCTACGAGTGGCTGTACGTGCTGTCCGGACGCATCCGCCTGCTGCTCGGCGAGCACGACCTGGTCCTCGGCCCCGGGGAGGTCGCCGAGTTCGACACCCGCACCCCGCACGCCTTCTTCAACGCCGGTCCGCATGCGGCGGAGTGCCTCAGCCTCTTCGGACCGCAGGGCGAGCGGATCCACGTCCGCGCCAGGCCCACCTCCACCACACCGGAAGGACGCCCGTGAACGGCACCGAAGAGCAGCCCGAGCGCGCCGAGCGCGCCGAGCACCCCGGCCGCCCGCAGCGCCCCGAACGGGCCGCTCCGCAGCCCCACGCCGTCGTCGGCGTCGGCCTGGTCGTCGTCCGCGAGGACGGCCGGATCCTTCTGGGCCAGGCGCACGACGGCCGGTGGGAGCTGCCCGGCGGCAAGGTCGACCCGGGTGAGGGCTTCGAGCAGGCGGCCGCCCGGGAGCTCGCCGAGGAGACGGCCCTCGAGGCGGAGCCGGAGGGGATCCACGTGCTCTCCGTGCAGCTCGAGACGAAGGCGGGCCTGACCCGGCTGACGGCGGCCGCCGTGACCACGACGGCCCGCGGTGTCCCCGCCGTCACGGAACCGCACAAGATCGCCCGGTGGCAGTGGTTCGCCCCGACCGCCATCCCCCCGGCCCTCTACGCCCCGACCGCGGCGGTGCTGCGCGCCTGGCGCCCGGACCTCACCGCGTTGCCGCAGGTGCCCTCGCACGACTACCGGATCGCGACCTGAACCGGACCCTCCGGCCCCAGGGCCCCGAACCCGGAATCCACGGGCCCGTCCCGGCCCGCCCGAACCGCCCTCACACCCCGGCCCGCACCCGCACCCGCGGCGCGAAGTTGCCCTCGCCCAGGTCCTCCGCGAGCAGTCGCTTCGCGATCGCGTCCGCCGCCACCCGCAGCTCCGCGCTCCGCGGCCGGCCGCGGTCCTTCTCCAGCCGGTCCCGAAGCCAGTCCGCCCACGCCGCCGAGATGACGCCCGCTTCCCGTTGGCCGGCCGGGGTGAGGGTGAAGTAGCTGCCCTCTCGGCTGAGGTAGCCCTCTTCCACCATCCGGTCGAACACCGGCACCAGCACCTCCGGCGGCACCGACCTGCGCCCGGCGATCAGGCCGAGGCTGGCGGTGCCCACCGTCCGGGTCATGAGTTCCACCTGCATCACGGCCCACGCACCGGCCATGTCCAGCCGGGTGTCCGAGCCCCGGACGATCGAGCGCGCGGTGTCGGGCCCCATGGTCCGGACGAGCTTGCCGACCGCCAGCTCCAGCAGCTTGGCCGAGTCCCCGCTCGCCGTGGCCGGCGAGCCGAAGCCGTCGCCCATGTCCGTCGACCCGGCGCGGGCGCTGTCGCGCAGCTTGACCTGCTTGAGGAACAACCCGACGACCAGGCCGAACGCCGCGACCGGCACGGTCCACAGGAACACCGTGTGCAGGGCGTGCGCGTAGGCGGCGATCACCGGTTCCGCGGCTGCCGGGTCCAGTCCGTGCACCCCTTCGGGGCTCGACGCGGCCTCCGCCAGCCGCGCAGGGTCCTGCCCGGTGAGCCGCGCCGCCTCGGCGACCGCGGCGCTCAGTCCGGGCCCCAGGCTGTTGGCGTAGATGGTGCCGAAGACGGCCGTCCCGAAGGCGCTGCCGAGGGTACGGAAGAAGGTGACGCCGGAGGTGGCCGTGCCGAGGTCGGCGTAGTCCACGGTGTTCTGCACGGCGATCGTCAGCACCTGCATGGACAGCCCGATGCCGGTGCCGAGCACGAACATGTACAGCGATTCCAGCAGGGAGTTCGTCCCGGGTCCCATCATCGACAGCAGGTACAGCCCGACGCCCATGACCGCCGAGCCCACGATGGGGAAGATCCGGTACCGGCCGGTCTTGCTGGTGACGTTGCCGCTGAAGACGGAGGCGATCAGCAGCCCGAAGACCATGGGCAGGGTCCGCACTCCGGAGACGGTGGCCGAGTCCCCGTCGACGTACTGCAGGTAGGTCGGCAGGAACGTCAGCGCGCCGAGCATCGCGAACCCGACGACGAAGCTCAGTACGGAGCAGACGGAGAAGACCGGGTTGCGGAAGAGCCGCATGGGCAGCATCGGCTGCGCGGCCCGGGTCTCGGCGAGGCAGAACAGGGCGAGCGCGACGGCCCCGCCCGCGAACAGGCCGATGATCGTCGGCGAGGTCCAGGCGTACTCGTTCCCGCCCCAGCTGGTGGCCAGGATCAGGGCGCTCGCGCCGACCGCGACCAGGGCGATGCCCAGGTAGTCGATGACCGGTTTGCCCGTGGCCCGCACCGAGGGGATCGTGCGGGCGGCCGCGATGACGACGAGGATCGCGATCGGCACGTTGACGTAGAAGCACCACCGCCAGCTGAGCTGATCGGTGAACAGGCCGCCGAGGAGGGGGCCGATGACGGTGGCCACGCCGAAGACCGCGCCGATCAGGCCCTGGTACTTGCCGCGTTCGCGCAGGGGCACGACATCGGTGATCAGCGCCATGGACGTGACCATCAGACCGCCCGCGCCGATGCCCTGGACTCCGCGCCACAGGATCAGGAGCGTCATGTTGCCGGCCAGGCCGCACAGGAAGGAGCCGCTGATGAACACCACGGTGGATACCTGGAAGATGAGCTTCCGGCCGAAGAGGTCGCCGAACTTGCCGACCAGCACCGTCGCGACGGTCTCGGCGAGCAGGTAGGCGGTCACCACCCACGACATGTGGTCGCCACCGCCGAGGTCCGCCACGATCGTGGGCAGGGCGGTGCCGACGATCGTCTGGTCGAGCGCGGCCAGCAGCACGCCCAGCATGATCGTGCCGAAGACGACGTTGCGCCGCCCGCGGTCGAGCACGGGGGGCGCGAGGGGCGCGGGAGCCGTGGCGCGGGCAGTGGTCACCCTCGCACTCTCACAGCGCCCCCGCCGCCCCGCATGCGGCACTGGACCGTACGGGCGAGTGCGCCACTCGCTCCGCCGGACCCCGCGCGCGGGGCATCAGCGCAGGTAGGACAGGCCCGGGTGCGCGGAGGCGTAGCCGTCGAGCAGCCGCCGGGCCACACCCACGGAGTCCACCAGCGGGTGCAGGGCGAAGGCCTTCACGGCGGTGGCCCGCGAGCCGCTGGCCGCGGCCGCCAGGACCTCCCGCTCGACCGCCTTGACCGCCGTCACGAGCCCGACGGCGTGCAGCGGCAGCGGGGCCACGCCGACCGGGTGGGCGCCGTTGGCGTCGACCAGGCAGGGCACCTCGATGACGGCGTCCGCGTCGAGGACCGACAGGGTCGAGCCGTTGCGCACGTTGAGGATCAGCGTGGCCCGCTCGTCGCGGGCGATGGCCCGCATCAGCGCGAGCGCCACCTGCTCGTAGCCGCCGGACTCCGGATCGCTCCCGTCGCGCGCGCCGGCGCCCGCCGCCTCGCGGTTCTCGGCCATGTACGTGGCCTCGCGCTCGGCCCGGGTCCGGTCCCAGGCGGCCAGCGCCGCTCCGGCCGGCAGCCCGGGCCGGCCCGCCTCCGCGTAGAACCGGCGCTGCTGGTCGCGCAGGAAGGCCCCGCGCGTGCGTTCGGCCTTCTGGTAGGCGCGTACGGTGTCGCGGTTGAAGTAGTAGTAGTGCAGGTACTCGTTGGGGACCGCGCCGAGTGAGCGCAGCCACTCGGCTCCGAAGAGCCGGCCCTCCTCGAACGACTCCAGCGCCTCGGTGTCGGCCAGCAGCCGGGGCAGTTGGTCGCGGCCGCCGACGCGCAGCCCGCGCACCCAGCCCAGGTGGTTGAGGCCGACGTAGTCGATCCACGCGTCCTGCGGCCGGGCGCCCAGCACCCGGGCGATGCGCCGGCCCAGACCCACGGGCGAGTCGCAGATGCCGATGACGCGCTCGCCGAGTTCCTCGGCCATCGCCTCGGTCACCAGACCGGCCGGGTTGGTGAAGTTGATGACCCAGGCGTCCGGAGCGGTGCGCGCGATCCTGCGCGCGAGCTCCCGGGCGACCGGCACCGTCCGCAGTCCGTAGGCGATCCCGCCCGCGCCGACCGTCTCCTGGCCCAGCACCCCCTCGGCCAGGGCGATCCGCTCGTCGGCGGCGCGCCCGTCGAGCCCGCCGACCCGGACGGCCGAGAAGACGAAGTCGGCGCCGCGCAGAGCTTCGTCGAGGTCCCCGGTGGCGGTGACGGCCGGGGCGTCGGGCAGCCCGGCGGCGGCCGCCTGGTCCGCGAGCACCCGGGCCGTGGCGCCGAGCCGTGCCGGGTCCTCGTCGTAGAGGGTCACCGCCGTCACCCGGCCCTCGGCGCGGTCGCCGAGGAGTGCTCCGTAGACGAGGGGGACCCTGAACCCGCCCCCGCCGAGGATCGTCAGCCGCACGCCCTTACCGCCCTTCACCGAGACCAGTGCCACGGTCGGTGGCACGGGACCGGCACGGCGTCCGCGGCACGCGACCTGCGGGGACCAGTCTCCCCCGAAGGCTCACTCCCCCAGCGACGGCACGGCGCGCAGCCGGGCGCCCTGGTGCTGGGCGAGCCCGCCGCCCCGCACGGGGCCCGCCGGCGCGCCCTGCGGCGCCGAGAGGATCAGGGTGATCCGGGTCAGCCCCATGGCGTCCAGCATGCGGCTGGTCTCGGCCACCATGCGGCAGCGCACCAGGCCCTGGCGCGGGTCGGGGTGGCGCACCGTGCGCACCGCCCCGTCCTGTTCGGCCGCCTCGGCTCCGCGCATGCTCAGCCAGTGCGGGACCCCGTAGCGGTAGGCCGCTTCCATGAAGGGATCACGGGCCACCTCCTGGCGGATGCTGCTCAGCCCCTCGTCCTCCGGGGCCGCCTCGAGCGCGGTGGCGAACTGCGCCAGCAGCGGTACGCACCAGGCCGGTTCGTGGTCCTCCAGCACGGCCGCGGCGTCCGGGTGGAACAGCACGAAGCGCAGGAAGTTGTCGTCCGGCAGGGCCGTGGGGTGCGGCCGTACCGACTGGAAGAGCTGGTCGAAGGCCGAGTTGGTGAGGGCGACGTCCCAGCGGTGGTCCACCAGGAAGCTCGGGTAGGGGACGGCTTCCATGAGGGCCGCGTAGTCGCACAGGTAGTCGCGCTGCGCGGGATCCTCGGGGAGCCGGTTCTCCTCGGCGGCCCGCCAGGTGGGCGGGGGGTCGCGGTCGACCATGACGCGGAAGAGCCAGAAGCACTGCCGCTCGCTCATCTCCAACGCCTCGGCGAGCGCCAGGAGTTTGCGGTCCGTCCACTCCTTGACCAGGCCGCGTTCCCAATTGCCGTACGCGCGCACGCTGATGCGCAACCGAGCGGCGAGGTCCTCCTGGCTGAGCCCCAGTTCCTCGCGGCGCTGGCGCAAAATCTCCTTGCGTCGCTCCGACCGCACGGCGCCGCGTGCGGACTCCTCGCCCGCCAGGCGCTCCTCACCGGCTCGGGCGAGGCCATCGGCCGGGCCCACCGCTGCGAGATATGGCACCGAGAGCTCCCCCTCCTCACGGTCTGGATCTTCATTTCCGTGTGGCGATCCTGCTACCGACTTCATTCGAGTGTCAACTATTGTGGCAATTCCAGCCTCTTGACAGCTCATTCCCGCCACAGCTGTGGCACGTTCTAGCCCTTCGGTGTGTTAGCGGCTAGATTCCAGGAGCCGACCATGTGCCCGTACCGACTTCGTGCGAACTAGGAGAACCCCTGGTGACAGACGGCTTCCCGGCTCCCGTCGCGGTGGCCCACGCACCCCTGGCAGCCACCGTCACGCGCGTCGCCGAACTCGCGGGCAAGTTGGGCCGCGACCTGAACCAGGTCTTCGACCTGCGGCGCCTCTCGGAGGCGTCCGGCGTGCCCACGGACGTGGTCAGGATCCTGCTCGACGGCAGGCCCGCCGGCGAACCCGATCTCCAAACGCGCTTCCTGCAGCGCCTCGACCTGCTGCGGCGCACCCGGGTCAAACCCAACGGCCGCCGCTACACGCAGCAGGAGATCGCGGACGGCGCCGGAATGTCCCGGCAGCAGGCCGGAGCCCTGATCAACGGCGACCGCCGCCCCACCATGGAGCACTGCGACGCGATCCAGCGCTTCTTCGGGGTGCACGCCGGTTTCCTCACCGCCCATGACGCGGACGCCCTCACCGACGCCCTCCAGCGCACCGAGCAGCAGCTGCTCCAGGACTTCGCCGGCCGCGCGCGCGAAACCGTACCGGCCCCGGCCGCTTCGGCAGGCGATCCGCTGGCAAGACTCCTCCAGAACCACGGTGTGCGGGGCATCGCCTGGAGAGCCGCACAACTGCCCAGCGACAAGCACCGGGACAAGGTGACCGAATGGCTGGACATGCTCCTCGAAAGCGTCAAACCGAACGAATCCTGACCCAGTCGAACGTCTGGGTCTGATCCTTGAGTCCTGATCCGGATCCGCGCCGACGGGGAGAACGGTGAGCATAGGCAGAGAGCAGCGGCGGTTGTGCGGGGAGCTGGTGGCCGGGATCCGGCTGACCGCCCCCGTGGAACCCGTGGACCTCTACGCCGCCCTCTGCGAGGGCATGAGCAGACACCGCGGCCGCCGGGTGGACTTCCGGATGGCCTCGTTCCCGCCGGGGACGGCCAGCGGCCTCTGGCTCGACATGGCGGACCGCGATCTCGTGGTCATCGAGGAGCGCACGGCGCCCGACCACCAGCTGGTCATCCTGGGCCACGAGTTGTGGCACATGAAGGCCGGCCACTGCAGCCACCACGTCGACGGCGCCGCCGTCGCCGCCCGGCTGCTGTCCGACGAGGCCGACATCGGCGAGACCGTTCGCCGCGTCGCCGCGCGCACGCGTGCCGACGTACGGGAGGAGAGCGAGGCCGAGACCTTCGGCTTACTGCTGGGGAGCCGGTGCCGGACCTGGCTCGCCGGCTCGGCGAGCCACCGGGCGCCGGCGCAGCGCGACCATTTGGCGGGCCGGATCGAGGCCGCGCTGGGCTATCGGGGGCACAGGAACGATCGTTGAACGGCCAGGACTACTACATACCGGCAGCCGCGATGGCGGTCTCCCTCGGCTTCAAGCTGCCGGCCCTGCGCTCCAACTGGCGTGATCCGCTGCTCCGGTCGGTCTGCGCGCTGCTGATGCTGGCCGGCGCCGTGTTCGCGTTCGCGGCCCCGCCCACCATCGCCGCCGTGAACCGCTGGACCGGGGTGCCGAACGTCTCCGCACCGCTGGTGTACTGCCTGATCACCGCGTTCAGCGCGTCCTGCCTGGTCCTGGTCGTCAACTGGCGCGGCGGGCCGGCCGAGGAGACCCGGCGGGTCTCGCAGCGCTGGATCCTGGGCTACAGCATCGTGATCGTCGCGCTGGTCGTGCTCTTCGCGCTGGGGGACGCCCCGGAGGAGCGGCTGCGCGATCTGGACACGCACTACGCGAACACCCCGTACATCCGCGAGATGATCGCCCTCTACCTGGTGGCGCACAACGTGGCCGCCGTGGTGATGGTGGCGATGTGCTGGCGCTGGTCGCTCCAGGTGCGCGGCTGGCTGCGGGTCGGCCTGATGATCATTGTCGTGGGCTACCTGTTCAACCTCAGCTACGACGCCACCAAGATGACCGCGGTGATCGCCCGCTGGACCGGCCACGACCTCGACTACCTCAGCACCCTCGTCGCCCCTCCGCTGGCCTCGGTCGGAGCCCTGATCAGCGCGATCGGCTTCGTGCTCCCGCTCGTCTGCCAGCGGATGTCCGACAACTGGGAGACCTGGACGACGTACCGCCGGCTCGGTGCGCTGTGGCAGGAGGTGCAGATCTCCGCGCCGAGCGGGACTCCGTCCGTGCGGATGGCCTGGTGGTCCGCCGCCGAGCTGCGCGTGATCCAGCGCGAGTCGGACATCCACGACGGGTTCCTGCACCTGGGCCCCTACTTCGACCGGAACCTGCGCGCGCGGGCCTACGAGCGGGCCCGCGCGGAAGGGGCCGACGAGACGGCCGCCCGCGCGGTCGCCGACGCCGCCATGGTCGCCGCCGCCGTGCGGGCCCGCTCGGCCGACCCCGACGGCAAGGTCATCGGCGCGGGCGAGGAGACGGTGCTCGACACCGCGGACGGACCGCGCGACCTGCTGCGGATCTCCCACGCCCTGCGGCATTCGCCGCTGGTGCAGACGGTCCGCCGGCAGGCCGCGCTGTCCGGGAGCGGTCACTCCTGAGACACCCCTGAGCCACCGGTCCGCGGCGGCGCCAGGTCCTGTCGTCGAAGGAGCGCCGCCGGGCGGGACGTTGACGACAGGAACCAGGGGGGCACGGGCCCGCGGGCTCAGCGCGCGGCGGCCACGGCCGTCGCCGGGAACAGGTCCTGGAAGGGGCCCGCGGAGTCGACCCCGGCCCGCCCGTAGGGCGCGTCGAAGCTCCACACCATGAACAGCAGGAACACGATCAGCGCGCTGAACAGGCCGGCCAGCAGGAGTTCCCGCCCGGA
The DNA here is from genome assembly GCF_056430495.1 of Streptomyces sp. NPDC045967. NCBI lineage: Bacteria > Bacillati > Actinomycetota > Actinomycetes > Kitasatosporales > Streptomycetaceae > Streptomyces > Streptomyces sp. NPDC045967. Next base: position 126,028 of record NZ_JBWKLE010000002.1, on the reverse strand, counting down.
GCGCCGGATCTGCAGGGTGAAGATCAACCCGACCGTGACCACCCCGCCGACGAGCAGCCCGAACCACACCACGCTCGGCAGGGTGGACTCCGAGCTCTGGGTGCGCGAGTGGCGGGCGTCGTCGGCGGCGGCGATGTGGTCCAGCAGCGGCTGGTAGGCCTGCGCCTGGAGTTCGGTCGCGGGACTCTGGTGGGTGACGTCGCTGCGCAGCTTGCCGAGCAGCTGCGCGCCCTCGGCCGAGGCCCTCTCCCCCGAGGTGAGCAGCGGCCAGTCCACGGCGACCGTGTGGGAGACGTAGGCGTCCACCTCGCCGCGGATCCGGTCGCGGACGGCGGCCGGGTAGACGTCGGCGCGCTGGGTGACCTCGTACAGCGCCTGGGCCTCGCGGCGGACGCTGTCCTCGGCGGCGCCGCGCGCCTCCCAGACACCGGCGATGGCCAGGCCCAGCACGATCGCGTAGACCACGCCCACCATCATGGTCATGTACTCGATGACATCGGGGGTTTCGCTGGTGTCCTCGTCGTCGGAGACCCGGCGGTGCCGGATCAGGGTGATGGCGAGGACGAGGGCGCAGACGAGCGCCATGGCGATGGCCAGGACCAGCCATTCGGACACGTGGGTTCTCCGGGGTGGCTCAGTGGGGCGGTCGGTCACGGATCGTGGATCAGTGGACGGTCGGTCGCGGATCGGTGGGCGGATCGAGGTGCTGATCGGCTGTGCGGATCGGCTGTGCGGGCGTGCGGCGCCGGCGCGGTCAGCCGCGGCTCCGGGAGCGGGGGCGCAGGGCGGCGGCCGCCAGCACGGCCGGGGTCGTGACGACGACCATGAGCATCATGGTGGACATCCCCCCGGGCGTCCGCCGCTCCAGGGCCGCGGAGCGGTACGGGCGCACGTGGAAGGCGCTCGGGGGCGCGGCCGCGGCTCCGGGCCGGGGCGGGGCGGGTGCGTCCGCCCGGACCGGTCCGGGAGCGGACCCGGGATCCGGCGCGGGCACCGGCGGCTCCGTCCCCTCGGGCGGCGCAGCCGCAGCGGCCCCAACGGGACGCGGCGGCTGCGCTGCCCGGGGCGTCCCCGACGGCGCGACCGGGTCCGCGCGAACGGGCGGCTCGGAGGCCCGCCCCGGGTGGTGCACGGTCGGCCGGCGGGATCCGGGCGCGCCCGGCCGTACCGACGGCGGGCGGAACACCGGGCGCCCCGGTTCACCGCCGGGTACGCACAGGTCGATCCGGGCGCCACGGCCGTGTCCGTCGCCCGCGACCGCCACGTGCCCGTGCAGCGGGCACAGCGCCGCCACCAGGCCCGCCCCGGCGAGGTACTGCCAAGCGGTCACCGCGTGTCCTCCCGATTTCCGCAGCACAGCGGGTCTTCGCGCCGCCCCGTGAGGCCACGGGGTGCACGGGGGTGATGGGGCGTACGGCTGAAGAAACGATCACGGCGCCGCTTCGACACGCGGTGGACCGGACGAGATCACCCAGCGGGCGGAGAAGGTCACCGGGCGGGCGGACCCGGTCACCGGCCGAGCGGATGGGACCGGGTTCGGCGCGTCACCTCAGGGATACGACAATCCCAGCGCAGGATGCTCCCGTGGACACGCACGTCATCACCGCCGGCGCCGGGCGGACCGCTCCCCGGCGGGTGCCGGCATGAGCACCGCGCGCGAGGGCCTGTCCGCGGGGGTGCGCCGGATCGCCCTGGACGCGGCCGGCACCTCCCTGTCCGCCCTGCTCTGCGCCCCGTCGAAGGGCCCGCCGCGGGCCGCGGTGGTCGCGGTGCACGGCGCGGGCATGAACGCCGGCTACTTCGACAGCCAGGCTCACCCCGACTTCTCGCTGCTGACCCTGGGCGCCCGGCTCGGGTACACGGTCGTGGCCGTCGACCGGCCGGGCTACGGCCGGTCTGCCGCCGAACTCCCCGCCGGGCAGACGGTCGCCGAACAGGCAGCCGCCCTCGCGGCCGCGGTGGGGGACTTCGCCGCCCGCTATCCGACCGGGGCCGGCGTCTTCCTGCTGGCCCACTCCTTCGGCGGCAAGGTCGCCCTGCTCACCGCGGCCGACCACGCCCCGCCCCGACTGCTCGGCATGGAGATCTCCGGCTGCGGCCACCGCTACGCCCCGGACGCCTTCACCGGGACGGGCGCCTCCCGGGGCGGCCGCCGCAGCTGGGGCCCGCTGCGCCTCTACCCGCCGAGCACCTTCGCCACCTGCGGGTCCGTCGTCGCGCCCGTGCCCCCGCGGGAACAGGCGGACATCGCCCGCTGGCCGAAGGTCTTCCCCGGCGCCGCCGCGCGCGTCCGGGTGCCCGTGCGGTTCACCTTCGCCGAGTACGAGCCCTGGTGGCGCTACGACCGGGACGCGCTCGCGGAGCTGCGCTCGCGGCTCACCGGCGCCCCGCGGGTGCACATCGACCGGCAGCCGGAGGCCGGCCACAACATCAGCCTGGGCCACGCGGCCCGCGCCTACCACCTGCGGTGCCTGGGCTTCTTCGAGGACTGCCTGGTGCGGGGCACCGTCGCCCTCCCCCCGCCGGCCTCGGACGGCGACTCGGAGCGGACGGGCGTCACGGCCTGAGGCACCCGGCCACCACCCCCCGGTCGCCTCCGGCGCGCGCCTCTCGCGCGGGTACGCCGAAGGGGCGCGGCCCCGGTGGGTCGCGCCCCTTCGGTCGGGCGGGTGTCAGCCTTCGTCGGTGCCGCCGAACCGCTCGCGGTAGGACTCCAGGTCCTCCTCGGTGACGCGCGCGAACAGCACCGGCGGCACGGTGAACGGGGTACCGGCCGGCACCGCGTCCAGGGACCGGGCCTGCTCCGGGGTGATCCAGGCGGCCGTGTCGTCGGCGAGCGCGAACGAGGAGCGCATGGCGCGGGCCGAGGCCGGGATGAACGGCTCGGAGACCACCGAGTAGAGGTGGATGAGGTTCATCGCGGTGCGCAGGGTGAGCGCCGCGCCGTCGAGGTCGGTCTTGACCTCCAGCCAGGGGGCCTTCTCGTCGAGGTACGCGTTGCCGGCCGACCACAGCGCGCGCAGCGCGGCCGCGGCCTTGCGGTACTGGAGGGACTCCATGTGGCTCTCGTACTCGGCCAGGAGCGCGGCGATCTGCTCGCCCAGCTTGGCCTCGGCCTCGCCGGCGGGGCTGCCCGCCGGGACCTCGTCGCCGAACTTCTTGCGGGAGAAGGTCAGCACGCGGTTGACGAAGTTGCCGAGGGTGCCGCCGAGGTCCTTGTTGACCGTGGCGGCGAAGTGCTCCCACGTGAAGGACGAGTCGTCGGACTCGGGCGCGTTGGCGATGAGGAAGTAGCGCCAGAAGTCGGCCGGGAGGAGCTCCAGCGCCTGGTCGGTGAAGACGCCGCGCTTCTGCGAGGTGGAGAACTTGCCGCCGTAGTAGGTCAGCCAGTTGAAGGCCTTGACGTAGTCGACCTTCTTCCACGGCTCACGGGTGCCCAGCTCGGTGGCGGGGAACATCACCGTGTGGAAGGGGACGTTGTCCTTGGCCATGAACTGCGTGTACCGGACGTCCTCGGCCTCGTACCACCACGACCGGTAGTCGCCGCGGGCGGCGTCGAGGTCCGCCCACTCCTTCGTCGCGCCGATGTACTCGATCGGGGCGTCGAACCAGACGTAGAAGACCTTGCCCTCGGCCGCGAGCTCGGGCCAGGTGTCGGCCGGGACGGGGACCCCCCAGTCCAGGTCGCGGGTGATGGCGCGGTCGTGCAGGCCCTCGGTCAGCCACTTGCGGGCGATGGAGGACGCGAGCTGGGGCCACTCCTCCTCGTGCCGCGCCACCCAGCCCTCGACCTCGTGCTGCAGCTTGGACTGGAGCAGGAAGAGGTGCTTGGTCTCGCGGACCTCCAGCTCGGTGGAGCCGGAGATCGCCGAGCGGGGCTCGATCAGGTCGGTGGGGTCCAGGACGCGGGTGCAGTTCTCGCACTGGTCGCCCCGGGCCTTGTCGTAGCCGCAGTGCGGGCAGGTGCCCTCCACGTAGCGGTCCGGCAGGAAGCGGCCGTCGACCGGCGAGTAGACCTGCCGGATCGCCCGCTCCTCGATGAAGCCGTTCTCCTGCAGCCGGCGCGCGAAGTGCTGGGTGATCTCGCGGTTCTGCTCCGAGGAGCTGCGGCCGAAGTAGTCGAAGGACAGCTCGAAGCCGTCGTAGACCGCCTTCTGGGCGTCGTGGGCCTGCGCGCAGAACTCGGCGACCGAGAGACCGGCCTGCTTGGCGGCGAGTTCGGCGGGGGTGCCGTGCTCGTCGGTGGCGCAGATGTAGAGGACGTCGTGGCCGCGCTGGCGGAGGTACCGGGAGTACACATCCGCCGGAAGCATCGACCCGACCATGTTGCCCAGGTGCTTGATCCCGTTGATGTAGGGAAGCGCGCTGGTGATCAGGTGTCGAGCCATCCTCGGATGCTCCATTTCGTCTGTGCGGTACAACGTGACGTGACGGATTGTGAGTGCGGTTCATCGTATCGAACCGCCGAAAGGCCCCGCGCCGCAGTTTCTCAGGGTGGACGTAACGCAAAAGCGAGGGTGGTGACCTCTGCGTCACGGCCCTCGCGATGGCGCCCATGCTACAGCGGGCGGCCCGCCCGCCCGACCGCCCGCCCGACCGGCGGGCCCGGTTGGCGACGGGGCTCCCCGCGGCGCACGCGTCACGGGTCCGCGAGGAGCCCCCGAGGAGGGGCGCGGCCCCCGGGCGCGGGGCGCCTGGCCGGGACGGTCCGTCACGCGCCGTGCGCCGCCATCTGCGACCGGCATATGCATACGCGCTGGTTGCCCGCCTGCGTGATCACCCTCGATCACGGCCCGATCATCACCGAACGTAATATTTCCAGGTTTCCCAATTGCGCCCCCCGAGTGCGCCCTCGCTGCTTTCCTTGAGCACGGGACAGGGGATGAGGTGGAGACGGTGAGCGATGGCGGACCGGAGGAGTCCGGTGGGGCCGTGGGACTGCCGAGCCGACGCCGGCGGCCGACGCCCATGAGCCAGTGGGATCCGACGGCGCGCCTGTCGTACTGGGCCTTCCACGCCAACCGGAGGCCCACGTACATGCGTTTCGCGTACTTACAGCTGGGCTCCGACGAGGCGGCCGAGGAAGCCGTGGACGCCGCCTTCGACTCGATCATGGGCGAATGGCTCCGCATGCTCCCCATGGACCGCCTGGACGCCTATGCGTGGACCGTGCTCAAGCAGTGCCTGGTCCAATGCCGGCACCGGCGCCACCCCTGGGAGCCGCAGGCGCCCGAACCGACGGACATCAGCGCCTTCGAGGCGGCCCTGAAGGAAGCCGGCGCCGACCGGTACGACGTGCTGACCGACACCATCCGGTTCTACTCCGCCGTCTCCCGGCTCGCGGAGCGCCAGCGGGACGCGGTGCTGCTGCGGTACGGACTCCAGTGCTCCGCCGGGGAGGCCGCCGGCGTGATGGGCGTCGACGAGGCCACGCTCCGCTCCTACCTCGGACAGGCCCACCGGCGCCTGGCTCGGCTGCTCGACACCTCCGTGGAAGCCACCGGCGCCACCGAGTCGTCCGGATGCTCGGAAGCCGCGGGACCAGCCGGATCATGAGGCCCTACGAGCGCCGACGGGCGCAGGACGGCGAGCCGACCCCCCGCTCCCTGGCCGAGTTCCTCGCCCGGGCGGGCGTCCGCGACCGCTATCCGCACTACGACCTGGGCGCGGCCGAGGCCCGGCTGCTGCGCACGGCGCCGCACGCGTCCTCGGCCGGCCACCGCGCCCGCCGCCGGTCGGTGTTCGGCTGGAGCGACCCGGCTCGGGACTGCCCGCTCGAATCGGAGCGGGCCCGGCGCGACCTGAAGGCCGCCTGCCTGGCCTGCGTGTGCGGGCCCAAGGCCGAGGAGCAGCTGGAGTCCTTCCTGGCCGACGGGCACACCGACCTGGCCGGCGCCGTCGTCTTCGGATGCCTGCTGCACCTGGCCGGACTGCGCGAAGGGGCGCGGTTCTGGTGGCAGTTCGCCGCCGGTTCGGGCCGTGCGCGGACCGCCGCGGCCGCCTACTGCCTCTTCCTCGACCACTCGCGGCGCGGCGAGCACCACGACGCCCGGCTGTGGGCGCGCGAGCTGGGCCGCCGCGGCTTCCGGCCGGGCGGCCGCCGGGACCTGCGGGAGGTGCGGCTCTGCGCGCAGGCCGCCGTCCTGCGGTACGTCGACCAGCTGGACGATCCCGACCTGGGCCCGGTGCCGCTGCCCCGGCCGGGGCTGCCCCGGGTGCTCGCCGCGTTCCGGCCTCCGCTGTCCGCGGTCGCTGCCGTCCCGGACAACCCTCCCGCTCCCCCCGCCCCTCCCGTCCCGGCCGCCGCTCGCGGGCGGGGCGGCGCTCCGGCGGCGCCGGCGCCCGTGGCCGCTCCGCCCCTCGCGACCGGTCCGCTGCGCCACCCGGCGCTGACCGCCGCCGCGCGCCGGACGGTCGTCCAGACCGGGACCGGCCGGGCCCTGGAGGAGGCGCGGCGGGCGCTGGCCGTCGTACGGGTGCTGGAGCGGCAGCCGCTGGGCGTGCGGGCCGCCCGGCTCGCCCGGACGGCGGGGCTCACCCCGCGGGAGCTCGGGCCGCTGCTGGTGATGCTGTGCGAGGAGGAGTACGCCAGCCGCCCGGCCGCGGGGGTGTACGCGCGGGGGCCGGCGCTGGAGCGGCTCGCGGCCCCCGGCGGCCACGGACTGGCGGGGCAGCTCCAGCGCACCCTGGCCCTGGCCCGGGACAGCGCGGGCGCCGCCGTGTACCTGAGCCGGTACGCCGAGGGGGAGGTCCGGATCACGCAGATGGCGGACGGCCCCGGCACCCCGCCGGTGCGGGAGTGGGTCGACTTCCGGGCCGCCGCCCACGCCAGCGCCGTGGGCAAGTGCCTGCTGACCCAGCTCGACCACGACCGCCGGGCCGACCACGTGGCCCGGCACCGCCCGGCCCGGCTCACCCCGCGCACGATCACGGACAGCCGGGCCCTGTTCACCGCCCTCGACGCGGTGGCTCCGGGCGCGCCCGTCTTCGACCTGCTCGAGTACTCCCCCGGCGTCGTCTGCTCGGCCATCCCGATCGCCACCGGCGACTGCGCCGGAAGCCTCGCGCTCTCGCTGCCCGCCGCCCATGCGCACCGGCTGGCCTCGGCGACGGCGGCGCTGCGCCGCAAGGCGGTGCCGGTCCTGCTCGCGCTGCTGCTGTCGGGGGCGATCCCCCCCGACGCCCCGGCCGGCGGGCAGGACCTCGCGCCGGCGGGCACCGGTGGGGCACGGCTGTCCTTGCCGCACGGCGTCACCGGGACCGCCGCCGGCGCCCTGGCCGCTCCGGCGGGGCTGCTGGTCCTGGGCGGCTGAACCCGCGGGGGCGGTCGGGACCCCCGGGCGCCCGGGGCTCCCGGCGGCGCGACAACGAAGAAGGACCCCGCCGCAGCGGGGTCCTTCTCTTGGTGTCCGAGGGGGGACTTGAACCCCCACGCCCGATAAAGGGCACTAGCACCTCAAGCTAGCGCGTCTGCCATTCCGCCACCCGGACCAGGTGGTCGGCCCCGGTTTCCCGCGGCGACATGGACAACAATAGCAGGGGATCGGCGGGGCTCCGACCACTTATCCGAGCGATCGCCGGCCGCCACGCCGTGCTGACCTGCGGGCATGCGTCGGCGGGCATGACGAGACGGCGCGTCTCGCCTTGGTCACGGGCAGCGGATGACCTGGCCGGCGTAGGAGAGGTTTCCGCCGAATCCGAAGAGGAGCACGGGGGCGCCGGTCGGGATCTCGCCGCGCTGCACCAACTTGGACAGGGCCATCGGGATGCTGGCGGCGGAGGTGTTGCCCGAGTCGACGACATCGCGCGCGACGACGGCGTTGACGGCGCCGATCCGGGCGGCGAGCGGCTCGATGATCCGCAGGTTCGCCTGGTGCAGGACGACCGCGGCCAGCTCCTCGGGGAGGACCCCGGCCTTCTCGCACACCTTGCGGGCGAGCGGCGGGAGCCGGCTGGTGGTCCAGCGGTAGACGGACTGGCCCTCCTGCGCGAAGACCGGCGGCGAACCCTCGATCCGCACGGCGTTGCCCATCTCGGGGACCGAGCCCCACAGCACCGGGCCGATGCCCGGCTCGTCGGCGGCCTCGACGACGGCCGCGCCGGCTCCGTCGCCGGTGAGCACACAGGTGCTGCGGTCGGTCCAGTCGGTGATCTCGGTCATCTTGTCGGCGCCGATGACCAGGGCGCGGGTGGCGGAGCCGGCCCGGATGGCGTGGTCGGCGGTGGCCAGGGCATGGGTGAAGCCCGAGCAGACGACGTTGAGGTCCATGACGGCGGGGGCACCGCCCATGCCGAGCTTCGCGGCGACGCGCGCGGCCATGTTGGGCGAGCGGTCGATGGCGGTGGAGGTGGCCACCAGCACCAGGTCGATGTCGTCGGGGGTCAGGCCGGCCCCGGCCAGGGCCTTGCCGGCTGCCTGGAAGGCCAGCTCGTCCACCGGCTCGTCGGGACCCGCGATGTGGCGCGTCCTGATGCCGACCCGGGACCGGATCCACTCGTCGGTGGTGTCGACCATGGCCGAGAGGTCCTCGTTGGTGAGCACTCTTGCGGGCTGGTAGTGCCCTAGCGCCACCACGCGTGAACCGGTCATGGGCGGGGTCCCCCCTCGTACGGAAGTCAGGATCACCCAGCTTTGCCTGCTACTGGTGGGTACGTGTGCGTGTGACCCGACAGGATTCGGGTGCCGGAATTTGGAGCTTCCCGAGGATCCGGCAGCCGGGGAGGGTGCGGGAAGCGGAACCGCGACAATGAGGGTGTCGCTTACCGGCAGGAATAACAGGCAAACACCGAAGGGGTGGGCTGATCGCCATGGGACGGGTCACCGAGCGCCGTCGCACCGTCCGGATCCGGAACGGCACGGTGGTGGTCCGTCCGGACACGCTGGTCGCCGAGGAGCCGCTGGAGATAAGGCTCAACGGCAGGCCGCTGGCCATCACGATGCGCACGCCGGGGGACGACTTCGCCCTGGCCGTGGGCTTCCTGGTGAGCGAGGGTGTGCTCGCCGCGGCCTCGGACGTGCGGGCCGTCACCTACTGCGAGGGGGCGGCCGAGGACGGCACCAACACCTACAACGTGGTCAACGTGCAGTTGGCGGCCGGGGTTGCGCTGCCCGACATCACGCTGGAGCGGAACGTCTACACCACCTCCTCCTGCGGCCTGTGCGGCAAGGCCAGTCTGGACGCGGTGCGGACGGCCACCCGCTTCCCGGCCGCCGGCACCGACCCGGTGCGGATCCCGGCGGAGCTCCTGAGCGCGCTGCCGGACCGGCTGCGCGCGGCCCAGAAGGTCTTCGACCGCACGGGGGGCCTGCACGCGGCAGGTCTGTTCTCGGCCGGCGGGGAGCTGCTGGACCTGCGCGAGGACGTGGGCCGGCACAACGCGGTGGACAAGATCGTCGGGCGGGCCCTGCAGTCGGGCGGCCTGCCGCTGACCGGTTCGGTCCTGCTGGTGTCGGGCCGGGCCTCCTTCGAGCTCGCCCAGAAGGCCGTGATGGCGGGTATCCCGATCCTGGCGGCGGTCTCGGCGCCGTCCTCCCTCGCCGTGGACCTGGCGCTGGAATCGGGCCTGACCCTGGTGGGCTTCCTGCGCGGTCCGGACATGAACGTCTACGCGGGCGAGGAGCGCATCACGCTGTGAGCACCGGGCCGCCGCCGCGGCCGCACCCGCACCGCCTCCGCCGTCTCAGCGGCCGCGGCGGGAGCGGCGCGTGGGACGGGCGGCGGGGGCGGGATCCGGTGGGGTGATGCGGTGCAGGTCCAGGGCGGGCGGGACCGGTGCGGCGCCCGGGCCGCCCGATGCGGCCCAGGCGATGACCTCGTCCGTCGCGGTGTCGTCCAGGGCCCAGCCGAACCAGGCGGCGCGGGCTCCACGCCGACGGGCCTCGGTGGTGGGCTGGACCACGATGACGTTCGCCTGGGCGCAGGGGCCGAGGCAGTCGCTCGTACGGACGGCCAGCCGGCCCCCTGAGGCGGCCGCGGCCTCGCGCAGCCGGGCGAGCTGGCCGGCGTGGTCGATGCCGGGGTTCTTGCGGGGGTCGCCGCAGCAGCAGCCGCGGCAGACCACCAGGGTGCAGGGGCGTTCGGCGTGGGCGCCGTCGGGGCGTATCCAGGTCACCACCGCACGTTATCGGGCCCGGCCGGTGGGCTGTTGGGACGGGGACGAGACCTCCGCCACACGGTCGGCGGCGGGTTGGGGGTCCGCCGGGTCCCCGGCGCGGCGGCGGGCGAGGACCGCGCAGACCATCAGCTGCATCTGGTGGAAGAGCATCAGCGGCAGGACCGCGATGCTCGCCTGTGCGCCGAACAGCACGCTGGCCATGGGCAGTCCGGCCGCGAGGCTCTTCTTGGAGCCGGCGAACTGGATGGCGATGCGGTCCGCCCGGCCGAAGCCGAGGCGCCCGGCCCCGTACCAGGTGGCGAGGAGCATGACGGCGAGGAGGACGGCCTCCACCGCGACGAGCGCCCCCAGGCGCAGGACGCTGACCTGGCGCCAGATCCCGGCGACCACGCCCGCGCTGAAGGCGGCGTACACGACGAGCAGGATCGAGCCGCGGTCGACGTAGCCGAGGACGGGCCGGTGGCGCACCAGGAAGCCGCCGACCCAGGGGCGCAGGAACTGCCCGAGGAGGAAGGGCAGGAGGAGCTGGACGACGATCTTGAGGAGGGAGTCCGGGGAGAAGCCGCCCCCGTCACCGCCGAGCAGGACGGCCGCGAGGAGGGGGGTGAGGAGGATGCCGGCGAGGCTGGAGAAGGAGCCCGCGCAGATCGCGGCGGGGACGTTGCCGCGGGCGATCGAGGTGAAGGCGATGGAGGACTGGACGGTCGAGGGGACCAGGCAGAGGAAGAGCAGGCCGCTGTAGAGGGCAGGGGTGAGCACGCCGGGCACCAGGGCCCGGGCGGCGAGGCCGAGGAGGGGGAAGAGGAGGAACGTGCAGGCGAGCACGGTGAGGTGCAGCCGCCAGTGGCGCACGCCGTCGAGGGCCTCGCGGGTGGAGAGCCGGGCGCCGTAGAGGAAGAAGAGCAGCGCCACGGCCCCGGTGGCGGCTGCGCCCGCGACGGTGGCGGCCGGGCCGCGGGCGGGGAGCAGCGCGGCGAGGCCGACGGTGCCGAGAAGGGCCAGGACGTACGGGTCCAGCGGCAGCCGGTCGGGGAGGTGCGGGCGGCGCATGCGGGGTGCTCTCCTGCTTTCGTCAACGGTCCGCTCCCATGGTCGGTCCTGACCGGTGATCGGGAAACCCGCACACCACGCTGACTGCCATCACGATGCGTGATGACCGCAGCGCCCTAGGATGAGCGGTATGTACGATCCGGACCAGCTGCGTACGTTCCTCACCGTCGCGCAGACCCTCAGCTTCACGCAGGCCGCCGGGCGGCTCGGCGTACGGCAGTCCACGGTGAGCCAGCACGTGCGGCGGCTGGAGGAGGCGACCGGGCGGCCGCTGTTCCTGCGGGACACCCACAGCGTGGAGCTGACGGAGGACGGCGAGGCGCTGCTGGGCTTCGCGCGCACGATCCTCGAGGCGCACGAGCGGGCGGCGGCCTTCTTCACCGGGACCCGGTTGCGGGGGCGGCTGCGGTTCGGCGCCTCGGAGGACTTCGTGCTGACGAGGCTGCCGGAGATCCTGGAGGGGTTCCGGCACCAGCACCCCGAGGTGGACCTCGAGCTGTCGGTGGAACTGTCGGGCACGCCGCACGAGCGACTGGACGCGGGCCGTCTGGACCTGGTGCTGGCGAAGCGGCGGGGCCCGGGCGACGAGCGCGGCCGGCTGGTGTGGCGGGACCGCATGGTGTGGATCGGGGCGGAGGGACTGCGGGTGGATCCGGAGCGACCGGTCCCGCTCATCGCCTTTCCGCCTCCGGGCATCACCCGGGCGCGGGCCCTGGAGGTGCTGGAGCGGGCGGGGCGGCCCTGGCGGATCGCCTGTACGAGCGGCAGCCTGAGCGGGCTGATCGCGGCGGCCAGGGCGGGGCTCGGGGTGATGGCGCACACCCGGGGGCTGATCCCGCCGGGGCTGGTCCGCGTCGGAGGGCTTCCCGAGCTCGGCCCGGTGGAGTTCGCCCTGCTGCGCGGGGCCCGTGTGCCGGCCGCCGCGGAAGCCCTGGCCTCGGCCGTCCTCGCGGGGGCCGACCGCCTCAGCCGCACCGCGTGACCCGGCGCTGCGGAGGTCTTGTGGAGGTATCGACGGCCTGATCAACTGCCGTTCGGCGTGGGGTAGCGTCGCCGCGCCGCACGGAGAGGAGCGGGGCCATGCGCGAGATCACCGTCCCACCCGTCATCACGGGCGCGCCCGTCGGCGGTCTGGCCGACGCCGTCTTCCGGCACGCGTACGAGGAACCGGGCCGGGTGGTCCTGGGCCGCAAGACCGCTGGCGTCTGGCGGGACGTGACCTCCGGCGAGCTGGCCGCCGAGGTGCTGGACCTCGCCAAGGGGCTGCTGTCCCAGGGGGTGCGGTTCGGGGACCGGGTCGCCGTCATGTCCCGCACCCGGTACGAGTGGACCCTCTTCGACTTCGCGCTGTGGGCGATCGGCGCCCAGCCCGTGCCCGTCTACCCGACGTCCTCCGCCGAGCAGGTGCAGTGGATCCTGGGCGATTCGGCGTGCACGGCCTGCGTCGTGGAGAACGAGGACCAGGCCATGACGGTGGGCTCGGTCGTCGACGGGCTCCCCCGGCTGCGGCTGCTGTGGCAGCTCGACGCGGGGGCCGTGGACGCGCTCGTCGCCGACGGGCGCGGGGTGAGCGAGGACGTCGTACACCGCCACCGGCGCGCGGTGACCCCGGACGCGGTCGCCACCGTCATCTACACCTCCGGGACCACCGGGCGGCCCAAGGGGTGCGTCCTCACCCACGCCAACTTCATGTTCGAGGCCGACACGATGGTCAGCCGCTGGGAGTCCGTCTTCCGGGCCGGTCCGGACGAGCAGCCGTCCACCCTGCTCTTCCTGCCCCTGGCGCACGTCTTCGGGCGGATGGTGGAGGTGGCCGCCATCCGGGCGGGGGTCAAGCTCGGGCACCAGCCGGTGCTGGCGGCGGCCGAGCTGCTGCCGGACCTCGCCGCGTTCCGTCCGACCTTCGTGCTGGGGGTGCCGTACGTCTTCGAGAAGGTCTTCGCGGCGGCCCGCCGCAAGGCCGAGGCGGAGGGGCGCACGGGCCCGTTCGACCGCGCGGTGGAGACGGCCGTGCGGTACGCCGAGGCGCGCGAGCAGAAGGCGTTCGGCAGCGGGCCGGGGCCTTCGGCGGGGCTGCGGATGGAGCACCAGGTGTTCGAGAAGCTGGTGTACGGCAAGGTCCGGGCGGCGATGGGCGGCCGGGTGCGCCACGCCATGTCGGGCGGGTCGGCGATGTCGCGCCGCCTCGGGCTGTTCTTCGACGGTGCGGGGATCACGATCTTCGAGGGGTACGGGCTGACCGAATCGAGCGCGGCGGCCACGGCGAACCCGCCGGGGGCGACCAAGTACGGCACGGTGGGTCCTCCGATCCCGGGCGGCACGGTGCACATCGCACAGGACGGGGAGGTGTGGCTGCGCGGCGGCCACGTCTTCTCCGGCTACCTGAACGACCCCCGCGGGACGGAGGAGGTGCTGCGCGACGGCTGGCTGGCGACCGGGGACCTGGGGCGGCTCGACGCGGACGGCTACCTCACCATCACGGGCCGCAAGAAGGAGATCCTGGTGACCTCCAACGGCAAGAGCGTCCAGCCCGCCGCGCTGGAGGAGCGGGTGCGGTCGCATCCGCTGGTGGCGCAGTGCGTACTGGTGGGCAACGACCGGCCGTACATAGCGGCCCTGATCACCCTGGATCCGGAGGGGATCGCGCACTGGCTGTCGATGCGCGGTCTGCCGCAGCGGCCGGCGGCGGAGCTGGTGCACGACGCGGACCTGTCGGCGGAGGTCCGGCGGGCGGTGGTGGCCGCCAACACCCTGGTCTCGCAGGCGGAGTCGATCCGCACCTTCCGGGTGCTGCCCGAGCAGTTCAGCGAGGAGCGGGGGCTGCTGACCCCCTCGCTGAAGCTCAAGCGCCGGGCGATCGAGAACGCGTACGCGAAGGAGGTCGCGGCCCTGTACCAGGCGTGAGCAGGCCGCTCGGCGGCACGGACCACCCGCGTGGACTGCCCTGACGATCCGTCAACTTTCTCCTGCCACCTGTATTGACGGTGCGTCAGGTCATGTCCAGACTGCGGGGATCGCCGACCGGAGGGGATCCCCTGATGCTGCGACCGATCCGCACGCTCGCCGCCGCGGCAGCGGCCCTCGCACTCGTCTCCGCCTGCAATGCGGCGTCCACGAACGGAGACGGCACCGGCACCGGAGGGCGCGGAGACCCGCCCGGGAACCGCCGCGGGGTGACCGCGCAGTCGGTCAAGGTCGGCGGCATCGTGTCGATGACGAGCGCGAGCGGCTACAGCAAGAAGGACACCGATCTCGGTGCCCGGGCCCGGTACATGAGGGCCAACGCCGAGGGGGGCGTCAACGGCCGGACGATCGACTACCTCGGTGCCGAGGACGACGGCCAGGACCCGGCGAAGAACATGGCGGCGGCGCGCAAACTGGTCCAGCAGGACCAGGTCTTCGCCGTCGCCCCCATGAGCTCGGTCACCTTCTCGGGCGCCGACTTCCTGGAACAGCAGAAGGTGCCCACCTTCGGCTGGGGGACCCTGCCCGCGTTCTGCGGCCCCCGGCACATCTACGGCTTCAACGGCTGCCTGGTCCCCACCCCCGGCGGCACCGTCAACCAGACCTGGCCCGAGGGCATCGGCCGGCTGCTCGGCGGGGCACGGGGCAGATCCGTCGCCCTCATCGCCAACGACAGCGACGCCGGCACCTTCGGCATCCGCACCTTCCGGCAGGGCTTCGCCGCCGCGGGGTTCACGGTCTCCTACGCCAAGGCGTCCGTGCCCGCCACCGCCGTGCCGAGCGACTGGTCGGCCTACGTGAAGGAGATCCTGGCGAGCAACGGCGGCAAGGCGCCCGACGCCGTAGTCTCCGTCATGCAGACGCCCCACAACATCGGCCTGTTCACCGCGCTCAAGCGCGGCGGCTACCGAGGGCTGCTCTCCGACCCCACCGACTACGATCCCGGTCTGCTCGCCAAGGACGCCACGCGGCAGGCGCTCGACGGGGTGCACGTCCTGCTGCAGTTCGAGCCCTTCGAGTCCGACAGCCCGAACATGGCGCGGTTCAAGGCCGACATCAAGGCGGCGGCGGGCGGGCAGGAGGTACCCCTCAGCATGCACATGCTCACCGGCTACATGTCAGCCGACCTGTTCCTGGCCATCGCGCACAAGGCCGGCAAGGACCTCACCGTCGAGTCCTTCCAGTCCGCCGCCCAGGGCTTCTCCGACACCGGCACGCTCGTCGGCGACCGGGCGGAGCCCGAGGGGCAGAAGGACAGCTTCGGCTGCGGGGCGCTCGTCCAGCTCAAGGACGGTGCGTACGAGGTCTCCGTGCCGTTCGAGTGCCACGAGCCCATCCCCTTCACGTAGGGCCGGCCATGGCGGATCTGCTCGTCTTCGTCCTGAGCGGTCTGGTCTCCGGCGCCCTGTACGCACTGCTCGCCACGGGGCTGGTGCTGTCGTACTCGGCGTCCGGACTGTTCAACTTCGCGCACGGGGCCACCGCCTACCTGTGCGCGCTCACCTTCTACGAACTGCACGCGGGTCTGGGCTGGCCCGCGGTCCCCGCCGCCCTGCTGGTGGTGTTCGTCCTCGCCCCCGGCCTCGGCTGGGGGCTGGACCGGCTGATGTTCCGGCGCCTCGCGCGGGTCGGCGAGACGGCGCAGATCGTGGCGACCATCGGACTGCTGGTGGCGCTGCCCGCGGCCGGGCTGTGGGCGGTGGAGCTGCTGGCGGACGCGGGCGCGCCCGTGAAACCCGCCGAGAACCAGTTCGGGCTGCCGGGGGTCGGGCCGAGCCCGGCCACCTCCTGGCAGCTCGCGCAGGGCGTCGGCGTCGACTCCGACCAGCTGATCACCTGGGTGGTGACGGCGGTGGCCGCGGTGGCCCTGTGGGTGCTGATGCGGCACACCCGGCTCGGGCTGCTGCTGCGGGCGGCCGTGGACGACCGGTCGCTGACCGAACTGCGCGGGATCAGCGCCGACCGGCTCTCCTCGGTGGCCTGGATGATCGCCTCGGTGCTGGCCGGGCTCGCGGGCGTGCTCGCCACTCCGCTGCTGGGGCTGTCCGCGCACGACTTCACCCTGTTCCTCTTCGTCTCGGCGACGGCGGCGGTGATCGGACGGTTCGCGTCCGTGCCGCTCGCCTTCGCGGGCGGGCTGGGGCTGGGTGTGCTGCAGAACCTGGTGGCCGGCTACGCCTCCTTCGCCGAGGGCGTCACCGGCTTCCGCACGGCGGTGCCGTTCCTGATCCTGTTCGCGGGCCTGCTCGTGCTGACGCGCAGGGCCCGGACGGCGGGGGTCGCGGCCGTGGACGTGCCGCCGGTCGACCATCTGGCCGGGGCTCCGTGGTCGCGGCGGTGGGGCGTGTGGGCAGCGGGCGCGGTGGCGCTGTGCGTCGCCTTCTACACCGTTACCTCGCCCTTCTGGAGCGGCCTGCTGGCGCAGGGGCTGGCCATCGGGCTGGTGTTCATGTCCTTCACGGTGGTGACCGGTCTGGGTGCGATGGTCTCGCTGGCCCAGGGCACCTTCGTGACGGGGGCCGCGCTGGTGGCCGGGCTGCTGATGAGCCGGGGCTGGCCGTTCGTGGCGGCGCTGGCCGTCGGGACGTGCGCGGCCGCCGTGCTGGGGGCGCTGGTCGCCCTGCCCGCGCTGCGGCTGGGCGGGCGGTCGCTGGCCCTGGCCACGCTGGCCCTGGCGTTCCTCGCCGACCAGGTGCTGTTCCAGCTGCGGTGGCTGCGCAACGGGGACTCCGGATGGCCCGTTCCGCGGCCGGTCTTCGGGCCGGTGGACCTGTCCGACGACCGGGCGCTGGGGGTGGCCCTGGTGGTCCTGGCCGGGGTGGTGGCCGCCGGGCTGACGGCGCTGCGCGGCTCGCCGTCGGGGCGGGCGATGCTGGCCGTACGGTCGGCGCCCGCGGCCGCCATGGCCTCGGGGGTGTCCGTCGTGCGGACGAAGCTGCTGCTGTTCTGCCTGTCGGCGGGGCTGGCCGGGTTCGGTGGTGTGCTGTACGCGTCGTTCAGCACGCGGATCACGGCCACGGACTTCACGGCGATGACCGGGCTGGTGTGGCTGGCGGTCGTGGTGGCGGCGGGTGTCCGGCGGCCGCAGTACGCGGTGGTCGCGGGGCTGGTGTTCGCCGTGGCGCCGCGGCTGCTGGCGGACTACGTGACGGCGTCGGCCCATCTGCCGGTGATCCTGTTCGGCCTCGCGGGATTGGCTTTGGCCAACGATCCGGACGGGTACTGCGCGGCCGTGCCGATGCGCTGGGCGAAGCGGCGGGCCGGGGCTTCGCCCCCGGCCACTCCCCCGGCTACCGCTCGGGATCCCCGCAGCGGCTCGGACGCCGGCGGGGCCGACCTTGCGCTCCGCGCAGGCCGGCCCGCCGGGCGGCACCGTCCGGCCTCGCCGGCGATGGAGGCGCGCGGTGCGGGGCCGGGCCCCGGTGGGCCCGCGCTCGAGCTGCGCGGCATCACGGCCGGATACGACGGGGGGCTCGTGCTGCACGGGGTCGATCTGGCCGTGCGGGAAGGGGAGATCCTCGCCGTGCTCGGTCCCAACGGCGCCGGCAAGAGCACCGCCTGCCGCGTCGCCGCCGGCGCCCTGCGCCCCACCGGCGGAGCGGTGTTCGTGAGCGGCCACGACGCGACCCGCGGGGGCCCCGTGCGCCGGGCCCGGTCCGGGGTGGTGCTCGCCCCCGAGGGCCGGGGGATCTTCCCCGCGCTCACCATCGAGGAGAACCTGGCCCTGTACCTGCGCGACCCCGCCGCCCGCTCCGCCGTCTACGACCGCTTCCCGCGGCTCGGCGAACGCCGCCGGGTGCCGGCCGGGTCCCTGTCCGGAGGGGAGCAGCAGATGCTGGCCCTGGCGCCGCTGCTGCAGCGCCCGCCCGGGGTGCTGATCGCCGACGAGCCCTCGCTCGGGCTCGCCCCGCGCGTGGTGGAGGAGGTGTACGCGCTGCTCACCGAGCTCCGCGACGCCGGGACCGCGCTGCTCCTGGTGGAGGAGAAGGCGGCGGAGGTCCTCGGGATCGCCGACACCGTGGCCTACCTCTCCCAGGGCCGGGTCTCCTGGTGCGGTCCGCGCGGCGCGGTGGAGCAGGACCGGCTCACCGAGGCATACCTGGGGATGGCGACATGAGCGGCTACGTGCTGGAGGCGCGGGGGGTCGGGGTCCGCTTCGGCGGGGTCAGGGCCCTGACCGGGGTGGACCTCGGCGTCCGTGCGGGCGAGGTGTGCGGGCTGATCGGGCCGAACGGCGCCGGTAAGACCACTCTGTTCGACGTCCTGTCCGGGATCCGGCGCCCCGACCGGGGACGGGTGCTGCTGGACGGGGCGGACATCAGCCGCCGCTCCCCCGTCTGGCGGGCCCGGCACGGGGTGCGCCGGACCTTCCAGCGCCAGCAGCTCTTCGGCCAGCTCAGCGTGGCCGAGAACCTGCTCGTCGCGCAGGAGTGGCGGGGCGGCGGGGGCGGACTCGCGGCCGATCTGGCCGGCCTCCCGGCCCGGCGCTCCCGGGAGCGGGCGCGCCGGGAGCGGTGCGGGCGGGTGCTGGCCGACTGCGGGATCGGCGCGCTGGGGGCTTCGTACGCCGCCGGGCTGCCGGTGGGGCAGGCCCGGATGGTCGAACTGGCCCGGGCGGTGGCCGATCCGCCGCGGGTGCTGCTGCTGGACGAACCGGCGTCGGGGATGTCGGCGCCCGAGCGCGGGCGGCTGGCGGCCGTCGTGCGGCGCCTCGCCCGGGAGGACGGCTGCGCGGTACTGCTGGTGGAGCACAACGTGGCCTTCGTGATGGAGGTGTGCGAACGGGTGGTCGTACTGGACCTCGGGGCGGTGCTGGCGGAGGGCGCGCCGGAGGCGGTGCGGCAGGACCCGCTGGTACGGGCGGCCTACCTCGGAACCGCGTGAGCCGGCGGACATGGCGGGAATACGTCGCAGGAGGGGCCGGTTGTCGCCCCTCGCACCCAACCGCCACCGACCGAGGGAACGACCAGACGTGAACCAGGCCCCCACCGTCAAGCTCAACAACGGCACGCTCATGCCCCAGCTCGGCTTCGGCGTCTGGCAGGTGCCGGACGCCGAGGCGGAGCGGGCCGTCGCCACCGCCCTGGAGGCGGGGTACCGCAGCATCGACACGGCGGCCGTCTACGGCAACGAGGCGGGCACCGGCAGGGGCCTGGCCGCCTCCGGGGTGCCGCGCGAGGAGCTGTTCGTCACCACCAAGCTGTGGAACGGGCCGCGGCGGACGTGGGACCGGGACGCCGTACTGCGCGCCTTCGACGATTCGCTCGGCAAGCTGGGCCTCGACCACGTCGACCTGTACCTGATCCACTGGCCGCGCCCGATGCGCGACGACTTCCCGGCCATCTGGCGCACCTTCGAGGAGATCGCGGCCGACGGCCGGGCCCGGGCGGTCGGCGTGTCGAACTTCCGCCCGGCGGACCTGGACCGGCTGGCCGCCGTGAGCGAGCTGGTTCCGGCGGTGAACCAGATCGAGCTGCACCCGCTGTTCCCGCAGGCCGAGCTGCGCGCGCTGCACGCCGAGCGGGGGATCACCACCGAGGCCTGGTCCCCGCTGGGCCAGGGCAAGGAGCTGCTGACGCTCCCCGAGGTCACCGCGATCGCCGCCAAGCACGGCCGCAGCGCCGCGCAGGTGGTGCTGCGCTGGCACCTGGGTCACGGCAACGTCGCGATCCCGAAGTCGGTGACCCCGGCCCGGATCCGGGAGAACCTCGACGTCTTCGGCTTCGAGCTGGACGCCTCCGACGTCGCCGCGCTGGACGCCCTGGGCGCGGGCGCCGCGGCCCGGCGGATCGGTCCCGACCCGGCCGTCTTCGACGCCTGAGCGGGGCTGCGGTGAATTCGGCCGCCGGGCCCTACCGGATCCGCAACGCGGGCAGCGGCCTCGTGCTCCAGCTGGAGGGCGCCTCCCGGGTGCGGGTGGGCCCGGACGGGCCGCCCGCGCCGGAGACCGCCCGCCGGTGGCGAATCTCGCCGGTGCACAGCGGCGGCGGGATCGTCCACGTCGTGAGCGAGGACAACGGGCGCCGCCTCGACGTCGCGAACGCCTCCACGGAGAGCGGCGCCCGCGTGCAGGTGTGGCGGCCCAACGCCTTCGGCGCGCAGGAGTGGATCGTGGAGGAGCACCTCGACGATCCGGGGGTGGTCTCCCTGATCGCGTGCATCAGCGGGCTCCCCCTGGAGACCGACGGCCAGGGCCGCGCCCGCCAGGGGGAGGACACCGACTCCCCGGGGCAGTGGTGGCGCCTGGAGGAGGTGGAGCCCGCTTCGGGCCCCGGCGCGCCGTAGGCCCGGACCCGGCACGCCATGCGTGGCCCGCGCCCCGTGCGTCGGCCCTGTGCCCCGTGCGTCGGGCCCGTGCCCGTGCGACGGGCCCCTGGCGCCGCCGTGGGACGGGCCCCGGCGCGCCAGGGGTCCGCCCGGCGCGCCTCAGCTCGGCCTCAGCGTGCCCCGTGCGCCGGGGCGAGGGACTCG
This sequence comes from Streptomyces sp. NPDC045967, assembly GCF_056430495.1. NCBI lineage: Bacteria > Bacillati > Actinomycetota > Actinomycetes > Kitasatosporales > Streptomycetaceae > Streptomyces > Streptomyces sp. NPDC045967. The sequence continues at coordinate 105,427 of NZ_JBWKLE010000002.1, read as the reverse complement.
ACGCGCTCGGCGAGGGCGAAGTCCCTCGCCGTCACCGCGCCGCCCGCGTCGTGGCTGTGCACCGACAGCCGTACGGTGTCGTAGCCGAGCGTCAGGTCGGAGTGGTGGTTCAGCTCCTCCTGGACGGAGGCGATGTGGACGACCAGGGCGCTCGCCGCGACGTGGGTGCCCAGCCGGTAGGTGCGGATGATCCGGTCGTCCTCGAAGGCCCATCCGGGCAGTTCCCGCAACCGGTCCTCGATCTCCTTCTGCGACAGCGGTTCACTCGGCATCCACCGGCTCCTCTTCTGCGTGACGTGGAGTCAGGATTCCCACCGCGCGCGCCCGGGCAACCCTTTCGCGCCATAGTGCACCCGGGTTCCCCCCGTGCCTTCCCCACCCCGCCGCGCGCCCCTATGCTCCTGCGCCGGACGCGATCGTTACCAGCGGTAACAAGGGCGAAGGGGCGGCACCGCCATGGTGGCCACAGGAAGTTCCAGACGTACGTTCATCGCGGGGACCGCGGCCGCCACGGCCGGGGGCGCCCTGGCGGCGGGCCTGGCCGCCGCACCGGCCGCGGCCGTGCCGGGGGCGGGCATCGAGGCCGGGGCGGGTTCGGCGGCCGCACCGGACGGCCGGCGCGTGGCCGTACTCGGCGGCGGGGTGGCCGGGCTGACCGCGGCGCACGAACTGGCCGAGCGGGGCTACGCCGTGACCGTGTACGAACGCCGCGCGCTCGGCGGCAAGGCGCGCAGCATGGACGTGCCCGGCAGCGCCCGCGGCGGCCGCCGGCCGCTGCCCGCGGAGCACGGCTTCCGCTTCATCCCCGGCATCTACCACAACCTGCCCGACACGATGCGGCGCATCCCGTTCCCCGGCAACGCGAACGGGGTGTGGGACAACCTCGTCGCCCCGCGCGAGATGATGTTCGCCCGGGCGGGCGGCCGCGAGGACCTGCGCGCGCCCATCCCCTGGCCGGAGCACGCACCCGCCGAGCTGACCCCCGAAGAGTTCCGGCGCGCCCTCACCGGCATCCTGCAGTCACTGGTCCGGCTGCCGCCCCACGAGACGGCGTACTTCGTCAACCGCGCGCTGGTCTTCCTCACCAGCTGCGACGAGCGGCGCGACGCGGTCTGGGAGCACACGCCCTGGTGGGAATTCGTTCGCGCGGCGCGGATGTCGAGCGAGTACCAGCGGATCCTCGCCGTCGGCGTCACCCGCAACATCGTGGCGACCAAGGCGGAGGAGGCCTCCACCCGCACCGTCGGCACCCTCGGCGAGGCCTTCGTCTTCAACCTGCTGGGCCGGGGCGCCGACGGCCCGCCGGACCGGATCCTCAACCTGCCCACCAACGAGGCGTGGATCGACCCGTGGGAGGCGCACCTGCGCACCCTCGGGGTGGAGTTCCGGATCGGCTGGACCGTGCGGGAGGTGCGGTACGGCAGCGGCCGGGTGAGCGGGGTCGACGTCCTGGACCCGGCCGGCGCGCGGCAGACCGCCACCGCCGACCACTACGTCTCGGCCCTGCCCGTCGAGCACGCCCGGCATACCTGGAGCGCCGGGCTGCGGGCCGCCGATCCGATGCTGGGGCGCTGCGACCGGCTTCGGACCGACTGGATGACCGGCATCCAGTTCTATCTCGCCGAGCGGGCCCCGCTGGTGCACGGCCACCTCAACTGCATCGACTCGCCGTGGTCGTTGACGGCGATCCAGCAGGCCGAGCACTGGCCCGCCCGGGACTTCCCCGCCGACTACGGCGACGGCGGCGCGGTCGACTGCCTGTCGGTGGACATATCGGAGTGGGACAAGCCCGGGATCCTGTACGGGAAGACGGCCAAGCAGTGCACCCGCGAGGAGGTGGCGCGCGAGGTGTGGGCCCAGCTGAAGGCGTCCCTCAACGACACCGGGCGGACGGCGCTGAGCGACGCGGCGCTGCACTCGTGGTTCCTGGATCCGGGCGTGGACGGGCTCGGCACCCCGCACCCCACCAACGAGGACGAGCTGCTGATCCACCCCACCGGCACCTTCCACAACCGGCCGAGCGCGCACACCCGCATCCCGAACTTCTTCCTCAGCGGGGACTACGTGGCGGTCGACATCGACCTGGCGACGATGGAGGGGGCGAACGCCTCCGCCCGGGCCGCCGTCAACTCCCTCCTCGACCGCGACGGTTCACCGGCGGCCCGGTGCACGGTCCGGCCGCTGTACCGGGCCCCTGAAATCGAGTCCGCCAAACGGCACGACCTGTGGCGCTACCGCCTCGGTCTGCCCAACGCCTTCGACCTGGGCTGATCCGGGCGCGGCCGGGGCGCTCGGCTACCGTCGGGGCATGACCACCTCCTCGCCCGCGATCGGCGCCCTGCTCCGTACGTGGCGGGAGCGGCGCGGCATCAGCCAGCTGGAACTGGCGGGCCGCGCCGACTCCTCGTCCCGGCACATCAGCTTCATCGAGACCGGACGGTCCCGGCCGAGCGAGGAGATGGTGCTGCGGCTCGCGGACCGCCTGGAGGTGCCGGTGCGGGAGCGCAACGCCCTGCTGCTGGCCGCCGGCTACGCCCCGCGCTTCGCCCAGACCGCCCTGGACGACCCCTCCATGGAGCCGCTGCGCGAGGGCATCGAGCGGCTGCTGACGGGCTACGAGCCCTACCCGGCGCTGGTCGTCGACGCCACCTACCACGTGGTCGCCGCCAACCGGGGTGTCGCGATGCTGATGGACGGGCTGCCGGAGCACCTGCTGACCCCGCCGATGAACGCCATGCGGCTCACCCTGCACCCCGAGGGCCTGGCTCCCCGGATCCGCAACCTCCGGGCGTGGCGCGGGCACCTGCTGGAGCAGATGGAGCGGCAGATCGCCCTGGCCCGGTCCGAGCCGCTGCGCGCCCTGTACGAGGAGGTCTCCGGCTACCCGGTCGCCGACCGCCCGGGCGGCGGCGGTGTACCGGACGGGCCCGTCGCGCACATCGCGCTCCCGCTGGTCCTCGAACACGACGGCCACGTGCTGTCCTTCGTGTCCTCGATCGCGACCTTCAACACCCCCATGGACGTGACCGTGGCCGAACTGGCCATCGAAACCCTGCTCCCGGCCGACCCGGCGACGGCGAAGTACCTGCGCTCACTCGACGGCTGAGCGCAGGGCGAGCTGCTGGAGCAGCGCGAAGCCGGCGACGACGAGCCCCTGCGCCGGGATCCACACGGCGCCCGCGGTGGTCGGGGCGAGCCAGAGCGCGAGCGAGAGCAGACTCAGGGCCGCCCATGCGTAGTTGGTCTCGACGACGAGCTTGACCGGCAGCGCGGGCGGCCGCCTGCGCGAGGCCAGGAGGCCGACGCCGGCGCCGTACGCGACGAGCAGGATCCCGAGCCCCAGCAGCAATCCCTGCCCGACCCCGAGCAGTCGGCCCAGCGGCGCCGAGAAGGCGGCGTACGCCAGCCCGTTGCCAGTGGTGACCAGGGAGTCGAGGGCGAGGAAGCGGCGCAGGGCCGTCCGCGGCTCGGCGGTGCGGGCGATGCTGCCGATCAGGGTTGCGGACATGGGGAATCCGCCTCCGTCGACGTCGCGTCCGAAGATGGGGACACGGGCCCCGGAGCCGAGTGCGCGGCCCCGGCGGGGTCGATTACCCGGGAGGTAAGGCACGGTCCCGGGCGGTTCGGGAAGCCCGCGAAGGACCTGCCGACCAGTGGCTCCGAGTGCGTCGGGCGCACCTCGGCCCAACCGGCGCCTTTCGCCCCGACCGCAACTCCACAGCCGTACCAACCTCTTTTGAGCCGTAGGGCAGGGAATGTTGTGTTACCGCTGGTTCGGCGTCAGGTGGACGGCTAGGCTTCACGCAGCCCCGCCACCTCGAACGTCTTGTCGACTTACGGAGAAGCAGCCGGTGCGAGCCGCCGCCCGACCTGATCTGACCGCGCTCTGGCGGCGCGTGGAGGAACTGTCGGAGCGCGGCGAGCAGGACCCGGCCCACGTCCTGGCCCTCCCGCGGCTGAGCCACCTCTCCGGGGTCGAACCGGACCGGATCGCGGCCGTCGTCGCGGGCCGGGCCGCCGAGCTCCCGCTGGAGCAGCGGGTCCACCTGCGCTTCCTGCGGCTGCGCGCCACCCGCCGTGACAAGCACGGCCGGGAGTGGCCGCTCGCCGCCATCGCCGGGGACTTCGGCGCTCCCGGGGCCTCGCTCGGCCCGCTCAACTCGGGCACGGGCCTGCCCCGGCTCGGTCACGCGGCCGGTGTGCAGCGGTTCTTCGGGGTGTACGCCGGCTTCCTGCTGGCCGACGGCAAGAGCGCGGTGGAGCGGGCCCTGGCCCTCACCCCTGAGGGCGAGGGCGATCCGGAGCACCTCTCGCACCTCACCGGCCTCACCCCGCAGGCCATCCGGCTGACCCTCGACGGCAGACCTCCCCGCCCCCCGTTAAAGGCGCAGGTGCGCGAGCGGTTCGCCCACCTGCGCCGGACCAGGCTCCGGGAGGACGGGCAGCCCCACTCGCTGGCGGCCATCGCCCAGTCCTTCGACGCGTCGGGCCAGTCGCTGACCCGCCTCGCCCAGGGCGAGGGCCTGCCGAACCTCGCCGCGGCCGCCGGGATCCAGCGGTTCTTCGGCGTGGAGGCCGGCTTCCTGCTGGCCGACGACGCCGAGGCGCTCGGCACCGCACTCGGCTCCCTCGCGCGGGAACTGGAGTACGCGCAGCGGCAGCGGGAGAACCCGATGCTGGCCGTGCTGCGCGCGCACGACGTACGGAGCATCGTCACCCGGGCCGGCCGGCTCTCCCCCCGGGGCTGGAAGTCCCTCGCCGACCACCTGGACGACCTGCTCGCCCGGGAGGGTCAGCTCGGCCGTCCGGCGGCCGGTGAGGGCCCGGCCGCGGAGGGGGGAACGCGATGAGGACCACGCGTGGACGGCGCGACCCCGCCGGGAATCCGCCGGCAAACCTCCGGCTGTCGCCGCCGTGCGGCGCCGTCGAGCTCATCGCGGGGCCGGTCGACCAGGGCATCTGCGGGAGCCACGGGCCGGGCACGGCGGTGGCCGCGCGCCCGGCGGGCCGCCGCGGTGACCTCCCGGGACTGCACTGCGGCGCCGCAGTGCCCTGCGGCGCCGCACCGACCGAGGTGATCCGGCGGGCGGCCGCCCGCGCCGGCCACGGGGATCCGGCGCGGATGCGCGCCGAGACCTTCGGCCGGCACCTCGGCACACGCATCAGGCCCTGCCTGCCGGCGCCCCGGGAAGAGCGGTTCCCCGAGGCGATCGAGCGCATCAAGACCTCGCTCGGCGGGGGAAGCCCCGTGTCACGACGGTGACCGGCCCGCACCCAGCCCGCACCCCTCGCGCCGATGCCCGCAGCACGGCCCCGACAGAGAGCACGACACGATGACCCCGTCTTCCCCGCCCCGCCACGCCGTCGTGATCGGCGGCAGCCTGGCCGGCCTGCTCGCGGCCGCCGTCCTCGCCGACCACGCGACGGTCACCGTCGTGGACGCGGACCCGCTGCCCGAGGGCCCGGCGCCGCGGCGCGGACTCCCGCAGGCCCGGCACACCCACCTCCTGTGGTCCGGCGGCGCCCGCGCCATCGAGGACATCCTGCCGGGCATCACCGACGACTGGACGGCCGCCGGCGCCCTGCGCCGCAGCCTGCCCACCGACCTCGTCTCCAAGACCGCTCAGGGCTGGATCCCGCGCTGCGGGGAGAAGCAGTTCAACATCTCCTGCAGCCGCGACCTCCTCGACGCGGTGGTCCGCGCCCGCGTGAGCGGCCTGAAGGGGGTCGCCACCCTCCAGCGGACCCGGGTCCGGGCGCTGGAGGGCACGGCGGCCCGGGTCACCGGTGTCCGGGTCGACACCCCCGAAGAGCGGGGCCTGCTGCTCTCCGCCGACCTGGTGGTCGACGCGAGCGGACGGGGCTCCCGCGCCCGGACCTGGCTCCAGGCCCTCGGCGTCACCGGAATACGGCAGGCCGAGGTCGACTCCGGACTCGTCTACGCGACGAGGATCTTCGAAGCGCCGGAGGGGGCCCACGCGATGGGCTTCCCCATCGTCAACGTGCAGTCGGACCCCCGGGTGCCCGTCCCCGGGCAGACGGCCACCATCGTGCCCATCGAGAACGGGCGGTGGCAGGCCACGCTCTCCGGGACCCGCGGCGGCCAGCCGACCGGCGACCCGGACCGGTTCATCCCCTTCGCCAAGGGCGTCCGCGACCCTGTCGTCGGCGAGCTCCTCGAAGGCAGGAAGCCGTTGACGGACGTCGCCGTCACCCAGGGCACCGCCAACCGCCGGATCCATTTCGAGAAGGCCGAACTGCCCGACGGGTTCTTCGCCGTCGGCGACTCCGTCGCCACCTTCAACCCCCTCTACGGACAGGGCATGACGGTCGCCGCCCAGGGGCTGCTGGCCGTGCGCGCCCTGCTGCGGCAGAAGGGGCTCGGCCACCCCGGCTTCGGGCGCGAGGCGCAGCGTGCGATCGCCCCGTTGGTCAGCACCGCCTGGGAGCTCGCCACCTCGCAGGACATCCTGTATCCGGGGGCGACGGGGATGAAGCCGCGGGCGGGGACCGGCCTGCTCAACGCCTACGTCAACCGGCTGATGACGGGGGCGACCACCCACGAGGCGCTCACCGCCGCGCTCCTGCGGGTGCTGACCATGAGCAGCGGGCCCGGGCACTGGCTGCACCCGTCGGTGGTCTGGCACGTCCTGCGCGCGTCGCAGCGGGGTGCGCTCAAGGCGCCGCCGCTGACCGCCGCCGAACGGGCCGTCGCCGGGCTCGGCCCGGTCCCCGGGACACCCGGCCCGGCGGGCCCGGTGGACCCGGTCGGTCCGGTCGGTCCGGTCGACCCCGTCGGACAGGCCCGGTGAGCGGATCTCCGTCTTCCTGATCCGCGAGGTGCTCGCGCCCCGGGCCGCGGGGCCCGGGGCGTTCGCCGTGCGGAAGGGGGTACGGCGCGGTCAGAGGTCGGTGAGGGCCAAGCCGGCCTGCGCGGCGGCGGCCCGGACGGTCTGCTCGAGGAGCACGGCGATGGTCATGGGGCCGACCCCGCCCGGCACCGGTGTGATCAGCGAGGCGCGGGCGGCGGCGGACTCGAAGTGCACGTCGCCGACGTTGCCCTCGTTGTAGCCGGCGTCCAGGACCACGGCGCCCGGCTTGATGTCCTCGCCGCGGATGAACTCGGCCTTGCCCACGGCGGCGACCAGCACGTCGGCCTGGCGCACGATCGAGGGGAGGTCCTGGGTGCGGGAGTGGCAGTAGGTGACGGTGGCGTTCTGCTCGAGCAGCAGCATGCCGGCCGGCTTGCCGAGGATCGCGCTGCGGCCGACGACCACGGCGTGCTTGCCGGTGAGGTCCACGTCGTACTCGGCGAGCAGGCGCATGATGCCGCCGGGGGTGCAGGACACGAAGCCGGGCAGCCCGAAGCCCATGGCCGCGAAGGAGTGCATGGTGACCCCGTCGACGTCCTTGCCCGGCGCGATGGCCTCGAAGGCGGCGCGCTCGTCGATGTGGTGCGGGACGGGGTGCTGGAGCAGGATGCCGCTGATCTCCGGGTCCTCGGAGAGCGCGGTGAGCGCGGCGACGAGCTCCTCGGTGGTGGTGGACGCCGGCAGCTCCACGTGGCGCGAGGTGATCCCGGCCTTGGCGCAGCGGTTCTGCTTCATGCGCACGTAGGTGACGGAGGCGGGGTCCTCGCCGACCAGGACGGTCGCCAGGCAGGGCGCGGTGCCGGTGCGTTCGGTGATCTTCGCCGCGTGGCCGGCGGTCCGCTCCGCGATGCGGCGGGCGAGGGCGGTGCCGTCCATCAGCCGGGCCGCGGGCGTCCCGGCGGCGGACTCACGGGCAGTCTGGGCAGTCGTCACGGGGTCTCCTGAACGTCGCTGCGGATCGCGGTTCGCCCAGGCGCGCGGCAGTCTGCGTACGGAACGTACGCGGGCCGCTCCCCGGTGGTGATCCACCCGAACGCCAGTCACGGCCCGCCGACCACTGTAGTCGACCGCCGGGCAATCCGGTGGTCGGCCCGCTCCCGAGCTGGGACGATCCGGGAAGGACGCGTACTTTCGACCACCTCGTCGCCGAGGCCGAATCGGTCTGCGTGGACGGCTGGGACTTCTCGTGGCTCGACGGCCGGGCCACCGAGCAGCGTCCGTCCTGGGGCTACCAGCGGCTGCTCGCGGAGCGACTGGGCCACGTCCGCTCCGAGCTGGACATCCAGACCGGCGGCGGTGAGGTGCGGGTGACGGTGTGGTGGGACGAGATCGCACGGGTCCTGCGGCCCGGCGGCACCTCCCTGTCCCAGCAGGTCGGTCCGGCGAGCGTCTTCGAGCTGGTCGAGTACTTCCTCGGCCCGCAGCCCGAGGCGGTCCGCCGCCTCCGGCACCCCGACGACGCGGCGGCGGAGACCGCACGGGCGGGCCTGGACGTCGTCGGCCTGCGCCCGGAACGGCTGCGCACGGAGTTCCACGACATCGGAGCCGTGATCTACTTTCTCCGTAAGGTGATCTGGATGGTGCCTGGCTTCACGGTCGGGCGGTACCGGGACCGGTTGCGCGCGCTGCACGAACGGATCGAGCGCGAGGGCCCGTTCGTCGCGCACACCGCCCGCTTCTGATCGAAGCCCGCAAAACGGGCTGACGATCGGGGGCGGACGGATCCGCTCCCGAAAGGTTGCACGGCCACAGCGTGGCGCAGGTCACTCAATTCAGCGCGTAACGAATCGACTCGGGCATGCGATGAACCGACAGGTGTCCTCGCGCGGCCGCCGGAATACGGACCCCCCTCGGGGCTGTTTCCCCAATTCGCGCGATGATGTCCCGCCCGCCCTTTATCTGCTCGCAACGAGAGGCTCCTTGTGTCGCTCAGCCCGTCCCGTACGTTCCCTCCGGAGATCGCCGAATCGGAGGCCCTCGTCGCGCTCGTCGAGCGCGGCCGCGAGCAGGGTCACATCAACGGTGACGATGTGCGCCAGGCCTTCGAGGCCGGCCGCATCCCGGTGGACCAGTGGAAGCGGGTCCTGCGCAGCCTGAACCAGGTCCTGGACGAGGAGGGTGTCGCCCTCCACGTCAGCGCCGCTCCCGCCACGAAGGCCGCTGCCAAGAAGCCCCGCAAGGCAGCCGCCGCCCCGGCCCGCACCGCGGCCAAGAAGGCGACCGCGGCGCCCCGCCCCATCGGCGCGCGCAAGACCTCGGCCGCCGCGCCCCCGGCCGCCGCCGCGGCGATATCCGCTCCGTCGGCCCCCGCCACCGAGGACGAGGCGACGGCCGAGGCCGCCGCCGAGCCGAAGAAGCGGGCGGTCAAGAAGACCGCGACCGCCGCGAAGAAGACCGCCACGAAGAAGACCGCGGCGGCGAAGAAGGCCGGCGCCAAGGACGCCGACGAGGGCGAGACCCCCGCGGTGGAGGGCGAGGACTGGGCGGCCGAGGACCTCGCCGACGAGGCCGAGGAGGAGACCCCGAAGGCCGGGGGCACCCAGGGGTTCGTCCTGTCCGACGACGACGAGGACGACGCCCCGGCGCAGACGGTCATGGTGGCCGGCGCCACCGCCGACCCCGTCAAGGACTACCTCAAGCTCATCGGCAAGGTGCCGCTCCTCAACGCCGAGCAGGAGGTGGAGCTCGCCAAGCGCATCGAGGCGGGCCTGTTCTCCGAGTACAAGCTCGAAGAGGAGGAGGACCACAAGCCCGCGTTCAAGCGCGAGCTGGAGATCCTCGTCGAGGACGGCCGACGGGCCAAGAACCACCTGCTGGAGGCCAACCTCCGCCTGGTGGTCTCCCTCGCCAAGCGCTACACCGGCCGCGGCATGCTCTTCCTGGACCTGATCCAGGAGGGCAACGTCGGCCTGATCCGCGCCGTGGAGAAGTTCGACTACACCAAGGGCTTCAAGTTCTCCACGTACGCGACCTGGTGGATCCGCCAGGCGATCACGCGCGCCATGGCCGACCAGTCGCGCACCATCCGCATCCCCGTGCACATGGTCGAGATCATCAACAAGCTCGCCCGCGTGCAGCGCCAGATGCTCCAGGACCTGGGCCGCGAGCCCACCCCGGAGGAGCTGGGCAAGGAACTCGACATGACCCCCGAGAAGGTCATCGAGGTCCAGAAGTACGGCCGGGAGCCGATCTCCCTGCACACCCCGCTGGGTGAGGAGGGCGACAGCGAGTTCGGCGACCTCATCGAGGACTCCGAGGCGGTCGTGCCCGCGGACGCGGTCTCCTTCACCTTCCTGCAGGAGCAGCTCCAGTCGATCCTGGGCACGCTCTCCGAGCGCGAGGCGGGCGTGGTCTCCATGCGCTACGGCCTCAACGACGGCCAGCCCAAGACCCTGGACGAGATCGGGCGGGTGTACGGGGTGACCCGTGAGCGCATTCGCCAGATCGAGTCCAAGACCATGTCGAAGCTGCGCCACCCGTCGCGCTCGCAGGTGCTGCGCGACTACCTCGACTGAGCCGTCGGGCGGGACACGGCAGGGAGGCACCCTGCGCAGCCGGAGCGGGCACGCCCGCTCCGGCTGCGCGGGGTGCCTTTCGCCCGTTCCGGTCACCGCACGCGGGGGTCCCCGCGGCTACGCCGCGGCCGCTTCGGCGGCATGCCGCCTGCGGGCCGCCATCACGGCGTAGACCGCCACGCCCGCGAAGAGGAAGAGCACTCCCTGGTAGACGGCGGCGTAGCCCGACCCGGCCACCAGCCACAGGGAGAAGGCGAACGCCAGCCCGGCCAGGACACCGTCGCGGACCAGGCGCCCCCGGTGGACCCGCTCGGCCCGGCCCGACAGCAGGAAGTAGAGCTGCGCCGCGGTGGAGAGCAGGTAGGGGACGGTGGCGGTGAACGTGGTGACGAGCACCAGGACTTCGAACACGCCCGCCGGGCCGGCCGTGTAGTTGTAGACGGTCAGGGCGGAGGCGAGGACGACCGTGACGACCACGCCGACCACCGGGACACCGCGCTTCCTGGTCTCGAAGACCTTCGGGAAGAGGCCGTCCCGGGCCGCCGCGTACGGGGTCTGCGCGCTGAGCAGGGTCCATCCGTTGAGCGCGCCGACCATCGATACCACGGCCGCGCAGGCGACGACCGTGCCGCCCCAGCTGCCGCCGAACATGGCGTTGACGGCGTCCGTGAAGGGGGCCCGGGAGGAGACGAGCGTGTCGTGGGGGACCAGGCCGAAGACGGCAAGGGTGCCCAGCAGGTAGACGGCGGCCGCGCCCGCCGTGCCGAGGATGGTGGCCCGGCCGACGTTGCGGGCGGGGTCGCGGACCTCGCCCGCGCTGACGGCGGCCGACTCCACGCCCAGGTAGCTGAAGAGCAGGATCGCGGCGGAGGCGGAGACGGCGCCGACCGCGCTCTGGTCGGTGGCCCGGAAGGGACCGAGGTTGGCCGGGTCGAAGAACAGCAGGCCGCCCACGGCGACCAGCAGCAGCGGGGCGAACTTCAGTACGGTGGCCACCAGTTGGACGGCTCCGACGTACCGGGTTCCGGCCAGGTTGGCGAGCGCCGGCAGCCACTGCACGGTAAGGGCGGCCAGGCACATGGTCCACTGGTGCGCGCCGACGGCGGGGAAGAGCACGCCGAGGTAGCCGACGGCCGCCACCGCGAGGGCCGCGTTGGAGACCCAGGTGGTGATCCAGTAGCTCCAGGCGGCGAGGAATCCGGCGAAGTCGCCGAACGCGGCCCGGGCGTACACGTACGGGCCGCCGGTCCTCGGGTGTCGCCGGGCGAGGCGGCCGAAGACCAGGGCGAGGGCGACCGCGCCGAGGGTGAGCACGCCGAAGGCGACCAGGCTGATGGTGCCGAAGGGGGCCACCGACGCGGGCAGGAGGAAAATCCCGCCGCCGATGATGTTGCCCATGACCAGGCAGGTGGCGATCGGCAGACCGAACCGCCGTTCTCCTCGCGGTCGCGCCGACGCGGGCCTGGATGCCGGGGTGGGCGGGGTTGCGGTGCTGGTCATCGGTGGTGCGCCTCGGGATGTCTCACATGGTGGGCAGGTCTCCCCATGGTTGACGACGGCCGGAGCGGTACCAAATCACCGGGTTTCGTCCGGCACGGGGTGCCCTGCGGAAGGAAACGTTCCGCCTGGGGCGTGCGACGGCCGGGGATCCTCCTCCGCCTCCCGCGCGCGCCGGAGCGGGTGACCCAGGGGGACCTGCGGGCCATCCGCCTCCCGCAGCCAGCGCCGCAGTACGCCGTGCACCGCCTCCGCGCCCACCAGCTCGCCGTCCGGGTCCGACAGTTCGGCCGGCCACATCAGGAACGCGTGCCCCTGCTCTCCACCCAGGCCCCCGTGCGAGCCGATCTGCTCCTCGAAGGCGTGCACCTCGCCCGTGCGCGGGTCGTAGGCCGAGTTCACCATCACGTCGGCGACGTGCGGGAAGCCGTCGGTCCGGCGCACGGCGGCGGCCGCTCCGGGGCCGAACGGGGCCAGCAGTTCCTCCGCCTCCCCGGGGACGTCGAGCCGCGCCTCCCTCCCGCCGGCGGCCAGCACCACCCCGTCCGCCAGGACGAAGCCGACGCCCGGATGGTTCGCCAGGGTCGCCAGGAGGGCGGGGTGCCGGCGCTCGATGTCGGCGCGCGAGGCCCGGCCGGGCAGGTCCGGGAAGGAGATCAGCCCGAGGTTGCCGGAGGCGAGCACCACCGGGCCCGGCCCCCGCGGGGGGCGGGCCTCCTCGCCGTCCTCCTCCACCGGCCGGTGCAGGGCCGCCCGGACCGCCGCCCGGGCCTCCGCTCCGCTGCGGGTGCGGCCGGCCCGGCGCGGGACGGGCAGCCCGCAGCCCGCCCTCACCAGGTCCTCGAGGGTGAGCCCGTACCGGCTGAGGAAGGTCTCCCCCGGGCTCTGGCCGTGGTCGGAGAGCAGCACGATCCGGTAGGCGCGCGGCGCGTGTTCGGCGACCCGGGCGATCAGGGCGAGGCTGCGGTCGAGGCGTGCCAGCACCTGGCCGGCGTCCCGGCCGTACGGGCCGGAGTGGTAGGCGACCTCGTCGTAGGCGACCAGATCGGCGTAGACCGCGGCGCGCCCGGCCAGCAGGTCGCCGATCACGGCGGCCACGACCACGTCCCGTTCGACGACGGTCGCGAAGGCCCGGATCAGCGGGTACAGCCCGCCGCGCGCCACGCGCGGCCGGTCCCCGCGGATCCGCGCCCGCAGCGACTGGCCGATCTCCCGGGCCACCTCGGCCACGAACGACAGGGCGGTCCGGACGGCGTTGGCCGGATCGGAGAAGTACGTGAAGTAGCCGGCGCGGGACCGGTTGGCCCGGCCCCGGCGGGCGGACACCGACAGCACCAGCGCCAGCTGGTCCGCACCGCCGCTGAACAGGTTTCCGCGGCTGGCCCCGTCGAGGGTGAGCAGGCCGCCGTCGGCGGTGCGTGCGACGGCGCGCCGCTGGAGTTCGGCCGCGCTGGTGGGCCGGTTGCAGACGACCACCTCGCCGGTGTCCTTCTCGTACCAGCGGAACGCGGGCACGTCGAAGGTGGAGCCGTGCAGGATGCCGAGCTGGCTGGCGCCCGTCTGGCTCGACCAGTCGGTGCGCCAGGGGGCGAGGCGGTGGCCGCCGGCCAGCCGGGCGGCGACGGTCGGCATCAGGCCCTCGCGCGCGGCCCGGCGCAGCGTCTCGTACCCGACGCCGTCGAGCTGGAGGAAGAGCAGCCCGGGCGCGGACTCGTCGGCCCCGGGCGCGCCGGCCCGCTGCTGCCGGCGGCGGCGCCGGTCGGCGAGGCGGTAGAGGCGCCGCCGGTAGGCCTCGTCGTCGCGCACGGCCAGCGCCGTCGAGGTCGCGGATGCCACGGCCGACATCACGGCGGCGACCACCACGGCCGTGTCGGGGGGCGCCGCGCCGCCCCCCGCCGGGATCGGGCTGAGGGCTATCAGCAGCAGGGAGCCGTTGAGGAAGAAGACGAGCAGTCCGAGCACCAGGGCGGGCACCAGCAGCAGCGCCCGTACGAGCACCGGCCAGACCAGTGCGCTCAGCACGCCGAAGGCGCCGGCGCCCCACGCGGCCGTCAGTGCGATCCGGGTGATGCTGTCGTCCTCATCGGACCGGAGCCGGAAGTCCGGCAGGAGGCCGGCCAGCGCGAGCATCGTCAGGGTGGACACCGCCCACACGACGGCGACCCGCACCAGCGCGCCGCCGGCCGTCCGCCACCGTCCTCGCCCCACGCCGCACCCTCCCCCGGACCCGCTCACGCCTCCAGGCTCGCACAACGCGGCTCACCCGGCCGGGTGACACGGACGGCGCACCGGGGTGCGGGGCGGCGCCGGTTCACCGGGGGCGCCGCGCTGCGGTCGGCGCGGCGCCGCGGTCGGCGCGGCGCTGCGGTCGGCGCGGCGCTGCGGTCGGTGCGGCGCTGCGGTCAGGCCCCGTGCGTCAGGTGCCGTCGTAGCCCGCGGTCGGCATCGACAGCCGGCGGTGCACCTCGGCCTTCATCGCGGAGGTGTAGGCGGGTTCCCGGTGCCCGGCGGTCTCCAGCCGCACCCCGCGCCGCGCGCACTCGGCGCTGAACTCCTCCACGGAGCCCAGGGCGCGGGCCAGCACCCGCTGGTTGGCGGCGACGAAGAGGTCGACCTGCCCGGTGTCGACGTCGGACCAGAGTCCGCAGTGGTCGGCCCGCAGCCCGTAGACGAGCAGGTGCCGCGTGACGACGTACCCCCGGTCTGCGGCCCAGCGCGCACACACGGTGTGCTGGCTGCGGGTGTCCACGGCGAAGGGGTCGGCGTCGAGTTCCTCGAGCGGGGCCAGGCTGGCGATAGCGGCCACGCGCAGCTCTTCCATGGCGCCAGACCCTACTCCGATCCACCGCCGGGGAGGAGGGGGCGGCGGCCGCCGGTTCCGGGCCGCTCGGCGGGGCAGCCTCTAGGGTCGAGGGAGCGCTGCGGTGCGGGAGGGAGGGCGGTGCGGGTGGAGGTCACCTGGTGGGGCCATGCCACGTGCACGGTCGAGGACTCCGGGGTGCGGATCCTGACGGATCCGCTGTTCGCGCGGCGGCTGGCCCATCTGCGGCGGCGCCGCGGCGCGGTGCCGCCCCCCGAGGTGGCGCGGGCGGACGTGGTGCTGGTCTCGCACCTGCACCCCGACCACCTGCACCTGCCCTCGCTGCGGCTGCTGGCGCCCGGCACCCGGCTGCTGGCGCCGCGCGGTGCGCGCCGGGCGGTGCCGGGGCTGGCCCGGACGGCCGGGCTGCGCGGGCTGGCGGTGACGGAGGTGGCGCCGGGCGAGGAGGTCGCGGTGGGCGGCGGCGTACGGGTACGGGCGGTCAGCGCCCTGCACGACGGACGGCGGCTGCCGTTCGGGCCGCAGCGGGTGCCGGCCCTGGGGTACGTCGTCCAGGGCGCGGCCCGGACCTATTTCGCCGGGGACACCGGGCTGTTCGCGACGATGGCCGAGGAGGTCGGCCCGGTGGACGTGGCGCTGCTGCCGGTGGGCGGCTGGGGTCCCCACCTGGGCCCGGGGCACCTGGACGCGGGGCGGGCGGCGCTGGCGCTGGCCGAGTTGGCCCCGGCGGCGGCGGTCCCGGTGCACTACGGGACGTACTGGCCGATCGGGATGGACGCGGTGCGCCCGCACGAGTTCCACGCGCCGGGCGAGGAGTTCGCGCTCCGGGCGGCGCGGCTCGCGCCGAAGGTGACCGTACGGGTGCCCGCGCACGGCGAGCGGGTGCGGTTGCCGTGACCTGGCGCGAGATCGCGGTGGCGGCCGGGCAGGTGCCGCCGGAGACCGCCCGGCAGGTGGTGGGCTACCCGGCGCTGTTCGTGCTGGTGGCGCTCGGCGCGCTGGTGCCGGTGATCCCGACGGGGGCGCTGGTGAGCGCGGCCGCGGTGGTGGCGGTCCACCAGGAGCCGCTGCCCGCCGGGTTGGCGCTGGTGTTCGGGGTCTCGGCGCTGGCCGCGTTCACGGGGGACGTCGCGCTGTACTGGCTCGGGCGGCGCGGAGTGCGGTCGAAGGGCGGCTCGCGCTGGCTCGAGGCGCTGCGCAGGCGGGCCACGCCCGAGCGGCTGGAGCAGGCGCGGGCGGGGCTGGAGGAGCACGGGGTGCTGGTCCTGGTGGTCTCCCGGCTCCTGCCGGCGGGCCGCATCCCGGTGATGCTGGCCTGCCTGCTGGCGGAGGTGCCCCTGCGCCGCTTCGCGCGCGGTGACGGTCCGGCCTGTCTCGCGTGGGCGGCGACGTACGGCCTGATCGGCATTCTGGGAGGCTCGCTCTTCGCGGAGCCCTGGCAGGGCGTGGCGCTGGTGGTGGCACTGACGCTGCTGGTCAGCGCGGCCCCGACGCTCTGGCGGCGGGCCCGGTCGGGTATGGGCCGGCCTGATCCGAAAGGCACGGCCTAGCCGGGGGCCAGGGTGCGGGAGGCGCCGATGGGCAGGTCCCAGAGGTGTTCGCGGGGCAGGGACGCGCGGGACCAGGCCGCCCGGACGCGGTGCAGGGGTTCCATGACGGGTTCGGCCGACAGGACGAAGGCGCCCCAGTGCATGGGGGCCATCCGCCGGGCGCCGAGGTCGAGGAAGGCCCGGACCGCCTCCTCGGGGTCGGTGTGGACGTCGCCGAGCCACCAGCGCGGCGCGTAGGCGCCGATGGGCAGCAGGGCGAGGTCGATGCCGGGGTGGCGGCGGGCGATCTCCCCGAACCAGTGGCCGTAACCGGTGTCGCCCGCGAAGTAGAGCGTGCGGGGGGCGGGGCTGCGGGTGTCGGTGAGGATCCAGCCGCCCCACAGGGACCGGCAGGTGTCGACCAGCGAGCGCTTGGACCAGTGGTGGGCCGGGACGAACTCGAAGCGCACCCCGTCCAGTTCGGCCGACTCCCACCAGTCGAGCTCGGTGACGCGGGTGAAGCCCCGGCGGCGGAACCAGCGGGCCAGGCCGGCGGGGACGAAGAGCGCGGTGTGCCGGGGCAGCCGCCGGAGGGTGGGCGCGTCGAGGTGGTCGTAGTGGTTGTGGCTGATGACCACCGCGTCCACCGGCGGCAGGTCCTCCCAGCGCACCCCGACCGGCGTCATCCGGGACGGGGTGCCGAGGATCCGGCGGGACCAGACGGGGTCGGTCAGTACGGTCAGTCCGCCCGTCCGCAGCACCCAGCTGGCGTGCCCGGCCCAGGTGACGCAGACGGAGCCGGCGCCCACGGGGGGCAGCGGGGCGGGCTCGTACGGCAGGTCGGGGATCCCGCGCAGCCCTTCCGGCCCGGGCCGGAAGGCACCCTCCCGCGCGAGCCGCGCGAAGCCCCGGACACCGGGGAGCGGGGTGGTCAGCCGATCCGCGAAGGAGCGCGGCCACCGCCGGAACTCGCCCAGCGGCCGGAGCGCAGACACGGGGGCGGGAGCGGGAGCAACGCCGGCCGGGGCGGGAGCGGTGGCGGCGGCGGGGACCGGGTGCGCCGGCGGGGCGGCAGCGGGGGTGGGGGCCGCAGCCGGGTCGGCGAGCTGCGGGGGCGCGGCCTCGGGGGTCTGGGTGGGCGGACGGTTGGGCATGGGGCGGGCTCCCTTCACCGGGCGGGCATCAGGTCAGTTCGGCCAGGACTGATCCGAGGAGGTCCAGGGAGCGCCGTACGGGGGGCAGCGCGAGCGGGTCGCGGGCGGTGAGGGCGTCCAGCCGTTCCTCGGGGGTGGCACCCAGCAGCGGTCCGGTGGACAGCCGGACGCGCAGCGCGACCGGTTCGTCCGCGAACCGCTGTCCGCCCGGGGTGGGCGCGCCGAGCCGGGTGCCGAGCCAGTCCTCCAGCTCCATGGCGTCCCCGACCCCGTGCCGGGCGAGGCCCTCCCGCAGCGGGGTCAGGTCCGCGTAGAGGTGCCGGCCTGCCTGCGGGGGCCGGACCAGCGCCCCGGCGGCGAGGAGTTCGCGGTGGGCGGCGGCGGCGACCGCGCCGTGCAGGGCGGCCGCCGCGCGGGCCCGTCCGGCGACGGCGCCGGGTTCGTCGAGGGCGTGGGCGGCGGCTCCCGCGACCGGACCGGCGACCAGCGCGCCGGTCGCGGTCAGGACGTCGAGGGTGCCGGCGCGCAGCCACGTCCCGCGCGGGGTGTCGGGGAAGCGGACGACGGCGGCGGGCCAGCCGGGGGGCAGCAGCGACCCCGACAGGTCGAGGAGGACGGCCACCCGGTCGGGGAGCATCTCGGCCGGACTGAGGACGAGGGTGTCGTGCGGCCGGTGGACGGTGTCGCGCCAGCTCTCGTCGCTGACCACGAAGAGCCCGGCGGACTCGGCGGCCTCGCACGCCTCCCGCAGCATCTCGGGCGGCGGCACGGTCGCGGTCGGGTCGTCGGCGACGGACAGGAGCAGCACGCGGGGGTCGCCGCCCTCGGCGCGCACCCGCCGCACGGTCTCCAGCAGGGCGTACGGGTCCGGGACGCCGCCGCACTCGGCGGGCGTCGACACGTGATAGGCCCGCCGTCCCAGCAGCCGGACCTGCGGGGTCCACCAGGCGGGGCACGGGCGGGGCAGCAGGACGTCGCCCCCGTACGCGCCGAGCAGCGCGAGCAGCAGCGCCGGGGCTCCCGGCCCCGCCGCCACGTCCTGCGGGTCGGTCACCAGCCCCCGGCGAGCCCAGTACCGGCAGGCGGCCTGCCGGACGGGGTGGCCGCCGCCGGGGGGTTCGGGGGCGGCGCGCACGGCGGCGGCCTCGGCGAGCACGCCGACGAGTTCGGGCAGCGCGGGCAGGCCGGGCTCGGGCGGTGGGCCGTACCGGACGGGGCCGCGGCCCTCCGGGACCGGGCCCCGGCCCTCCGCCGTGGTGCGCTGCATCCCCTCCACCGTCGCCCGCCTCCCGCGCTCGTGCGCTCCGCTCCTCCAGCCCTGACCTTTATACGATTATTCACGGGGATATGCCCGCTATCGAGGTGAAGGGCCTACCGGGCCGGAGCGTCCCGTCCTCAGCCCCGCCTCCCCACCAGAGATCGCCCGGGACCGGTCCCAGGCGTGCACGACCCAGTACCTCACCGGCAGAACGCGTCGCCCAGCTCCGCGACCGGGCGGCCCCCGGGGACCAGCGGCGGGATCCCCAGCCGCTCCCCGGTGACGTGGTCGACCAGGTCCCGCCCCGTCCACCGGGTGCACGGGGCGGGCGCGCCCCACTGGTCGTGCGCGACGGCGCGCAGCCGCCGCCGAAGAGGCCGAGCGCCTCGGCGTGCCGCTCCGGCAGCGATTGCGGCACGGCTCTCGCCGTCCTGGTGGGGACCGGTCCCCCCGCGCCCCCTCTCCTCGCCCGGTCGGGAACCTGACGGCCGGGCCGCGGCCGTCAGCCCGAGGGGCGCATGCGGAAGTCGTAACGGGCCGGGAGCGGGCGGTCGGTCAGCTCCGACCATGCCTCGCCGAGGCTCTCCTCGCCCTCCCGCAGGTCCGGAATCTCCAAGCCCTCCTCGAAGACCCGCCGGGCCGCCGCCGCGTGGCCCTCCGCCGCCAGCAGCCGGGCGGCGAGGAGCCGGAAGCGGCCCCGCTCGCGCAGGGCGGGCCGCAACCGGTCCCAGACCCGGCGGGCCCCGGGCAGGCGGCCGGCGGCCAGCAGGGCCGCCATCGCCTCCTGTCCGAGCGCCGACTCCGCGGCCGTCCACGCCTCGCCGCCGCGGCTCTCCGCGGCGAGGTCGTCGAAGGCCGCCGCGTACCCGTCGGCCGCCCTCGCCACGTCACCGGCGAGTGCGTCCGCGAGGGCCAGGCAGCGCAGCAGCGGCCACCGCGAGGGGGCGAGGGCCAGGCCGCGCTCCCAGCTGCGGACGGCCTGGGCCACGTCCCCCGCGTGCCACTGGGCCACGCCCAGGTGGTACTCGGTCAGCGGTTCCGCCGGGGCCGTCTCCAGCATGTCCCGCCAGTGCGCGGCGACCAGGCTCGGTCCCGGCGGGGCCACCCGGCGCGCGGGCGGGAAGACCCCCGTGCGCCACAGCTCCAGCCACGGCTGCTGGTCCTCCCCGAGCGCGGACTCCTCGAAGGGGGTGCCCGGCAGCTTGTGGCCGCCGCACATCACCTCCAGCGCCCCCCAGCCCGATCCCGCGGCCAACCGCTCCCCCGGCTCGGCGTCGGCGCGCTCCCGCCACGCCTCGTAGGCCGCGTCCACGCGCTCCCGGGGCAGTACGGCGTCCAGCGCGTCCAGCGCGGCGCCCCGGGCCGCCGCCCAGTCGGCTCCGTGCACGGCCGGGACCGGTGCGGACAGCGGACCGTACGCCTCCAGCCAGCTGAACTCCGCCCCCGCCTCGAGGCGTACGTGCTCCAGCTGGGTGCGGGCCAGCCCCGCCTGGATCTCGGCGTAGCCACCCGTGCCCGGCTCGGTCAGCCACTCCTGCCAGCGCCGGCCGCCGGCGCCCGCGCCCCAGACGAAGAGCTTGCGCCCACGCAGCCGGGCGGTGGAGGTCTGCACCAGCCCCCGCCCGTCGGCGCCGAGGGAGGCGATCCAGGGCCGGGCCCCGGCCGGCACCTCGTAGAAGAAGTCGGCCGGGTACTCGCTGCGGAGCGGGTAGGTGCGGTCCGCTCCCTGCCACTCGGGCACCGGGATGCGGCGCAGCGCGCGCTCGTAGCCGAAGTGCCACGCCTCGTCCGCGGGGGCGAGAACGCGGGTGCCCGGGTCCTCCGGTACGGCGGTGTTGGACCACCAGTAGACGGGTGCGGGCCGCTCGTGCGGGTTGCGCACGCGGACGCCGACGTAGAGGAACTCCGAGTCCCCGGGCAGCCACAGGTCCACCTGGAAGGGCAGGTCGCGCAGCCGTTCCCACTCCCACAGCCGGACCATCTCGCCGCCGTCCGGGGCGGGGACGAGCGCGGCGTGCAGCGGAGCGCAGGAGAGGGTGGTGTGGCCGGTGGCGCCGATGTTCCACTCGATGCCGCCGGAGAACCAGGCGCCGTTGAGGGCGAAGTCGGCGGGCTGCAACACCGGGTTGCGGTAGAGCAGTTCGCGGCCGGTGGGCAGGTGCACGAGGGAGTGGACGCGCCCGCCGAGCCCCGGCAGCACGGTGACCCGCAGGTGCTCGTTCTCGATGACGATCGACTCGAACTCCCGCTCCGTCCGCTCCCGTCCGTAGCCGTCGCGGATCCGGACCGGCAGCAGCGAGCGCAGCGGCTCGTAGCCCATCTGCCGCGCCATGTCGCGCGGCAGGCCGTCGCGCGCGCGCTCGTCCAGCCGGTGCACCTCACGGGGAGCGCGCAGGGCGGGCAGCGGATTCTCGGGCCCCAACGGGGCTGCGGGGAGGGTCAGTACGGCGCGGCGGACGGTGGTGGCCATGGGGAAATGGAACACGCAGCGGCGGCCGCTGCACAGGGGTCCCGCGGATCAGCGCCGGTCAGGATTGGGCAAAGGCCCCGGGCGGGGTGCGGACGCGGGCCCGGGCGCGGCGGGCGCTCCGGCGGTGACGGCCCAGCGTTCGTGGTCGCGCCAGGCGCCGTCGACGAGGAGGAAGTCGGGCGAGAACCCTTCCAGCCGGAAGCCGGCACCGCGGACCAGCGCGATCGAAGCGGTGTTGCCCGGCTGGATGTTGGCCTCCAGGCGGTGCAGGCCGAGGCCGCCCGCGCCGGCCGGGGCGAAGGCGTGGGCGAGGATGAGGCGCAGTGCCTCGCGGAGCAGTCCCCGCCCGGCGGCGTGCGCGAAGGCGCCGTAGCCGAGGGCTCCGCACTGGAAGGCGCCCCGGACGATGTTGTTGACGTTGACGAAGCCCGCGAGGGCCCCGGTGGCGCGTTCGCACACGAGGAAGCCGGCACGGCCGTCGCCTTCGGTCAGCCGCGTGGCGTACGGCTCGTACTCCTCGAGCGTCGCGGGCGGGAACAGCCAGGGGTGGTGCAGGTCGCGGCTCTCCCGCACGCGGGCGGTGAACTCGGGTCCGTCGGCGAGCCGGAAGGGCCGCAGGCCCACGCGCGCGCCCTGTGTCACATACGCGGAAAACGTCATTCGCCCAGGTTAGGGCGTGTGACAGGATCACGCCGTGATCATTTCCCCCGGCCCGGACGGGCTCCTGCGGGCGGCGGCGCGCGACAACGCCGAGTGGTGCGACGCGGTCGTGCGCGGCCACGGGCCGGCCGGCGCGTTCGGCCCCGACTGCTGGACCAGCGCGCGCCGGACCCCGCCGCTGTACCCCGACGCCGTCACCCTCGCGCCGGGTGCCTCGGGGCCCGCGCTGCTGGCCGCGGTCGACACCGCCGGTCCCGGCTGCTCGGTCAAGGACAGCTTCGCCGACCTGGACCTGACCGGGGACGGCTTCGCGGTGCTGTTCGAGGCGCGGTGGATCCACCGCCCCGCCGCGACGCCCGCCCCGGCGGGCGGCGCGCACCTGGAGTGGTCGGCGGTGACCGGCGGCGCCGGGCTCGCCGAGTGGGAGGCCGCCTGGGCCGGCGAGGAGGGCACCGGCCTGTTCCACCCGGGCCTGCCGGGCCGGGGCGCCTTGTTCCTCGCGGGCCGCGCGGGGGGCCGGATCGTCGCGGGGGCCGTCGCGCACCGCGGCAGCGGCGGTGTGGTCGGCCTGTCCAACGTGTTCGCCCACGACGACGCCGACGCCGGCGCCGCCTGGGCGGGGGCGCTCACCGAGGTCGCCGCCCGCCGGCCGGGCCTGCCGGTCGTCGGCTACGAGTCGGGGGACGACCTCGACGCCGCGGTGGAGGCCGGCTTCACCCCGATCGGCCCGCTCCGTGTCTGGCTGCAGGACACGTCCGACAGGGCCTAGAGCTCCAGTCTCAGCTCCAAGCGGGGCACGTCGGTGCGTTCGATGCCGAACACCTGGGTGTAGAGGGAGAGTTCGGCCTCCAGGGCGCGGACCATCGTCTCCGCCCTGCGGAAGCCGTGCCCCTCTCCGGGGAAGGCCAGGTAGGCATGGGGTACCGGCCGGCCCCGCAGGGCCGCGAGGAGGCGCTCCGCCTGGGCGGGCGGGCACACCGGGTCGTCGAGCCCCTGGAGCAGGACGAACGGGGCGGTGATCCGGTCCGCGCGGGCCACCGGCGAGCGTTCGCGGGAGCGGACGGCGAGGACCCGCGGAGGTCCGGCGAGGCCCTCGACGTAGCGGGACTCCAGGTCGTGGGTCTCCTCGGCGAAGCCGAGCAGGTCCAGCACCGGGTAGATGACGGCCGCGCAGACGTACAGGTCCGTGGCGGCCAGCGAGGCCGCCGCGGTCCAGCCGCCCGCGCTGGCCCCGCGGATGGCGAGCCGGGCCGGGTCGGCCGTGCCCTCTGCGGCCAGCGCCCGGGCCACCGCCGCGCAGTCCTCCACGTCCACGACGCCCCACTGCTCGCGCAGCCGCTCCCGGTAGGCGCGGCCGTAGCCGGTGGAGCCCCCGTAGTTCACCTCGACGACGCCGATGCCGCGGGAGGTGAAGTAGGCGATGTGCAGGTCGAGTACGGGCGGTACGTGGTCGGTCGGGCCGCCGTGCGCCCAGACCACGTACGGGGGCAGTTCGTCGGCGGGGGCCCGGCAGCCCGGGTGGTGCGGGGGGTAGACGTGCGCGTGGACCTCCCGGTTGTCGGGGCCGATGAAGGTGCGGGTCTGCGGCTCCGGGTAGAAGGCGGGATCCACCGGATCCACCCCGGGCGCCCCGACCACCCGGGCGTGACCGGTGGCGGTGTCGAGTTCCACCACCTCGTACGCGCTGCGCGGGCTGGCCGCGACCCCGTACACGCGGGTGCCGCTCACGGCCAGCGTCGGCTGCCAGGCGGTCCACGGGCCGGCGGCGTCGACCAGGTCCCCGCTGTCGGGGTCGAGGACGCCGAGGACGCAGGCGCCGCGTCCGTGCAGGACGGCGACGGGGCCTTCCGGCAGCGGCGCCATCCAGCGCAGCCCGGGCTTCCACAGCGGGCCGCCGAACTCCTCTTCCCTGGGGCACGCGTTGACCGCGTCCCCCGTCTCCGGGTCCACCCGGTACGGGTTCCACCAGCCGCTGCGGTCACTCACCGCGAGGAGGGTCCCGCCCGCCGTCCACTCGGCCTGGGCGACGGCCTCGGCGGGGCCGCCCAGTACCGTACGGGCCCGCCCGAGCCGGCCGTCCGGCGTGACCTCGGCCAGGCGCAGTTCGGTCCCGTCCCAGGGCATCCGCGGGTGGTCCCACACCAGCCAGGCCGCGTGGCGCCCGTCCGGCGAGAGCCGCGGGCCGGTGCTGAACCGGTGCTGGTCGTCGCCGAGTTCCCGTACGGCGGCCCGGTCCTCGGCCGCCGACCCGTCCAACGGCACCGCGACGGGCAGCCGGCGGACGTCGGTCGGGGCGGGACCGGTGAACTCCTCCATCAGGCACCAGACTTCGGCGCCGCGCAGCAGCGGGTCGGCCCAGCGCAGTCCGCCGCCGACGGCCGAGACGGGGGTCAGGGGCCGCGGCAGCGCGGCGTCCCCCGGGGCGTCGGGCTCGTAGGCGTAGAGCCGCTGGTCGGCGAAGTGGACGAAGACCACCAGCGGCCCCGCCGCGGCCCGTTCCGCCCCCGCCCAGGGCAGCCCGCCGTATTCGGTGAACCGGCTGCGCACGTCCCAGGGCGCGGGCAGCTCGGTGACGCCCTGCCCACCGGGGCCGCCGTCGGCGGGGCGGCGCACCAGGGCCCTGCGGCCGCCCTCCCGCGGCCTGGGTTCGGTCCACCACACCTCGGCGCCGACCGTTCCCACGTACTCGGGGCGCCCGTCGAGCGAGGCGGCGAGTTCGGCGGTGAGGGGCGAGGGCCAACTCCCGTAGGGCAGGGTGCCGTACGGCAGGGCGCCGTACGGCACGCCTCCGGGGGGCGGGGTCGGCGACGCCGTCACGCGCTCCTCCTCACAGCGTCCGCAGCGCGCGGTCGAGGACGCGGACGCCGAAGTGCAGCGCGTCCACGGGGACCCGCTCGTCCACGCCGTGGAACAGGGACCAGTAGTCGAAGCCGGGCGGCAGCTTCAGGGGGGAGAAACCGTAGCCGGTGATGCCGAGCCGGGAGAACTGCTTGGCGTCGGTGCCGCCCGCCATGCAGAAGGGCACCACGTGCCCCTCGGGGTCGAACCGTTCGACGGACTCGCGCAGGATCGCGTAGGTCCGCCCGTCCACGGGGGCTTCGAGCGCGACCTCGCGGTGGTGGAACTCCCACGTCACGTCGGGGCCGGTGAGCGCGTCCAGGGTGGCGGTGAACTCGGCCTCGCCGCCCGGCAGCGTCCGGCCGTCGACGTAGGCGGTGGCCTGGCCGGGGATCACGTTGAGCTTGTAGCCGGCGCTGACCATGGTGGGGTTGGCGCTGTTGCGGACGGTCGCCTCGACCAGGGCGGCGGCCGGCCCGAGGCTGCCGAGCACCCCGTCGAGGTCGAAGCCGGGGGCCCTGGGGTCCACCGGCGTGCCCTGGAGGGCGGCGAGTTCGGTGATGCAGGCGACGACGGTGTCGGTCAGGCGCACCGGCCACTCGTACGCGCCGATCCGGGCGACGGCGGCGGCGAGCCGGGTCACGGCGTTGGCCCGGTTGGGCTTGGAGCCGTGTCCGGCGGTGCCGTGCGCGGTGAGCTTGAGCCAGGCGGTGCCGCGTTCCCCGGCGGCGATCGGGTAGAGGGCCCGGCCGTCGCCGGGGTGCACGGTGAAGGCGCCGGACTCGCCGATCCCCTCGGTGCAGCCCTCGAAGAGGTGCGGGTGGTGGTCGGCGAGGAAGCCGGAGCCGTCGACCGCGCTGTCCTCCTCGTCGGCGGTGAAGGCGATCACGATGTCCCGGCGGGGCCGCACGCCGGCCCGCGCCCAGGCCCGTACGACGGCCAGCACCATCGCGTCGGTGTTCTTCATGTCGACGGCGCCGCGACCCCAGACCACGCCGTCCCGGACCTCCCCCGAGAAGGGGTGCACGCTCCAGTCGGTGGCCTCGGCCGGCACCACGTCGAGGTGGCCGTGGACGAGGAGGGCCTCCGCGGACGGGTCCGACCCGGCGACCCGGGCCACCACGTTGGTGCGGCCCGCGGTGCGCTCCAGCAGGACCGGCTCGAGCCCGGCGGCGGCGAGGCGCTCGGCGCAGTACTCGGCGGCGGGCCGCTCGCGGCAGTCGCCGCCGCCCCGGTTGGTGGTGTCGATCCGGATGAGGCCGGAGGTGAACTCGACCGCCTCGTCGAGGGCCGCCCGGTCCACGGCGCCGGCCGGGGCGCGGTCGTGCGCCGGGGCCGGGACCTCCGCGGCGGCGACTACGGGCATGTCAGCCATACTGCTCCTCCACGGCCGTGGAGACGACCGTCGTGACGGCCTTGAAGGTGCGGATCCCCTCGTACATCGTCTCGCTGCGGTAGGCGACCCGGCGTTCGCCGCTGCGCTCGACACCGGGGACCAGCGTGGCGGTCATCGCCAGGTGCTCGGCGTCGAACTCGACCTCGACGGTGTGGGGGCCCACGGACACGGGTTCGCGCCGGACGGCCAGGGCGGTGGCCTCCTTGGCCGCCGCCCGGATGTCGGCGGCGGTGCGGGCGGGGGTCCGGCACACGGCGGCGTAGCGCGAGACGTGGTCCTTCACCGCGACGGTCACCGCGTCCGGCGCGTATCCGGCGGCGTCGGCGCAGGTCAGGTCGTCGCCGGTGACCAGGACGACCGGCACCCCGTACTCGGCGACGACGTGCGCGTTGAGCAGGCCCTCGCCGGCCCGGATCCCGTTGAGCCAGACGCCGGTGATGGAGTTGGCGAGGTAGGTGTGGGCGAGGACTCCTTCGGCGCCGGCACCCGTGTGGTAGCCGACGAAGGCGATCCCGTCGACGTCCCCGTGCTGGACGCCTTCGACCATGGAGAGCGCCTTGTGCCGCCCGGTGAGCATCTCGGCGCGGGCGTCGAGCTTCTCCAGGTACAGGTTGCGCATGGTCGCGTGGGCCTCGTTGATGAGGACCTGCTCGGCGCCGCCGTCGTAGAAACCGAGCACGGCCGCGTTGACGTCCGAGGTGAACAGGGACCGGCAGCGCTCCCACGCGGCCGTTCCGGGCAGCACGTCCTCGGGCCAGGTGACGCCGGTGGCGCCCTCCATGTCGGCGGAGATGAGGATCTTCATCGAACCCCCGGTCGGTTGCGGAGAGCCAGCCTAGCTCGCGCGGCTCCGCCGGGCCCGGGGCCACGCCCGGGTCGCGGGGGCTCACCGGGGGCGCGCGTTCCACCCGATCCGGTGAGCCGCCCGGCGGCGCGGTGCGCCCGGGATCAGGCCTCGACCTCGGCGGCCAGGTTGGCCAGCAGGGAGTCGTAGATCCGCCCGAGGCCCTTGGGGGCGAAGGTGCGCTCGAAGAAGCCGCCGATGCCGCCGGCACCGTCCCAGACGGTGGTGACCACGGCCCGGGACTTGCCCTCGCCGGCCGGGGTGACCACCCAGGTGGTCACCATGGAGGAGTTGCGGTCCTTCTCCACCAGCTGGCCGTCGTTGGGCTCGGTGACCTCCAGCAGGCAGTCGCGCACGCGCTTGCTGGTGGCCTGGAGCTTCCAGTGGACCAGGGTCCCCTCGCCGTCGCCGCCCTCGCGCACCTCGTACTCGCTGAAGTGCTCGGGCAGCAGCTTCCCGCGGGTTCCGGTGTAGTCCGCCAGCGCGTCGAACACCGTCTCCGCGTCGGCCGCGATGATCCGCTCCGTGGTGGCCTCGACCTGCGCCATGGCTGTTCCTCCAGCAGTTGTGATCGCTCGTCACGGCGAAGCCAACCACCTCCGGGGCGGTCGCCCAAATCCGCCGCCGGGAAGGGCCGCGCCTCCTCCCTCCGGAACGCCTGGCGCCGCCCCGGCGCCTCCGGCACGTGCCCGGCGCCGCACCGATGCCTCCGCACGATCATGGGAACGTTTGTTCTATTCTCGGAAATCCGACACCGAGGAGGCACCATGCGCTGGGAGAATCTGACCGGGGGCCCGGGCGGCCCCGCCGCGCTCTTCGGGGCCGACGCCGTCGTGACGCGCACCGTCGACACCCCCGAGTTCCGCGGGATCACCTTCCACGAGGTCCGGGCCCGCTCGATCGTCAACCGGGTGCCGGGGGCCTCGCGCATGCCGTTCGAATGGACGGTCAACCCCTACCGCGGGTGCAGTCACGCCTGCGTGTACTGCTTCGCCCGCAACACCCACAGCTACCTGGACCTCGACACCGGCCTCGGCTTCGACTCGCAGATCGTCGTCAAGACCAACGCGCCCGAGCTGCTGCGCCGCGAGCTCGGTGCGCGCCGGTGGACCGGCGCGCACATCGCCATGGGGACCAACGTCGACTGCTACCAGCGCGCCGAGGGCCGCTACCGGCTGATGCCCGGGATCATCGAGGCGCTGCGGGACCGCGCGAACCCGTTCTCCATCCTCACCAAGGGCACGCTGATCCTGCGCGACCTGCCGCTCCTGCGGGAGGCCGCCGAGGTCACCGACGTCGGGATCTCCGTCTCCGTCGGCTTCACGGACGCCGCACTGTGGCGGACCGTGGAGCCCGGGACGCCCTCCCCCGCCGCCCGGCTGCACGCGGTGCGGACCCTGACCGACGCCGGGATCGAGTGCGGGGTGCTGATGGCTCCGGTCATCCCCTTCCTGGGGGACGCGCCGGAGCAGCTGCGGGACACCGTCCGCGCCGTCGCCGAGTCGGGGGCCACCTCGGTGACACCCCTGGTACTCCATCTGCGGCCCGGTGCGCGCGAGTGGTTCACGGCCTGGCTGGGCGAGCACCACCCGCACCTGGTGGCGCGCTACGAGCGGATGTACGCGGGCGGTGCGTACGCGCCCACCTGGTACCAGCGCCGGATCACCCGCCAAGTGCACGAGCTGGCGACGGAATTCGGCATCGGCCCGAACGGGCGCGGAAGGGCCCGCCGGACCGTCGTCCCCGAGCGGCCGGCGCCGGCCGGACCCGCCCAGCTCACCCTCCTGTGAGGCCCCCGCACCCCTGAAAGGTCATCACATCGGGCCAATGGGGCGCCCAATCCCGCCTTCCGGGCGTGGTTTCCGGGACGATTCCGCCCAGAACCCTCGGCTGGGAGGCCCCATGCTGCACCCCTTGAAGAAGCGCGCCGCTGTCCTGCTGTCGATCTCGACCGTCGCCGCCGTCGCCTCCGTTCTCGCGAGCCCGGTCCCGGTCACCGCGGCGGCGCCGGCCGCCGCCGCGCCGCAGCAGGCCGCGCTGCGCTGGACGGGCTGCGCGACCCCGCGCTACCCGACGCTCCAGTGCGCCTCCCTCGAGGTCCCCCTCGACCACGACCGGCCCGCCGGCCGCCGGATCTCCCTCGCCGTGACCCGGGTCCCGCACACCGCTGCCACCTCCGCCGGCCCGCTGCTGGTCAACCCCGGCGGCCCGGGCGGCAGCGGGCGCGCCCTGGCCGGGTTCGTCGCCTCGGCCCTCCCCAAGGACGTGGCCGCCCGGTTCGACGTGATCGGCTTCGACCCGCGGGGCGTCGGCAGGAGCGAGCCGGCGCTCGACTGCGGGCCGGGCCACTTCAAGGCGGTCCGGCCGGACTCCGTACCGCTCGACGCGGCGACCGAGCGGGCCAACCTGGAACGGGTGCGCTCCTTCGCCGAGTCCTGCGGGGCCCGGCACGCGGACGTGCTGCCGCACATCGACACGGTCTCCGCCGCCCGCGACATCGACCTGCTGCGCGCCGCCCTCGGCGCCGAGCGCATCAGCTACTTCGGCTACTCGTACGGCACCTACCTGGGCGCGGTCTACGCCAAGCTCCACCCGCGGCGGGTGCACCGCCTCGTCCTGGACTCCGTGGTCGACCCGAACGGGGTCTGGTACGAGGACAACCTGGCGCAGGACCGGGCCTTCGACGCCCGCCACAAGGACTTCCTCGGCTGGGTGGCGAAGCACCACGCCGTGTACGGGCTCGGCACCGACCCGGCCGGCGTCGAGCGGCGCTGGTACGCGGTGCGCGAGGAGCTGCGCCGGACGCCCGCGGGCGGCACGGTGGGCCCGTCCGAGCTGGAGGACACCTACATGCCGGGCGGCTACTTCAACGGCTACTGGCCCGCTCTGGCCGACGCGTTCGCCGCGTACGCCGTGAAGAAGGACCCCAAGCCGCTGGTGGCCGCCTACGAGCGGTTCGGCGCGGTGGACCCGGCCGCGGGCAACGGCTACAGCGTCTACACCGCCGTGCAGTGCCGCGACTCCGCCTGGCCCCGGAACTGGAACCAGTGGCGCGCGGACATGTGGCGCACGCACGCCGAGGCGCCCTTCATGACCTGGAACAACGCCTGGTACAACGCCCCGTGCGCGTTCTGGCCCACCGAGCCGCTGCGGGCCCCCGACGTGGCCAACGCGGACCTGCCGCCCGCCCTGCTGCTGCAGGCGACGCAGGACGCGGCGACCCCGTTCCGCGGGGCGCTGAGCATGCGGGACAAGCTCAAGGGCGCGGCCCTGGTCGTCGAGGAGGGCGGCGGCAACCACGGCATCTCGCTGAGCGGCAACACGTGCCTGGACGAGAAGGTCGCGGCCTATCTGACGACGGGCCGCGCCGCGGACGCCACCTGTCCCGCCCCGGCGGAACCGAAGCCAACCACGGCGACCCGTGCGGTCCCGCCCTCGGCGGGCGGCGCGGCCCTGCACGGGCTGCTGGGCTTCCGGGGCTGAGGACCGGCCCGCCGGTCGGGGCGACGCCGGCCGGGTCGGGTCAGCCGAGCGCCCGCAGGGCCTGCGTGGCCGCCACGGCGAGGCGGGGGTGGGCCTGGGCTCGGGTGAGCACCTCGCGGGCGCGGGCGTCGCCGAGGGCGCCGAGGCCCTCCACGCACGCCAGCGCGACCCGCCAGTACGGGTCGTGCGGGGAGAGCAGCCGGGACAGGGTCGTGATCAGGGCCGGGGCGGACTCCGGGGCGCGCAGGGCGGTGAGCAGCCGGACGGGCTGCAGCGCGTAGGCCGTGCGCAGGCCGTTGGTGGCGAGGGCGGCCGCGGCCCTCGCCGTGCGCGGGTCGCCGAGCACGGCCAGCGCCTCGGCGGCCGCCGCGCAGCGCGGCGGGTCCCGGTGGTTGAGCAGCAGGACGAGGCTCTCGAAGGCGCGGCGGTCCCCCGCCAGCCCCAGCCGGTACGCGGCCAGTTCGCGCGCCCACAGGGGCAGCCCGGCCGAGGTCAGGGAAGCCGCCAGTTCGTCCGGCCCGGCGGCGCACAGGGTCTCGTAGCGCGCATCGCCGGGGGAACCGGCGGCTTCCGCCCGCAGGCGATCCAGCACGTCGTTCACCCCGTCACCCTAGGGGCCCGCGGCGGCCGCCAGGGCCTGTTCGCCGCGATTGATGATCGATGATCGATGATCGGTACATTTGGGCGGTACAGGTCACATCTCCGCGCTCTGGCGCGCGAGTTACCAACGGGTTACTGTCGATCCACACGTACGAGGCGGCCTGGTGACGCAGCCGCCCGTGCCGGTCGGTTCAGCACGACAACACGGCGTGGCCCCGGGACAGGGCGCCGCCGCTCCCGCCCTCGGGGCTCCCGCTCGCCGGGGTGCCCGTGTCGGGGCTCCCGCTCCGCGGGTCTCCGCTCCCGGGCTTCCCGGTCCGCCGGGCGCCCGTCCGGGCTCTCCCCACGCCCTTGCCCACCGTTCTCCCCGCGGCCCCCCGCGCGCTGGGACACGGCAGCCGCGCGCGCTGTGCGGCGCGCGCCCCCCTTCAGTCGTCACCCTCTTCCACTGGAGTCCCTCGATGGACCGTCAGTCCAGTCACCCCACCCTCCAGACCATCGCCGTCGTCGGTCTCGGCACCATGGGCACCGGCATCGCCGAGGTCCTCGCCCGGGCCGGCCGCGAGGTCATCGGCATCGACGTCAGCGAGGCCGCCGCGGGGCGGGCCGCGGCCGCCCTCGCGGTGGCCACTGCCCGCTCCGTCACCCGGGAGCGCCTGACCGAGCAGGAGCGGGCGGACGTCCTCGCCCGCTTCCGCACCTTCACCGAGCTGAGCGCCGCCGCCGAGGCCGATCTCGTCATCGAGGTCGTGCCGGAGTCCTACGAGCTCAAGCAGCAGGTGTTCCGCGAGCTGGACGCGGTGGTCCGGCCCGGCACGATCCTCGCCACCGGCACCAACGCGCTGTCGGTGACCCGCCTCGCCGCCGAGTCCCGGCACCCCGAGCGGGTGCTGGGCCTGCACTTCTTCAACCCGGCCCCGGCGATGAAGCTGGTCGAGGTCGTCTCCAGCGTGCTGACGGCCCCGCCGGCCGTCGAGGCGGTCACCGCGCTGGCCCGCGAGCTCGGCAAGGAGCCGGTCGCAATCGGCGACCGCCCCGGCTTCGTCGCCGACGGCCTGCTCTTCGGCTACCTCAACCAGGCGGCGGCCATGTTCGAGGCCAAGTACGCCTCCCGCGAGGACATCGACGCGGCGATGCGGCTCGGCTGCGGCCTGCCCATGGGCCCGCTCGCCCTGCTCGACCTGGTCGGCGTGGACACCGCGCGCACCGTCCTGGAGGCCATGTACGCCTCCTCCGGCGACCGCCTGCACGCTCCGGCCCCGATCCTCGGCCACCTCGCGGAGGCCGGCCTGACCGGGCGGAAGGCCGGGCGGGGCTTCTACACGTACGAGGCTCCGGGCAGCTCCGTGGTGGTCCGCGACCAGCAGACCCCGCCGGAGGAGTCCGGGCCCGGCGCGGGCCGGCCGGTCACCTCGGTCGGCGTGGCCGGCTCGGGCACGATGGCGAGCGGGATCGCGCAGGTCTTCGCGCAGTCCGGGTTCGACGTGGTGCTGGCCGCCCGCAGCCAGGAGAAGGCGGACGCGGCCAAGGCCGCGATCGGCACGTCCTTGGGCCGTGCGGTGTCCAAGGGCAGGCTGACGCAGGAGGCCGCCGCGCAGACCCTGGCCCGGATCACCCCGGCCGGATCGCTGGACGCCTTCGCCGGGGTGGATCTGGCCGTGGAGGCCGTGGCCGAGGACCTCGGGGTCAAGCAGGAGCTGTTCGCGGCCCTGGACAAGGTCTGCAAGCCGGGCGCCGTGCTGGCGACGACGACCTCCTCGCTGCCGGTGATCGCGGTGGCCCGGGTGACCTCCCGGCCGCAGGACGTCATCGGCATGCACTTCTTCAACCCGGCTCCGGCGATGAAGCTGGTCGAGGTGGTCCGCACGGTCCTGACGGCCGACGATGTGCACGCGACGGTCCGCGAGATCTGCCTCAAGGTGCGCAAGCACCCGGTGGACTGCGGGGACCGGGCCGGGTTCATCGTGAACGCCCTGCTGTTCCCGTACCTCAACAACGCGGTCAAGATGGTCGAGCAGCACTATGCGAGCCTCGACCAGATCGACGCGGCGATGAAGCTGGGCGGCGGGTACCCGATGGGGCCCTTCGAGCTCCTCGACGTGGTCGGCCTCGACGTGTCGCTGGCCATCGAGAAGGTCCTCCACAAGGAGTTCCGCGACCCGGGCCTGGCCCCGTCCCCGCTGCTCGAGCACCTGGTGGCGGCGGGCTGCCTGGGCCGGAAGACCGGCCGCGGATTCCGTGAGTACGCCCGCCGGTAACCCCCGGCCGGGCCACGAGCCGGATGCGTGGGGAGGGCTCCTCGGGCCCCCCGGACCCTCACGGTGGGCGAACCCTCCCGACGAGCACTGTGTGCCCAGTGCCGGCCCTCCCCCGCATCCACCTCCCTCCCACCCCCCTCGGGCGCGCTCCGGCGTGCGGATGAAGTACGTTCGCTCTATGTCCCAGCCCGCCAAGACCTCGTCCCGCGCCGCCGCGGCCTCCGACCCGCAGGAGAGCTCCGCGGGCACGAAGGCGGCCGCCCAGCGGCTCAAGATGCGCCGCGAGCTCGCCACGGCCGCGATGGAGCTGTTCGCGACCAAGGGGTACGAGGCGACGACGGTCGACGAGATCGCCGCGACCGCGGGAGTGGCGCGCCGGACCTTCTTCCGGCACTTCCGGTCCAAGGAGGAGGCGATCTTCCCGGACCACGACGACACCCTGACCCGCGCCGAGGCCGTCCTCGACGCGGCCCCGGCGCACGAGCACCCGCTCGACACGGTGTGCCGCGGGATCAAGGAGGTCATGAAGATGTACGCCGCCTCGCCCGCGGTGTCGGTGGAGCGCTACCGGCTGACGCGCGAGGTGCCGGCGCTGCGGGAGCGGGAGATCGCCTCGGTGGCCCGCTACGAGCGGCTGTTCACGCGCTACCTGCTCGCCCACTTCGACGAGCAGGACCACCACGACGGCAACGACGACCCGCTGCTGGCCGAGGTGGCCGCCTCGGCGGTGGTGACGGCCCACAACCACGTCCTGCGGCGCTGGCTGCGCGCGGGGGGTCAGGGGGACGTGGAGACGCAGCTGGACCACGCCTTCGCGATCGTGCGCAAGACCTTCGGCACCGGGATCGGCGCCGGCCGCACCCTGGCCAGTGCGCCGCCCGCGCCGGCCGCGGTGCGCACCCAGGGCGAGGTGCTGGTGGCGGTGGCCCGGACCGACGCCCCGCTGGACGAGGTCATGCGGACGATCGAAGAGGCGCTGCGCACCGCCTAGCACCGCAGAACACCACGAGCGATCCTCGTCACACAGGGCCGCCCCCGCTTGGGGCGGCCCTCGGTGTTTGTCCGGCTTGCCCCTACTCGCGGGTAACTCTGATCGATCATCGCTCATCGGTGCAGGTCAATCCGCAGATGAGAGAAAGTTTTGGCACGCGGTGCCTTGCCGGGTGACACGGCGTGCCATACGTTGAATGTGTCCGGATGTCCCCGCGGCCCACGCCCACTCGGCACGGAACGCGCCCCGGATGCCTGCGTCACCAGGCCCCGCACGCCCCACCACAGGCGTCGCCCGCAGCACAGCACCAGCCGGACCGACGGCACACCCGCTCCCGCACCACGCACCCCGATTACCTCAGCGCACCCTCATCAGCGCTAGCCGGAGGCTCTACCGTGAAGGACATCCTGGACGCGATCCAGTCGCAGGCCGCCACGCCCGCCGACTTCGCAGCCCTGCCGCTCCCCGACTCCTACCGCGCGGTCACCGTGCACAAGGACGAGGCGGAGATGTTCTCCGGGCTCACCACCCGCGAGAAGGACCCGCGCAAGTCCCTGCACCTGGACCAGGTCCCGGTGCCGGAACTGGGCCCGGGCGAGGCCCTGGTGGCCGTCATGGCCTCCTCGGTCAACTACAACTCGGTGTGGACCTCGATCTTCGAGCCGGTGTCCACCTTCAGCTTCCTGGAGCGCTACGGGCGCCTGTCGGAGCTGACCAAGCGGCACGACCTCCCCTACCACGTCATCGGATCCGACCTCGCGGGCGTCGTGCTGCGCACCGGCCCGGGCGTCAACGCCTGGAACCCGGGCGACGAGGTCGTCGCGCACTGCCTCTCGGTCGAGCTGGAGTCCTCCGACGGCCACAACGACACGATGCTCGACCCCGAGCAGCGCATCTGGGGCTTCGAGACGAACTTCGGCGGCCTGGCCGAGATCGCCCTGGTCAAGTCCAACCAGCTGATGCCCAAGCCCGCCCACCTCAGCTGGGAGGAGGCCGCCTCCCCGGGCCTGGTCAACTCCACCGCCTACCGCCAGCTGGTCTCCCGCAACGGCGCCGGCATGAAGCAGGGCGACAACGTCCTGATCTGGGGCGCCAGCGGCGGCCTCGGCTCCTACGCCACCCAGTTCGCGCTGGCCGGCGGCGCCAACCCGATCTGTGTCGTCTCCTCCCCCGAGAAGGCCGACATCTGCCGGGCCATGGGCGCGAGCGCCGTCATCGACCGCAACGCCGAGGGCTACCGGTTCTGGAAGGACGAGCACACCCAGGACCCGAAGGAGTGGAAGCGCTTCGGCAAGCGCATCCGCGAGCTGACCGGCGGCGAGGACATCGACATCGTCTTCGAGCACCCCGGCCGCGAGACCTTCGGCGCCAGCGTCTACGTCACCCGCAAGGGCGGCACCATCACCACCTGCGCCTCGACCTCCGGCTACATGCACGAGTACGACAACCGCTACCTGTGGATGTCGCTGAAGCGGATCATCGGCTCGCACTTCGCGAACTACCGCGAGGCGTGGGAGGCCAACCGCCTCATCGCCAAGGGCAAGATCCACCCCACCCTGTCGAAGGTCTACTCCCTGGAGGAGACCGGCCAGGCCGCCTACGACGTCCACCGCAACCTGCACCAGGGCAAGGTCGGCGTCCTGGCCCTCGCCCCCGAGGAGGGCCTCGGCATCCGCGACCACGAACTGCGCGCCCAGCACATCGACGCCATCAACCGGTTCCGCAACATCTGAAGTCCGCAGAGGATCGCCTGAGATGACAGAGCGCCAGAAGGACAGGCCGTGGCTCATGCGGACGTATGCCGGCCACTCCACGGCCGAGGCGTCCAACGAGCTGTACCGCCGCAACCTCGCCAAGGGCCAGACCGGCCTGTCGGTCGCCTTCGACCTGCCGACGCAGACGGGCTACGACCCGGACCACGTCCTCGCCCGCGGCGAGGTGGGCCGGGTCGGGGTCCCCGTCTCCCATCTGGGCGACATGCGGCGGCTGTTCCAGGACATCCCCCTGGAGCAGATGAACACCTCGATGACGATCAACGCCACCGCCATGTGGCTGCTGGCGCTCTACCAGGTGGCCGCCGAGGAGCAGGGGGCCGACGTCTCCAAGCTCCAGGGCACCACCCAGAACGACATCGTCAAGGAGTACCTCTCGCGCGGGACGCACGTCTTCCCGCCGGGACCCTCGCTCCGCCTGACGACGGACATGATCGCGTACACGGTCAACCACATCCCGAAGTGGAACCCGATCAACATCTGCAGCTACCACCTGCAGGAGGCGGGGGCCACCCCGGTCCAGGAGATCTCCTACGCGATGTCCACCGCGATCGCGGTCCTGGACTCCGTCCGCGATTCGGGCCAGGTGCCCGAGGAGCGCTTCGGCGAGGTGGTCGCCCGTATCTCCTTCTTCGTGAACGCGGGCGTCCGCTTCATCGAGGAGATGTGCAAGATGCGCGCCTTCGGCCGGATCTGGGACCAGATCACCCGTGAGCGCTACGGCATCGAGGACGAGAAGCAGCGCCGCTTCCGCTACGGGGTGCAGGTCAACTCACTGGGGCTGACCGAGGCGCAGCCGGAGAACAACGTCCAGCGCATCGTGCTGGAGATGCTGGCCGTCACCCTCTCCAAGGACGCCCGCGCCCGCGCGGTGCAGCTGCCCGCCTGGAACGAGGCGCTGGGCCTGCCCCGGCCCTGGGACCAGCAGTGGTCGCTGCGCATCCAGCAGGTCCTCGCCCACGAGAGCGACCTGCTGGAGTACGAGGACATCTTCGAGGGATCCCGCGTCATCGAGGCCAAAGTCGACTCCCTGGTCGCCGACTGCATGGCCGAGATCGAGCGGATCCAGGAGATGGGCGGCGCGATGGCCGCCGTCGAGTCCGGGTACCTGAAGTCGCAGCTGGTCTCCTCGCACGCCGAGCGGCGGGCGCGGATCGAGGCCGGCGAGGACAAGATCGTCGGTGTCAACTGCTTCCAGCAGACCGAGGAGAACCCGCTCACCGCCGACCTGGACGGCGCCATCATGACCGTGGACGGGGCCGTGGAGGCGCTCACCGTCGAGCGCATCGTCCGCTGGCGCGCCGAGCGGGAGGAGTCCTCCGAGCGGCAGGGCAACGGCGACCCGTTCGTCTTCCCCACCACCCGGCAGGCCCTGGACCGGCTCAAGGAGGCGGCTGCGGGCACGGAGAACCTGATGGAGGCCACCCTGGAGTGCGCCAGGGCGGGTGTCACCACCGGCGAGTGGGCGAGCGCCCTGCGCGAGGTGTTCGGCGAGTTCCGCGCCCCGACCGGGGTCTCCTCGGCCCCGGTGGCGGTCACCGCGGAGCCCGGCACGCCGATGCACGAGGTCCGCGAGAAGGTGGCCCGCACCGCCGAGGAGCTCGGCACGGGCCGGCTGCGCCTGCTGGTCGGCAAGCCGGGCCTGGACGGGCACTCCAACGGCGCCGAGCAGATCGCCGTGCGGGCCCGCGACGCCGGGTTCGAGGTGGTCTACCAGGGCATCCGGCTGACGCCCGAGGAGATCTCCTCCGCGGCGCTGGCCGAGGACGTGCACTGCGTGGGACTGTCCATCCTGTCCGGTTCCCACAGCGCGCTGGTCCCGGACGTCCTGGAGCGGCTGCGCACGGCGGGGGCGGGCGACATCCCCGTCATCGTCGGAGGCATCATTCCGAACGCGGATGCCGTGACGCTCAAGGCGGCCGGCGTGGCCGCCGTGTTCACGCCGAAGGACTTCGGCATCACGGAGATCATCGGACGTATCGTCGACGAGATCCGCAAAGCCAACAAACTCGCCCCTCTAGAGATCCTTGCCAGCACGGAGGTCCCCGCATGACCACGCCCGCCCACCCTGTGAACCGTCTCCGGCCGCGTCGCTCCTGCCTCGCGGTGCCGGGTTCGAACCCGCGCTTCCTGGAGAAGGCCCAGGGCCTGCCGGCCGACCAGGTCTTCCTGGACCTGGAGGACGCCTGCGCGCCGCTCGCCAAGGAGGGCGCCCGCCACACCATCGTGGACGCGCTGAACAACGGTGACTGGACGGGCAAGACCCGGGTCGTGCGCGTCAACGACTGGACCACCCACTGGACCTACCGCGACGTCGTCACGGTGGTCGAGGGCGCCGGCCAGAACCTCGACTGCATCATGCTGCCGAAGGTCCAGGACGCCCAGCAGGTGGTGGCGCTCGACCTGCTGCTGACGCAGATCGAGAAGACCATGGGCTTCGAGGTCGGCAAGATCGGCATCGAGGCGCAGATCGAGAACGCCAAGGGCCTGGTGAACGTCGACGACATCGCCGCCGCCTCCCCCCGACTCGAGACGATCATCTTCGGCCCGGCCGACTTCATGGCCTCCATCAACATGAAGACCCTGGTCGTCGGCATGCAGCCGCCCGGCTACGGCGCGGACGCCTACCACTACATCCTGATGCGGATCCTGATGGCGGCCCGGACGCACGACCTCCAGGCCATCGACGGCCCCTTCCTCCAGATCCGCGACGTGGACGCCTACCGCGAGGTGGCCGGCCGGGCGGCGGCGCTGGGCTTCGACGGCAAGTGGGTGCTGCACCCCGGCCAGGTCGACGCGGCCAACGAGGTCTTCTCCCCCTCCCAGGAGGACTACGACCACGCCGAGCTGATCCTCGACGCGTACGACTGGTGCACCTCGGAGGCCGGCGGCAAGAAGGGCTCCGCGATGCTCGGCGACGAGATGATCGACGAGGCGAGCCGCAAGATGGCCCTCGTCATCGCCGGCAAGGGGCGCGCCGCGGGCATGCAGCGCACCAGCAAGTTCGAGATCCCGGAGGCCTGATCCCGATGCAGTTCGGACGTACGTACGAGGAGTTCGAGGTCGGGGCGGTCTACAAGCACTGGCCCGGGAAGACGGTCACGGAGTACGACGACCACCTCTTCTGTCTGCTGACCATGAACCACCACCCGCTCCACATGGACAGCAATTACGCGGAGAACACGACCGACTTCGGCAAGAACGTGGTGGTGGGCAACTACATCTACTCGCTGCTGCTCGGCATGTCGGTGCCGGACGTCTCGGGGAAGGCCATCGCCAACCTGGAGATCGAGTCGCTGCGGCACGTGGCGCCGACCTTCCACGGCGACACGATCTACGGCGAGACCACCGTCCTCGGCAAGACCCCGTCGAAGTCGAAGAACGACCGGGGCATCGTCCACGTCGAGACCAAGGGCTACAAGCAGGACGGCACCCTGGTCTGCGTCTTCCGGCGCAAGGTGATGGTCCCGACCGAGACGTACATCAAGGAGCGCGGCGGCGAGCAGCCCGGCCGCCCGCAGCTGAAGGAACAGGGGAAGTAGCCATGGCCCGACTCGCCCAGACCGCCGGGCTCAACGACGTCCAGCGGGAGATCCTGAAGACCGTCCGGGACTTCGTCGACAAGGAGATCATCCCGGTCGCGACGGAGCTCGAGCACCGCGACGAGTACCCGCAGCAGATCGTCGACGGCCTGAAGGAGCTCGGCCTCTTCGGCCTGATGATCCCGGAGGAGTACGGCGGCCTGGGTGAGTCGCTGCTCACCTACGCGCTGTGCGTCGAGGAGATAGCGCGCGGATGGATGTCCGTCTCGGGCATCATCAACACGCACTTCATCGTGGCGTACATGCTCAAGCAGCACGGCACGCAGGAGCAGAAGGACCACTTCCTGCCGCGCATGGCGCTGGGCGAGGTGCGCGGCGCGTTCTCGATGTCCGAGCCGGCGCTGGGCTCCGACGTGTCGGCCATCACGTCCAAGGCGGTGAAGGACGGCGACGAGTACGTCCTGAACGGCCAGAAGATGTGGCTCACGAACGGTGGCACCTCGACGCTGGTCGCGGTCCTCGTGCGAAGTGACGAAGGACACCCCGAGGGCACCGCGCCCCACAAGTCGATGACGACCTTCCTCGTGGAGAAGGAGCCGGGCTTCGGTGAGGTCCGTCCGGGCCTGACCATCCCCGGCAAGATCGACAAGATGGGCTACAAGGGCGTCGACACGACCGAGCTCATCATGGACGGACTGCGCATTCCGGCCAATCGGGTGCTTGGCGGACAGACAGGCCGAGGGTTTTACCAAATGATGGACGGGGTCGAGGTCGGCCGCGTCAACGTGGCGGCGCGTGGCTGCGGCGTCGCTCAGCGTGCCTTCGAACTGGGTGTCTCGTATGCCCAGCAACGTCACACTTTCGGCAAGGCGATCGCGGAGCACCAGGCCATCCAGTTCAAGCTGGCCGAAATGGCTACCAAGGTCGAAGCCGCCCATGCGATGATGGTGAATGCAGCACGCAAAAAGGACTCCGGGGAACGAAACGACCTCGAAGCAGGGATGGCGAAGTACCTCGCCTCCGAGTACTGCAAAGAGGTGGTGGAGGACGCGTTCCGCATCCACGGCGGTTACGGGTTCTCCAAGGAGTACGAGATCGAGCGCCTCTACCGCGAGGCCCCGATGCTGCTCATCGGTGAAGGTACCGCCGAGATCCAGAAAATGATCATCGGGCGACGCCTGCTCGAGGAGTACCGACTGCAGGGCTGAAAGTACCTTTTGCGGCGGATCGTCCAGCGATTCGCCGCAGAAGAGTCACTAGCTGTCACTGGCTGACGGACATCGACTCGGCTTCTGGCTTGCCCAGTTGTTGCGCGCAACCGATAGCATTCCAGTAAAGCCGCCGTCCCGTCCCCCCGTTTGCGGCGCGGCAATCACCCGCTACGAAGGTCATCCATGCCCCACAGCCAAACCTCTGCACCTCGCGACAGCCTCCTTGGCGTACGCCTCGCGCGCGGAGCATCGCCGTGGCTTCTGCCGACCCTCGCCACCGCGGCGCTCAGCCTGACCCGGGCTCGCAAGTCCGGGCGCTGGGCCGCGGCGGCCGTGCCCACCACCGCGCTCGCGGCGGGCATGCTGTGGTTCTTCCGCGACCCGGAGCGCGAGATCGCCCAGGGCCGTGTCATCTCGCCCGCCGACGGTGTGGTGCAGAGCATCATGCCGTGGAAGGACGGGCGGACCCGGGTCGCGATCTTCATGAGCCCGCTGAACGTCCACGTCAACCGCGCGCCCCTCGCGGGCACGGTGACGTCCGTGGAGCACATCCCCGGCGGATTCGTCCCGGCGTTCAACAAGGAGAGCGAGAACAACGAGCGCGTTGTCTGGCACTTCGACACCGAGCTCGGTGACATCGAGATGGTGCAGATCGCCGGCGCGGTAGCCCGGCGCATCGTTCCCTACCTGCCCGCCGGCACCAAGGTCGAGCAGGGTGAACGCATCGGTCTGATCCGCTTCGGCTCCCGCGTCGACATCTACCTCCCCGAGGGCGTCGAGGTCGCGGTCGAGGTCGGGCAGGCCACCACCGCGGGGGTGACACGAATTGACCGTGACTGACCCTGAGACTCCGGCAGCCGGCTGGGTGCCCGAGCCCGCCGAGGAGGGGTCCGCCGAGGACGACATGCCGCTCTCGCTGCGGCTGTCGATAGCGGACACCCTGACCCTCGGCAACGCGACGTGCGGATTCATGGCGGTGTACTTCACCACCACCGGCATCCTCATCCCGCACCTCACCGGCAGCGGCGAGTCGGGCATGGCCCGCAACAGCGCGGCGACGGCGGTGATACTGATGCTGCTCGCCGCGGTCTTCGACCTCTTCGACGGCATCGTGGCCCGCAAGCTGCGCAGCTCGCCGATGGGCGCCGAACTGGACAACCTGTCGGACCTGATCAGCTTCGGCCTGGCTCCCGCGTACTTCGTGCTCGTCTACGGCATGGTCGCCGACGACGCGGTGCAGAAGATGTCGGCGCTGGCCGCGATCGTGGTGCTGCTGGCCGTGGTGCTCAGACTCGCGCGCTTCAGCTGCGTGACGATGAAGGACGGCATGTTCCAGGGCATGCCGAGCCCCTTCGGCGCGCTGACGGTCGTCTCGATCGTCCTGCTGGAGCTGCCCTTCGTCCCGACGCTGCTCGCCATCATCGGCGTGGCCTGGCTGATGGTGAGCCGGGTGGAGTACCCCAAGCCGCGGGGCGTGCTCGCGGTGGCGATGCTCTGCTGGATCATCGGCGCGATGGGGCTGCTCGCGGCCTGGGCGTTCGACGCCCCGGGCGGTCAGCTGCTGCTCCAGACCGGCTGCGCCCTGCAGATCGCGATGGCGGCGACGATCCCGCTGTTCGCGACGACCCGCCGGGCGAACACCTTCCGGCACAACCGCCGCGAGGCCCGCGCCACGACGCTGCGCTGAGCCCGACGTGTGAGAGGGCCCCCGGATGCCACTGGCATCCGGGGGCCCTCTCGTTCGTGTGCGGCGCCGCGGCGCAAGCGGCCCCGGGCCGGCGCCCGGGCTTCCGGGGCGGAGCCCCGGACCCCGCGCCCCAAACGCCGGCGAGGCTGAAGCCTCAGCCCGTCGGGGTGTAGTTGCGGGCCGCGTCGGCCACGGCGGCTTCCTTGACCACCTTCAGGCCGCCCGGGACCTGCGCGTCCGGTTTCATGATCACGCTGTGCCGGGTCGAGGGGGCCGCCGGGTCGGAGAAGTCGTGGGTGACGCCGAAGCCGCTGTCGTACGCCTTCAGGGTCAGCAGCGCCTTGCCGACGCCCTCCCGGGTGAGGTCCTTGTCGGCGCAGGCCTTCTTCAGGGCCTCGCCGTAGACCGCCGCGGCCGTGTAGCCGGCCACCACCCCGTTGTCGAGCCCCGCATCCGGATACGCCGCCTTGTAGGCCGAGGCCAGGGCCGCCGGACCCGCTTCGGAGGAGCCGATGGGGAGACTGGACGCCGCGACGTAGTAGTCCTTCTGCAGGGCCGATCCCGCCGGGGTGGCCAGCAGCTGGGGGGAGAAGGCCGAGTTGTTGCCGACCACGGGCACGTTCCAGCCGCCCGCCGCCGCCACCCCGACCAGGGAAGCCGCCTGCCGGGGTCCGGCGCTGACCACCACCGCCTTGACGCCCGCCTGCTTGAGGGCCGCCACCTGGGCGGACATGTCGTTGTCGGTGGGTTTGATCTTCTGCTCCACCACGGTCAGCCCGGCCTCCTTCGCCGCGTGCTTGGCCCCGGCCAGCGCGTTCTCGCCGTAGTCCCCCTCGAAGTACACGTGCCCGATGCTGTCGCCGGAGGCGATGCGCTTGTGCTCCAGGAGGTAGCCGACGGCGTTGACGGTCTCGATGTCGTAGGTGGCCCCGATCGTGCGGATGACGGGGCTGCCCAGCAGCGAGGCGGACCATGCCTGGGGGATGACCAGGCCCTTGTCCTGCCCGTCGATGCGGTCCTTGGCGGCGGCCACGAAGGGGGAGCCGATGAACTGGGCGAAGCCGAGCACCTCGGGCTGCAGCTCGGTGTAGCCCGCAAGGGCCTTCTGCGGGTCGTAGCCGTGGTCGCGGACCGTCAGCTCCAGCTGCCGGCCGCAGATGCCGCCCGCCGCGTTGGTCTGCTTGACCCACAGCTGCTGGGCCTGGGTGACGCTCTTGCCGAGCGAGGCGTAGACGCCGGTCATGTCGGTGAGGGCGCCGAGCCGGATGGTGGTGGCGCTGACGCCCTTGCCGGTCCTGACCCCGCCCTCGCCCTGCTTGTCCTCGCTGCCGCCGCCCGCCTTGCCGCTGCATCCGGCGGCGCCGGTCAGCAGGAGCGCGGCCGCGAGGGCCGCCGTACCGAGTCGCGCTCGCTTGTCCGTGCCGGGTCTGGTCACGCTGGCTCCTTGGGAGGTCGGATCCGGGCGAGACCGCCCGGGAGGAACAGGACGACGGCGACGACGGCCGCGCCGTACAGGTAGCGCGACGCCTCTCCCGGGGAGACACCGCCGGCGCCGGGGGCGGCGACGAGCGGGAGGGCGTCGCTGTAGCGGGTGAGCAGCTGGGGCAGCAGGGAGACGAAGGCGGCGCCGATGACGGCGCCCGCGACCGAGCCGAGCCCGCCGATCACGATGATGGCGAGGTATTCGAGGGACAGCACCATGCCGAAGTAGTCGGGCACGGTGCGCTGGAAGACCAGGGCGAGCAGGACGCCCGCCAGGCCCGCGTACATGGAGGACAGGACGAA
Source organism: Streptomyces sp. NPDC045967 (assembly GCF_056430495.1). NCBI lineage: Bacteria > Bacillati > Actinomycetota > Actinomycetes > Kitasatosporales > Streptomycetaceae > Streptomyces > Streptomyces sp. NPDC045967. Next base: position 61,244 of record NZ_JBWKLE010000002.1, on the reverse strand, counting down.
GACGGCGGCGCGGTAGCGGGCCACCGGGACGCCCATGACGCCGGCGGCGATGGTGTGGTCGCGGATGGCGTTCATGGCGCGGCCCGGGCGACCGCGCAGGACGCCGCGGGCGAAGAGGGCGCAGACCAGGAGGGCGGCCAGGGCCACGTACCAGAGCTTCTCGGCGGACTGGAAGGGGACGGCGGCGATCACCGTCTCGGTGTCGTCGAAGGTGACCCCGAGGAGGGAGAGCGGTTCGACGGCGCGGCCGTTGAAGCCGCCGGTGAGGGGGGTGGCGTTGAACAGGACGTGCTGGCCGATGAAGATCAGCGCGAGGGTGGCGATGCCGAGGTAGGCGCCGCGCAGCCGGCCGGCGATGGGGCTGAAGAGCCCGCCCGCGGCGCCGGCGAGGGCCACGGCGAGGACGGCCGCCAGCCACGTGGGCAGCCCGAGGCCGACGAGCTCGTGGCCGCCGGAGCGTCCGCCGTCCCCGGCCAGCGCGCAGTAGCCGTACGCGCCGACTGCGAGGAAGAAGGCGTGTCCCATGGACAGCTGCCCGGTGGCGCCGGTGAGCAGGTTGAGGCCGATGGCGCCGATGCCGGCGGCGATGGCGAACAGTCCGGCCTGGAGCCAGAACCGATCCAGGTAGAAGGGCAGCGCGAGGAGGAGAGCGGCCCCCGCGGTGCCCAGGAGCAGGCGGTGCGGAACTGCGCGCTTCGCGCTCGCCCGTACGGCGCCCGGGACGCTCGCGGTGCTCGCGGTGCTCGGCGTGTCAGACACGGGCGGGCTCCTTCGTGCCGAACAGGCCCGCCGGGCGCAGCAGCAGGACCACGATCATGACCAGGTAGGGGGCGAGGTCGCCGATGCCGCGGCCGAGGGGGGCGAGCTGGCCCTGGTACCCGGTGGCCATGGCCTCGGTGACGCCGACGATCAGGCCGCCCGCGAGGGCGCCGGTGGTGGAGTCGAGGCCGCCGAGGATGGCCGCCGGGAAGGCCTTGAGGGCGGCCAGCGAGGTCGCCCGTTCCAGGCCGGGGGTGGGGAAGACGGTGAGGAACAGCGCGGCGACGGCGGCCAGGGCCCCCGCGACCGCCCAGGCGGCCAGGGAGACCCGGCCCAGCCGGACGCCCATCAGCGCGGCGGTCTCCGGCTTCTCGGCGGCCGCCCGCATGGCCACGCCCCAGGCGGTGTACCGGAAGAGCAGCAGGAACGCACCGATGAGCAGGGCGGCCGAGACGAAGGCCGCGATCCGGGTCTGCGGGAGGGTGACCGGTCCGAGCCGGACCACGGCGTCGCCCCACGGGTCGCCGAGGGCGAGGACGTCCGTACCGATGCGGCGGGTCAGGTCGGTGGTGATGAGGATGTCCACGCCGATGGTGACGATGGCAAGGACGCTCTGGTCCTGGCCGCGGTAGCGGCGCATGACGAGGAACTCCACCCCGGCGCCGACCGCTGCCGCGGCGGCGACGCCGGCGGCCAGCGCGGGCCAGAACCCGATGTCGTCGTGGAGGACCGCGGTGACCCAGCCGCCGGCCAGGAGGAGTGAGGCGTGGGCGAAGTTGACGACTTCGGTGGCTTTGAAGATCACCACGAAGCCGAGGGCGATCAAGGCGTACACGGAGCCCATGGACAGGCCGCCGAGCAGCAGTTCGAGGAACGTGGTCACGCGGCCGGGTCCTCCTCGCCGAGATAGGCGCGCACGACCGCCGGGTCGTTCTGCACCTGGGCGGGCGTCCCGCCGCCGATCCGTCGTCCGAAGTCGAGTACGGTCACCGCGTCCGCGAGCCGCATCACCACCCCCATGTCGTGTTCGACGAGCACGATCGATATGCCGAGGCCGCTTCGCACACTGGCGATGACGGCGGCGGTGCGCCGGCGTTCGTCGGCGGTCATGCCGGCGACGGGTTCGTCGAGGAGGAGCAGCCGGGGCTCCATGCACAGGGCCCGGGCCAGTTCGACGAGTTTCTGCTTCCCGTAGGGCAAGGAGCCCGCGGGCGCGGCCAGGTCGCCCTCCAGGCCGACGAACGAGGCGATCTCGCGGACCCGTTCGCGGTGCCGGCGGTCCTCGCGGACGGCGGCCGGCAGCCGGAGCCCGGCCGCGAGGAAGCCGGAGCGCATCAGCCGGTGGCGCCCGAGCAGCAGGCTGTCGGCGACCGTGGTGTGCGGCGGCAGGGCCAGGTTCTGGAAGGTGCGGGCGATGCCGAGCGCGGCGACGGCGTGCGCCGGCAGGCCGGTCAGCTCGGCGTCCCCGAACCGGACGCTGCCGGCCGAGGCGCGGTAGACCCCGGAGAGCACGTTGAAGCAGGTGGACTTGCCGGCGCCGTTGGGTCCGATGACGGCGTGCAGACTGCCGGGCTCGACGGTGAAGGAGACGGAGTCGAGGGCCGTGAGGCCGGCGAAGCGGACGGTGACGTCGGTGACGGTGAGCGCGGGCGGCGGCGTCATGCGGACCACCGGCGCAGGGTCGGGGCCGCGGGTGCGGCCGGGGCGTCGGCGTCGGTGATGCCGAGGTAGCGGCGGCGGACCTCGTCCGAGGCGGCCAGGTCGGCGGCCGGGCCGGACAGGGTGACCTCGCCGACCTCCAGGACGTAGGCGTGGGAGGCCAGCCGCAGCGCCAGGGCCGCGTTCTGCTCGACCAGCAGCACCGAGGTGCCCGACGCGTTGATCTCGGTGATGGTCGCGGCGATCGTCGCGGCCATCTTGGGCGCGAGACCCAGCGAGGGCTCGTCCAGGAGCAGCAGCCGGGGGCGGGCCATCAGCGCGCGGCCGAGGGCCAGCATCTGCTGCTCGCCGCCGGAGAGCAGGCCGGCCCGCTGCCGGGAGCGGGCGGCGAGGACCGGGAAGAGCTCGTGGACGCGGGCCAGCGAGCGGGCGGTGTCGGCCCGGGATCCGGCCCGGGCCCCGAGGGTGCCCGCCCGCAGGTTGTCCGCGACGCTCATCCGGGCGAACACCTGCCGGCCCTCCGGTACTTGCACCACCCCGGCGGCCACCGCCCGGGCCGGCGCGAGACCGTCCAGCGACACGCCGTCGAAGCGCACGCCGCCCCCGGTGACGGCGCCGCGGTGGAAGGCGAGCGTGCGGGACACCGCCCGCAGCAACGTCGTCTTCCCCGCGCCGTTCCCGCCGAGCACCACGACCACGGCGCCTTCCGGTACGTCGAGCGACACGGCGCGCAGCGCCCGGACCGGCCCGTAGCCGACGGACAGCTCACGCACTTGGAGCGAGCCCACTTCCCCTCCCCCTGCCAGGCCCTGTGCGGGCGTTGTGCTGGCGCACAGACCAGCACCGGGGCGGTACGCCCGTCCACGGTCCGCGGCGGAATCGCTGCCGATGACCAGCCGGGGGCGGGGTCCCGTTGTGCTGCGGCACAGACCTGCGTGCGGGGCCCCTTACGCCGGTGGGCCGCGGATGACATCCTCAGCGGCCATGGGCGGACGCAGGGCGCGTACGGAAGCGGAGTGGTCGGTGCTGCTGACGGCGGCCGAGGTGCTGCTGGCACGCGTCCCGGAGCTGACCGAGCGGCTGATCGGCGATCTGGCGCAGCACTCGCCGCTGTACGACCTCGCGGTGCCGCGGGACGAGCACTGGCAGCAGATCAGCGAGGCCATGCGGTACGGCATCGAGGCCTTCGCCTCGCGCCGCTCGGACGCGCGCAAGGACCTGGCCTACGCGGAGGAGCTGGGGCTGCGCCGGGCCGAACAGGGGCTGCCGCTGGACCTGCTGCTGTACGCCTACCGCCGCGCCGGGCGGCTGACCTGGGACGAGCTGCTGGACATCGTCACCGAGGAGGACCCGGACGCCCTGCCGGTGCTGGCACGGACCGCCGGGGCGATGTGGGCGGGGATCGAGCAGCAGGCGGCGACCACGGCGGAGGCCTACCGGGCGGGCGAGCGGGAGATGCGACGGCGCAGCGACGAACGCGTTCAGGCCCTGCTCGACGCGCTGCTGCAAGGGGACGCGGCGCCGGGCCTGGCGGCGCGGGCCGCGGCGGGCCTGGACCTGCCGGAACAGGGGCGGTACGCGGTGGTCGTACTCCCCGTGGACCGGCGGGACTCCGTGCACCGGGTGTCGGCGGTGGGCGGGATGCGGCTGTTCTGGCGGATGCGGGCGGAGCAGGAGCTGGCGGTGGTGGCCCTGGGGTCGTGCTCCACGGAGGACCTGGCGGCGGAGCTGGCCGACCGCTGCCCGGGGCCCGGCGGGATCAGCCCGGTGGTGGACGGGCTGCTGGAGCTCGGCCGGGCCCGGCGGCTGGCGGAGACGGCGCTGGCCACCTGCGCGGCGGAGGAGCGGTCGCTGGTGCGGCTGTCCCAGCGGCTGCCGACGGCCCTGGTGGTGCGGCAGCCCGAGTTGGCGGGTGAGCTGGTGCAGGCGGTCCTGGGACCCCTGCTGGAGCTGGACCCCGCGGACCGCGCGGTGCTGCTGGAGACGCTCGACGCGTGGCTGGCCGCGGAGGGGTCCGCCGGGCGGGCGGCGACCCGGCTGTACTGCCACCGCAACACGGTGTTCAACCGGCTGCGGCGGCTCGAGCACCTGACCTCCCGCTCGCTGTCCCGCCCCCGCGACCTGGTGGCCCTCACGCTGGCCCGGGACGCCCACCGGCTCTCGGTCCCGCCGGGGCCCTGACCTCGGGCGGCGCGGGCCGGGGCGTACGGGCCAGGGGGGGACGACCGGGCGGCGCGGGCGGCTGCCGCGGGCCGGGCTCCGCCCGGTTCTGGCGTTCCGCCCGGGCCCCGCGCCTCACACGCCGGCGGGGCTGACTTTCCCCGGGCCCGCCCGCGCCGGAGGCGGGGCCGGCCCTGCGCGAGCCCGCGCCGAAAACGAAACGGGCTTTCCCGGAAACCGCGCCGGAGGCGGTCGGCGTACGCTTGGTGTCGGAAATCCGCCAGCCCGGGGGGCGGCCGACCCGGATCCTGGAGTCATGCACACCGACACCGAGCGCTGCGTAAGGGCCGTGCAGTCGAAGGACGCCCGATTCGACGGCTGGTTCTTCACCGCCGTCCTGACCACCCGGATCTACTGCCGGCCCAGCTGCCCCGCCGTGCCGCCGAAGGTCGCGAACATGACCTTCCTGCCCAGCGCCGCCGCCTGTCAGCAGGCCGGGTTCCGGGCCTGCAAGCGCTGCCGGCCGGACACCAGCCCCGGCTCCCCCGAGTGGAACGCCCGCGCGGACGCCGTCGCCCGCGCCATGCGCCTGATCCAGGACGGCGTGGTGGACCGGGAGGGAGTGCCGGGACTCGCCACCCGGCTCGGCTACTCCACCCGGCAGGTCGAGCGGCAGCTGAGCGCCGAGCTCGGGGCCGGCCCCCTGGCCCTCGCCCGCGCCCAGCGCGCCCAGACCGCCCGGCTGCTCATCGAGACCTCCGGACTTCCGATGGGGGACGTCGCCTTCGCCGCCGGCTTCTCCTCCATCCGCACCTTCAACGACACCGTCCGCGAGGTCTTCGCCCTCTCCCCCAGCGAGCTGCGCCGGAGGGCCGGCAAGGCCGACCGCCATCAGCCGCGGATCCCGGGCACGATCAGCCTCCGCTTGCCGTTCCGGGCCCCGCTCAACCCCGACAACCTCTTCGGTCACCTGGCGGCGACCGCCGTCCCCGGCGTCGAGGAGTGGCGCGACGGCGCCTACCGCCGCACCCTGCGCCTGCCGTACGGCACCGGGGTCGTCGCGCTGACCCCGCAGCCCGACCACATCGGCTGCCGGCTGGCCCTGACCGACCTGCGCGACCTGACCATCGCCATCAGCCGCTGCCGCTGGATGCTCGACCTGGACGCGGATCCCGAGGCCGTCGACGGGCAGTTGCGCGCCGATCCGCTGCTGGCCCCGCTCGTGGACAAGGCCCCGGGGCGCCGGGTCCCCCGTACGGTCGACGCGGCGGAGTTCGCCGTACGGGCGGTCCTCGGCCAGCAGGTGTCCACCGCGGCGGCGCGCACCCACGCCGCCCGGCTGGTGGCCGCGCACGGTGAGGCGGTGCAGGACCCGCTGGGCGGGCTCACCCACCTGTTCCCGTCCCCGCGGGCCCTCGCCGAGGTGGACCCGGAGTCGCTGGCCATGCCCCGGGCCCGCCGCACCACCTTCACCACCCTGGTCTCGGCGCTGGCCGACGGTTCGCTGCCGCTCGGCATCGACAGCGACTGGGATGCGGCGCGCGCGCAGCTCGCCGCGCTGCCCGGGTTCGGCCCGTGGACCACCGAGATCATCGCGATGCGGGCGCTGGGCGACCCGGACGCGTTCCTGCCGTCCGACCTGGGCGTCCGGCGGGCGGCGCGGGAGCTCGGACTGCCGTCCACCCCCGCCGCGCTGACCGCCCGGGCGGCCGGCTGGCGGCCGTGGCGCGCCTACGCCGTCCAGTACCTGTGGGCCACCGACGACCACGCCATCAACCACCTGCCCGTTTGAGGAGCACACCGTGAACAGCACTACCGGCAAGCAGCACACCGTCGTCGAGAGCCCCTACGGTCCGCTCACCCTCGTCGCCACCGACGGCGTCCTCAGCGGCCTGTACATGACGGGGCAGCGCCACCGCCCGGCCGAGGAGACCTTCGGGGAACGGGTCGCCGCCGGCGAGGAGCCCTTCCCCGAAGTGGTGCGGCAGTTGGCGGCGTACTTCGCCGGGGAGCTGACCGCCTTCGACCTGCCGCTGCGGCTGGAGGGCACCGACTTCCAGCGCAGCGTGTGGGGGCAGTTGGTACGGATCCCCTACGGGGAGACCTGGTCGTACGGGCGGCTCGCGGCGGAACTGGGCAAGCCCAACGCCTCGCGCGCCGTGGGCCTGGCGAACGGGAGGAACCCGATCGGCATCATCGTGCCGTGCCACCGCGTGATCGGCGCGTCGGGCGGCATGACCGGCTACGGCGGCGGGCTCGACCGCAAGGTCCGCCTGCTCGACTTCGAGTCCGCGGCCGGGCGGCTCCCGGGTCAGACCACCAGCAGCGGCACCAGCAGGGCGAAGGCCGCGCCCGCCTCGACCGCGTAGGCGTACAGGGAGGGGTGCTGGACCGGGGCGGCGAGCAGGACCACGCTCTGCCGGGCGGCGGCCGCCGCCACCCAGTCGGCGTCGGCGCCGAGGTTGCCCTGGTACCACCCCTCGCAGGAGCCGGGGCCGCTGACGGCGAGCAGGTCGTCCTCGCGGCGGTAGAGGGCCTGCCACTGGGCGGCGGGCACGGACCAGCCGTCGAAGTCGGTGAACCGGCACCAGCCGCCGTCGCGTATCGCGGTGTCGAAGAGCCAGACCGGCATGCCCTCCGGGGTCACCTCGCCGGCGGACTGCTCGTCGGTGGTGAAGTGGACCATGGGAAGGGCGTCGGGCCCCTCGGCGGTGCTGGGCCAGGCGTACATGGTGATCATCAGCTGATTCTGTCCTGCTCGAGTCGGGTCCGGGGCGGCCGCTACGGGTCGAGGGGCCGGCGGCCGTTCTCCAGTTCCGCGGTCCCCTCGCCCGACTGCAGGACGCGGTACGCCTCCTGGGCACGCAGGCCGAGCGCTCCGGGGAGGTACGCGGTGAGTTCGGCGGGCTCGACGAGCCGCCAGGAGAGCAGTTCCTCCTCCTGGAGCCTGATCGAGGCGAGCTGCCCGGCGTCGAGCACCCCGCCGTCGTACAGGTACGCCACCAGCGGCGGCCGGTCCGGCCCCAGCGTCCAGTCCACGGCGAGCAGCCGGCCGAGCGGCAGGTCGATGCCGATCTCCTCGGCGCTCTCGCGGCGGGCGGCGGTGCGCGGCGACTCGCCCTGGTCGGACTCGATGGTGCCGCCCGGCAGGGCCCACCCCTCGCGGTAGTTGGGCTCGACGAGCAGGACCCGGCCCTGGGTGTCCCGGTAGAGGGCGGCCGCGCCGGCCAGCACCCGGGGCAGGCTCGCGATGTAGCCGGCGTAGTCATCGGTGGTGGTCACCTCGCCACCCTACCCACAGGTGCGTGACGGGGTGTCCGGCCGTGTGAAGGCGCCGGTCCGGGCGGCCGTGGGCGGCAGCTGGTGCAGGGAGCCGCCGACGCCGGAGGGGGTGGCGTCCAGCACGTGGACGGTGGGGCCGAGCAGGAGGACACGCGGCCGCACCATGCAGCGGTATCTCCCTTTTTGAGGGCATATCGCGCCGGCTGTGGCCCAGGCCACTCATGGGCATAGGAGGATCCTCCGGATAAGCTCATGGCGGCGCGACTGCACTGTTCGATAGCAAGGGAATAGCAAGGTGACGGACGGAGCAGTAACTGAGGCCGCGCGCGTGCTCATCGCCGCGGACAAATTCAAGGGCTCGCTCACGGCCGTTCAGGTCGCGGAGCGGGTGACGGCGGGCCTGCGCAAGGCCGTCCCGGACGTGGAGATCGAGACCCTCCCCGTCGCGGACGGCGGCGACGGCACGGTCGCGGCCGCGGTGGCGGCCGGTTTCGAACGCCGGGAGGTACGGGTCACCGGACCCCTCGGCGAGCAGGTCACGGCCGCCTTCGCGCTGCGCGGGGGCACCGCGGTGGTCGAGATGGCGGAGGCTTCCGGGCTGCAGCTGCTGCCGTCGGGCACCTTCGCCCCCCTGACGGCCACCACGTACGGCTCGGGCGAGCTGCTGAAGGCCGCGCTGGACGCGGGCGCGCGCTCCATCGTCTTCGGCGTGGGCGGCAGCGCAACCACCGACGGCGGCGCCGGCATGCTGGCGGCGCTGGGCGCGGTGTTCCTGGATGCGAACGGCGAACCGGTCGGTCCGGGCGGTGGCGCGCTGGCCGGCCTGGCCTCGGCCGACCTGTCGGGGATCGACCCGCGCTTCGCGGAGGTCGACTTCGTGCTGGCCAGCGACGTGGACAACCCGCTGACCGGCCCCAAGGGCTGCGCGGCGGTCTACGGCCCGCAGAAGGGCGCGTCGCCGCAGGACGTGCAGACGCTCGACGCGGCGCTGGCGCACTTCGCCCGGGTCCTCGAGAAGTCCATCGGCGCGAAGGCCGCCGAGTGCGCGGTGCTGCCGGGCGCGGGCGGCGCGGGCGGCATCGGCTACGGTGCGCTGCTGCTCGGCGCCACCTTCCGCCCGGGCATCGAGCTGATGCTGGAGGTACTGGGCTTCGCGCCGGCGCTGGAGCGGGCCACCCTGGTCATCACCGGTGAGGGGTCGCTGGACGAGCAGACCCTGCATGGAAAGGCGCCGGCGGGCGTCGCGGCGGCCGCCCGGGCCGCCGGCAAGCCGGTCGTGGCGGTGTGCGGGCGGCTGCTGCTGTCCCAGGAGGCGCTGGAGGCCGCCGGGATCCGCAAGGCGTACCCGCTGACCGACCTGGAGCCCGATCCGGCGAAGTCCATCCCGAACGCCGGTCCCCTGTTGGAGCAGGTGGCGGCCACCATCGCCGCCGACGTGCTCTGAGCCGTGACGGCCGGCGAGGCCCGGTTCCCCGAGCAGGGGGACCGGGCCTCCGCCGTTCCGCCGCACGGCCCGGCCGGTGTCGCGGCGGCGACCGCCGCCGCGCGGCCGCCCCAAACCCCCGGGTCAGTGTTAGAAAGGGCTCATGACCGGACGTTTTGGTCGCCAGCCGACCGGGTGGGGCCCGCGCCTGTGGGCGCGCCTGTCCCTGGGGGCCCGCAGCGTCGCCGGTCAGGTCTTCGCCCTCCAGGCGGTGATCGCGCTGCTGCTGATCACCGCCGCCTCGGTGGCTCTGGTGCTGCAGGCCCGCTACGCCAGCGAGCGCGACGCCCGCCACCGCTCGCTGGCCGCCGCCGAGTCCTTCGCGCACGCCCCCGGACTGCCCCAGGCGCTCGTGTCGCCCGATCCGACCGCCGTGCTCCAGCCGCTCGCCGACTCCGCCCGCGTGGCCTCCGGCGTCGACTTCATCGCCGTGATGAGCACCGACGGACTCCGGTACACCGACTCGCGGCCCGAGCTGATCGGCCGGCGTGCCACGGGCGACCTCTCGCGCGCCCGTTCCGGGGAGTCCTTCACCGAGGTGTTCACCGGGGACCCCAGCGACGCGGTCCGGGCCGTCGTACCCGTCCGGGACGCCGACGGCTCGGTGGTGGGCCTCGTCGGCAGCGGCATCGAGGTGGCGAACGTGTCGGACGTGGTCGAAAACCAGGTCCCGCTGCTCCTCGGCGCCGCGGCGGGCGCCCTGCTCCTGGCCACCGGCGGCGCGTTCCTGGTGAGCCGCCGGCTGCGGCGCCAGACGCACGGGCTGCGGGCGGACGAGATGTCCCGGATGAACGAGCACCACGAGGCCGTCCTGCACGCCGTCCGCGAGGGCGTGCTCATCATCGGGACCGATCACCGGCTGGTCCTCGCCAACGACGAGGCCCGCCGCCTGCTCGGCCTGTCGGCCGACGCCGAGGGCCGGCACGTCGCCGGGCTCGGCCTGGACGCGGGGATCGCCGAGCTGCTCCTGTCGGGCCGGATCGCGACGGACGAGGTCCACCTGGCCGGTGACCGGCTGCTGGTGGTCAACGTCCGGCCGGCGAAGCCGTACGGCGGCCAGTCCTCCGGCACCGTCATGACCCTGCGCGACTCCACCGAGCTCGCCGCGGTCTCCGGCCGGGCCGAGGTGGCCCGCGAGCGGCTCCAGCTGCTCTACGACGCCGGGGTGCGGATCGGTACCACCCTGGACGTGGTGCGGACCGCCGAGGAGCTCTCGGAGGTCGCCGTGCCCCGCTTCGCCGACTTCGTCACGGTGGAGCTGCTGGAGCCGGTGCTGCGCGGCGACGAGCCCTCGTCGGCCGCCGGCGCGTACACCGAGATGCGGCGGACGGCCATGAGCGGTGTCCGGACCGACCAGCCGCTCCAGCCGGTCGGCGACATCATTCGGTTCGTCGTCCCGACCGCTCCGATGGCCGCCGCCCTGGACGCCGGGGAAGCGGTGCTCGCGCCGGACCTGAACGCCGCCATGGGCTGGCGGGACCAGGACTCCCGGGGAACCCGGGAGGCCCTGGACTACGGGCTGCACTCGCTGATCAGCGTGCCCCTCCAGGCGCGGGGCGTGGTCCTCGGCATGGCCAACTTCTGGCGGGCGGCGGACACCCCGGAGCCCTTCGACGAGGAGGACCGCTCCTTCGCGATGGAACTCGCGGCGCGCGCCGCCGTCTCGATCGACAACGCCCGCCGCTTCACCCGCGAGCACGCCACCGCCGTGGCGCTGCAGCGAAGCCTGCTCCCCCGCGTACTGCCCGAGCTGACCGCCGTGGACGTCGCCTTCCGCTACCTGCCGGCGAAGGCGGGGGTGGGCGGGGACTGGTTCGACGTGATCCCGCTGCCCGGCGCACGGGTGGCGCTGGTCGTCGGCGACGTCGTCGGGCACGGGGTGCACGCCGCGGCCACCATGGGCCGGCTGCGCACCGCCGTGCACAACTTCTCCACCCTGGACCTGCCGCCCGACGAGCTGCTCGGGCACCTGGACGAGCTGATCAGCCGGATCGACCAGAGCGATACCGGGGCCGGGCGGGCCGACGGCTCGCACCGAAGCGGTTCGGACGGCTCGGACGGCGCGGGCGAGCCCGCCGGGATCACCGGGGCGACCTGCCTGTACGCGGTCTACGACCCGGTGTCCGGGCGGTGCGTGATGGCCAGTGCCGGGCACCCGGGGCCCGCACTGATCCCCGCCGAGGGGGACGTGCAGTTCCCCGAGCTGCCCGCCGGGCTGCCGCTCGGCGTCGGCGGCATGCCGTTCGAGGCGACCGAGTTCAGGCTGCCCGAGGGGAGCCGCCTCGTCCTGTTCACCGACGGCCTGGTGGAGGACCGCCGGCGCGACTTCGACACCGGCCTGACCGTGCTGCGGGACACCCTGTCCCGACCGGGCCGCAGCCCCGACCAGGCGTGCTCGGACGTACTGGCGGCCCTCCTGTCCCCGGTACCGGGCGACGACATCGCCCTGCTGATCGCCGACACCCGCCGACTGGACGCGGACCGCATCGCCGAGTGGGAGGTGCCCGGCGATCCGGCGGCCGTCTCCCGGGTGCGCAACGCCGGTGCGGCCCAGCTCACCGCCTGGGACCTGGAGGACGTCTCCTTCACCACCGAGCTGATCCTCAGCGAGCTGGTCACCAACGCCATCCGCTACGGGTCCGCGCCCGTCCGGGTCCGCCTGCTGTGCGACCGCGGTCTGATCTGCGAGGTCTCCGACGGCAGCAGCACCTCCCCGCACCTGCGGTACGCGGCCACCACCGACGAGGGCGGGCGCGGGCTGTTCCTCGTCGCGCAGTACTCCGACCGGTGGGGGGTCCGCTACACGGACCGGGGCAAGGTCATCTGGGCCGAACTGCCGCTGACGGCGCGCGCGGAGCCGCCGACCCCGGCTCCGCTGGACCTGGACGCGCTGGAGGACCTGGCCTGGTGAGGGCCGGGGCGCGGGCCCCGGCTCAGACCGGGCGGGTCCGGGCCAGGAGCACCGCGACGTCGTCCTGCGGTGCGCTGGGCAGCAGCCGCTCCAGGATTCGGTCGCACAGTTCGCCGAGCGGCTGCCGCGTCCCGGTGAGGGCCCGCGCCAGCTGCTCCATCCCCTCGTCGAGGTCCCGGTCGCGGGCCTCGATCAGGCCGTCGGTGTAGAGCACGAGCAGGCTCCCCGGGGGCAGGGACACCTCTTCGGTGCGGAAGTCCTGCCCGCCGGTGCCCAACGGGGTGCCGGGCAGCCCGTGCAGGAAGGAGACGGTCCCGTCGGCGGCCGCCACGGCCGGCGGCGGGTGCCCGGCGCGGGCGATGACGCAGCCGCCGGACGCCGGATCGTGGACGGCGTACACGCAGGTGGCCATCTCGTCCTCGCCGAGGTCGGCGACGACCGCGTCCAGCGAGCGGAGCATCTGCTCCGGGGGCACGTCCAGGCGCGCGAGGGTCCGTACCGCCGTGCGCAGCTGGCCCATGACGGCCGCCGCGTGGATCCCGTGGCCCATCACGTCGCCGATGACCAGTCCGGTGCGGCCGCCGGGCAGCCGGATGACGTCGAACCAGTCCCCGCCGACGTCGTGGTCGCTGGCGGGCAGGTAGCGCCCCGTCAGTTCGAGGCCGGGGGCCTCGGGGAGCTCGCTGTTGGTGAGGCTGCGCTGGAGGGTCAGGGCGGCGTGCCGCTGGCGGGTGTACATCCGGGCGTTGTCGATGTTGAGGGCGGCGCGGGCGACCAGTTCGTCGACCAGCACGCGGTCCTCGTCGTCGAAGGGGCCGCGCTCGCGCAGCCGGGTCACGACGACCGCGCCCAGCACCTGTCCGCGGGCGACCAGCGGGACCATCCGGGCGGAGCCGAGGGTGGCGAGGTAGGCGCGCAGGGCGTCGGCGCGCGGGTCGGTGATCAGGGCCGGGACGTCGGGGGCGTAGAGGTCCATCGGGCGGCCCTCGGCGATCACCCGTTCGTAGACGCTGTCCGCGGGGATCTGGAAGGTCTGGCCCGCCTGGAGCTTCGCGGTGGGCGCGTCCGGGTCGGGGAAGGCGGCCGCGAGCCGCCGCATCAGCCCCCGGGTGGAGGCCGCGGCCCCCGGGGCCTCGTCCGGGCCCAGGACCGATTCGAGCAGCTGTACGTCGGCCGAGTCCGCGAGCTGCGGTACGAGCAGGTCCACGATCTCCCGGGCGGTCTGGCCGAGGTCCAGGGTGGTGCCGATGCGGGTGCCGGCCTCGGCCAGTAGGGCGAACCGGTGCCGGGCTCGTTCGGCCTCGGCCTGGGCGCGCTGTCCTTCGGTGATGTCGATGAGGGAGGCGATCAGGCCCAGGGGCCGCCCCGAGCCGTCGAGCAGCGGGGCGTAGGAGCAGGACCAGGTGCGGTCGTGGTCGGGGTCGGAGGCCGTGCGTCCGGTGCGGCGGACGTCGACGACGGCCGTGCCCCGTTCGAGGACCTGGCGCATGGTGGCCTCGAGGGCGGCGGCGTTGACCCCCGGCACGACCTCGGTGAGGCGCCTGCCGAGGTGGGCGGCGGCGGGGACGCCGTTCATCCGGGCCAGGGCGTCGTTGACGCGCAGGAAGCGCAGGTCGGTGCCGAGCGTGGCGAGCCCGATGGGCGACTGGGTGAACAGGCTCTGGAGCGCGGCGAGCGAGTCCCGCATGTGGAGCACCTCGGAGGTCTCCACGGCGATGAGCAGGGCGCCGGTGCGCCCCTGCGGGTCGGCGGCGGGGACGATCCACATCTCCATCACGACGCGGTGGCCGTCGCGGTGGCGCACGGGCAGCGTGCCGACGACGGTCTCGCCGGCCTGGACGCGGCGGGTCAGGTCGTGGGCGAGGCCCCGGTTGGCCTCGGGGACGAGGACGGAGGTGCCGGGGCAGCCGAGGATGTCCTCGGGGCGGTGGCCGAGGAGGTCCTGGGCGGCGAGCGACCACTCCACGATGCGGCCGTCGGCGTCCTCCCGCCACAGGGCGATCGGGAGCAGCTCGCGGAGCACGCCCGCGTACCCGACGGCTGCGTCCGGCGGGTCCGGCACTTCGCTCGTCGACTGGTAAGTGTCCACCGCACCGACCTCACCCCGGGGGGTCCGATTCCCAACGACTCACCCTATCCGAGGGGCAGCCGGGCGGCTCTGTGTCGGCTCGACCCGGCTGACCGGCCGGGGGCGTGTCATGCGCGCGCGTGGGGGGCGGGTGGCGGTGGCGGGCGGGTGGCGGTGGCGGGCGGCGGGCGGCCGGTGGGGTTCAGGCGCGGGTCTTCGCCTTCGGGGCGGTCCGGGGACCGCCCGGCGTCCGGTCCGCGTGCCCGACCGCGGGGAGGGGCGCCCCCGCGTCCAGGACCGCCGCGACGGACCGGGCCAGTCCTGGGATGCGGTGGCCGGCGATCCCCGCGATGTTGATGCGGCCCGAGGTGGTGCCGTAGACGGCGTGCCGGGTGCGCAGTTCCCGCATCTGCTCGGCCGTGAGCGGCAGCATCGAGAACATGCCCTTCTGCCGGCCCAGCGCCCGGGCCCGCGCTCCGTGTCCCAGCGCGGCGAGGTGCGTGGCGAGGTCGGCCCGGTTGGCCGTGATCCTGCCGCGCATGTCCTCCAGTTCCGCCCGCCACGCCGACCGCAGGCCGTCGTCCTGGAGGATCGTCGCCACCACCGCCGCACCGTGCTCGGGCGGCATGGAGTACAGGGTCCGGGCCGCGTTCTGCAGGGCCGTCTCGGCGTGCCCGAGCGCCCGGGCGGACGTACCGAGGACGATGGCGCAGCCGGTGCGGTCGCTGTAGAGCCCGAAGTTCTTCGAGCAGCTGACGGCGATCAGCATCTCCGGCACCCGGGCGGCCAGGATGCGCGTGGGCAGCAGGTCGGCCTCCAGGCCGTCGCCGAGCCCGTGGTAGGCGAGGTCGACGAACGGTATCCAGCCGTCGCGCCCGGCGCTTTCGGCCAGTGCCTCCCAGGCGTCCAGCGTGGGGTCGGCTCCGGTCGGGTTGTGGCAGCAGCCCTGGAGCAGCACGACGTCGTCCCGCCGCGCCGCGCCCAGTTCCGCGAGGACCCCCTCCGCGTCGAAGGCGCCTTCGGTGTCGCGCCAGCGGAACGTACGCACCGTCAGCCCGGCCGCCTCCAGGATCGGCCGGTGGTTGACGTATGCCGGGTCGCTGATCCACACGGTGGTGCCCGGGCGGGTCCGGCCGACCAGGTCGGCGAGCAGCCGCAGCGCGCCGGAGCCGGCGACGGTCTGGACAGTCACGGCGCGCCCGGCCGGCGCCCCGGACCCGAGGACCATCGTCTGCATCGCCCGGTTGAAGGCGGTGTTGCCGGAGAGCCCCCGGTACTCCTTGGACTCGCCCGTCTCGGCCAGCCGGAGCTCCGCCTCGCGCACGGCCGCCATGACGGGCGTGCGGCCCGTGTGGTCGCGGTAGACACCGAGGACGAGGTTCAGGCGTCCGGCCCGCTCGTCGGCGGCGAACGCGGCCGTGAGGTCCCACAGCGGGTCGGTGGGCGGCGGCGGGAGGAGCTCAAACATGTGCGGGAACCTCGGGTCGTGGGCGGCGGTTGGCAAGGACGACGCCGGCGGTGATCAGGGGGACGCCGACGAGAACGGCGAGGCTGGGTGCCTCCCCGAGCAGGGGCACGGCCAGCAGGACCACGGCCACCGGGCTGAGGCTCCCGCCGACGGAGCTGCGCTCCGCGCCGAGCCTGCGGATGGCGACCGCGTACAGCAGGCCGGCGCAAAGGCCGACCCCGAGCCCCTGGACGACGAGGAACAGGGCGATGTCGGCGCCCGCCGCATGGGCGAGGCCGGTCGGGAGCACGCCCGTCAGGACCAGGACCCCGATGACGGCGAAGGAGGGCAGGCACAGCAGGCCGATCGACCCGACGGGGTCGAGGGACACGTCCCGCAGGCCCACGGTGTAGAGGGCCCACAGGCCGCTGGCCACCAGGAGGGTGCCGGCGCCTTCCAGGACGTCCGCGTCGACGGGGACGACGTACCGCCACACCAGGGCGGCCACGCCGACCGCGATCAGGGCGAGCCCGGCGGCCTGCGTACCGCGCGGGACGCCGTGGCCGCGGGCGGCCATCAGCGCGGAGACGAACAGCGGGACCATGCCGGGGACGATCGCGCCCACGAAGGCGGCGGAGGTCAGGGAGCCGCCGTGCATGGCCGCGAGGAAGAACGGCACGCCGGCGCCGCAGACGATCTTCAGGGCGGGACCGGGCCGGACCGCCGCGATGCTGTGGCGGCGCCGCCACAGCGCGGGCAGCAGCACGAGGAGCGGGACGCCGAAGCGCAGCAGGGCGGCGTCGGCGGGCAGCAGGGTCGAGGCGCTCAGCGCGCGGGCGCTGAGCGCGAAGGCGGCCCAGATGGAGACGGTGACCAGGAGGGCGAGGACGCCCTCGGTCTGCGGGGAGAGCCCGCGCCGGCCGGGGTGTCCGGCCGGCGGGCCCGCCGTGGGGTGGGGCGCGGTCGCGCCGGGGATGTGCGTGGCGACCACGGTCGTTGCTCCAGCCTTACCGGGAACGGACCGGTCTGGTCCGCTCCCTGGCAACGCTAGTGCGGGGGCCGGGGCAGCCGATTGCCAGTTCTGTCTCTCCGGCCTACGTTGGGGGCAGGATCTGCCAAGAACCGCCGAAGATCCGCCGAGGAGAGCCCATGGACGCAGTCGATCTGCAGATCATCCGGGAGTTGCAGGCCGACGGGCGGCTGTCCAACCAGGACCTGGCCGACCGCGTCCGGCTCTCCCCCTCGCCCTGCCTGCGCCGGGTCCGCCGGCTGGAGGAGGCGGGGCTCATCCGGGGGTACACGGCCATGGTCGACCAGGTGGCCTTCGGCCTGCCCGTCACCGTGTTCGTCCGGATCCGGCTGGAGCGCCACACCGCGGAGGCGGTCCGGCTCTTCGAGGAGCACGTCGCCGTCATCGAGCACATCCAGGACTGCTATCTGATGGCGGGCAGCAGCGACTACCTGCTCCGCGTGGTCATCGAGGACCTGGAGGCGTACGAGGCGCTGGTGCGGCACCGGATCCACGCCATCCCCGGCATCGCCTCGATCGAGTCGAGCTTCGCGTACGGCAGCGTCAAGCAGACCCTTACCTACCCCCGCCCCTCCCCCCGGTCCTTCCCCGGGGCCTCAGCCCAGCGCTGAGGCGGACGGCACGACGACCGCGTAGAGGTCGGCGAGCGACGCGAGCGCGGCCCGGTGGATCTGTTCGGCCGGCACCTCGGCGACCGCCGTGCCCAGGGGCCGGGTGGCACAGGCGTCGGCGACGACGGTGGGCCGGTAGCCGCGCAGGAACGCGCCCTCCACGGTGTAGCTCACGCACATGTGGGTCATGAACCCGGCGACGACGACGTCCTTGTGGCCGGCGGCTTCGAGGTGTCCGGCCAGGTCGGTCCCGACGAAGGAGTTGGGGGCGGCCGTCTTGACCACCACGGTCTCCGCCTCGGCGGGAGCCATCCGGGGGTGGATCCGCCCGATGTCGGTGCGGATGTCGTACGGGGATCCCGGGCCGCCGTCGTGCTGGACGTGGATGATCCGCGCGCCGGCCTCGCGGGCCGCGGCCAGCAGCGCGGCGGCGGAGTCGAGGGCGGCGCGCCAGCCCGTCAGCTCCAGTACGCCCCGGGTGTAGGTGTTCTGGTAGTCGACCAGGACCAGGGTCGCCGCGGCGAGCGGGGCCGGGGCCGGGTCGAGGCCGTTGAGCTCGCGCAGGGTGGTCGCAGACATGGAAGTACCGTCCTCGGGGAGTCGCTCGGAAGGGGCGGGCCACTGCTCGGTGGCCGCGTATGGAACGCTATGGCCCACCGCAGGTGTCGGCCATGTCGTCCGACTTGCAGATACCGACATCGCGTGAGCCCGGCCGAACGGAGACCCGTGAGCACCGTCAGACCCCTGGTCGTCATCGTCCTCTTCGACGGGGTCGACCTGCTGGACGTCACCGGGCCGCCCGAGGTGTTCGCGCTGCTGCGCCGGGAGGTGGGCGAGCGGGCCGGTTACGACGTGGTGCTGGCCGCCGAGACCATGGAGCCCGTCACGACCTTCGCCGGGGTGCGCATCCTTCCCGACACCACCTTCGGCGAGGTGTCGGGCCGGCGCATCGACACCCTGCTGGTGCCCGGGGCCGTCGAACTCGACGACCGGGGCCGGGTGTACGCCGTGACCGAACCCGCCGTGGTGGGCCGGGTGAAGGAACTCGCCGCCCGGACCCGGCGCGTCGCCTCCGTCTGCGTGGGCGCCCACGTCCTCGCCGAGGCCGGGCTGCTGGACGGCAGGCGCGCCACCACCCACTGGTCCACGGCCCGGCAGCTGGCCGCCGAGCACCCCGCGGTCGAGGTGGACGCCGACCCGATCTTCATCCGCGACCGGGACGTGTGGACCGGAGCGGGCATCAGCGCCTGCCTCGACCTCTCCCTGGCGCTGGTGGCCGACGACTTCGGGGAGAGCGTCGCCCTGCGCATCGCCCGGCAGCTGGTGATGTACCTCAAGCGGCCGGGCGGGCAGAGCCAGTTCAGCGTTCCGCTCGAACCGGTCTCGACAACGCGCCGCGTCGACGACCTACGCCACCACATCGCGCGCAACATCGCCGAGCCGCTCACCGTCCCCGACCTCGCCGCCCACGCGCACGTCGGCGAACGGCAGCTGACCCGGATCTTCAAGACGGAACTGGGCACGACCCCGGCGGCCTACGTCGAATCGGCGCGGGTCGAAGTGGCGCGCAACCAGCTGGAGTCCACCGACGCCACCCTCGACCGCATCGCCTCGGCCTGCGGCTTCCACACGACCGACACCCTCATCCGCGCGTTCCGCCGGACGCTCGACACGACACCGACGGAATACCGCAACCGCTTCCGCTCCCCCCGGTAGGCCCGGGGCCGGGACTCAGCCCGCGGCGGCTGCGAAGGCGGCGTGGGCGGTGTCGTCGAAGAGCACGAAGCGCACCTCTTCCACCTCGGTACGGGCCGCCCGCACGGTCCGCACGGCGATCCGGGCCCCGTCGTCCAGGGGCCATCCGTAGATCCCGGTGGAGATGGCCGGGAAGGCGACCGTACGGGCTCCGAGTTCGTCGGCGACCCGCAGGGACTCCCGGTAGCACGAGGCGAGCAGCTCCGAGCGGTCCTCCTCGCCGGACCAGACGGGGCCGACGGTGTGGATCACGTGCCGGGCGGGGAGCCGTCCCGCGGTGGTGGCGACGGCGCGGCCCGTCGCCAGGCCCTTGCCGTAGTGCGAGCGGCGCAGGTCCTCGCAGGCGGCGAGGATCTCCGGGCCGCCGCGCCGGTGGATGGCGCCGTCGACCCCGCCGCCCCCGAGCAGCGAGGAGTTGGCCGCGTTGACGATCGCGTCGGCACGCTCGGCGGTGATGTCGCCGCGGACCAGGGTGATGCGGACCATCAGGAGTCCTTCCTCAGGTGGCGCCAGACGGCCTTCGCCGCGTTGTGGCCCGACATCCCGTGCACGCCGGGGCCCGGCGGAGTGGCCGAGGAGCACAGGAACACCGCCGGGTTGGCGGTCGTGTACGGGGAGAGGCTGAGCTTGGGGCGCAGCAGCAGCTGGAGGCCCGAGGCCGCACCGCAGGCGATGTCGCCGCCGACGTAGTTGGGGTTGCGGGCGGCCATCTCGGGCGGGCCGGCCGTGGCGCGGGCGAGGACCAGGTCGCGGAAGCCCGGTGCGAAACGCTCCAGTTGGCGCTCGACGGCCTCGGTGAGGTCGCCCTGCCAGTTCTTGGGGACGTGGCCGTACGCCCAGAACACGTGCTTGCCCTCGGGTGCGCGGCCGGGGTCGACGAGGCTGGGCTGCGCCGTGATGAGGAAGGGCGTACGGGGGGCCCGGCCGCCCGAGGCCAGGTGCAGGGCGGCGTCGATGTCACGGGTGCGGGGGCCGATCTGGACGGTCCCGGCCCGGCGCGGCTCCTCGGCGGTCCAGGGGACCGGCCCGTCGAGCGCGTAATCGATCTTGTAGACGGCGGCGCCGTACCGGTAGCCGTCGTAGGCGCTGCCCAGCCGGGCGATGCGGGCCAGCGCGGTCGGGGAGGTGTCGAAGACGTAGGCGCGGGCGGGCGGCAGGTCGTCCAGCCGCTTCACCTCGAAACCGGTGTGGACGGCGCCGCCGAGGTCGCGCAGGTAGGCGGCGAGGGCGTCGGAGAGCGCCTGCGAGCCGCCGCGCGGCATCGGCCAGCCGTTCGCGTGCGCGGCCAGGGCGAAGACCAGGCCCACGGCGCTGGTGGCGATCCCGTCGAGCGGGGCGATGACGTGCGCCACCAGCCCGGCGAACAGGGCGCGGGCCCGCTCGTCGCGGAAGCGGCGCAGCAGCCAGGTGGCGGGCGGCAGTCCGGCGAGCCCGAACCGGGCGAGGGTGAGCGGGTCGCGGGGCAGCGCGGTGGCGGGCAGCGACATGAAGTCCCGGGCCAGGGTGGGCCACCGGCCGAGGAACGGCTCGACGAGCCGCCGGTAGGCGCCGGCGTCGCGGGGCCCGAGCGACGCGGCCGTCTCGGGGACCGAGCGGGACAGGACGGCTGCCGTGCCGTCGTCGAAGGGGTGCGCCATGGGCAGCGGGGCGTGCAGCCACTCCAGCCCGTACCGCTTCAGCGGCATCGTCGCGAAGACCGGCGAGCCCGCGCCGAGCGGGTGCACCGCCGAGCAGGGGTCGTGCCGGAAGCCGGGCAGGGTGAGCTCCTCGGTCCGCGCTCCGCCGCCGACCGTGCCGGCGGCTTCGAAGAGGGCCACCGAGAAGCCCCGCCGGGCCAGTTCGACGGCGGCCGTGAGCCCGTTGGGCCCCGCCCCCACCACGACCGCATCGAGAATCGACGGCACTTGCGACTCCTTCGTCCGGCGGCGCCACCGCGCCCAGGATATTGCGGCGTGGGCGCTTCAGCCGCGCAGCAGGTCGCGGACGCGGGCCGTGGTGGCCTCGTCGCGGCCCACGGCGAACGGCAGCGCGTTGTCCCGGTCCACCCGGAAGGGGACCCCGTCGACGGTGCTCTGCGCCCCGCCGGCCTCGGCGACCAGCAGCAGTCCCGCCGCGTGGTCCCATGCCGAGGGCCAGGTGAAGGCCAGGGCGTCGATCTCGCCGCGGGCCACCTTCAGGTACTCGAGGCCGGCCGATCCGCAGGGCCTGGCCGCCACACCGGGCACGTCCAGCCGACCGAGGGTCCGCTTGTCCTGCGCCGAGGTGTAGAGGGGGTGCGCCATGGCGACCCGCAGCTCCGCGCCCGGCTCGGGCGAGCCGGCGGCGATCCGCCGCCCGCCCACGAAGGCGCCCTGCCCGCGCACGGCGGTGGCCAGCTCCTCGAGGGCCGGGGCGAAGGTCCAGGAGGCGAGGATCTCCCCGCGGTGGGCCAGTGCCACCAGCGTGCAGAAGGCCGGGTCGCCGGAGACGAACTGCCGGGTGCCGTCGACCGGGTCCACGATCCACACCGGGGCGTCGGCGCGCAGCGCCCCGTACACGGTCGGGTCGGCGTGCACGGCCTCCTCGCCCACCACGGCCGAACCGGGCAGCAGCCGCCGCAACGAGGCCGTGAGGTGCTCCTCGGCCTTGCGGTCGGCCACCGTCACCAGGTCGTGCGGTCCGCTCTTCTCGTCGACCTCGTGCTCGGCGAGCTGCCGGAACCTCGGCATGATCTCGATCGCCGCCGCCTTGCGGACGGCCTCTTCCACATCGGACAGGCCATGGGTGAGGAACTCATCGATCATGCGCCCATCACATCACGCCGGACCGACAAAGCCCACCGGCCCCGGTGACGGCGGCGCGCACACCGGATGGCGACCCGGTGACGGCCGATAGCGCCGGGCCGGGCGGGGTATCCGCGCCGCCATGGGTGACATCTCGGTGGGCACGTGTTCGTGGACGGATCCTTCGCTGGTCGCCGGGGGGTGGTACCCGGCCGGGCAGCGTGACGCGGAGGGGCGGCTCAGGTACTACGCCACCCGCTTCCCGGTCGTCGAGGTCGACTCCACCTACTACGGCATGCCGAGCCTGCGCAACAGCGTGCTGTGGGCCGGGCGGACCCCGCCCGGCTTCCGGTTCGACGTGAAGGCCTTCTCCCTGCTGACCGGCCATCCCACCCGGACCGCAGCCCTTCCCGCCGATCTGCGGGGAGGGGACGCCGCCCCCGCTCGGGTGCGCGCCGACCCCGCGCTGCTGAAGGAGGTGTGGCAGCGGTTCAGCAGCGCCCTGGAGCCCTTGCGCGAGAGCGGGCGGCTGGGGACCCTGCTGTTCCAGTTCCCGCCCTCGCTGGCTCCCGGTGCGCGGGGTGAGCAACGGGTCGAGGAGAGCGTCGGGCGGGCCGAAGGCTGGCCGGTGGCGGTGGAGTTCCGCCACCCCGAGTGGTGGAGCGAGCGGCGGCGGGCCGCGACCGCCGCGCTCCTGACCCGGTGCGGGGCGGCGGCCGTCGCCGTCGACACCGCCCAGGGACTGCCTTCCTCCGTTCCCCCGGTCACGGCCGTCACCACACCGGAGCTGGCCGTCGTCCGTTTCCACGGGCGCAGCCCGGCCTGGGGCTCCTCCGGCCCCGGCAGCAAGGAGGCCGCGTACCGCCACACCTACACGGAGGCCGAGCTGGCTCCCTGGGCCGCCCGCCTGCGGTCCATGGCGCGTCAGGCCGACTCCGTGCACGCCCTGTTCAACAACTGCTGCGCCGACGCGGCCGTGCGGGCGGCGGAGACGATGCGGTGCCTGCTCGAATGACCTGCGCACGGTCGGTAGCGTGGCCGTCTCCCGCCCGGAGCGACCATCCGCACGGCTGGTCCGCGGAAGGGGGGTGTGGACGGACAGTGACGAGGACGCATGAGTGAACTGACGAAGCCCGAGGTCGACCTTCCGAAGGGTGCGGCTCCTGCGGAGCTGACCGTCCGGGACGTGGTCGTCGGCGACGGCGTCGAGGTCAAGGCGGGCATGGTGGTCAAGGTGCACTACGTCGGCGTGGTCTTCGAGTCCGGGAAGGAGTTCGACGCCTCCTGGGACCGGGGCCGGCCGTTCAAGTTCGCCCTGGGCAGCGGCAGGGTCATCAAGGGCTGGGACCGGGGGGTGAGCGGGATGAGGGTCGGCGGTCGGCGCGAGATCGTCGTTCCCCCGCGCCTCGGCTACGGGAAGCAGTCCCCTTCCCCCTTGATCCCGGCGGGCTCGACCCTGATCTTCGTGGTGGACCTGCTCGACGCCTACTCCGCCACAGCCGGGTGGAGCAACCCGGAAGGCTGAACCGCCGCCGGGGGCGGGACCGACCCGTCGTCGGTCCCGCGCCCGCACGGGAGTCAGCGGAGCGCCGGGATGACGTGCTCGCCGTAGGCGTCGATGGTGGCCTCCTTCGCGTCGTGCATGTCGTAGACGGCGAACTGGTCGACGCCGAGGTCGCGCAGGGCGCGGAGCCTGTCGATGTGGGCCTCCGGCGGGCCCAGCAGGCAGAAGCGGTCGACGATCTCGTCGGGGACGAAGTCCGTGGACGGGTTCCCTGCGCGGCCGTGGTGGCTGTAGTCGTAGCCCTGGCGGGCCTTGACGTACTCGGTGAGGGCGTCCGGGACCATCCCCGAGTGCTCCCCGTAGCGGGAGACGAGGTCGGCGACGTGGTTGCCGACCATGCCGCCGAACCAGCGGCACTGGTCGCGGGCGTGGGCGAGGTCCTCGCCCACGTACGCCGGGGCCGCCACGCAGATGGTGATCGCGTCCGGGTCGCGTCCCGCCCGGGACGCCGCCTCGCGGACCGCGTGGATCATCCACTCGGTGAGGTAGGGGTCGGCGAGCTGGAGGATGAACCCGTCCGCCTTCTCCCCGGCCAGGGCGAGCGCCCTGGGACCGTACGCGGCCATCCAGACGGGCAGTCTGCCGTCGCGGATCCACGGGATGCGGATCGGGTTGCCGTCGACCAGTGCCTCGCGGCCCTCCGCCAGGTCGCGGATGACGTCGATGGCCTCGCCGAGCCGGGCCAGGGTGTTGGGTGCGCGCCCCGCGACGCGCATCGCGGAGTCCCCGCGGCCGATCCCGCACACGGTGCGGTTGCCGTACATGTCGTTCAGGGTGGCGAAGGTGGAGGCGGTCACCTCCCAGGTCCGGGTGCCGGGGTTGGTGACCATGGGGCCGATGTGCAGCTTCTGCGTGTTGGCCAGGATCTGGCTGTAGATGACGAACGGTTCCTGCCAGAGGACCGCCGAGTCGAAGGTCCAGCCGTAGCGGAAGCCGTTGCGCTCGGCTCGGCGCATGAGGCTGACGACCTGCGAGGCGGGCGGGTCGGTTTGCAGGACGAGGCCGAAGTCCATACGGGCGGCTCCTTACGGGCTTACAGGAACTGGCAGGTGGAGCGGGGGATGAAGACTCCGTGGCCGGGCCGGCCGGCGTACTCGCGCCGGTCGATGACGAGTTCGCCGCGCGAGAGCACGGTGTCGACGCGTCCGGTGATCCGCCTGCCCTCGTACGCCGAGTAGTCCACGTTCATGTGGTGCGTCTCGGCGGAGATGACCTGCTCGGCGTGCGGATCGTAGAGGACGATGTCGGCGTCGGAGCCCGGCGCGATGGTGCCCTTCTGGGGGTAGAGGCCGAACATCCTGGCCGGGGTCGCGCACGCGATCTCGATCCAGCGCCGGCGGCTGATGTGCCCGTCCAGGACGGCCTGGTGGAGGAGGTCCATCCGGTTCTCCACCCCCGGCAGCCCGTTGGGGATCTTGGAGAAGTCACCGCGGCCCAGTTCCTTCTGGCCCCGGAAGCAGAAGGGGCAGTGGTCGGTGGAGACCACCTGGAGGTCGTTGGTGCGCAGCCCCCGCCACAGCGCCGCCTGGTGCTCGCGCGGCCTCAGCGGAGTGGAGCAGACGTACTTGGCGCCCTGGAAGTCGGGCTCGGCGAGGTTGTCGGTGGACAGGAAGAGGTACTGCGGGCAGGTCTCCCCGAAGACGGGCAGGCCCTTGTCCCGGGCGGTCGCCAGTTCGGCGACCGCCTCCTCGGCGGAGACGTGCACGACGTACAGCGGGGAGCCGGCGACCCGGGCGAGCTGGATGGCCCGGTGCGTGGCCTCCGCCTCGAGCAGCACCTTGCGGACCTCGCCGTGGTGGCGGGGGTCGGTCTCCCCGCGGGCCAGGGCCTGTTCGACGAGCACGTCGATGGCGATGCCGTTCTCGGCGTGCATCATGATCAGCCCGCCGTTGCCGGAGGCCCGCTGCATGGCGCGCAGGATCTGCCCGTCGTCGCTGTAGAAGACGCCCGGGTAGGCCATGAACAGCTTGAAGGAGGTGACCCCCTCCCCCACCAGCAGGTCCATCTCCTTGAGGGTGCCCTCGTTGACGTCCGAGAGGATCATGTGGAAGGCGTAGTCGATGGAGCAGTTGCCGTCGGCCTTGTCGTACCAGGTGTCGAGCCCCTCGCGCAGGGCGTGCCCCACGCTCTGCACGGCGAAGTCGACGATCGTGGTGGTACCGCCCCAGGCGGCGGCCCGGGTTCCGGTCTCGAAGGTGTCCGAGGCGGAGGTGCCGCCGAAGGGGAGTTCCATGTGGGTGTGCGCGTCGACCCCGCCCGGGATGACGTACTTCCCGCCGGCGTCGAGCGTGCGGTCGGCCGTCCAGGCCGCGGCGGCCGCCGAGCCGTGCGCCGCGAGGGCGGCCACGCGGCCGTCCTCGATCAGGACGTCCGCGTGCAGTTCGTCGGAGGCGGTGATGACCAGGCCGCCGCTGATCAGGGTGCGGGTGCTCATGTGCGTCCCCTCTACTGGATGCTGCGCAGGGCCTGTTCGAGGATCTCGGCGCCCTCTTCCGCCTCGGCGACGGTGAGGGAGAGCGGCGGCGCGATGCGCAGCACACTGGTGTTGTGGCCGCCGCCCTTGCCGATCAGCAGGCCGCCGGCGCGGGCGGCCTCCAGTACGGCGGCGGCCGCGTCCGGGTCGGCCTGGTCGGTGCCCGGCCGGGTCAGTTCCAGTCCGGCCATCAGGCCGCGTCCGCGCACTTCCCGTACGGCGGGCACGTACGCGGCGATGGCGCGCAGCCGCTCCAGGAGGAGGCCGCCGACGCGGCGGGCGTTGCCCTGGAGGTCGTGCTCCAGCAGGTAGGAGAGGTTCGCGAGGCCGGCCGCCATGGTGACGGGGGAACCGCCGAAGGTGGAGATGGAGTTGGAGTCCAGGCAGTTCATCACCTCGGCCCGGGCGACGACCCCGCCGATGGACATGCCGTTGCCGATGCCCTTGGCGAAGGTGACGATGTCCGGCGGGCCGCTCTGGGCGTGGGCCTGCCAGCCCCAGAAGTGTTCGCCGGTGCGGCCCCAGCCGGTCTGCACCTCGTCGCTGATCCACAGGATGCCGTGCCGGTCCAGGACCTCCCGGAAGGCCCCGTACAGGCCGTCGGGCGGGGACGTGAACCCGCCGACGCCCTGGATCGGCTCGGCGAGGAGCGCGGCCACTCCCCCGCGGGTCTGGCCGAGTACGTCTTCCAGGTCGGCGACGGCCGCTGCGGTGAAGGCGGTGTCGTCGAGGTGGGCGAAGGGGCCGCGGGTGCGGACGGCGCCGTGCACGTAGTACGTCTGGAGCGGCGAGAGGCTGGTCGGGGACCAGCCGCGGTTGCCCGTGACGGAGACGGTGGAGAACGACCGGCCGTGGTAGCTGTTGCGCATCGCCAGGATCTGGTTGGAGCGGCGGTACGTGGTCGCGAGGAGCAGCGCGGTGTCGTTGGCCTCGGTGCCGGAGGTGGTGAAGAAGACCCGGGCGTCGGGGATGCCGGAGAGCGCGGCGACCCGTTCGGCCAGCTCGATCATGGGGCGGTTCAGGTACAGGGTGGAGGAGTGGATGATCCGCCCGGCCTGTTCGGAGACGGCCTTGGTGACCTCGGGCAGGGCGTGGGCGGTCATCGTCGTGAGGATGCCGCCGAAGAAGTCGAGGTAGCGGTTGCCGTCGGCGTCCCAGACGTGGCGGCCCTCGCCGTGGGTGAGTTCGAGGGGGCGGTCGTAGTAGAGCGCGAGCCAGTCGGGCAGGACGGTGCGGTGGCGGCTGTGCAGGGGCATCGGGTTGGTCACGGCTGTACGAGCCCTCCGTAGGCGTCGGGGCGGCGGTCGCGGTAGAAGGCCCACTGGTCGCGGACCTGCTTGATGAGGTCGAAGTCGAGGTCGCGGACGACAAGTTCCTCCTCCTTGTCGCTGGCCACCTCACCGACGAACTGCCCGCGGGGGTCCACGAAGTAGCTGGTGCCGTAGAAGTCGTTGTCGCCGTACTCCTCCTGGCCGATGCGGTTGATCGCGGCGACGAAGTACTCGTTGGCGACGGCCGCGGCGGGCTGCTCCAGCTGCCACAGGTGGGAGGACAGGCCCCGGTGGGTGGCGGAGGGGTTGTAGACCAGCTGGGCGCCGGCGAGGCCCAGTTGGCGCCAGCCCTCCGGGAAGTGGCGGTCGTAGCAGATGTAGACCCCGACCTTGCCGACGGCGGTGTCGAAGACGGGCCAGCCGGCGTTGCCCGGGCGGAAGTAGTACTTCTCCCAGAAGCCCTTGACCTGGGGGATGTGGTGCTTGCGGTACTTGCCGAGGTAGCTGCCGTCGGCGTCGATCACGGCGGCGGTGTTGTAGTAGAAGCCGGCGCTCTCCAGCTCGAAGACCGGGACGACGATGACCATGCCGGTCTCCCGGGCCAGGTCCTGCATGCGGCGGACGGTCGGGCCGTCCGGGACGGCCTCGGCCCAGCGGTAGTGCTCGGGCTCCTGGACCTGGCAGAAGTAGGGGGCGTTGAACACCTCCTGGAAGCCGATGATCTTCGCGCCCTGGGCGGCGGCCCGCCGGGCGTGCTCCTCGTGCTTGGCGATCATCGATTCGGTGTCTCCGGTCCAGGTGGCCTGGACCAGAGCGGCGCGAACGACTTGGGCCATGAGCTGCTCCTCGCGACGGAAACGCCGGGTTCTACGCACGTAGACGGTGTCCGTAGGGAGTAGAACGTAGGCCGCGGCACAGCGTGGGGCAAGACCGCCTCGCGGGGTTGGAGCAGTCGATCACGTTAGGTCGCCCGGCGGTCGATTGCGGTCAGGCGGCGGGCGGTTTGCGCCGTGCCGCGACCGGCCCGCCGAGGGGCGGACCAGGGGGCCGCGGCCCCCGGACCGCGACTCCCGGACCGCGGCCGGACCGCGGCCGGACCGCGGCCGGACCGCGGCCGGCGCCACCGAAGGCACTCGGGCGGCCGGACCCCTCGGGTACGGCGGGCGGCGGCCCGGGCGGGTCAGAGCTTCACGGCGATCGCGGTGTGGGGGCGCCGCCCCCGGCGCGCCAGCATCGCCGGCACGTCGACCATCCAGAACTGCCAGGTGTACTTGCGCATCATGAGCCCGCGCACCCGCTTCAGGCCCGCGCCGTCGAGCAGCCTGGCCTCGCCCTCCCGTACCGGCGCGCCGTCCTCGACCCGTCCGCGCACGTCGCACGGGCTCACGGTGACGCGCCCGTCGTTGCGGATCCGTTTGACCTTCCACGAGTCGCTGCGCGTCCACACGTACAGCTCCCCGGCGTCGGCGACCGCCCACACCGGCGTCGCCACCGGTGTGCCGTCCTTGCGGAAGGTGGTGAGACTGACGTACCGCGCCTTGCCCAGCTCTTCGAGGTCCATGCCGGAACCCTAAGCGGCGGCGGGCCGTGGCCGGCGGCCGTCCGCCGGGCTACCGGCCGCGCGCGCTCGAGCCGCCGGACGCCCCCGAGGGCGACGCCCGGCCGTCGGGCGCGGCGCAGGCCGCCAGCAGCAGCCCTCCCGCGAGGAGCGCGCCGATGAGTCCGAAACCGAGTCGCTTGGATGTGTCCGTGGCTGCCACGCCCTCACGCCTGCCCCGCGGCCCCGCGGCCACACCGCCCGTTGGGCCGTTCGGCCGCCGGACACTCCCCGCCGGCGGGGCTCCTCAGACCGGTACGGCCGCGGGGGCGCAGCGGCGCAGCACCTCGTCCAGCGAGAGGCCGAGGACCTCGGCCAGGGCCGCCACCGTGAAGAAGGCGGGCGTCGGTGCCCGGCCGGTCTCGATCTTGCGGAGGGTCTCGGGCGAGAGCCCGGCTCCGGCAGCGATCTCGACCATGCTGCGCGCACCGCGCGCCTCGCGCAGCAGCGCACCCAGCCGCTCGCCGCGCTCGCGCTCTTCGGGGGTCAAAGGGGTGCGGACCATGCCGCCACCCTACCCTGCCCACCCATAAGTATCCCGTTACAGTTATACCGGTATAGTTATTGGCATGGTGGAACTGAAGACGGACAAGTCGATCGACGAGATGCGCGCCGCCGGACGCGTCGTGGCCCGCGCCCTCACGGCCGTACGGGAGGCCGCGCGGGTCGGAAGCTCCCTGCTCGAACTGGACGAGGTGGCTCGCGGCGTCCTGCGCGAGGCGGGCGCCGCCTCCCCCTTCCTCGGCTACCGGCCGCGGTTCGCGCCGGTGCCCTTCCCCGCCGTCATCTGCGCCTCGGTCAACGACGCGATCGTGCACGGCATCCCGGGCGCCTACCGGCTGCGCGACGGCGACCTGGTCAGCATCGACTGCGGGGCCCGGCTCGGCGGCTGGGTCGGTGACGCGGCGGTCACCTTCGCCGTCGGCCGGCCCCGCCCCGCCGACCTGCGGCTCATCGGGACGGCCGAGGCGGCGCTCGCCGCCGGCATCGCGGCGGCCGTCCCCGGCAACCGGATCGGCGACATCGCCCACGCGGTGGGCTCGGTCTGCCGCGCCGCGGGCTACGGCATCCCCGACGGCTTCGGGGGCCACGGGATCGGCCGCCGCATGCACGAGGACCCGGGCGTGCCCAACGAAGGCCCGCCGGGGCGCGGCATGAGGCTGCGCCCCGGCATGGTGCTCGCCATCGAGCCGATGCTGACCGCGGGCGGCACCGACGACTACCGCTGCGACGAGGACGGCTGGACCCTGCGCACCACCGACGGCAGCCGGGCCGCGCACGCGGAGCACACGGTCGCGATCACCGCCGACGGCCCGAGGATCCTCACCGCCCTCTGACCCCGCCCGTTGCCTCCCGGTCTCCGGCCCGGGTCATCAGGGCCTGCCGTGCGGATGGACCACCATCGCCGACCCGCCGCCCCGCCGGCTCGTCTCGGCCGCCGCCAGCCAGCGCCCGTCCGGCAGCCGCTGCACACCGGTCGCGGCGCCGATCTCCGGGTTCTGCCGGAAGCCGTGGCCGAGCGCTTCCAGCTCCGCCCGGAGGGGGCTGTTCCACAGTCCCGGCTCCAGCTCGGTCGTGGTCTGGTTGCGCTGGCTGGCCCGCGGCGCCGCGATCGCCTCGACCAGGGGCAGGCCCCGGTCCAGGTGGCCGGTCAGGGTCTGCAGGACGGTGGTGATGATGGTGGCGCCGCCCGGGGAGCCCAGCGCGAGCACCGGCCGCCCGTGGTCCAGCACGATGGTCGGCGCCATGGAGGAGCGCGGCCGCTTGCCCGGACCGGGCAGGTTCGGGTCCGGGACTCCGGGCGCGGCCGGGGCGAAGGAGAAGTCGGTCAGCTCGTTGTTGAGCAGGAAGCCGCGGCCCGGGACGGTGATCGCGCTGCCGCCGGTGGACTCGATGGTCAGGGTGTAGGCCACCACGTTGCCCCAGCGGTCGGCGACCGTCAGGTGGGTGGTGTTCTCCCCCTCGTACGTGGTCGGCGCCGTCTGCCCGCCGGCGGCGCAGGGCACCGGACGGCGCGGGTCGCCGGGGGCCAGCGGGCTGGTCAGCGCCCGGTCGGGGTCGATCAGGCAGCCGCGCGCGTCGGCGAACCGCTGGGAGAGCAGTTCCCTCGTCGGCACGTCCTCCTGGGCCGGGTCGCCGACCCAGCGGCCCCGGTCGGCGAAGGAGATCCGCGAGGCCTCGATGAACCGGTGCAGGTACTGGGCCTGCGACAGCCGCGCGAGATCGGCGCGTTCCAGGATGTTCAGCGCCTCGCCGACGGTCGTGCCGCCGGAGGACGAGGGGGCCATGCCGTAGACGTCCAGGCCCCGGTAGCCGATCCGGGTCGGGTCCTGCCGTTTGGTGCCGTACGCGCGCAGGTCCGCGGCGGTCAGGTCGCCGGAGCGGACGTTGCGGGTGGCCGCGGGGTCCACCGGGGGCTTGCGGACGGCCGCCACGATGTCCTCGGCGATCGGCCCCCGGTAGAGCGCACCGGTGCCCTTGCGGGCGAGTTCGGCGTAGGTGGCGGCCAGGTCCGGGTTCTTGAAGGTGGAGCCGACGACCGGCAGGGCGCCGCCGGGCAGGAACAGCTTCCGGGTGTCCGGGAAGTCCCGGAACCGGGCCTCGTTGGCCTCGGTCTGGGCCCGGAAGGTGGCGTCGACCGTGAACCCGTCGCGGGCCAGCTTCTCGGCCGGCTTCAGCAGGTGGCGCAGCGGACGGGTGCCCCACGCGTCGAGCGCGGTCGTCCAGGTGGCGGGTGTGCCGGGGACGCCGACCGCGCGGCCGCTGGTCTGGCCCTCGGCGAAGGGGATGGGGACGCCGTTCTCCTGGAACAGTTCGGCGGTGGCCGTCGCGGGGGCGGTCTCACGGCCGTCGACGGTGTGCACCCGGCGGGTCGCGGCGTCGTAGTAGACGAAGTAGCCGCCTCCGCCGATGCCCGCCGAGTACGGCTCGGTGACCCCGAGCGCGGCGGCGGTGGCCACCGCCGCGTCCACGGCGTTGCCGCCGGCGCGCAGCACGGCGATCCCGGCGGCCGAGGCGTCCGCGTCGACACTGGCGACGGCCCCGCCGTAGCCCGCGGCGACGGGCACCTTGGGCGGGCCGGCCGCGTCCGGCGGGGCGGCGGCCCCGGTGGAGACGAGTGCGGCCACCAGGGCCAGGAGCGGCAGCGGGCGGGCGACGAGACGGTGCATCCGAACCTCCATCGGCAGCGTGGGCCGAGCCTATCGGCCGCCCTGTCGCCCCGTCAGGGTCTCGTCGCGCGCCGCGTGCCGCGCGGTGACGGACGGCACCCGCCGGTGAAACTTCCCGTGCCCCGCACTAGCATCCCGCGCATGAACGACGACGTGCGCAACATCGTGCTCGGGGTGATAGCCACCGCCCTCAGCGGCGGGTTCGGCTGGTTCACCCGGACCTACCAGTGGCGCCGCGCGCTCCGCCGCAAGCAGGCGTTCTTCGGTCTGCCGTCCGGCTCCGACTGCCTGTTCGTGGTGAACCGGCAGATGGGCGGCACCGATTCGTCCCTGCACCGCAACGACGCCTTCGCCCTGCTGGAGATCTCCGCCCTGATCAAGGACTGCGGGGCGACCGTGCAGATCGTCACGCACGACGCGGCGCGGCAGGGCTTCGGGGACCGGGCCGAGTTCTGTGTGGGCGGGCCGGTGTCCAACACCCGCACGACGGCGCACCTGCACTCCATGCTCCCGGGGGTGCGCGTCGACGTCTCCACCGAGCCGGGACCGGACCGCGGTGCGATCAGCGTGGGCGGCGAGAAGTACCGCTGGGAGAAGGGGATGGCCGAGTACGTGCTGCTGGCGCGGCTGACGACGGGCCGCGGCTCCCGGCCGGTGTTCCTGCTGTCGGGGCAGACCGCCAACAGCAACCAGGCCGCGGCGCGCTACCTCGCCCGGCACCACCGGGAGCTCGCCCGCCGGTACGGCGCCGACTCCTTCTGCCTGGTGCTGAAGGTGGTCAACTCCGATGCCTACGGGCCGGACGTGACCGAGCTGGTGGCGGACGTCACGCGGGCCGCCCGGACACCCGAAGCGGCAGCCGTGTGATCCCGTTGATGAAGTTCGACACCAACCGCTTCGGCCGACCGGCCAGTTCGGGAGCGGGCATCGCCGCGCACCACTCCTCGTAGAGGACGCGCAGCTGGAGCCGGGCGAAGTGGGCGCCCAGGCAGACGTGCGGTCCGTCGCCGAAGGAGACGTGCGGGTTGGGCGCCCGGCCCAGATCCAGCCTCCGGGGGTCGGTGAAGACCCGCTCGTCGTGGTTGGCGGAGGCGTGGAAGACGACGACCTTGTCCCCGGCCGCGATCCGCTGCCCGGCCAGTTCGGTGTCGGCGGCGGCGGTCCGGCGGAAGCTGAGCACCGGCGGGTGGACGCGCAGGAGTTCCTCGACGGCGCGCTCCGGCGCGACGCGGCCCGCGGCGAGCGCGCGGTAGGCGCCCGGGTCGCGGGCCAGCGCCAGCAGCCCGCCGGGGGCGGCGCTGCGCACGGTGTCGTTGCCGGCGACGGTGAGCAGGAAGAAGAACATCTCCAGTTCGGCCGCATCCAGTCCGGCGTGGGCGAGGGCGGTCATCACGTCGTCGCCGGGACGCGCCCGTTTGCGGGCGGCCAGTTCGCGGGCGTACGCGAACATCTCGCCGAGCAGCGCCGGGGAGCGCGGGTTGAGCGGCCTGCCGTCGGGGCCGAGCCGGGGCGCGGGCACGTCCTCGGGGTCCTGGTAGCCGATGACGCGTACGGTCCACTCCAGGAGCAGGGCGCGGTCGCCGGCCGGGATGCCCAGCAGGTCGGTCAGATTGAGCAGCGCGTACTCGTCGGTGACGGTGCGCACCAGGTCGGCGGCTCCGTCCTCGGCGCCGTCCCGGGCGGCGGCGAGCAGGGTCCGGGCGCGGTCCCGTACCCGCCCGGCGAAGGCCTCGACGCGGGCGGGGGTGAAGGCGCGGGAGACGAGCCGGCGCAGCCGCCCGTGGTCGCCCGCGGCCTTGCCGGGGTCCTGGTTGAGCATCGTGCGGCGCAGGAAGGGCAGGTCGGCGGGGTCGGGGTCGCGGATCTGGGTGGCGCCGAGCCAGGAGGAGTAGGTGCGGTGGTCGCGCAGGACGGTGACGACGTCGGCGTGCCGGGTGACCGCCCAGAATCCGGGGCCCGCGGGCCAGCCCCCGATCTCGGGCTCGGCCTGCCAGGCCACCGGGTGCCGCTCGCGCAGCAGCCGGTAGCGGTCGTGGGGGACGCCCTCGGCGTAGATCCGCGGGTCGAAGACGTCGGGCACGTCGGCGGCGTGGTCCATGGGGTCACGGTGGCGGGCGGGAGCCGACCGCGCAAGGGCTAGCCGGCGGGCTGTTCGGCCAGGGCGTCGCACTCGGCCGCGTCGAGGTCGAGGGCCGCGTCGGTCCCCTTCAGCGCGACCTTGAGCCGGTCGCTCGGGCCGCCGGTGGAGGCGAGGCTGCACACCAGCTGGCGGCGGGCGGTCGGCGTCAGGTCCTCGGCCGGGAACGGCAGCCGGACCTGCATCACGTCGCGCTGCGGGAAGGAGATCACCGAGGAGTCGAGGCGTCTGCCGTGCGTGGACGGCACCTCGGTGGTGAGGCCGGCCGCCCGATCCCGGTCGCCGGGCCCGTCCAGCAGCCTCGTGAGCGCCTGGAGGGGGGCCAGTTGGCCCACGTCCCGCTGCGGGGACGGCACGAGCCGGCCGTCCGGTCCGGCGAAGTAGAGCACGGAGGCGTTCTCCGGGCCCGGCACGACCACGGTGGCGGCGGTTCCGCTGTCGACCGGCCCGGTGGGTTCGATCCCGCATCCGGCGAGCAGCAGGGCGCTCAGCAGCGCCGCGGGGGCGGCCGTCGTACGCAGGCGGGTCATCCGCGGGCCTCCAGGGGCATGTCGAGGGTGAAGACCGCTCCCCCGGCGGGCCCGTTGGCCGCGCCGAGGGTGCCGCCGTGCAGGCGCACGTTCTCCTGGGTGATGGCGAGTCCGAGACCGCTGCCCGCCGACCGGGTGCGGGCGGCGTCGGCCTTGAAGAAGCGGTCGAAGATGTGCGGGAGCACCTCGGGGGCGATGCCCGGTCCGCTGTCGGCGACCTCGATGAGCAGCCGGCCGCCGGCCTCGTCCGGCCCGGGTGCGGTCCGCACGGTGATCCGCACGGGGGCGCCGCCGTGTCGCAGGGCGTTGCCGACGAGGTTGGCGAGGACCACGTCGAACCGGCGCGGGTCGAGCCGGGCGCGCACCTCGTGCGGCAGGTCGGTGACGGTGACCACCCGGCCGTCGTCCCAGTGCCGGCGCTCCAGGGTCTTGCGGACCGCCTCGGCGAGGTCCACGTCGTCCAGGTTGAGCTCGGCGGCGCGGGCGTCGAAGCGGGAGATCTCCATGAGGTCCTCGACCAGGACGGCGAGCTTCCCCGTCTCGGCGCTGACCAGCCGCAGGGCCTTGGCGGTGTCGGCGTCGAGCTGCTCGGCGTCCTCGTCGAGGACCTCGGTCACGGCGAGCATTCCGGCGAGCGGGGTGCGCAGTTCGTGGGAGACGTCGGCCGCGAAGCGGCGGGCCCGCACCTCCGCCTCCCGCAGCTCGGCCACGGACTGCTCCAGGGCGCGGGCCGTCTCGTTGAAGGTACGGGCGAGCCCGGCGAGTTCGTCGGCGCCCCTGACCTCGATACGGGTGTCCAGGCGGCCCCGGCCCAGCCGCTGGGCGGCGCGGCGCATGTCCCGTACCGGGCGGAGCACGCTGCGCGCGGCGAGCAGGGCGGGGATCAGGGCGATGGCGAGGCCCGGGACGGCGCCCTGCTGGGCGGCCTCGACCATGGCCCGCACGGTGGCCTCTTCGGCCTCCAGCGGCATGGTGGCGAAGAAGACCGCGCCGGTGGCCGCCGTGGTCCCGTTGTGGGTGAACACGGCCGGCATCCCGACCACCAGGTAGGGGTTGCCCGAGCGGTCCTCGACCCGCTGGAAGGCGCCGTGCGGGTGGGCCGTCACCCGTCGGCGCAGGGCGTCGGTGACCACGGCGGAGGTGGCGGGGCTGACGTTGGAGGAGGCGCGCAGGCTGCCGTACTCGCCGAAGACCGTCCAGGGGTGCGGTTTGCCGCGTTTGGCGATGTCGCCGACGCGGCTCTGCAGCTCCTGCTGGTCCAGGGGCAGCGTCAGGGGCTGCTGCTCGACCTGGTCGCGCAGGGTGGAGACGGCCGTGTCCTGGGTCTGCGTCAGGATCGCGGTGCGCGCCCGCTGGTAGGTGAGGGCGGCGGTGGTGCCCGCGCAGATGGCGGCGACCAGCAGGAAGGCCGCGATCAGGCGGGTGCGCAGGCCGAGCGGGGCGATCCGTCCCACGGCCGCCTACAGGGGGCCGAAGCGGTAGCCGAAGCCGCGCACGGTCTGGATGTAGCGGGGGCTGCCGGCCGGGTCCTCGATCTTGTGGCGCAGGCGGCGTACGCAGGCGTCCACGAGTCGGGCGTCGGCGTGGTAGCTGTGGTCCCAGACGTATTCGAGGAGCTGCTGGCGGGAGAAGACCTGCTCGGGTGAGGCCGACAGGTGCAGCAGGAGCTTGAGCTCGCTGGGGGCGAGGGGCACGCGCTCGCCGTTCCTGGCGACGGTGAGTCCGCTGCGGTCGACGGTGAGCTCGCCGTGCGTCTCGACGTCGGTGCGGCTGCCCGCCGGGGTGCTGAGCCGGCGCAGTACGGCCTTCACCCGGGCCTCTATGACCTCGGTGCGGGCGGGTTTGACTATGTAGTCGTCGGCGCCGGCCTCCAGGCCGATGACGATGTCGAAGTCGTCGCCGCGCGCGGTGAGCATGATGATCGGCACCTGGCTGGTCTCGCGGATCCGGCGGCAGACCTGTACGCCGTTGATCCCGGGCAGCATCAGGTCGAGCAGGACCAGCTCCGGGCGGAAGGCCGCCATCAGCTCCAGGCCGGCCTCCCCCGTCTCGGCAGCGCTCACCTCGTGGCCGCGCCGGCGCAGGCCGAGGCCGACGCCCTCCCGGATGGACGGGTCGTCCTCGATCAGCAGTACGCGTGGCATCGGGTCAGTATCCCCAGCTGGTTCGGTGGCCCGCCTCGGGCTATCGGCCGGTCCTGCGGCGCAGGGAGGCGAGCTGGTCGGTGATCTCCGTCAGGCGCAGGGGCCCGGCGAGGAGCACGACGACGAGCAGCAGCGCCGCGGTTCCCGCCCCGGCCGCCGCGAAGTCGCCGTACGGGTCGGCGGCGCGGGCGGCCGCGTATCCGGCGGCGGCGGCCGGGGCGCAGGCGGCCAGCAGCCGCAGGTGGGTGCGCAGGGCCGTGGCACGGAGTGCGGTACGGGTGCCGGCGCGCGGGCCGAGCCGCCGGCGCAGGACGCAGGCGGTGACGGTGGCTCCGGCGGCGAAGGCGACGGAGGAGGCCCCCGCCATGCCGGTGACGGCCCAGCGCGGCGGCAGCGCGAGGTAGGCGGCGTAGGACAGCCCGGCGTTCAGCGCGACGATCACCAGGTTCAGGAAGAACGGGGTGCGGGTGTCGGAGAGGGCGTAGAAGCCGCGGGAGAGCACGTACTGCGCGGAGTAGGCGATCAGGCCGGGGGCGAAGGCGATCAGCATGCCCGCCATCGCTTCGACGTCCGCGGCGCCGGTGCGGCCGTAGCCGTAGACGGCTCCGATCACCCAGGGGGCCAGGGCGGCGAAAAGCGCGGCGGCGGGGACGACGAGGGCGGCGCTGGAGCGCAGGGCGTAGGAGACGTCCCCGCGCACGGCCGCGAGGTCGCCGTCGCCCGCGGCGGAGCTCATCCTGGGCATCAGCGCGGTGACGAGGGAGACGGTGATGATGCCCTGGGGGACGACCCACAGCTGGTAGGCGTTGCTGTAGGCGGCGTAGCCGGCGCCGCCGGCGAGGTCGCCCACGGTGGTGGAGAGCCGGGTCACCACCCAGTAGGCGATCTGGTTGCTGAGCACGAGCAGGACCAGCCAGCCGGCGTTGCGCAGCGGGCGGGTGAGGCCGCTGCCGCGCCAGTCGAAGCGGGGGCGCCAGCGGAAGCGGGCGGCGCGCAGCGAGGGGACGAGGGCGAGGGCCTGGACGACGATGCCGGCGGTGGTGCCGAGGCCCAGCAGGCGGGTGTCGGCGGCGGTGAGGCCGTCCGCGGCGTCGTGGGAGAGGGCGAGGAACAGTCCGAAGACCCCGATGACCACGACGTTGTTGAGGACCGGGGTCCACATCATCGCGCCGAACCGGCCCCGGGCGTTCAGTACCTGGCCGAGCAGGGTGAAGAGCCCGTAGAAGAGGATCTGCGGGAGGCAGAAGCGGGCCAGGGCGACGGTGGTGCTCTGCTGGGCGCCGGTGTACGAGGGGGTGTACGCGGCGACGACCAGCGGAGCGGCCAGGACGGCGGCGGCGGTGAGCACGACGAGCGCCGCGGTGCAGGCGGTCAGCAGCCGGTCGGTGTAGGCGGCGCCGCCGTCCTGGTGCTGCTTGGCGGCGCGGACCAGCTCGGGTACGAAGACGGCGTTGAGGGCGCCGCCGATGAGCAGCATGTAGAGGATGTTGGGGACGGTGTTGGCGACGGCGTAGCCGTCGCCGAGCAGTCCGACGCCCAGGGCCGCGACGACGACGGCGGAGCGGACGAAGCCGGTGGCCCGGGAGACGATCGAGCCGGCCGCCATGAGGGCACCGCTGCGCAGCACCGAGGCGGTCGCCGGCGCCGCCGCGCCGCCGGTGTCCCCGGCGGCCGGTCTGGTGTCGGTGGTGGCCGTCACCGGCGGGCCAGGTAGGCCTGGAAGGCCCTGTACAGCGCGGTGTTGGCATATCCGTCCATCGGGGTCTCCCACTCGCCCAGCGTCTCGACGACCTGTCCGCCGGTGCCGAGCTTCCAGCGCAGCAGTCCGAAAGGGCGTTCGGCGGGGTCGAGGGTGGAGGGTACCCCGCGCATGTCGTAGTCGTCCGCTCCGAGGGCGTGGGCGTCGCGCATCATCCGCCACTGCAGGGCGTTGCTGGGCCGTACGTCGCGCCGGTGGTCGGCGGAGGCGCCGGTCTGGTACCACACCCGGCCACCGGCGACGATCATCGTGTGCGCGGCGAGGACCTCGCCCTCGTGGACGGCGAGGTAGAGCCGCATGCGGCCGGGTTCCTCGGCGTTGAGGACCTGGTACTGCCGCTGGTAGTACGCGAGGGAGCGGCCGAGCCGGAAGCCGTCGCGCTCCTCGGTGACGCGCAGCAGCCGGAAGAACTCGGGCAGGTCGGCCGCGCCGCCGAGGACCGTCCGCACCCCGGCCTTGTCGGCCTTGCGCACGTTGCGGCGCCACTCCTGGTTCAGGCCGGCCCACAGGTCGTCCGGGGTGCGGCCGGCGAGGGGGACGCGGAAGACGTGGCGGGGCTGGGCGTCACCGTCGTCCTCGCCGCCGCAGCGCTTCCAGCCGCGGGTGCGCAGCCGGTCGGCGAGGGCGGCCCCGACCGGGTCGACCTCGGTGGCGAGGACGTCGGACATCTGCCGGCCCGGCCCGGTGGCGGCCTTGACGGTGGCGGCGTCCCAGCGCCGGTAGGCGGGGGTGGGGCCGATGCGGACGGCGAACGCCCCGGCCGCCCTGAGGTGGCGCATGAGGGGGTTCAGCCAGCGGTCGAGGTGCGGGTCGGACCAGTCGGCGACGGGCCCTTCCGGGAGGTAGGCGAAGTATTTGCGGGTGCCGGGCAATTGCCGGTAGAGGACGAGTCCGGCACCGGCCGTCTCACCGTCCGGGTCGTGCCATCCGACCCTTTCCGAGCGCCAGAGGTCCTTTACGCCGGCCCATGAGGGGTACTGCAGAAAACTCGCGCCGCGGCGCCCGGAAAGGAACTGCCGGTATTCCGGGACGGTCAGGGCGCGCACCCGGAGCTCTTGGTCCTGGTCCTGCTGGGCGGGGGTCACGAGCAGTGCACACACGGCTGACGGCCTTCCTGTTCGCCGGGCGATCGGGATGCACGGGACTCTCACAGCTGTCCATGACCGAAGAGCGCGGCGATTGTGACCGGACGATGACCGTTTCGCTGCGGTCCATGTCACAACCGGTAGGACGATCTTTTCCGCGGATTTCGCAACCTAGAGTCGCTCCGTTCGCGTCTGCGTTTGCGAACGATCAATTCGCCCCGCCACTCGAAGGGACCCTTCGTTGAGCCGCATACGCCGTACCGCCCTGGCGAGCACCGCACTCCTGGCCGCCGCGCTGACCGCTTGCTCGGGCGGGAGCGGCGACGCGGCGGCC
Source organism: Streptomyces sp. NPDC045967 (assembly GCF_056430495.1). Classification (NCBI taxonomy): domain Bacteria; kingdom Bacillati; phylum Actinomycetota; class Actinomycetes; order Kitasatosporales; family Streptomycetaceae; genus Streptomyces; species Streptomyces sp. NPDC045967. Next base: position 21,253 of record NZ_JBWKLE010000002.1, on the reverse strand, counting down.
GGCCGGGCCGAGCTGAAGCCGAAGGCGGAGATGGCGCTCTCGGTGAACCTCACGGGCGATCAGGTGAAGGCGGGGCAGCCCGTGGCGGTGACCCTCGCCGAGGGCAGGCTCTCGCAGGTGAAGGTGACCGACGCCAAGGGCGGCGAACTGCCGGGGAAGATATCCGACGACGGCAGGACCTGGACCTCCGAGCGCAACGCCCCGCCCGGCGCGGAGTACCGGGTCGAGGCGCAGGACACCGAGAGCCGGCGCGCCTCGACGCAGTTCAAGACCTCCGCCGCGGACAAGGTGAACAAGGTCTCGATCAACGTGTCCAAGGGCAGCACGGTGGGCGTCGCGATGCCCGTCTCGATCGTCTTCGACAACCCGGTGGCGAACAAGGCCGAGGTGGAGAAGCAGCTCAAGGTCACCACGTCGAACAACACCGAGGGTTCCTGGGGCTGGATCAAGGACTACTCGGGGAACGACCGTGTCGACTGGCGGCCCAGGGAGTACTGGAAGTCCGGTACGAACGTGAAGGTCGAGATGAACCTGAACGGCGTGGACTCCGGCAAGGGCGGCGGCCTCTTCGCCAAGGACTACAACACCGAGTTCACGATCGGCAAGGACCGCCGGATCGAGGTCAGCCTGGACACGAAGAGGATGTCGGTGACCGAGGACGGCCAGGCGCAGAAGACGATCCCGGTCTCGGCGGGCACTCCGGGCGGCAAGAAGGCCTCCTGGTCCGGGAAGATGGTCATCATGTCCAAGGAGGGCACCATCCGGATGGACTCCCAGACGGTGGGCCTGGACGACGCCTACGACAAGATGGTCGACTACTCGATGCGCCTCACCTGGTCGGGCATGTACGCGCACGCCGCCCCCTGGAACTCCGGCAACTTCGGCCGCGCCAACTCCAGTTCGGGGTGCGTGGGGATGAGTGACGCCGACGCCGCGGGCTTCTTCGCCCAGTCCCAGATCGGCGACCCCTTCGAGGTCGTCGGCAGTGGCTCGAAGGGCAACGCCGACATCGGCAACGGCTACGGCGAGTGGAACCTGCCCTGGGAGCAGTGGCAGGCCAGGAGCGCGCTGAGCGGGGCTCCGCAGAACGGCTGACCTCCAAGAGCGCCCGTTCCCGGCCACCGCACGATCGTTACCAGTGCGTAACTTACTGATGGGTTACCTCGAGTAACCCCCTCCCGTTACCGTCGGGTCACTTTGACGACCCGGCGTACGCGAGGAGCGATCGATGCACCGCACCACCACCGCCGCAGCCGTGGCGGCCCTGCTGGCGGCGGCCGCCCTGGGCCTGGCCCCCCACCAGGCCCAGGCGGCTCCCGCCACCCCCGCCGCGACCACGGCCGGTGCCCCCTCGGGACTGACCTTCCACGACATCCCCGGCTCCGGCGGCATCACCCTCAAGGGCAACGTGTTCGCCCCGTCGGCCGCCGAGGACGGCCGGAGATACCCGCTGATCGTGCTGCCCACCAGCTGGGCCATGCCGCAGATCGAATACGTCGCACAGGCCAGGAAACTCGCCGACTCCGGCTACTTCGTGGTGAGTTACACCTCCCGCGGCTTCTGGCTCTCCGGCGGGCAGATCGAGGTGGCCGGCCCCCCGGACGTCGCGGACGTCTCCGCCGTCATCGACTGGGCGCTGGCCAACACCCCCGCCGACGCGGACCGCATCGGCCTGGGCGGGGTCTCCTACGGCGCCGGCATCAGCCTGCTGGCCTCCGCGAACGACCCCCGCGTCAAGGCGGTCGTCTCGATGAGCGGCTGGGCCGACCTGATCGACTCGATCTACTCGGGGCGCACCCAGCACCTGCAGGCCGCCGTCATGCTGGGCGCCGCCGGCTCCCTCACCGGACGCCCCGGCCCCGAACTCCAGCAGGTCCTCGGCGACTTCCTCGGCTCCCGGCTGGACAAGGAGGAGCAGATGATCGAGTGGGGCAGGAAGCGCTCGGTCGCCTTCCAGGTGGACCGGCTCAACGCCAACGGCACGGCCGTCTTCCTCGGCAACGCATGGGGCGACACCCTCTTCCCGCCGAACCAGTACACGCGGTTCTTCGAGCGGCTGACCGGGCCCAAGCGCCTGGAACTGCGGCCCGGCGACCACGCCACCGCCGAGGGGACCGGACTGCTCGGCCTGCCCAACGACACCTGGACCAACGCCCGCCGCTGGTTCGACCGCTACCTCAAGGACGAGCGCAACGGGGTGGACGGTGAGGCCCCGGTCCAGCTGAAGTCCCGGAGCGACGACGGCTACGAGGGTTACCCCGACTGGAAGTCCGTGGGCTCCGGGGGCACCGAGAAGCTCGCCCTGAAGGACAGCGAGCACCTCTTCGCGAACGTCGACTCCGGCGCCAACGGCGGCATCCTGCTGCTGTCCAACGTCCTGGACCAGTTCGTCAAGGCGCCGCCGGCGGCCTCGATCCCGCTGCTCCCCCGCTCCTTCGCCGCCGTCTGGCAGTCCGACCGCTACGCGGCAGAGCGCCGCGTCCGGGGCGCCGTGAAGCTGCACACCACCGTCACCCCCACCAAGGGCGACGGCACCTTCGTCGCCTACCTGTACGACGTCGGCCCGCTCGGCATCGGCAAGCTCGTCAGCAACGCCCCGTACAGCTTCCACGGCAAGACCCCCGGGCAGCCCTTCGGGGTGGACCTGGAGCTGTTCTCCACCGCCTACGACGTGCCCGGGGGCCACCGTCTCGCCCTCGTCATCGACACCGTGGACCCGCTCTACATCGAGCACAATCCCGCCGGCGCACAGCTGACCTTCTCCTCGCCCGCCACCGATCCCAGCTACGTCTCGGTGCCGCTGCGCGAGCAGTGATCCACGGCTGCTGCCGGGCGGGCGGGGCGCCCGCGGGTCCACTCCCGCCCCGCGGGGCTACCCCGGGCCCGGCAGCACCACTCCCGGCTCGGGCGGGCCCACGTCCACCGCCCTGGTCTTGACGTTGCGCCGCTCCTTGCGCGCCACCCAGGTGGCGAACCAGGAGAGCAGCATGCACATCCCGATGTAGATCGGCGAAATGATCATCACGACGGGGATGAACGGCAGGTCGTAGTCGAGGTTCGAGGCGACCAACTTGCCGGCGTGCAGGAACTCCTCATAGGTGATCAGGTATCCGAGCGAGGTGTCCTTCAGCGCCACCACCAGCTGGCTGATGATCGTGGGCAGCATCGCCCGGACGGCCTGCGGGGCGAGGACGTAGGTCATCACCTGGGTCTTGCGCAGGCCCAGCGCGTACGCCGCTTCGCGTTGGCCCCGCTCCACCGCGTTGACGCCCGTACGGAAGACCTCGGCGAGCACCGAGCCGTTGTAGAGGGTCAGCCCCGCCACCAGCGCCGGCAGCGGCTGGACCTTGAGCGCCACGAAGATGAAGAAGATCATCACCAGCACCGGCATGGCCCGGAAGAACTCCACGCACAGCGTCGCCAGCCAGCGCACCGGCCGGTGCACCGAGAGCCGGCCGGTGGCCAGCACCGCGCCGAGCAGCAGCGAGAGCACCGCGGCGTAGAGGAACGCCTTCAGGGTGTTCCACAGGCCGGTGAGCAGCAACTCCTGGATGCCCTCGTACGTGAACGGGCTCCACTTAGCGGCGGTGAACTGGTCGGTGTCGAAGAGGAGGTAGAGGATCCAGCCGGCCAGCGCGAGGATCACCACGGTCGAGGCGATCCCGTAGAGGAGGTGGCGGCGCCGGGCGCGCGGGCCCGGGATGTCGTAGAGGGCGGTGGATTGCACGTCACCGTGGAGCGCGTGCGCGGTCATCGGGCGACTCCGAAGCGCTTCTCCAGCACGTGGAAGAGCGCGCTGATGGACAGGGTGATGATCAGGTACCCCACGGCGATCCAGACGAAGGTCCAGATGATGCTGTAGCCCAGCTCGTTGAGGTTCTTGTAGGTGCCCAGCAGCTCGGTGACGCTGAACGCGCCCGCGATCGCGGAGTTCTTGGCGAGTGCGATCAGCGTGGAGCCGATGGGCGGGATGACGGAGCGGAACGCCTGCGGCAGGACCACCGAGCCGAGGGTGTGGCCGAAGGTCATGCCGAGGCTGCGGGCCGCCTCGCCCTGCCCCTTGGGCACGGTGTTGATGCCCGAGCGCAGCACCTCGCAGATGAACGCGGAGGTGTAGCAGCCCAGCGCCAGGACGGCGAAGACCTGGAAGGGCAGCACCAGCCCGAAGCGGGGCAGGCCGAGCAGCACCGCGAAGAAGAGCAGGGTGAGCGGGGTGTTGCGCAGCACCGTGACCCAGACCGTGCCGAAGACCCGGAAGGAGCCGACGGGGGCCACCCGGAAGGAGGCCATGAGGAAGCCCAGGACCAGGGCGAGCAGGGAGGCGTAGACGGTCAGTTCGAGGGTGCCGAGGAAACCCTTGCCGTAGAGCGCGAAGTTGTCGGTGAGTACGTCCATGGCGGTGCCCTCTCCTTCAGCTCGCCGGGTAGCGGTCGATGGGGGGCGGCGTCGGGGCGGGCACGCCGGACAGGCCGAGCGTCGCCTCGTACGCCTTCTTCCAGTTGCCGTTCTCCTCCTGGGCCTCCAGGGCGTCGTCGAGGGCGAAGCGCAGGGCGTTGTCGGCGCGGGGGACGCCGATTCCGTAGGGCTCCTCGGAGAACGGCTCGCCGACCACCTTGAGCTCCTCGGGGACCTTCGCCGCGTAGCCGAGGAGGATGGAGTCGTCGGTGGAGACGGCGTCGACCTGGTAGGTGAGCAGGTTGTCCACGCAGACCGAGTAGGTGTCGTAGGCGACGAGGACCGCCTTGGGGAACTCCCTCTGCAGCCGCTGGTAGGGCGTGGAGCCGGCGGCCGAGCAGACCTTCCGGCCCGCGAGGTCCTGCGGTCCGTTGATGTCGTCGTCGTCCCGGCGGACCAGCAGCGACTGCCCGGCCATGAAGTAGGGGCCCGCGAACCCGACCTGCTTCTTGCGGTTGTCGTTGATCGTGTAGGTGCCGACGTAGTAGTCGATCTGGCCGTTCTGCAGGGCCGTCTCGCGGTTGGCGGAGGCGATGGTCCGGAACTCGATCGTCCCGGGGTCGAAGCCGAGCGAGGCCGACAGCATCTTGGCGATCTCGATGTCGAAGCCGGAGTACCGGCCGCTGGAGGGGTCCTTCTCGCCGAGGTAGGGCTGGTCCTCCTTGACGCCGACCACCAGGTGGCCGCGGCGCTCGGCCTTCTCCCAGGTGCGGGAGCCGGGCAGCCGGAATCCGGTGTCGACCTGGTAGACGGGCAGGTCCTCCGGCTGCGGCCCCTTGACCGGCGGGCTGCCGGATCTGCCGCAGCCGGCGGCGGCCAGGGCGATCAGGAGGACGGCCAGAGCGCGGGTCGCGATCATCGGGCGGCCCCCTCAGTGCTTCAGGATCTTGGAGAGGAAGTCCTGCGCCCGGGCGCTCTCGGGCGCGGTGAAGAACTCCTCCGGGGTCCGGTTCTCCACGATCCTGCCGTCGGCCATGAACACGACGCTGTGGGCGGCGGAGCGGGCGAAGCCCATCTCGTGGGTGACCACGACCATGGTCATGCCCTCCGCGGCGAGCTGCTGCATGACCTCCAGCACCTCGTTGATCATCTCCGGGTCGAGCGCCGAGGTGGGCTCGTCGAACAGCAGGGCCTTGGGGTTCATGGCGAGGGCGCGGGCGATGGCCACGCGCTGCTGCTGCCCACCGGAGAGCTGGGCGGGGAACTTGGCGGCCTGGTCGGCGAGGCCGACGCGTTCCAGCAGTTCCCGGGAGCGCTTGTCCGCCTCTTCGCGCCGCCGGCCGCGCACCTTGATCTGGGCGAGCGAGACGTTGGCGAGGACGGTCTTGTGCGCGAAGAGGTTGAAGGACTGGAAGACCATCCCGACCTCGGCGCGCAGGTGGGCCAGTTCCCTGCCCTCGGCGGGAAGGGGTTGGCCGTCGATCAGGATCGTGCCCGATTCGATGGTCTCCAGCCGGTTGATCGCCCGGCAGAGGGTCGATTTGCCGGAGCCGGAGGGGCCGATGATCACCACCACCTCCCCGCGGCCGACGGTGAGGTTGATGTCCTGCAGGACGTGGAGCGTCCCGAAGTGCTTGTTGACGTCCCGCAGCTCGATCAACGGATCGACGGCCATGCGCTGCCCTGCCCACTTGTCGGTGTCGAGGTCTGCGCAAACTATCCAGCCCGCGCGGGCGCTTTCCCTCGACACGCCTGAAGGGACATAAACCTCGCATAAACCTCTTTCCCCCGGTCAGCCTTCGGATGCTTCGGCGTACGCCTGGCTGAGCTCGGGGGACCCGGTCATCGCCCAGGACACCCCGGACTCGATCACGTTCACCTCGCGGCCGGAGGCCAGCCGGATCACCGGCTGGCCGTTGGGCCACACCTGCCAGGCGGCCCCGGGGATCGTGCGGATGATCACGGTCCCCAGGTAGAAGCCCGCGTCGTTGCCGAGCCAGGGCACGATCTCGGGGTCCCGCCGCCAGCGGGGCATCAGCTGGTCGAGCTGCTCCAAGGAGACCCGGCTCTCGTCGAGTTCGAGCCCGGCCGCCCTGGCCTGGACGCGCAGCATCTCGCACTCCGAGAACAACTCGGCGACGCCCTCGGGATCATCGGCCAGGGCGGCGCCGAGACCCGCGGGCTGCTGGGTTTCGTGCCGGTTCAGCCAGTTGTCCAGGAAAGGGATGTTCATACCGCCCAGCGTCGCACCGGGATTGCCCGTCGGCCACAGGGCGCGCCTAACGGCCGAGGTCCGGGGCGAGGTCCAGGTCGACGACGACCGGGGCGTGGTCGGACGCCCCCTTGCCCTTGCGCTCCTCGCGGTCGACATAGGCGTCGGTGACCGCCTTGCCGAACGCCCCGTTCCCGTACACCAGGTCGATCCGCATGCCCCGGTTCTTGGGGAAGGCCAGCTGGCGGTAGTCCCAGTACGTGTACGGCCGGTCGTACTTCAGGGGGCGGGGCAGCACGTCGGAGAGGCCGGCCGCCCGCAGTGCCTCCAGGGCGGCCCGCTCGGCGGGGGTGACGTGCGTGGAGCCGGCGAAGACCGCCGGGTCGTAGACGTCCTCGTCGGTCGGGGCCACGTTGAAGTCGCCGAGGACCGCGAAGGGGCGGGGACCGGCCGCGTCCTCGGCGACGGCGGCGGTGAGGGAGCGGAACCAGCTCAGCTTGTAGCCGTAGTGGTCGTGCTCCACCTCGCGGCCGTTGGGAACGTACACCGACCAGAGGCGGACCCCGCCGCAGGTGGCCGAGATCGCGCGGGGCTCCTGGACGCCCTCGTAGTCCGGTCCGCCCGGCAAGCCCGTGACGACGTCGTCCAGACCGACCCTGGAGACGATGGCGACGCCGTTCCACCGGCCGGTGGCGTTGACGGCCGACTCGTAGCCCAGTTCCCGCAGCTCGGCGTGCGGGAACTGCTCCGCCGTGCACTTGGCCTCCTGGACGCACAGGACGTCCGTGCCGGACTTCTCCAGCCAGGCGAGCAGACGCGGCAGCCGGGCGGTGATGGAGTTGACGTTGTAGGTGGCGATACGCATGCGCCCCAACCTACCGCCCGGCACCGACGGTCACAGGTCCGCGGCGTCGCCGGCGGAGAGCCGGCCGTGCTCGGTGCCGCCCAGGGCGCCCAGCACCGTGTCGTAGACGGGCCGGGCGACGTCGGAGAGGTAGGCGTCGTGGATGTCGATCGCGCGCCGCGGTTTCACCTCGCGCAGGTAGTCGATCACCTCGGCGACCTTGTTCCACGGGGCGTGCACGGGGACCATCAGCGTGTCCACCGGTCCCCCCGGGACGGTCAGCGCGTCTCCGGGGTGGAAGAGCGAACCGTCGACGAGATAGCCGACGTTGGTGATCCGCGGGATGTCCGGGTGGATCACGGCGTGCAGCTCGCCGTGCACCTGCACGTCGAACCCGGCGGCGCTGAAGGCGTCGCCGTGGCCGACGGTGTGCACGCGGCCCGGGTAGGCCGGGGCGAGCCGGTCGGCGACGCTGCGCAGCGTCCACAGCGCGGCGGCCGGATTCGCGTCGAGGGCGGCGCGCAGCCGGCCCTCGTCGAAGTGGTCGGGGTGCTCGTGGGTGACCAGCAGGGCGTCGGCCCCGAGGCCGGCGTCCGGTTCGCTGAAGGCACCCGGGTCGATGACGAGCGTGCGCCCGTCCTTCTCCAGCTGGACACAGGAGTGGAGCCGCTTGATGAGCTTCATGATCCCCAGGCTAGCTCCGGGAGCCGGCCTACGGGGTGGTGGTGGACACCACGTAGACCTTGGGGTGCTCGGGGTCCGTGAGGTCGACCGTGACGTCCCGGCTGGGGCGCGGGTCGGGTTGTTCCACCGTGGTCTCGTACCAGGAGGCGGCGGGGCTCCAGCTCCAGCCGGCGACCTCCGCGTCGTGCGGGGAGATCGCGACGCCGGGGCGCAGCGCGTCCCGGCTGGTGCCGAGGTCGGCCAGGAAGGCGTCCAGGTCCGCCGGGGTCACGGCGAACTGAGTGAACAGCCGGCTCGTGCGCCAGTTGTTGGTCTCCAGGAACCCGACCCGCCACGCCTTGGGCGGGATGGGGACGTCGTAGATGCTGCGCTGCACCCGGGAGGGCCAACCCGGACGCACGTGGGACGCGCCGACCCTGGCCGCCTTGTCGCGGCCGCTCTCGCGGCTCTGCTGGGTGGAGACGGCCAGGTAGCCCGCGGGTACGCCGATCAGCAGCAGGATGATGATGGCCGTGATCCAGCGGCGCTTGACGACGTGCCTGCGGTCCTCGGCGGTGGCCGGCGGGCCCCCGTCGGGGGGCGGGGCCTGGCGGGGCAGGGAGGGCGGGTTCACTGCTGCTCCGTGTCCTTCCGGGCCGTGGTGTCGGTGGCGTTCGCGGCGCCCGTGGCACCCGGGGTGGCGGCGGGGCCGCTGGTGTCCGCGGGGCCGCTGGGCTCGCGGCGGCCCAGCTGCTGCACATAGCGCTCGTACCGTTCGTAGCGCTCCACGCGCCGCCGGGTGGCGCGCCGGAAGCGGCGGGCGACCAGCCGGGCCAGGTCGGCGGCTCCGACCATGCCCGCCTCCGGACCGAGCTGCGCCTTGGCGATCCGCGCCTCGGGCCGGTAGCCGCGGCCGGTGAGGTGCCGGCGGAAGGCGTCGCGGGCCGGGCCGATCAGCAGGTCGTCGGCGGCGCTGACGCCGCCGCCGATGACGAAGCAGGACGGGTCGAGGGCTGCGGCCAGGTTGGCGATGCCGACGCCGAGCCACTGGCCGATGTCCTGCAGGAGCTCCACGCACATGGCGTCGCCCTCGCGGGCCAGCTCCGTGATGAGCGGCCCGGTGATCTCGGCGACGTTGCCGCCGACCCGGGCGATGATGTTGTGGGCGACCGGCGAGTCGGCGGCGGCGAGCTCGCGTGCCTCGCGGACCAGGGCGTTGCCCGAGCTGTACTGCTCCCAGCAGCCGCGGTTGCCGCACGGGCAGCGGTGGCCGCCGGGGACGACCTGCATGTGCCCGAACTCGCCGGCGACCCCGTACCGGCCCCGCTTGACCTGGCCGCCCTCGAGGATCGCCCCGCCGATGCCGGTGCCGAGGGTGATCATCACCAGGTGGTCCTCGCCGCGCCCGGCCCCGAAGCGCCATTCCGCCCAGGCGGCGGTGTTGGCATCGTTGTCGACCATGACCGGGACCACGAGCCGGGACTGCAGGGCGTCGCGCAGCGGCTCGTCGCGCCAGGCGAGGTGGGGGGCGAACAGGACGCGGGAGCGGTCGGCGTCGACCCAGCCGGCGGCGCCGATGCCCACGGCGTGCACGTCGTGCCGGTCGGAGAGGTCCAGCACCAGCTCGACGATGGTGTCCTCGACGACCTTGGGGCTCTTGGACTTGTCCGGGGTCTCGGTGCGGATCTTCTCCAGGATGACGCCGTCCGCGTCGACCACCCCGGCCATCACCTTGGTGCCGCCGATGTCGATGCCGACGGTGGGGACCCGCGGGGCGGTCAGGTGGGACCGGCGCTCACGGCTCCCGATGGTCCGCAGCACGGTGCCCCGCGCCGCCCCCCGGTGGGCGAGCGTGAAGTCCCGGTACGTGCTCATCGAGTCGTGTCGTTCCTGTCGGCGTCGGACGGATGGGATGCGGCGGGGGCAGCGGAGGGGTCGGAGGTCGCGGTGGGGTCGCAGGCGGCGGAAGCGGAACCGGACGCGGGGTCCGGAGCCGATTCTGCCACCCGCTCCAGTTCGTGGCTCAGCTCGTCCAGCTCCGAGCCGCCCGCCATCTGCCGGGTGAGCTCGTCCAGGGTGATCGAGTCGCGGGTGTGGCTGCCCGCCATGGCGCCCCGCTTGAGCAGCACGAACCGGTCGCCGACCAGGTGGGCGTGGTGCGGGTTGTGGGTGATCAGCACCACGCCGAGGCCCGCGTCGCGGGCGGCGGCGACGTACTTGAGGACCACCCCGGACTGCTTCACGCCGAGGGCGGCCGTGGGCTCGTCCAGGACGAGCACCTTGGCTCCGAAGTACACGGCCCGGGCGATGGCGACGCACTGCCGTTCACCGCCGGACAGGGTGCCGATCGGCTGGTCGACGTCGCGCAGGTCGATGCCCATGCGCAGCAGCTCGGTGCGCGTGGTCTCGCGCATGAACCGCACGTCGAGGCGGCGCAGTGGCCCGCGGCCCCGGGTCGGCTCGGAGCCGAGGAAGAAGTTGCGCCAGACGGGCATCAGCGGGACGACGGCGAGGTCCTGGTAGACGGTGGCGATCCCCCGGTCCAGGGCGGCCCGGGGATTGGCCAGTACGGTCTCCTCGCCCTCGATCTCCAAGGAGCCGGCGTCGTGCTGGTGCAGCCCCGAAATGATCTTGATGAGGGTGGACTTCCCCGCGCCGTTGTCGCCGAGGACGCAGGTGATCTCCCCGGCCGAGACCTCCAGGGAGACCCCGTGGAGGGCGCGGATGTTGCCGTAGTGCTTGCTGACGTCGGTCAGCCTCACCAGGGAGGTGGCCCCGGGCACGGTCGTTCCGGTCACGCTCACGGTCACTTCGCCTCCGCCCGCTTGCGGACCCATGCGTTGAGCAGCGTCGCGAGCAGCAGCATCGCGCCGAGGAAGAACTTGAACCAGTCCGGGTTCCACTGGGCGTAGACGATGCCGTTGCTCGCCATCCCGAAGATGAGGGCGCCGACCGCCGAGCCGATGGCGGAGCCGTAGCCGCCGGTCATCAGGCAGCCGCCGATCACGGCCGCGATGATGTAGAGGAACTCGTTACCGACGCCCTCGCCCGACTGGACCACGTCGAACGAGAACAGGATGTGCTGCCCGGAGATCCAGGCGCACAGGGCCACGCCCATGTAGAGGCCGATCCGGGTCTTGACCACGGGGACGCCGGTGGCGCGGGCCGCGTCGGCCCCGCCGCCCACCGCGAAGATCCAGTTGCCGGCGCGGGTGCGCAGCAGGATCCAGGTGGCCACGGCGACCAGGGCCAGCCACCACAGGACGGTGACCTTCAGGGTGACCGCGCCGATGGTCCACTGCGAGGCGAACAGGGCGCGCGCGGAGGAGAAGCCCTCCATGTCGGCGATCGTCTTGGTGGAGACCGAACCGCTGATGAGCTTGGTGAAACCGAGGTTCAGGCCGGTCAGCATCAGGAACGTGCCGAGCGTGATGATGAAGCTGGGCAGCCGGGTACGGGTCAGCAGGAACCCGTTGAAGAAGCCGATGGCCAGGGTGACCAGGAGCGACACCAGGACGCCGACCCAGACGTCGGCGGTCATCTGGTAGCTGAACATCGAGCTGACCAGCGCCGACGTGGTGACCATGACGCCGGCCGACAGGTCGAACTCGCCGCCGATCATCAGCAGGGCCACCGGGACGGCCATGATCCCGATGGTGGAGGCGGAGTACAGGACCGTGCTGAGGCTGGACGCCCGCAGGAAGCTGTCGGCCGCGAAGGAGAAGAAGACGAAGACGGCGGCCGCGCCGACGACGGCTCCCAGCTCCGGGCGGCCCAGCAGCCTGCGGACCAGGGAGGCGGGTGCGAGCCGCTCGTCCACGGTGGCGGACGCGCTCATCGGCTGCCCCGCTTGATGAACTCCTCCAGCGTGGCGGCCTCGGCCCCGGTGACGATCTGCGGACCGGTGAGCACCGGGCGGCCGCCGCCGAGGGTGTCGGCGTTGTAGCGGTAGAGCCAGAGCAGGTCGACGGCCTCGTATCCCTGCAGGAACGGCTGCTGGTCGACGGCGAAGCCGAGGGCCCCGGACTTCAGGTCGCGGGCGACGGACTCGTTGAGGTCGAAGGTGTCCACCTCGGCCTTGCTGCCGGCCGCCTCCTTGGCCTTGACGGCCGTGGGGGCGAAGGGGGCGCCGAGGGTGAGGACGGCGTCGACGGACGGGTCCGCCTGGAGCTTCGCCTGGATGGCGGCCTGCACGGACGGCATGTTGGTGCCCTCGACGTACAGGTTCTCCAGGGTGCCGGAGAAGGTCTTCTTCGCCCCGGCGCAGCGCTGCTCGTGGCCCACGTTGCCCTGCTCGTGCAGCACGCAGACGACCTTCTTGCGGCCGCGCCCGGACAGCTCGGTGCCGACCGCCTCGCCGGCGATCGTCTCGTCCTGGCCGATGTGGGTGAGCGCCCCGTACGCGGCGGACTGGGCGGAGCCGGAGTTCACGGTGACCACGGGGATACCGGCCTTGACCGCCTTGGCGACGACGTCCTTGAGCGCGTCCGGCTTCGCCAGGCTGACGATGATCCCGTCGACCTTCTGGTCGATGGCGTTCTGCACGAACTGCGCCTGCTGCTGCGCCTGGTCGTCGTGGGCATAGACGAAGTTGATGTTGTCCTTCGCCGCGGCCTCCTTGGCGCCCTTCTGGACGATGTCCCAGAAGGTGTCCCCGTCACCCGCGTGCGTGACCATCGCGAAGGTCCAGCGCGGGGTGGAGACGGCCGCCCGGCCCGCCTCGGCGGCCTTCGCCCGCTCTTCGGCGCGCTTGCCGCCGGTACTGCTGCAGCCCGCGAGCGAGGCTCCCAGTACCGCCGCGAGCACGGCGCCCACGACGCGTACCCCTGTCCGAACCCTAGCCACGTCGCCGTGCCCTTCCCTCGTCACCAATGCGGTCATTCCGGTTCCAGCCGCTCAGTATCCGCCACAGCGGACCATGCAGGCCCATCGGGGCAGGCCCGGGCAGATTGACAGGTCCCCCGTACGGGGTCAGGTTGAGTGCATGCGCATCGGGCTCATCGGAACGGGCCGGATCGGGTCCTTCCACGGGGCGGCGCTCGCCCGCCACCCGGACGCGGGCTCGCTCCTGCTCGCCGACGCCGATCCCGCGCGGGCGGCGCGCCTGGCCGACCGGCTCGGGGCGACCGCCGCGCCCTCGGTGGAGCAGGTCTTCACCTGGGGCGTGGACGCGGTGGTGGTGGCCTGCGCCACGGAGGGGCACGCCGAGCTCGTCGTACGGGCGGTGCGCGGCGGGCTGCCGGTGTTCTGCGAGAAGCCGCTGGCGCCGGACCTGGCCCGGACCCTGACCGTGCTGCGGGAGGTGGAGGCGGCCGGCGGCGTCCTCCAGGTGGGGTTCATGCGCCGCTTCGACGCGGGCTACCGCACGGCGCGGGAGCTGGTCCGCTCGGGCGTCCTGGGCCGGCTGCACACCGTACGGACGATGACGGCCGACCCGGCCCCGCCGCCGCCCGCCTACCTGCCGTCCTCCGGCGGGCTGTACCGGGACTGCCTGGTGCACGACTTCGACATGGTCCGCTGGGTCACCGGCCACGAGGTGCGCGAGGTGTACGCCACCGGCTCCGACGCGGGACCGGCGCTGTTCCGGGAGGCCGGTGACATCGACACCGCCGCGGCCGTGCTCACGCTGGACGACGGCACGCTGGTCACGGCGACCGGGACGCGGTGCAACGGCGCGGGGTACGACGTGCGGATGGAGCTGGCCGGGGAGCTGGACCAGGTCTCCGTGGGCCTGGACGACCGGACGCCGATCGCCTCGACCGAGCCGCAGGGCCCGCCCCCGGCGAGCAAGCCGTGGACGGGGTTCCTGGAGAGGTTCTCCCCGGCCTACGAGGCGGAGCTGGCGGCCTTCGTGCGCCTGGTCCGCGGTGAGGGCCCCAACCCGTGCGACGGCCGGGAGGCGCTCGCCGCGTTCCGGGTCGCGGAGGCGTGCGAGCTGTCGCGCCGCGAGGGGCGCCGGGTCCGGCCGGAGGAGCTCCCGGACCTCCCGGATCGGTGAGCGGGTGGCCATCGGGCCACCTTAGGGCCGCCGTTCGCCCCGGACGGGGAGCGGATCCGGACAATCAGCCGACGGCGCGGCGCCCCCATGCGGTCCCGGCGAGGACCAGGGCGGCGCCCGCGAGGCCGCCGGGCCCGAGGTGTTCGCCGCCGATGGCGATGCCGGCCGCGGCCGCCCACAGCGGCTCGGTGCCGAGCAGCAGGCTGACGCGTGAGGGCGAGGTGCGGCGGACGGCCCACATCTGCACGAAGAACGCGAAGAGCGTGCACAGCACGGAGAGGAAGACCAGCCCGGCCCACTCGGCGGGCCCGAAGCCGGCGGCGGTCTCCCAGGGGCCGGCCCCGGTGCCGGGCAGGGCGGCCAGGGCCGCGAAGACGAGGAGCGAGCTGCCGAGCTGCACGGTGGTGAGGGAGAGCGCGTCGGCGTCCTGGAGGGCCTTGGCCCGGGCCTGCATCATCACGTGCAGGGTCCGTACGACGGCGGCGCCGAGCATCAGCAGGTCGCCGGCGCCGGGGGCGGTGAAGCCGCCGCCCTGGGTGAGCAGGACGACGCCGGTGACGGAGACGGCCGCGGCCGCGAGGAAGGTGCCGGAGGGCATGCGCCGCCGCACGGCCGCCTCGGCGAGCGGTGTGAAGATCATGGTCAGGCTGATGATCAGCCCGGCGTTGGTGGCGGAGGTGTGGACGACCCCGTAGGTCTCCAGCAGGAAGATCCCGCCGAGTACCAGGCCCAGCAGCCCGGCGCCGCGCAGCTGGGCGGGGGTCAGCGCGCGCAGTCGGCGCCACCCGGCGACGACCAGCACGGGCAGCACGAGCGCGAAGCGCAGGACGAGCACGCCGATCACGGTCTGCGGGGTGGTGATGCCCTTGGCCGCGAGATAGCTGCCGCCCCATACGACGGCGACCGCCAGGACGGGCAGGTCGGCGAGCCAGACGGCGCGGCCGGGGGCGCTGCGGGCGGCGCCGGCGGGAGCGCCGCCGGGGCCGCCGCCTCCGGCGCCCGGGGCGGCGGGGCCGGCTCCGAGGGCGGGCGAGGTCGTGGTCACAGGGCGGTCTCCGACGGTCCGGAAGGAGTGGAGACGTCGGCGGCTCGCACGCGTGCGGGGCCAACGTACCGGAGCCGATCTTGCCCGTCGAGCCATTTGCCGGCTTGTCAGACCGGCCCCGTAGCATCGGGCACATGGCTGATCTCTATGCCCTGGACCTGGCCTTCAACCTGGTCGAGGCCACCCCGGACACCGTGGTCGCCGAGCTCCGGCGGCAGCTGGTGCCGGGGGGACTCCTCGGCACGCGGGGCCCGGCGTGGCGCGTCGGCGGCATGCTCGTCGGCGCCTTCGGGCCGGACGAGCGCGGCGGCTGGGCCCTGACCAGCCGCCAGGAGATCCACGCGGAGCAGTTGCCGGACCTCGAGGACCTCCTGCTGCTCCTGGCGCCCCACATCCGCCCGCCCGGCCCGGTCGGCCGCATCCGCCACTACGAGCACGAGTCCCCCGATCTGCTCGTCCTGCGCGAGGGCCGCGTGGTCCAACTGGCCCTGGACCGGCGCTGAGGTGAAGCCGGGGCCTGTCGTCGAAGTGGCCCCCGGCCCGCGACGCCACTTCGCCCGCGGGACCTATTCCCCGAACGTGCCGAAGGTGGCGCGTCCCCTCGGCCGGTAGGTGTGGACGGCGATGCCGGTGGACGTCGTGCGCGAGCCGGTCAGCTCGAAGGCCGTCGGCAGCCCGCCGGTCGGGAACAGCCGTCGGCCCGCGCCCAGATACACCGGGAAGACCAGCAGGTTCAGTTCCTCCACCAGATCCCGCGCGAGCAGCCACTGCGCGAGCCGGCCGCTGCCGTGCACCTGGAGCTCCCCCTCCAGGCGGTCCTTGACCCGGACGACCTCGCTCTGGAGGTGCTCGCCGTCGAGCACGGTGGCCGGCCCCCAGGCGGGCTGCGCGAGGGTGGTCGAGGCCACGTACTTCGGCAGCCGGTTGAGCTGCGCCGCGACCGGGTCGGCGGGGTCGTCGTGCAGCGGCCAGTACGCGGCGAAGATCTCGTACGTCCTGCGCCCGAGCAGGAACGCCCCGGCCCGGCCGAAGACCTCGGTGACGAACTCCCCCATCCCCTCGTCGGCGTGGGGCACCACCCAGCCGCCGTACTCGAACCCGCCGCTGGTGTCCTCCCCGGGTCCGCCGGGCGCCTGCATCACGCCGTCGACGGACAGGAAGGTGGTGAGGGTCAGCTTGCCCATGGATGGCACTCCCGGCTCGGTCGTTGTTAAGCGGTTCCAGACTCCCGGGCCGCCGGAAACCCGGCGCTGCGGCGCGCGCGGAACGCCACGTCCGATTCCCGCCAGCGGACGCCCGTCCGCGGCGATTTCATTGAAGGCGAAACCAATGCGACGGATGAGATGAGGACGGCATGGATGCGACGGGCGGGATGGACGCGGTGGACGTGAAGAGCGTGACGGGCGTGACAGGTGTGACGGGTGGCGCCGGAGGCCCGGTGGCGCTGGTCACCGGGGGCAGCCGCGGTATCGGGGCGGCGACCGCGCTGAGGCTCGCGCAGGACGGGTTCGACGTCGTGGTCACGTACGTCGAGGACGCGCGGGCTGCCGAGGAGGTCGTCGGCGGGGCCGAGGCGCTCGGGCGGCGCGCGATGGCCGTACGGGCCGACGCGGGCGCGGCGGACGGCGGCGCGGCGGCGGTGGAGGCGGCCGTAGACGCCTTCGGGCGGATCGACGTCCTGGTCGGCAACGCGGGGGTGGGCGTGCTCGGCCCCCTGGACGGGCTGACCCCGGCCGATGTGGACCGGGTGCTCGCGGTCAACGTCCGGGGCGTCTTCCTGACGGCGCGGGCGGCTGCCGGACGGATGGGCCCCGGTGGCCGGATCATCACCATCGGCAGCTGCATGGCCCAGCGGGTCCCCGGCCCGGGCGGCACGCTGTACGCGATGAGCAAGTCGGCGCTGATCGGGCTGACGAAGGCCCTGGCGCGGGAGCTCGGCGGACGCGGCATCACCGCGAACCTCGTGCACCCGGGGCCGGTGGACACCGACATGAACCCGGTCGACGGGCCCTACGCCGGACCGCAGGCCGCGCTGACGGCCCTCGGCCGCTTCGGCGCCCCGCACGAGGTGGCGGCCCTGGTGTCGTTCCTCGCGGGACCGGACGCGACGTACGTCACCGGCGCCGAGTTCGCCGTCGACGGCGGCCACGCCGCGTAACCCCCGCAGGCCTTCCGGTGCGGGCCGGGCCGCGCCGGAAGCCAGACCGGGCAGGCCGGCCCCGTGCCACTGCCCGGCCTCCCGGTTCCGCGGACGCCCCACGGCCGACGGGCAAACCGCGCAGGGGCGCACCGGCATGCGGTGCGCCCCTGCGGTCACGGCACCAGGTCCGGGCGCCGCGGGCCAGGCGGGACTTCGACGGCAGGGCCTAGGCGCCCAGTTCCTGGTGGCGGGCGGCGTGCGCGGCGGCGCCGGCCTCCGTGAGGGAGCCGTGCAGGCGCAGGCGGGAGAAGCCGCCGTCCGGGAAGATGTCGATCCGCACGTGGGTGCCGACCGCCGGGGTGTCCAGCACGAAGCGGTGGTTGGTGTCGGGCTGGAGGCGGGTGCGCGGCAGGAACTCCGTCCACTCGCCCTCCTCACCGGTCTTGACGGAGAGGGAGGCCCAGCCCGCGGAGTTGCCCTTCAGGTACGCCGTGTCGATCTCGACGGCGCGGATCTCGGACTCCGCGACGAGCTGGTAGCGGATCCAGTCGTTGCCGTTGTCGCGGCGGCGGGCGGTCTCCCAGCCGTCGTCCATCTTGCGGGAGCGACCCGGGTTGATGGTGTTGGTCGGCGGGGAGTAGAAGCGGTTGGACGCGTCCTGGACGGAGCCGCCGTTCTCGAGCGCGACGACGTCGAAGGTGCCGAGCGTGGCGAGCCACGCCGGGTCCGGGACGACCTCGCCGTAGACGCGCAGGCGGGCGATGCCGCCGTCCGGGTGCTGGTTGACGCGCAGGTGCGTGAAGCGCTGCTCGGCGGTCACCTCGAAGCCGTTGGCCGCGTGGCCGCCGACCGGGGTGCGCGGGACGAGCACGGTCCACTTCACGTCGTCGGCGAGGAGCTCCTCCGGGGTGGGCGCGAGGGCGCCGTCCCAGGCGGTGCCCTCGATGGAGACGGCCTGCGGCATGTTGCCGCGGAAGTGGGCGGTGTCCACGACGATCCCGCGGATGACGCCGGGAGCGCCGAGGCGTACGAGCGCCCAGTCGTGGTCCTCGGCGGTGGGCCAGGGCTGCGTCGCGGAGACACCGCGGCGGCGGCGGGTCTCCCAGCCGTCCATGATCTTGCCCTTGTGGCCGAAGTGCTCGGGGTCGAAGTGCGCGGCCTCGGCGATGAGCAGGTTCTCGCGCTGGGCGAAGAACTCGTCGTTGGCGGCGATGACACCGGCACCCAGCTCACGGGCGGCGAGGTTCGCGTACTGGGTGAACGGGAAGTCCGCGGTGCGGTAGTCCGCGTACGGGTCGCCGCCCCCGTACGGGTTCGCGTTACCGGTGAAGGAAGCCAGTCCAGCTGAACGCTGTGCCACTGTCAGTTCTGCCTTTCGAGGAGGAGGCCCGTGGGCTCGGTCGGGGTGCCGTGGTCGGCGATCTTCGTACCGCGCAGCCAGGTGGACTTCACGACGCCGTGCAGGGTCTTGCCCGCGTACGCCGTGATCCGGTTGCGGTGGTGGAGTTCGGCCGGATCCACGGTGAACGTTTCTTCCGGGGCCACGACGGCGAAGTCGGCGTCGCGCCCCACCTCGATGGCGCCCTTCCGGGACAGTCCGGCGAGGGCGGCGGGCGCGGCGGACATCCAGCGCACGACGTCCTCGAGGCTGCGGCCGCGGCGGCGCGCCTCGGTCCAGATCGCGGGCAGGCCCAGCTGGAGGGAGGAGATGCCGCCCCACGCGGTGGCGAAGTCGCCGGTCTTGAGGTCCGCCGTGGAGGGCGAGTGGTCGGAGACGATGCAGTCGATCGTGCCGTCGGCGAGCGCGTCCCACAGCAGGTCCTGGTTGGCGGCCTCGCGGATCGGCGGGCAGCACTTGAACTCGGTGGCTCCGTCGGGGACTTCCTCGGCCGTCAGGGTGAGGAAGTGCGGGCAGGACTCGACGGTGATCCGGACGCCCTCGGCCTTGGCGGCGGCGATCAGCGGCAGCGCGTCGGAGGAGGACAGGTGCAGGACGTGGACGCGGGCGTTCAGCCGCTTGGCCTGGGCGATCAGGTTCTCGATCGCGGTGTTCTCGGCGTCGCGCGGCCGCGAGGCGAGGAAGTCGGCGTACTTGGGGCCCGGGTTCTGCGGTGCGGAGTCCAGGTGGTGCGGGTCCTCGGCGTGCACGATCATCAGGCCGCCGAAGCCGGTGATCTCCGCGAGGGAGGCGGCGAGCTGCTCCTGGTCGAGCTCGGGGAACTCCTCCACGCCCGAGGGGGACAGGAAGCACTTGAAGCCGTAGACGCCGGCGTCGTGCAGCGGGCGCAGGTCCTTGACGTTGTCCGGCAGGGCGCCGCCCCAGAAACCGACGTCCACGTGCGCCTTGGCGCGGGCGACCTCCTGCTTGACGCGCAGGTTGTCGGTGGTCGTGGTGGGCGGCAGGGAGTTCAGCGGCATGTCGAGGATGGTGGTGATGCCGCCGGCCGCCGCGGCGCGGGTCGCGGTCCAGAAGCCTTCCCACTCGGTGCGGCCCGGGTCGTTGACGTGGACGTGGGTGTCGACCAGGCCGGGGAGCAGGACGTCGTCGCCGAAGTCCTCCAGCCGGGCTCCGGCCGGTACCTCGGCGTCGTGTGCCAGCACGGCCGTGATCTTCCCGCCGGCGACGGCCACCGAGGCGGCGCGCGTCCCCTCGGGGGTGATGACGCGCGTCGAGCGCAGTACCAGTTCCACAGCCACGTCGGACACCGGAACCTCCCCATCTACTTCCACAGAGCGAAATTCAACGTTCTGTTGACGGAGTCTTCACCTCGATCGAGAAGCAGTCAAGAGCGCCCGGACGGACCGCTGACCCGCTCTCACCTCGATTGGATGTTTCCACAAGATGGAATTAAGATTTCGCTATACAGAATGTAGCTACCACCACCGAGGGACGGGAAGGTAACTTCCCGGAGACGTCCGCCACCCGGACAAACCGTCTCTGACCGGCGGGGACGGCGCCGCCCTGCACTAGGGCCGATGCCGACCGACCGGTAGGCTGCTTCCTTGCCTGCCAGCACCGAAAGGACCGCGCCGTGCCGACGTCCAGCGCCAGCACCACCGACGCTTCCGCCAAGTCCACCGCCGCCAGCGGTGGCGTCCAGTCCCTTGAGCGCGCCTTCGATCTGCTCGAACGCATGGCCGACGCCGGGGGTGAGGTTGGCCTCAGCGAACTCTCCGCCGCCAGCGGGCTGCCGCTGCCGACGATCCACCGTCTCATGCGCACCCTGGTGGCGTGCGGCTATGTCCGCCAGCAGCCCAACCGACGGTACTCCCTCGGGCCGCGCCTGATCCGGCTCGGCGAGTCCGCGTCGCGGCTGCTGGGCACCTGGGCCCGGCCCTACCTGGCCCGCCTGGTCGAGGAGACCGGGGAGACGGCGAACATGGCCCTGCTCGACGGGGACGAGATCGTCTACGTCGCGCAGGTGCCGTCCAAGCACTCCATGCGCATGTTCACCGAAGTCGGCCGCCGGGTGCTCCCGCACTCCACCGGCGTGGGCAAGGCGCTGCTCGCCCACACCCCCGCCGAGGAGGTGCGGGCGCTGCTGGCCCGCACCGGGATGCCCGCGGCCACCGAGAAGACGATCACCACTCCCGAGGGCTTCCTCGACGCTCTGGAGCAGGTCCGCCGGGCGGGTTACGCGGTCGACGACAACGAGCAGGAGATAGGAGTCCGCTGCCTCGCCGTGTCGGTGCCGAACTCCCCGACCGCCGCCGCCATCTCCATCTCGGGCCCGGCCGGCCGGGTCACCGAGGCGCTGACCGACTCGATCGTCCCCATCCTCCAGGGTGTCGCGGCCGAACTGTCGGTGGCCCTGTCGAACCAGAACCCCGCCTAGTGCTGTGGCCGGAAAGGTTTGCCGTGTCGCGGTGTCCGGTGCGGTGCATCGCAAGGCGGAGGGGCGCGGCTCGTACTGGACGTACTTGCGCGGTCCGACAACGCGGCGAGGTGCCGTGCC
>NZ_JBWKLE010000001.1:657644-811606 GCF_056430495.1 Streptomyces sp. NPDC045967 | reverse complement strand
CGACGACAGTTCCAGGCACGTGTCAGCCACTACAAACGACGCGGTTACACACCACCAGAAGCCAACAAACCATCACAGAAAACACCGTTGCAGTACTAGGCGTGTCGTGGGGAGCCCCGGACAACGGCGAGGGCCCCCGGCACGATCGTGCCCGGGGGCCCTCACACGTGGGCGGTCAGACGTTGAAGCCGAGCGCGCGCAGCTGCTCGCGGCCGTCGTCCGTGATCTTGTCCGGGCCCCACGGCGGCATCCACACCCAGTTGATGCGCAGTTCGTTGACGATGCCGTCCGTCGCCGACTTCGCCTGGTCCTCGATGACGTCCGTCAGCGGGCAGGCCGCCGAGGTCAGGGTCATGTCGAGGGTGGCGATGTTCGCGTCGTCGATGTGGATGCCGTAGATCAGGCCCAGGTTGACGACGTCGATGCCCAGCTCGGGGTCGACCACGTCGTAGAGGGCCTCGCGGACCTCCTCCTCGGTGGCCGGCTTGGTCGACGCCTCGGGCGTCGCGTTCTCGGTCATGCCGTCTTCCTCTCCGCGTCGCCCAGTGCCTGGGCCGTCGCGTCCTTCCACGCCATCCAGCTCAGCAGAGCACATTTCACCCGCGCGGGATACTTGGAGACGCCGACGAACGCGACCGCGTCCTCCAGCACCTCCTCCATCTCCTCGGTCGGCTCCAGCTTGCCCTTGGACTGCATCAGCTCCAGGAACACTCCCTGGATCTTCTGCGCCTCGGCGAGCTCCTTGCCGACGAGCAGCTCGTTCAGTACGGACGCGCTGGCCTGGCTGATGGAGCAGCCCTGGCCCTCGTACGAGACGTCGGTGAGCGTCTCGCCGTCGTACTTCACGCGCAGCGTGATCTCGTCCCCGCAGGTCGGGTTGACGTGGTGCACCTCGGCGTCGCCGTCGCGCAGGCCACGCCCGTGCGGGTGCTTGTAGTGGTCCAGGATCAGTTCCTGGTACATCGAATCCAGCTTCACAGCGTCCTCGTCCTCGTCGCCTGGCTCAGCCGAAGAAGTTCCGTACGTGCTCCAGCCCGTCGACCAGTGCATCGACGTCGGCCGGAGAGGTGTACAGATAGAAAGACGCCCGGGTGGTCGCCGGAATTCCGTACCGCAGGCAGACCGGGCGCGCGCAGTGGTGTCCCACGCGGACGGCGATGCCCTGCTCGTCCAGGACCTGGCCGACGTCGTGCGGATGGATGTCGCCGAGCACGAAGGAGATCGCCGCTCCGCGGTCCTCGGCCGTGGTGGGGCCGATGATTCGCAGGTCGGGCACCTCGGCGAGGCGCTTGATCGCGTACTCGGTGATCGCGTGCTCGTGCGCGGCGATCTTGTCCATGCCGATCGAGTTGAGGTAGTCCACCGCCGCGCCGAGGCCGACGGCCTGGGCGATCGGGGGCGTACCCGCCTCGAACTTGTGGGGCGCCGGGGCGTAGGTCGAGGCGTGCATCGACACGGTCTCGATCATCTCGCCGCCGCCGAGGAACGGGGGCAGGTCCTCCAGCAGCTCCTGGCGGCCCCAGAGCACGCCGATGCCGGTCGGACCGCACATCTTGTGGCCGGTGAAGGCCACGAAGTCGGCGCCGAGCTCCTGGACGTCCAGCGGCATGTGCGGGGCGGCCTGGGAGGCGTCGATCAGCACCAGCGCGCCGACGTCCTGGGCGCGCCGGACGATCGCCTCGACGGGGTTGACGGTGCCCATGATGTTGGAGACCAGCGTGAAGGAGACGATCTTCGTCTTCTCCGTGATGACCTCTTCGATGTTGGACAGGTCGAGCCGGCCGTCGTCGGTGAGGCCGAACCACTTCAGCTTCGCACCGGTGCGCTGCGAGAGCAGCTGCCACGGCACGATGTTGGAGTGGTGCTCCATCTCCGTGATGGCGATCTCGGTGTCGCGGTCGACCCGGTAGGGCTCGTCCGCCCAGCCGAGCATGTTCGCGACCAGGTTGAGCGACTCCGAGGCGTTCTTGGTGAAGATCACCTCGTCGCGGCTCGGCGCGTTGATGAAGGCGGCGACCTTGTCGCGGGCACCCTCGTACAGCGCCGTGGCCTCCTCGGCCAGCACGTGCACGCCACGGTGGACGTTGGCGTTGTGCTGCTCGTAGTACTCGTTCAGCGCGTCGAGCACCTGGCGCGGTTTCTGCGAGGTCGCCGCGTTGTCCAGGTAAACGATCTTCTTCCCGTCGTGGACCACACGATCCAGCAGGGGGAAGTCCTTGCGGATCGCCTCGGTGTCGAGGAGGCCAGGCAGCTGTGTCACGCGGTCGCGCCACCCTTCACGTACTTGTCGTAGCCCTCGGCCTCCAGCTGGTCGGCGAGCTCGGCGCCGCCGGACTCGGCGATGCGGCCGTTCGCGAACACGTGAACGAAGTCGGGCTTGATGTAGCGCAGGATGCGCGTGTAGTGGGTGATCAGCAGGGTGCCGACCTCGCCGCCCTCGCGCACGCGGTTGACGCCCTCGGAGACGACGCGCAGGGCGTCGACGTCCAGACCGGAGTCGGTCTCGTCGAGGATGGCGATCTTCGGCTTCAGGAGCTCCAGCTGGAGGATCTCGTGGCGCTTCTTCTCACCGCCGGAGAAGCCCTCGTTGACGTTGCGCTCGGCGAAGGCCGGGTCCATCTGGAGCTGCTCCATCGCGGACTTGACCTCCTTCACCCAGGTGCGCAGCTTCGGGGCCTCGCCGCGGATGGCGGTGGCGGAGGTGCGCAGGAAGTTGGAGACCGACACACCGGGGACCTCGACCGGGTACTGCATGGCGAGGAAGACGCCGGCGCGGGCGCGCTCGTCGACGGACATCTCGAGGACGTCCTCGCCGTCGAGGGTCACGGTGCCACCGGTGATGGTGTACTTCGGGTGACCGGCCAGCGAGTACGCCAGCGTGGACTTCCCGGAGCCGTTCGGACCCATGATGGCGTGCGTCTCACCCTGCTTGACGGTGAGGTCGACGCCCTTGAGGATCTCGCGGGCGCCGTTCTCGGCCTCGACGGAGACGTGCAGGTCGTGGATTTCAAGCGTTGCCATGGATACCTCAGGACTCCTGGGTGAGGGAGACGAGCACGTCGTCCCCTTCGATCTTTACGGGGTATACGGGAACGGGGCGTGTCGCGGGCAGACCCGAGGGCTTGCCGGTGCGCAGGTCGAAGGCCGACCCGTGCAGCCAGCACTCGATCATGCAGTCCTCGACCTCGCCCTCCGAGAGGGAGACGTTCGCGTGCGAGCAGATGTCGTTGATCGCGAACACCTCGCCCCCGGTGGAGACGATGGACACGGGCGTGCCGTCGAGTTCCACCCTCTTGGGGGTGTTCTCCTCCAGCTCGCTCAGCGCGCAGGCCTTGACGTAGTTCATCAGACGGAACCCTGGAGTTCGGTCTCGATCCTGTCGATCAGGCGCTCCTCGATGTCCGGGACACCGATCTGCTGGACGAGCTCCGTGAAGAAGCCGCGCACCACCAGGCGGCGGGCCTCGTCGGCCGGGATGCCGCGGGCCTGGAGGTAGAAGAGCTGCTCGTCGTCGAAGCGGCCGGTCGCCGAGGCGTGGCCGGCACCGACGATCTCGCCGGTCTCGATCTCCAGGTTCGGCACCGAGTCGACCCGCGCGCCGTCCGTGAGGACCAGGTTGCGGTTCATCTCGTAGGTGTCGGTGCCCTCGGCGGTCTTCTCGATGAGCACGTCACCGATCCAGACGGCGTGGGCGTCCTGGCCCTGCAGCGCGCCCTTGTAGACCACGTTCGACTTGCAGTGCGGGGCGTCGTGCTTGACCAGGAGGCGGTGCTCCTGGTGCTGGCCGGCGTCCGTGAAGTACAGGCCGAGCATCTCGGCCTCGCCGCCGGGGCCCGCGTAGCTGATGCGCGGGTGGAGGCGGACGAGGTCGCCGCCGAAGGTGACGACCACGGACCTGAAGCCGGCATCGCGGCCGACCAGGGCGTTGTGCTGCGAGGTGTGCACGGCGGTGTCGTCCCAGTCCTGGACGGACACGAAGGTCACCTTGGCGCCGTCGCCGACGAGGATGTCGACGTTGGCGGCGCGCACGCCGTCACCGGTGTGGTCGATCACGATGACCGCCTCGGCGAACGGCTTGATGTCGAAGACGGTGTGCCCGAAGGTCGTACCGCCCTCGCCGTGCAGCGCGACGCGGATCGGCTCGGCGAGCACGGTCTCCTTGGGCACGGTCACGACCGTGGCCTTGGCGAACGCGGAGAAGGCCTGGGCGGCGACCCGGTCGACGGGGGCGCCGGCCTTGCCGATCCGCTCGTCGCCGCGCTCGACCGACTCGACCGTGACGCCCTCGGGCGCGTCGATCTGGGCCTTCATGGTGCCGTTGGCGACCGCGGTGCCGTCGTGCAGGCCCTTGAGGCGGGCGAGGGGGGTGAAGCGCCACTCCTCCTCGCGGCCGTTCGGGACCGGGAAGTCGGCCACGTCGAAGGACGGGGGCGCGCTCATCCGGGTGGCGACGGTGGACTCGGCGGCCACCGCGATCGCGCCGGCGGTGGTGGAGCCCGCCGGAATGTTCTGAGCCTCAGCCATGGCTGTCGTCTTGCTCTCTTCCTACGTACGTCTAACGGATGTGCTGCGGGACGGGGCGGCCGGTCCTAGCCGACCGAACCCTCCATCTGCAGCTCGATCAGCCGGTTGAGCTCCAGCGCGTACTCCATCGGCAGCTCCTTCGCGATCGGCTCGACGAAGCCGCGCACGATCATGGCCATGGCCTCGAACTCGGTCAGGCCGCGGGCCATCAGGTAGAAGAGCTGGTCGTCGGAGACCTTGGAGACGGTCGCCTCGTGGCCCATCGTCACGTCGTCCTCGCGGACGTCCACGTAGGGGTAGGTGTCCGAGCGGGAGATGGTGTCGACGAGCAGGGCGTCGCAGAGCACGTTGGACTTGGAGCCGTGCGCGCCTTCGCCGATCTCCACCAGGCCGCGGTAGGAGGTGCGGCCGCCGCCCCGGGCCACCGACTTGGAGACGATGTTCGAGGAGGTGTTCGGCGCCATGTGGACCATCTTGGAACCGGCGTCCTGGTGCTGGCCCTCGCCCGCGAAGGCGATGGACAGGGTCTCGCCCTTGGCGTGCTCGCCCATCAGGTAGACGGCCGGGTACTTCATGGTGACCTTGGAACCGATGTTGCCGTCGATCCACTCCATGGTCGCGCCCTCGTACGCCACGGCGCGCTTGGTGACCAGGTTGTAGACGTTGTTCGACCAGTTCTGGATGGTCGTGTAGCGGCAGCGGCCGCCCTTCTTCACGATGATCTCGACCACGGCGCTGTGCAGCGAGTCCGAGGAGTAGATCGGGGCGGTGCAGCCCTCGACGTAGTGGACGTAGGCGTCCTCGTCGACGATGATCAGCGTCCGCTCGAACTGGCCCATGTTCTCCGTGTTGATGCGGAAGTAGGCCTGGAGCGGGATGTCCACGTGGACACCCTTGGGGACGTAGATGAACGAGCCGCCGGACCACACGGCGGTGTTCAGCGAGGCGAACTTGTTGTCGCCGACCGGGATGACCGTGCCGAAGTACTCCTGGAAGAGCTCCGGGTGCTCCTTGAGCGCGGTGTCCGTGTCAAGGAAGATCACGCCCTGCTCCTCCAGGTCCTCGCGGATCTGGTGGTACACGACCTCGGACTCGTACTGGGCGGCGACACCGGCGACGAGGCGCTGCTTCTCCGCCTCGGGGATGCCGAGCTTGTCGTACGTGTTCTTGATGTCCTCGGGCAGGTCCTCCCACGAAGCGGCCTGCTTCTCGGTGGAGCGCACGAAGTACTTGATGTTGTCGAAGTCGATGCCCGACAGGTCGGAGCCCCAGTTCGGCATGGGCTTCTTGCCGAAGAGCTTCAGCCCCTTGAGGCGGAGGTTCAGCATCCACTCCGGCTCGGACTTCTTCGCCGAGATGTCGCGGACGACGTCTTCGGACAGACCCCGCTTGGCAGCCGATCCGGCCGCGTCGGAGTCGGCCCAGCCGTATTCGTAGGTGCCCAGGCCATCGAGCTCAGGGTGAGCAGTCTCCGTGGTCATGCGGGGTTCCTCCCGGCCGTACTTGCAGATACTGATGTGTCGGTCTGTGTGGCGCCCGCACTCCGCGGAATGAACGTGGTGCACACCCCGTCGCCGTGGGCGATCGTGGCGAGACGCTGCACGTGGGTCCCGAGCAGGCGGGAGAAGACCTCGGTCTCCGCCTCGCACAGCTGCGGGAACTGCTCGGCGACGTGTGCGACCGGGCAGTGGTGCTGGCAGAGCTGTTCACCGCTGTGCGGACCGGGAGCGCTCTTCGCCGTAGCAGCGTACCCGTCCGCGGTCAACGCCCTGGCAAGGGCCTCCGTGCGCCCCTCCGGGCCGGCGGCCTCGACGGCCTCCCGGTAGGTCTGCGCCTGCGCTTCCATCCGGGCCCGGGCGAAGGCGGAGACGGCCGCCTCGCCCTGCTCGCCGCCGCCGACGGACTGCGCGATCCAGCGCAGGGCGTCCGCGGCGAGCTTGTCGTAGGACTGGTCGAAGGCGTCGCGGCCGCAGTCGGTGAGCGCGAAGACCTTGGCGGGCCGGCCCCGGGTGCGGGCGCCGTACACGCGCTGCTCGCGGGAGGCGACCACGTCGTCGGCGACGAGCGTGTCGAGGTGGCGGCGGACGGCCGCCTGGGTGAGGCCGAGGCGCTGGGCGAGGTCCGCGACGGTGGACGGGCCGTGGTCCAGGATGGACCGCGCCACCCGGTTGCGGGTGGACCGCTCCCCGGTGGCGAGCTCCCCCTGGGGGGCCTCGATCTGCCGTTCGCCGTTTTTCACAACGCCATTGTTGCGTAAATAGTCGAGCAGCGACAAGCCGTGACCGAGGCCACTCCTGGTGGCCTCCATCACTAAGGGTTACCTTATTTGTCGACGCAGAGTTATACGGAGGGAGAAATTCCGCATCTCTCCAGGCGGGCTCCACCGGCCCTCCGCCCGGCCTCCACCAGCGGACCTCCGCCCGCGGCGCCGCCGCGAACGGCGGCCCCGGAGTCCGGAAAGGATCACCCAGCGACGCGGGGCCATCAGGACCGCGGAACAGGAAACCGGGCAGAAAACCGGACGGGCAACCGGACGGAAAGGGGGCCGGGCACCCCGGACCCGGGGCCGGGGGCCCCTCCCCGGGCTCCGTAGACTCACTCCCCATGAGCAACGACCCCGCCGTGGAGATCCGCGGACTGGTGAAGAGGTACGGCGCCAAGCCGGCGGTGGACGGCCTGGACCTCACCGTCCCCCGGAACTCCGTGACCGCCGTCCTCGGTCCCAACGGCGCGGGCAAGACCACCACCGTGGAGACCTGCGAGGGCTTCCGCCGGCCCGACGCCGGGACCGTCCGCGTCCTCGGCCTCGACCCGGTCGCCCAGGCCGGGGCACTGCGCCCGCGGATCGGGGTGATGCTCCAGTCCGGAGGCGTCTACTCCGGCGCCCGCGCCGTCGAGATGCTCCGCCACATGGCCGCGCTCCACGCCGAGCCCCTCGAGGTCGGCCCCCTGGTGGAGCGCCTCGGACTCGGCGGCTGCGGCCGCACCCCCTACCGCCGGCTCTCCGGCGGCCAGCAGCAGCGCCTGGCCCTTGCCATGGCCGTGGTGGGCCGCCCCGAGCTGGTCTTCCTCGACGAGCCCACCGCCGGACTGGATCCGCAGGCCCGCCGCGCGACCTGGGACCTCGTACGGGAGCTGCGCGCCGACGGGGTCACCGTCGTCCTCACCACGCACCACATGGACGAGGCGGAGCAGCTCGCCGACGAGGTCGCCATCGTGGACGCGGGCCGGGTCATCGCCCACGGCAGCCCCGAGCTGCTGTGCCGGGGCGGCGCCGAGAACACCCTGCGCTTCACCGGCCGCCCCTCCCTGGACCTCGCCTCGCTGCTCAAGGCGCTGCCCGACGGGACGCAGGCCGCCGAGCTGACCCCCGGCGTCTACCGGGTCACCGGGGACGTCCACCCCCGGCTGCTGGCCACCGTCGCCTCCTGGTGCGCCCAGCACGGCGTGATGCCGGACAGCCTCTCCGTGGAGCGGCACACCCTGGAGGACGTCTTCCTCGAACTCACGGGCAAGGAGCTGCGCGGATGAGCGCCGGCACGTTCACCCCCCGCCCGGGCGCGGCGCCCGTCTCCCGCATGATCCTCGCGCAGACGGCCCTGGAGACCCGGATGCTGCTGCGCAACGGGGAGCAGCTGCTGCTGACGGTGGTCATCCCGGCGCTGCTGCTGAGCCTCTTCTCCGCCGTGGACATCGTGGACACGGGTGCCGGGAAGTCGGTGGACTTCCTCGCCCCCGGCATCCTGGCGCTCGCCGTCATGTCCACCGCCTTCACCGGTCAGGCCATCGCCACCGGCTTCGACCGCCGGTACGGGGTCCTCAAGCGGCTCGGGGCCTCCCCGCTGCCGCGCTGGGCCCTGATGGCCGCCAAGACGCTGTCCGTGCTGGTCACCGAGGTCATCCAGATCGCCCTGCTGACGGCGATCGCCTTCGCCCTCGGCTGGTCCCCGCACGGGAACCCGCTGGCGGTGGCCGCGCTGATCCTGCTCGGTACGGCCGCGTTCTCCGGGCTGGGCCTGCTGATGGCCGGCACCCTCAAGGCCGAGATGACCCTGGCCGCCGCCAACCTGGTGTTCCTGCTCCTGCTGGTCGGCGGCGGGGTGATCGTGCCCCTGGAGAAGTTCCCGGAGGCCCTCCAGCCGGTCCTCGGCCTGCTGCCCGTCACGGCGCTGTCCGACGGTCTGCGGGAGGTCCTCCAGCACGGCGCCGCGCTGCCGTGGGCGGACGCGGCCGTGCTGGCGGCCTGGGCCGCCGTGGGCCTGGGGGCCGCCGCGCGCTGGTTCCGCTGGGAGTGAATCCCTTCCCCTCCCGGTGGCGTTGCCGGGAGGATGGACGCCTCCACACATGAAGCCGGGGGGCGGACATGGTGCAGCGGGAGGCCGTTCTTCGGCTGGACGAGCAGTGGGCGCGGGTGCGGTCGGGGGCGGCGCACGCACAGCCGCAGGAGCGCGAGCGACTGCTGGACGAACTGATCGCGGCCCTGCGCACCCACCCGGAGGACCCGGAGTGCGTCGCGCTGCTGGGCCTGCGCCTGTCGGACCGAGCCACGCTGCGTTTCGCCGACGGGGACCGCGCCACCGCCCTCGCGCTGATCGAGGAAGGGCTGCGCAGCTCCGAGCGGGCGGCTCCGTACGCCGCCGAGTTCGCCCGCTGGTACGCCCGCGGGCTGATCAACCACGGGGTGTGGCTCGCCTGGCCGCTGAGCGACGCGGACCGGCTGCCGAGGCATCCGCTGGGTCCGGCGGGCACGCGGGGGCCCTCGGCCGTGGAGCGGGCGGCCGGGGAGCGCGCCCGTGATCTGACCCGGGCCGCCGTCGCGGTGTGGGAGGGCCTGGACCAGCGGGAGCCGGTCAACCGCCGGGGCCTGGCCCAGGCGAAGGTGTTCCTCGGGGACCGGCTCGCGGAGCTGGGCGCCACGCAGGACGCGGTGGCCTGGGCCGTGGACGCCGAGTCGGACTTTCGCCGGCTGCTCCTCGCGGACCACGGCCCGGAGGAGTCCGCGGAGGCCGAGGCGGCCCTGGACCACCTGGGCCGGCAGCTCGAACTGCGGCTGCGCCACCTGTCCTTCGACTCGCTGGCGGGCCTGCGCGCGAAGGGGCTGCTGCCGGAGCGGCTGCTGCCCCAGGCCGTGGTGGCCGCCCGGATCCAGGGGGCGACGGAGCCCGCCATCGCGGCCCGGCTGGGCCTGGACGGGGAACAGGTGCGCACGATGCTGGAGGTCACGCCCTGGCTCGCGGTGTGGCGGGTGGAGGTGCGCGGTCCCGACGGGCTGTGGCGCGTGCTCGACCATCCCTGGCACAGCGCCACCGAGGTGAGGAACAGGACGGCGCACGACGTGGGGGCCGAACTGGTCCGGGCGTTCGAGGTCTCCGCGGACCGTCCCGGCGCCGGCGTCCCGTGGCGCATCCACCTGTGGTGGCACGAGGAGGGCGACCCGGCGGGCGCCCGGTTCCGGCTGGTCTCGGGTTCGGGCGGGCCACCGGACACCCCCTCGTGAAACTTTGCACAAGGCTCCGCCTACGATAGGGGCCGTGTTGAACCCATTCGCCTTCATCGCCGGCCGCTGGACTCCGTCACCCCGGATCGTCCGGCGCGCCGCGCTCGCCGCGCTCGTCATGAGCGTGGCCATCGTCGTCACCGGCGGCGCGGTGCGGCTCACCGGTTCCGGTCTCGGCTGCGACACCTGGCCCAAGTGCACGGACGACAGCCTGATCGCGACGCAGGCGCAGGGCTTCCACGGCGCCATCGAGTTCGGCAACCGGATGCTGACGTACGTGCTCTCGGGCGCCGTCGGCTGGTACATCCTCGCGGCCCGCTCGGCCAAGCCCTGGCGGCGCTCGCTGACCAGGCTCGGCTGGCTCCAGTTCGTCATCGTGCTGGCCAACGCCGTACTCGGCGGCATCACCGTCATGACGGGCCTGAACCCCTACAGCGTCGCCGGCCACTTCCTGCTCGCCACCTCGCTGATCGCGGTGACCACCGTCAGCTGGCAGCGCACCGCCGAGGGCGACACCGCCCCCCGCCCCCGCGTGCCCGGCCCGGTGCGCAAGCTGTCGTGGGCCCTGCTCGCGACGACGCTCGTGCTGATCGCGGCGGGCACCGTCGTCACCGGTTCCGGTCCCCACGCCGGTGACAGCAGCGAGATCCGGCGGATGCCCTTCGACTGGGCGGCCACCGCCCACGTGCACGCGATCGCCGCCTGGCTGGTGTGCGCGTTGGCCGTGGCGATGTGGCTGGTGCTGCGCGTGGTCGACGCCCCCGCCGACACCCGGGCGCGCGCCCGTGACCTGCTGATCGTGCTCCTGGCCCAGGGCGCCGTCGGCTACGTGCAGTTCTTCACCCAGCTGCCCGAGCTGCTCGTCGCCGCGCACATGCTCGGCTCCTGCCTGGTGTGGATCGCGGTGCTGCGCGTCGCGCTCAGCCTGCGCGAGCGGCCGCGGGCGCAGGCGGGGATCCCGGCCCAGGGCGATGCGCAGCTCTCCTCGGTCTGACCGGACCGAGGGGGGTCACCCCCGCTCGTCGAGCCGGTAGACGCGCCGGGCGTTGTCCGCGGCGACCATCGCGGCCACCCGGCCCGCGTCCCGCCAAGTCCAGGCCCCGTCGGCGACCCAGCCGCCCAGGACCCGGCCCAGCGCCTCCCGGAACACCAGGGCGCCGACCGCGTGCAGCTCGGGCAGCCGCCGCCCGCCGCTGGAGAACAGCAGCTTCCCGAACGGCGCGAGCTCCAGCAGTTCGGCCAGGACCGCCGCCGCCCGCGCCCCGGTCTGCCCGAGGGCCCCGCCCGCGTCCGCGTAGACGTGCGGGAAGGCCGCGGCCAGCTGCGCCGTCTGCCGGTGGTAGGGGTATCCGCCGAGCAGGACCAGCCGGGTGCCCGGCCCCGCGGTGGCCCGGACGAACCCCGTCAGCGGCGCCGGGTCCGCCGCTCCGGTGTGCAGTTGCAGCGGCAGCCCGCAGGCGACCGCGCTCCACACCAGGTGCCGCAGCAGGACCGGGTCCCGCAGGGCCCCGCCCCTGGCCCGCCGCTCCAGCCACCGGCCGGCCGCCCCGCGCACCTCGCCCGGATCGGGCGGTTCGGGCGCACCGGCCAGGGCGGACGGATGGCAGGCGGCGGGCCCGCAGGTGAAGGCCACCGCTCCGGTGGCGGCGTGGTGCACGGCGCCGGCCAGGTTGGCGAGGAAGGCGGCCACCGTCCCGGAGGTGTCGGCGACCTGTTCGGCCAGCGGCTCCAGCCGGACCGCCTCGAAGGCCGCGGCGTCCCCCGCCAGGGCCAGTTCCTTGGGGCCGGTCAGGTCCCCGGCCGCGCCCGAGTCGACCACGAAGGCGGCGACCCCGGCGCCGCGCAGAAGCAGCCGCGCGGACTCGGCCGCGCCCAGCTCGCGCCGGCGGGCCAGGTAGCGGGCGGGGTCGGCGTACGGCTCCAGCCCCAGCAGCGGCGGGCACCAGCGACGCACCGCGAAACCGGTCTGCGTGTCGAAGGAGGTGGTGCCCGCGGCGGGCGGGCCGGCCGAGCGGACCAGCTGGGCCTCGAAGGTGCCCAGACCCAGCTCGGTGCGGAGCACACCGTGGCAGTACTGGTCCACCAGGGGCGGCGTTTCGATCATCCGGGCATCCCGTTGCGGACGTGAGGAAGGGGCTTCCACACGTCCTAACGGGTGAGCGGGGTGTGAGGTGTTGCTCGCGCTGTTGACCGAGCGGCCACCTGCGGCCCTCCGGACGGCCTCGGGGAGAGGCTCAGGCCGCCGGGTTCGCGGGTCCGCCGAGCTGGATGCCGGCCATCCGCGTCCACTCGTACGGGCCGGTGCGCACGCGCGCCGCGAACTCCCCGTCGAACTCCTCGTGGAGCGCCAGCCCGGCCTTCTCCACGGCCAGCCGCGCCACCTCGAAGGACGGGGCCACCAGGTCGCCCCACTCCCCGTCGGTGCCGACGAGCACGATCCGGGTGCCGGCCTGGCCGATGTGGGCGACGTGGCCCTCGGCGCCGCCGTGCCGGCCGGCGAACGCGCCGATCTGCCGGGCGAGCTTCGCCGCCGTGCGGTCCTGCTTCTTGTCCGCGGTCGCTGCGGTGGTGTCTGCGGTGTCTGCCATGGACGGCATGCTACCGGCGAGTAATCAACGGAGGAAGGGATCCACGGCCACCGCCACGAACAGCAGCGACACGTAGGTGATCGACCAGTGGAACAGGCGCATCTCCTTGAGCTTCGGGCCCGTCACCCCGGCCTTGGCCCGCGCGTGCAGCGCGTGCGCCTCCCACAGCCACCAGCCGCCCGACACCAGCGCCACCGCCGTGTAGAACCAGCCGGTGTACCCCAGCGGCGTGAGCAGCAGCGAGACGGCCACCATCACCCAGCTGTAGAGGACGATCTGGCGGGCGACGGCCCTGTTCCCCGCCACGACGGGCAGCATCGGCACGCCGACCCGCGCGTAGTCGTCCTTCACCTTCATCGACAGCGGCCAGTAGTGCGGCGGCGTCCAGAAGAAGATGACCAGGAACAGGATGACCGCGGCCCACGAGACCTCGTTCTTGACCGCGGACCAGCCGATGAGGACCGGCATGCAGCCCGCGATGCCGCCCCAGACGATGTTCTGGGCGGTGCGCCGCTTCAGCAGCATCGTGTAGACCACGACGTAGAAGAGCAGCGCGCCGAGCGCGAGGGCGGCCGACAGCCAGTTGACCAGCAGGCCGAAGAAGAGGGTGGAGACCACCGCGAGGCCGATGCCGAAGACCAGGCATTCGCGCGGGCTGACCATGCCGGTCACCAGCGGGCGCTGCGCGGTCCGGTCCATCAGCGCGTCGATGTCGCGGTCGATGTACATGTTCAGCGCGTTGGCGCCGCCCGCGGACAGGTACCCGCCGAAGCAGGTGGCCAGGACCAGCCAGAGCGAGGGCACGCCCTGCTCGGCGAGGAACATGACCGGCACTGTGGTGATCAGCAGAAGTTCGATGATCCGCGGCTTGGTCAATGCCACGAAAGCCATGGCCCGGGCCCCGAACGGCCGGTGACCGGCGCTCGTCGCGAGCACCCCCGCTGGACGGGATTCGACGGCCGTCACGCACACCCCTGAGAGAGAAACCAGCAAGCCCCACAAGGGCTTGCACGTACCACGCCACTGTAGACGTTGGTCATACGTCGCCCTGCGCGGGGGTCGCATCGTGTTGGTCCGAACGGAGCCGGTGCACCGGTGACGGCACGGTGACTGTCTGCGGACACTCGAATAGCTGCACGCCCTCACGGGGGTAGGCTCGGAATCGCGCCGGTGCGACCGTCCGTCACCGGGAACAGACATGTGGAGAGGAGCCCTGACCCACGGTGAGCACCAAGCCGACCACCACAGAGCTCGAGTGGACCGAACTGGACCAGCGGGCCGTCGACACCGCCCGCGTTCTGGCCGCTGACGCGGTCCAGAAGGTCGGAAACGGCCACCCCGGTACGGCGATGAGCCTGGCCCCCGCCGCGTACACCCTCTTCCAGAAGGTGATGCGGCACGACCCGGCGGACCCCGAGTGGGTGGGCCGCGACCGCTTCGTGCTCTCCGCGGGGCACTCGTCCCTCACCCTGTACACCCAGCTCTACCTCGGCGGCTTCGGCCTGGAGCTGGACGACCTCATGTCGTTCCGCACCTGGGGCTCGAAGACCCCGGGCCACCCGGAGTACGGCCACACGGCCGCCGTCGAGACCACCACCGGCCCGCTGGGCCAGGGCATCGCCAACGCGGTGGGCATGGCCATGGCCGCCCGCTACGAGCGCGGCCTGTTCGACCCCGAGGCCCCCCAGGGCGCCTCCCCGTTCGACCACATGGTCTACGTGGTCGCGGGCGACGGGTGCCTCCAGGAGGGCATCTCGCACGAGGCGTCCGCGCTGGCCGGCCACCAGAAGCTCGGCAACCTGGTGCTGCTGTGGGACGACAACCACATCTCCATCGAGGGCGACACCGAGACGGCCGTCTCCGAGGACACCCTGCGGCGCTACGAGGCGTACGGCTGGCACGTCCAGCGCGTCGAGCAGCAGGAGAGCGGCGACCTCGACCCGAAGGCGCTCTACGCGGCCCTGCAGGCCGCCAAGGCCGTGACGGACCGCCCGTCCTTCATCGCGGCCCGCTCCATCATCGCCTGGCCCGCCCCGCACGCCCAGAACACCGAGGCCGCGCACGGCTCGGCGCTCGGCGACGACGAGGTCGCGGCCACCAAGCGCGTCCTCGGCTTCGACCCGGAGCAGACCTTCGAGGTCTCCGACGAGGTCCTCGCGCACACCCGCAAGGCGCTGGACCGGGGCCGCGAGGCCAAGGCCGCGTGGGAGAAGGACTTCTCCGCCTGGCGCACCGCCAACCCCGAGCGCGCCGCGGAGTTCGACCGCATCCAGGCCAACGAGCTGCCCGCGGGCTGGGAGGACCACCTCCCCGCCTTCGAGACCGGCAAGGGCGTCGCCACCCGCGCCGCTTCCGGCAAGGTGCTCCAGGCCCTCGGTGCGGTCATCCCCGAGCTGTGGGGCGGCTCCGCCGACCTCGCCGGCTCCAACAACACCACCATCGACAAGGAATCCTCGTTCCTGCCGGTGGGCAACCCGCTGCCGGAGGCCGATCCGTACGGCCGCACCATCCACTTCGGCATCCGCGAGCACGCCATGGCCGCGGCCATGAACGGCATCGCCCTGCACGGCCACACCCGCATCTACGGCGGCACCTTCCTGGTGTTCTCCGACTACATGCGCAACGCCGTGCGCCTGTCCGCGCTGATGCACGTGCCGGTCACCTACGTGTGGACGCACGACTCCATCGGCCTCGGCGAGGACGGCCCGACCCACCAGCCCGTCGAGCACCTGGCCTCGCTGCGCGCCATCCCGGGCCTGAACCTGGTCCGCCCGGCCGACGCCAACGAGACCGCCATCGCCTGGCGCCAGATCCTGCGCCGCCACACCAAGGTGTACGGCAAGGGCGCCCCGCACGGTCTGGCGCTCACCCGCCAGGGCGTGCCGACCTACGAGCGCAACGAGGACGCCGCCAAGGGCGGATACGTGATGTTCGAGGCGGAGGACTCCTCCGGTCAGCGCGCGGAGCCGCAGGTCGTCCTCATCGGCACCGGCTCCGAGGTGCACCTGGCCGTCGAGGCCCGCGAGCAGCTGCAGGCCGAGGGCGTCCCCACCCGCGTCGTCTCCATGCCGTGCGTGGAGTGGTTCGAGGAGCAGGACCAGGCGTACAAGGACAGCGTCCTGCCGCCCTCCGTCAAGGCGCGCGTCGCGGTCGAGGCGGGCATCGGCCTGACCTGGTACCGCTACGTGGGCGACG
This sequence comes from Streptomyces sp. NPDC045967, assembly GCF_056430495.1. Lineage (NCBI taxonomy): Bacteria > Bacillati > Actinomycetota > Actinomycetes > Kitasatosporales > Streptomycetaceae > Streptomyces > Streptomyces sp. NPDC045967. Next base: position 795,802 of record NZ_JBWKLE010000001.1, on the reverse strand, counting down.
CGGGCCGGATCGTCTCGCTGGAGCACTTCGGTGCCTCGGCCGACGCCAAGGTGCTCTTCCGCGAGTTCGGCTTCACCCCCGAGCGCGTCGCGGCCGCCGCACACGAGTCCCTCGCCGCCGCCGCGCGCTGACGCCGGTACAACACCAGTAGGAGATGCAATCCCCATGACAGACGCACTCAAGCGCCTCTCCGACGAGGGCGTGGCGATCTGGCTGGACGACCTGTCCCGCAAGCGCATCACGTCCGGCAACCTGGCCGAGCTCATCGACCAGTCGCACGTGGTCGGTGTCACGACCAACCCGTCGATCTTCCAGAAGGCCATCAGCCAGGGAGACGGCTACGACCAGCAGCTGTCCGACCTCGCGGCCCGCAAGGTGACCGTGGAGGAGGCCATCCGCATGATCACGACGGCGGACGTCCGCGACGCCGCCGACATCCTGCGCCCGGTCTACGACCGCACCGACGGCCAGGACGGCCGCGTGTCGATCGAGGTCGACCCCCGGCTCGCCCACAACACCCACGCGACCGTCGCCGAGGCCAAGCAGCTCGCCTGGCTGGTGGACCGCCCGAACACACTCATCAAGATCCCGGCGACCGAGGCCGGCCTGCCGGCGATCACCGAGGTCATCGGCCGGGGCATCAGCGTCAACGTCACGCTGATCTTCTCGCTGGAGCGCTACCGCGCGGTCATGGACGCGTACCTGGCGGGTCTGGAGAAGGCCAAGGCCGCCGGCCTGGACCTCTCCCTGATCCACTCGGTCGCCTCCTTCTTCGTCTCCCGCGTGGACACCGAGATCGACAAGCGCCTGGACGAGGTCGGCACCGACGAGGCGAAGGCCCTGAAGGGCAAGGCGGCCCTCGCCAACGCCCGTCTGGCCTACCAGGCGTACGAGGAGGTCTTCTCCTCGGACCGCTGGGCCGCCCTGGAGCGCGTCGGAGCGAACAAGCAGCGTCCGCTGTGGGCCTCGACGGGCGTCAAGGACCCGGCGTACAAGGACACCCTGTACGTGGTCGACCTGGTCGCCCCGAACACGGTGAACACCATGCCGGAGGCCACCCTGGAGGCCACCGCCGACCACGGGCAGATCGCCGGAGACACCGTCCGCGGCACCTACGAGCAGGCCCGTGCCGAGCTCGACGCGGTCGCGAAGCTCGGCGTTTCGTACGACGATGTGGTGCAGCTGCTCGAGGACGAGGGCGTCGAGAAGTTCGAGGCGTCCTGGAACGACCTGCTGAAGTCGACCGAGGCGGAGCTCGAGCGCCTCGCCCCCACGGAGGCCTGAACAAGTTGACTGTGAACGGAGCGAACCCGCTTCGTGACGCACAGGACCGGCGGCTCCCGCGCATCGCGGGGCCGTCCGGCCTGGTCATTTTCGGCGTTACGGGTGACCTGTCGCGCAAGAAGCTGATGCCGGCCGTCTACGACCTGGCCAATCGCGGCCTGCTGCCGCCGGGCTTCTCCCTCATCGGGTTCGCCCGCAGGGAGTGGGAGCACGAGGACTTCGCCCAGGAGGTGTACGAGGCCGTCAAGGAGCACTCGCGCACCCCCTTCCGGGAGGAGGTCTGGCAGCAGCTGGTGCAGGGCTGCCGCTTCGTCCAGGGCGACTTCGACGACGACACCGCCTTCGAGACGCTGAAGGCGACGATCGACGAGCTGGACAAGGCCCAGGGCACCGGCGGCAACTTCGCCTTCTACCTGTCCGTCCCGCCCAAGTTCTTCCCCAAGGTGGTCCAGCAGCTCAAGGACCACGGTCTGGCGCAGAAGGAGGGCTCCTGGCGGCGTGCCGTCATCGAGAAGCCCTTCGGCCACGACCTGAAGAGCGCCGAGGAACTCAACAAGGTCGTCCACGAGGTCTTCCCCCGGGACGAGGTCTTCCGGATCGACCACTACCTCGGCAAGGAGACCGTCCAGAACATCCTGGCGCTCCGCTTCGCCAACACGATGTTCGAGCCGATCTGGAACCGGTCGTACGTCGACCACGTGCAGATCACCATGGCCGAGGACATCGGCATCGGCGGCCGGGCCGGCTACTACGACGGCATCGGCGCGGCCCGGGACGTCATCCAGAACCACCTGCTCCAGCTGCTCGCGCTGACCGCGATGGAGGAGCCCGGCACCTTCCACCCCAAGGCGCTGGTGGCGGAGAAGCTCAAGGTCCTCACGGCCGTGGAGCTCCCCGAGGACCTGGGCAAGCACACCGTGCGCGGCCAGTACTCGGCGGCGTGGCAGGGCGGCGAGAAGGTCGTCGGGTACCTCGAAGAGGACGGCATCGACCCCAAGTCCAAGACCGACACCTACGCGGCCATCCGCCTGGAGATCAACAACCGCCGCTGGGCGGGAGTCCCCTTCTACCTGCGGACGGGCAAGCGCCTGGGCCGCCGGGTGACCGAGATCGCGGTCGTCTTCAAGCGGGCCCCCTACCTGCCGTTCGAATCCGGCGCGACCGAGGAGCTGGGGCAGAACGCCCTGGTCATCCGGGTCCAGCCGGACGAGGGCGTCACGGTCCGCTTCGGCTCGAAGGTTCCGGGCACCTCCATGGAGGTCCGGGACGTCACGATGGACTTCGCGTACGGCGAGTCCTTCACGGAGTCGAGCCCCGAGGCGTACGAGCGGCTCATCCTGGACGTCCTGCTCGGCGACGCGAACCTCTTCCCGCGTCACCAGGAGGTCGAACTGTCCTGGAACATCCTCGACCCGATCGAGGAGTACTGGGACAAGCACGGCAAGCCCGCGCAGTACCCGGCGGGCACCTGGGGGCCGGTCGAGGCGGACGAGATGCTCGCACGAGACGGACGGAGCTGGCGCCGGCCATGAAGATCGACCTCACGGAGACCAACTCCAGCAAGATCAACGCCGCGCTGGTCAAAGCCCGCCGGGACATCGGCACGCCGGCCATCGGCATGGTCCTCACGCTGGTGATCGTGACCGACGAGGAGAACGCGTACGACGCGCTCAAGTCGGCCAACGACGCGTCCCACGAGCACCCCTCGCGGATCGTCGTCGTCATCAAGCGGGTCAGCCGCTCGCCGCGCAGCCGCCAGAGCGCCCGTCTCGACGCGGAGATCCGCGTGGGGGCGGACTCCGGCACCGGTGAGACGGTCGTGCTCCGCCTGCACGGCGAACTGGTCGACCACGCCCAGTCGGTGGTCCTGCCCCTGCTGCTGCCCGACGCCCCCGTGGTCGTCTGGTGGCCGGACGGCGCTCCCGCCGACCTGGCGGGCGACCCGCTGGGTGCGCTGGGGCAGCGCCGGATCACGGACACGTACTCCTGCGAGGACCCGATCGGGGCGCTCGGCGCCCGGGCCGCGGCCTACGCACCCGGGGACACGGACCTCTCGTGGACCCGGGTCACCCCGTGGCGCTCGATGCTGGCGGCCGCGCTGGACCAGCAGAACCTGTCGGTCGCCTCCGCGACCGTCGAGGGCGAGTCGGAGAACCCGAGCTGCGAACTGCTGGCCATGTGGCTGGCGGACCGGCTCCACGTCCCCGTCCGGCGCACGCCGTCGGCGGGGCCGGGCCTGACGGCCGTACGGCTGGAGACCAAGGACGGCGCGATCGTCCTGGACCGGGCGGACGGATCGCTGGCGACGCTGTGCATGCCGGGGCAGCCCGACCGTGCGGTGGCGCTCAAGCGCCGCGACACGGCCGAGCTGCTCGCGGAGGAGCTGCGCCGGCTGGACCCGGACAACACCTACGAGGCTTCGCTGAAGTTCGGCGTGGCGAAGCTGGACGCGTCCCCTCCGGCCGAGGCCCCGGCCCTGCCGGAGGCCGCTGCCGAGGCTCCGGCGAAGGCCGGGGCCCCCGCCGGGGCCGCCTCGAAGCCGGCGGCCAAGCCGGCGAAGAAGGCCGCGGCCAAGTAGCACCCCGAGCGCCGGACGGGCTGGACGTCCTCCAGCCCGTCCGGCGTTCGAGGCGCGGGGCAGCGACTCCGCGCAGCAGTCCGCACCCCACCGCGACGAACGACAAGGCGGCAGCACATGGGTATGACGACTCCCCAGGTCGTCGTCCACCGGGACAAGGAGCTGATGGCCCAGGCCACGGCGGCCCGGCTCATCACGAAGATCGTGGACGCTCAGACGGCCCGCGGCACGGCCTCCGTGGTCCTCACCGGCGGCCGCAACGGCAACGGCCTCCTCGCGGCGCTGGCCGCCGCCCCGGCCAGGGACGCGGTCGACTGGTCCCGGCTGGACCTGTGGTGGGGCGACGAGCGCTACGTCCCCGCCGACGACCCCGAGCGCAACCACACCCAGGCCCGCGAGGCCCTGCTGGACTCCGTCCCCGTGGACCCCGCCCGGGTGCACGCCATGCCCGCCTCGGACGGCCCGTACGGCCCCGACGTGGACGCGGCGGCCGCGTCGTACGCCGCCGAGCTGGCCGGGGCGGCGGGTCCGGAGGACCACGGCCCGGTCCCCACCTTCGACGTACTGATGCTGGGCGTGGGCCCGGACACCCACGTGGCCTCGCTGTTCCCGGAGCACCCGGCGGCCCGCGAGACCGAGCGCACGGTGGTCGGCGTCCACGGCGCCCCGAAGCCGCCGCCCACCCGGATCTCTCTCACCCTGCCGGCCATCCGCGCGGCCCGCGAGGTCTGGCTGCTCGCCGCCGGCGAGGACAAGGCCGGTGCGGTGGCCATCGCACTGGGCGGCGCCGGCGAGGTCCAGGCCCCGGCGGCGGCGGCCCACGGCCGCTCCCGCACCCTGTGGCTCCTGGACCGCGCGGCCGCCGCGCACCTGCCGCCCGGGATGTACCCGCCCCCCTCCTGAGCGGGCGGCGGGCACACCCCGTCGGTTGCCTCCTACTGTCAGCCGCGCCCGCGCAGCTCGCGGTAGACGGCCACCAGGGCCTTGGTGGAGGCGTCCAGGCCGGGCACGTCCGCGCCCCGGGTCAGGGCGGGTTCGACGCGCTTGGCGAGGACCTTGCCGAGCTCCACGCCCCACTGGTCGAAGGAGTCGATGTTCCACACCGCGCCCTGGACGAACACCTTGTGCTCGTACAGGGCGATCAGCTGTCCCAGCACCGCCGGGGTGAGGTCGGCGGCCAGGATGGTGGTCGTCGGGTGGTTGCCGTGGAACGTCTTGTGCGGGACCAGGGATTCGGGGGCGCCCTCCGCCCGGACCTCCTGCGCGGTCTTGCCGAAGGCGAGCGCCTGGGTCTGCGCGAAGAAGTTCGCCATCAGCAGGTCGTGCTGGGCGGCGAGGGCCGGCTCCAGCTCCGCCACCGGCCGGGCGAAGCCGATGAAGTCCGCGGGGATCAGCTTGGTGCCCTGGTGGATCAGCTGGTAGTAGGCGTGCTGCCCGTTGGTGCCGGGCGTGCCCCACACCACGGGTCCGGTCTGCCACTCCACCGGATCGCCCTCGCGGTCCACCGATTTGCCGTTGGACTCCATGTCCAGCTGCTGCAAGTAGGCGGTGAACCGGGAGAGGTAGTGGCTGTACGGGAGCACCGCGTGCGCCTGGGCGTCGAAGAACGCCCCGTACCAGATCCCCAACAGTCCCAGCAGCAGCGGGGCGTTCTCCTCCGGGGGCGCCGTGCGGAAGTGCCGGTCCATGGTGTGGAAGCCGCCGAGCATCTCGCGGAAGGCGTCCGGGCCGATCGCGATCATCAGCGAGAGCCCGATGGCCGAGTCGAAGGAGTAGCGGCCGCCGACCCAGTCCCAGAACTCGAACATGTTGGCCGGATCGATGCCGAAGTCCGTGACCTTCTCACCGTTGGTCGACAGCGCCACGAAGTGCCGTGCGACGGCCGCCTGGTCACCCCCCAGGCCGGCCAGCAGCCACTGCCGGGCCGACGTGGCGTTGGTGATGGTCTCGATGGTGGTGAAGGTCTTGGAGGCGATGATGAACAGGGTCTCCGCCGGGTCCAGGTCGCGCACCGCCTCGTGCAGGTCCGCGCCGTCCACGTTGGACACGAAACGCACCGTCAGATCGCGGTCGGTGAAGGCCCGCAGGGCGTCGTACGCCATCGCGGGACCGAGGTCGGAGCCGCCGATGCCGATGTTGACGACGTTCCTGATGCGCCGTCCGGTGAAGCCGGTCCACTCCCCCGTCCTGACCCGGTCGGAGAAGGCCGCCATCTTGTCGAGGACGGCGTGCACCGCCGGGACGACGTTCTCGCCGTCGACCTCGACGACGGCGTCCGCCGGGGCGCGCAGGGCGGTGTGCAGGACCGCCCGGTCCTCGGTCGTGTTGATCTTCTCGCCGCGGAACATCGCCTCGCGCAGCTCGGCCACGCCCGTCGCCGCGGCCAGTTCGCGCAGCAGGGTCAGCGTCTCGTCGGTCACGAGGTGCTTCGAGTAGTCGATGTGCAGGTCCCCGACCCGCAGCGTGTAACCGGTGCCCCGCCCCGGATTCTGCTCGAACAGCTCCCGCAGATGCGTCTGCCCGAACTCCTCCCGGTGCTTGCCGAGTGCGAACCACTCCGGCATCCGGTTGAGCTTCCCACGGCTGTCTGCGTTCATCTCGGACATCAACCCACTTCTTCCGTCCTGTCGTGCCCCGCCGATCACCAACTTAAGGGATGTGAAGCGGACCAACACACACAAAGAGGCCCGGCCCCGCCGGAGATCTCTCCAACGGGGCCGGGCCTCGTGTCACATGTCCGTTCGGGCGCTCAGATCTCGCCGCGCAGCTTGGCGAGGGCCTCGGCGAGGATCGCCTCGCCGTCGGCGTCCGTGCGCCGTTCCCGTACGTACGCCAGGTGCGTCTTGTAGGGCTCGGTGCGCGGCGGCGCGGGCGGGTTGTCCCGGTCCTGGCCGGCCGGGAACCCGCAGCGCGGGCAGTCCCAGGTGTCCGGCACCTGCGCGTCGCTGGCGAAGCTCGGCTGCGTCTCGTGCCCGTTCGAGCACCAGAAGGAGATGCGCAGGCGGGGCGCGGACTCGCCGCGCTCGGCCTCGCCCATCGGCCCCGCTCCGACCCGGCTACCACGGATCGCGTTGCCACTTGCCACGGTCGTAACTCCCCTGCGTGATGGTGCCGCCAAGCATGAGGTATGTCTGCTCAACGCACCCCGGGTACGCGGCCCCAACTCACGTGCGCCGTGCGCCGGGACGTGCCCTTCAGGTGCGGGGAGCAGAATAACTCCTTCCGCAACCAGGGTGCAGGGCCTCATTCTAGGCCGGGCTCCGGGCAGCGGACTGCCGGTTGGCCAGAACGGTCAGCCGCTCACTTCATCAGCAGACCGAGCGCGACGATGCAGGCGAACCAGAACAGGCCGACCACGACGGTGATGCGGTCCAGGTTCCGCTCCGCCACGGAGGAGCCGCCGACCGACGACTGCATGCCGCCGCCGAACATGTCGGAAAGGCCGCCGCCCTTGCCCTTGTGCATCAGCACGAGCAGCATCAGCAGGCCGCTGAAGACGATCAGGGCGATCGAGAACCCCATAATCACGGCTGGTTCCTACTTTCTGGCTTTTCTGGCTTTCCGGCTGTGCGGGATGTGCGCGCGGGGGCCAGTGGCTGTGTCCAGCCCGCTGGCCCCCGCAAGGGTACGACGGATCCGCCCTACCGCATACTCACCGCCGGCCTACTGGTCGCGGAAGCGGACGATCTTGACGAACTCGTCCGCGTCCAGCGCCGCGCCGCCGATGAGCGCGCCGTCGACGTCGGGCTGGGCCATGATCGCGGCGATGTTCCCGGACTTCACCGAGCCGCCGTACTGGATGCGGACCTTGTCGGCCAGCTCCTGGGAGTACAGCTCCGCGAGGCGGCCGCGGATGGCCCCGCAGACCTCCTGGGCGTCCTCGGGGGTGGCGACCTCGCCGGTGCCGATGGCCCAGACGGGCTCGTACGCGATCACGATGGACTCGACCTGCTCGGCCGGGATGTCCTTGAGGCCGCCGTCGACCTGGGCCAGCGTGTACGGCACCTGCTGGCCGGCCTTGCGGATCTCCAGGCCCTCGCCGACGCAGAGGATCGGAGTGATCCCGTGCCGGTAGGCGGCCTTGACCTTGGCGTTGCAGAGCTCGTCGCTCTCGCCGTGGTACTGGCGGCGCTCGCTGTGGCCGACGGCCACGTACGCGCACTTCAGCTTCGCCAGCATCGAGCCGGAGATCTCGCCGGTGTAGGCGCCGGAGTCCTGCGCGGAGATGTCCTGGGCGCCGTACTTGATCTTCAGCTTGTCGCCGTCGACCAGGGTCTGGACCGAGCGGAGGTCGACGAAGGGCGGCAGGACCGCGACCTCGACGGCGTCGTAGTCCTTGTCGGTGAGGGCGAAGGCGAGCTTCTGGACGTGGGCGATGGCCTCGAGGTGGTTGAGGTTCATCTTCCAGTTGCCCGCCATCAGCGGGGTGCGGCCGGTTTCGCTTGCGGTCATGACGGGTCAGCCCTCCAGGGCGGCGAGGCCGGGGAGCGTCTTGCCCTCGAGGTATTCGAGGGAGGCGCCGCCACCGGTGGAAATGTGGCCGAAGGCGTTCTCGTCGAAGCCCAGGATGCGGACCGCGGCGGCGCTGTCGCCACCGCCGACCACGGTGAAGGCGCTGCTGTCGACGAGGGCCTGCGCGATGGCGGTGGTACCGCCCGCGTAGTCGGGGTGCTCGAAGACGCCGACGGGGCCGTTCCAGAAGACGGTCTCGGCATCGGCGATCTTGGACGCGTAGAGCTCGCGCGTCCGGGGGCCGATGTCCAGGCCCTCCTTGTCGGCCGGGATCTTGTCCGCGTCGACGGTGTCGAAGTCGGCCGGGGTCTTGCCCTTGAGGTCGGGGAAGTCCGTGGAGACCAGCACGTCGACGGGGAGGACCAGCTCGACACCGGTGTCCTTCGCGCGCTGCATGTACTCGGTCACCTTCGGGATCTGGTCCTCCTGGAGGAGGGAGATGCCGACCTCGTGGCCGAGGGCCCTGAGGAAGGTGTAGGCCATGCCGCCGCCGATGAGGATGCGGTCGGCCTTGCCGAGCAGCTGGTCGATGACGTCGAGCTTGTCGGAGACCTTCGCGCCGCCGAGGACGACGACGTAGGGGCGCTCGACCTCGTCGGTCAGCTTCTTCAGGACACCGACCTCGGTGGCGATGAGGTAGCCGGCCGCGTGCGGGAGGCGCGCGGGGAGGTCGAAGACCGAGGCGTGCTTGCGGTGGACGGCGCCGAAGCCGTCGCCGACGTAGAGGTCGGCGAGCTCCGCGAGCTGGTCGGCGAAGGCGCCGCGCTCGGCGTCGTCCTTCGCGGTCTCACCGGCGTTGAAGCGCAGGTTCTCGATGACGGCGACCTGGCCGTCGGCGAGGGCCGCGACGGTCTCCTTGGCGGAGGCGCCGACGGTGTCGGTGGCGAACGCGACGTCCTCACCGAGCAGTTCGCCGAGCCGCTTCGCGGCCGGGGCGAGCGAGAAGGCCGGGTCGGGAGCGCCCTTGGGGCGGCCCAGGTGCGAGGCCACGATGACGCGGGCGCCGGAGGCGGCGAGCTTCGCGATCGTGGGCTGGACGGCGCGGATGCGGCCGTCGTCGGTGATGCTGCCCTCGGCCAGCGGGACGTTGAGGTCGGCGCGGACGAATACCCGCTTGCCCTTGACGCCCTCGGCGAGCAGTTCGTCGATCGTCTTCATGTGTTCCTACTCCTTTGGGCCCTTCTCGCGAAGGGCGAGGAAGGGAGAACGAGACAAGCGACAGGGCCCGTGCGGCGCTTCGTCGCGCAGCCCGGACCCTGTGCTCACATCGTGGTGCCTACCTTAGAACCAGGTGACCTTAGAGCTGGCCACCGACGAAGACCGTGAGGTCCACGAGACGGTTGGAGTAGCCCCACTCGTTGTCGTACCAGCCGACGATCTTGACGCTCTTGCCCTGGACCATGGTCAGGGAGGAGTCGAAGGTGCAGGACGCCGGCCAGTTGACGATGTCGGAAGAGACGATCGCGTCCTCGGTGTAGTCGAGGATGCCCTTCAGCTGGCCCTCGGCGGCCTTCTGGAAGGCGGAGTTGACCTCGTCCTTGGTCACCTCGCGCTCCAGCTCGATGACCAGGTCGGTCACCGAACCGGTGGGGACCGGGACGCGCATCGCGATGCCGTCGAGCTTGCCCGCCAGCTCCGGGATCACCAGCGCGGTGGCCTTGGCGGCACCGGTGGTGGTCGGGATGATGTTCTCGGCGGCGGCGCGGGCGCGGCGCAGGTCCGAGTGCGGGAAGTCCAGGATGCGCTGGTCGTTCGTGTAGGCGTGGACCGTCGTCATCATGCCCTTGACGATGCCGAAGTTCTCCAGGAGGACCTTGGCCATCGGCGCCACGCAGTTGGTGGTGCAGGAGGCGTTGGAGATGACGTGGTGGTTGGCCGCGTCGTACTTGTCCTGGTTGACGCCCATCACGATCGTGATGTCCTCGTCCTTGGCCGGGGCCGAGATGAGGACCTTCTTCGCGCCGGCCGCGATGTGCTTGGCGGCGTCGGCCTTCTTCGTGAAGATGCCGGTCGACTCGATGACGATGTCGGCGCGCAGCTCACCCCAGGGGAGGTTCGCGGGGTCGCGCTCGGCGAAGGTCTTGAAGGTGTTGCCGTCGACGGTGATCGTGTCGTCGGTGTGGGAGACCTCGGCCTTGAGGCGACCCAGGATGGTGTCGTACTTGAGCAGGTGCACCAGGGTGGCGTTGTCAGTCAGGTCGTTGACACCGACGATCTCGATGTCCGCTCCCTGCTCAAGGAGCGCCCGGAAGTAGTTGCGGCCAATTCGACCAAAACCATTGATGCCTACGCGGATCGTCACGAACCGATCTCCTCGTTGGTGCGCCGGTAAGTGCGCCGGCGAGCTGTATGGGATGTCCCCGACCGCTTACGACCCTACCTCTCCGTGAGCTTTTGAGTGACATCGGCCAGGGCCTGACACTCCCCCACTTCGTGGGGGGACCCGCACCGAGGCCCCGTACCGACGGTTCGGGACGGGACCTCGGGGACTTCTCCCCCGTTACTCAGCGTGAGCCCCTGGAGGGCCGCTGATCAGCGGTTCAGCGTCCGCAGCGCCCTACCGACGAGTACGGCGCGATCCGCCGCCGCCGGCAGGTGCTCCAGACCGAAGCCCAGCAGAACGGTGTCACGCGTAGTCACCGCCGCATAGGACCTGAACAGCTCGCCGGACCGGGACCAATCGCCCGGAACCTCGGGGCTTCCGGCAGGCGCGCCCTGGGCGCTCCAGTCGCCGAGCGAGGTCTCGAACCCCTCCACGGCCCGGTCGACGCCGCCGGTGTTCAGGCGCGCCTCGTCCGCGAAGACGCCGCGGCCGCCCGAGCCGCCGTCGGTGATGTAGGAGAGCGAGACCTCGACGGTCCTGCCCGCGTAGGCGCTGAGGTCGAAGGAGACCTGCTTCCAGCCGTCCGAGGACGCCGTGAAGCTGTTCCACGCCCCGCTGGTGCCGTGCGCGGTGCAGCCGCCGCCCTCGAGGGTGAGGTAGCGGCGCAGGAACGGGTGGCCGTTCACGAAGAACCCGGCTCCGCACTCCTCGGGAACGGTGGTGCTGGTCAGGCCGCCCGTGTCCGGGAGGGTGGTCCAGTCGTCCCCGCCGGCGGTACGGGCCTCCAGCGCGGCGTGGTCGTAGCCCTCCTCGACGTTCCAGCTGAGCGCGAGCTTCAGCTGCGGCTTGTCCGCGGCGGTGACCTGCGTGAGGTCGATCGTCCGGGTCAGCCGCTTCCAGTCGTCGTCCGCGTGCAGGGCGGAGGCCATCTGGCTGCCGGCGTACGGGGCGTAGGGGCTCACGACCCCTCCGAACTGGCCGGCCTGCGCACTCTTGAACTGCGGGAACTGCGCGGGGGCCAGGGTCTCGGAGGTCACCGTGTAGGACCCGGGGGCGTTGAGCGGGTTGCCCGCGGCGTCGCCGAGGGCGCCCTTGGCCCCGGTCAGGGGGCCGGCGCCGGTGAAGCCGGTGGCGCCGCTGACGCTGGTACGCCCGTAGGCGCCGAGCCAGTACTGGCTGAAGTCGTCGGTCACGGCCGGGCCGACCTGGGCGTTGCCACCGGTCAGCTCACCGGCCTCGATCAGCTTGCCGCCCTCGTTCAGGAAGCCGCGGACCGCGAGCTGGGTGTCGCCGCCCGGGGTCTTGGACCCGGTGTAGTGGACGGCTGTACCGAAGTGGGAGAGCACCCCGAGGTGGTGCGGTGCGCCCTGGACCGCGACGTCCCACACGGCGGCGGACCTGCCGTTGGCACGCAGGGCGTCGACGTAGGTCCGGGCGTGCCGGGCCTTGTCGCCCTCCTCCGCGATCACCAGCACGTCCGCGCGCGGCCGGTCGGCCACCGTGTAGGTGAAGTGCTCGCTGGAGACCTTCCTGGAGCCGTCGCGGCCGGTGAACCAGACCTCGACCCGGTCACCGGGCTTCGCGCCCTCCACCTCCGCCCGGTACTCGTCGAACCAGTTGTTGTCCTCGCCGCCGTAGACGTCGCCGCCCTTCCATGCCTTGAGGTCCTCGTCGTGGGTCCGGCCGCCGTTGATCCGGAAGTTGAGCTCCTTGTCCTTCAGCGCCTTGCGGGCCGTGACGGAGACCGCCTGGTCCTGGCCGCGGGCCGCGTAGGAGGTGGTGAAGGGGTCGGGGGTGAAGTCGGCGGCGCTCATGCCGACGCCGGAGGCCGGACGGTCCGGGTGCGCGGCGCTCTCGCCGACCGACAGCGCGAAGGGGACGTTCTTGGCGAACTCCGCCTGGATGAGCTTCTCGTCGTCCGGGAAGTTGAAGCCGGAGGGGCAGTCCTCCGCCTTCCACCGGTCGTTCGGATCGCTGTCGGACGCCGTCTGGCAGGTGGTCATCTCCGGCGTGAACATCATGACGCCGTTGACGTTGGCGGCGTGCCCGTCGGCCTCGCCGTTGGTGGTGTACAGCTCCGAGGACACCTGCGGGTGGTAGCCGGGGACGGCGGGGTTCTCCGGGGTGCCCGCGAGCGCCTTGTAGGCGACGTCGTCCGGGGAGGGGGTGGCCACCTGCCAGCCCACGCCGTAGAGCAGCAGCTCGGCGGCCGAGTGGTAGTTGATGGCGTACTCGAAGCCGACGCGCTTTTGGAAGGCGTCGAGGGCGGCGGTCTCGGGCTCGGAGCCGGCCTTGGGGCCGCGGTAGGTCTCGCTCGACGGGTTCGGCGAGGAGCCTTCGTTGTCGTAGCCCCACTTGTAGGGGAAGTTGCGGTTGAGGTCGACGCCGTCGAGCGCGGTGTGCTTGCCGTCGCCGTCGTTGTCGCGCATGTTCTTGCGCCACAGCCGCTCGCCGTCCGGGGCGTGCGTGTAGTCGTAGCCGTCGGGGTTGGCCGTCGGCAGGAACCACAGCTCGGTGGAGTCCACCAGCTTGGTCACCCGCTGGTCCTTGCCGTAGGTGTCCAGGGTGTGGTGCATCAGCCGCCGGGTCATCTCCGGGGTGATCCACTCGCGGGCGTGCTGGTTGGACATGTAGAGCACGGACGGCTTGGCGCCGTCCTTGGTCTTCCCGGCGTTCTTGGTGACCTTCAGGGCGAGGATGTCCTTGCCCTGGACGGTCTTGCCGAGGGAGACGACCTTGGTGAGCCCCGGGTGCTGCCGGGCGGTCAGCAGGATCTCCTCCCGCAGGCCCCCCTTGCCGCTGTACGGGCGGAACACCCCGTCCCCCGCGGCCTTCCCGTTACGGGCGAGCCCCTCGGCGCGGACCTCGCGCTCGGCCAGCCTGACCCCTTGCGCGGCGAGCCGTGCGGCCTGCTCGCCGGTGAGGAAGAGCTCGACCTCGGCCGTGCCGCTCTCCGGCGCGCGTTCGGCCAGCTCGTGCGCGTCCTGGCCGGCGGCGACCACCAGGGGGACCTGCTCCTTGGTGATGTCGGCGTCGTAGACGCGCACTTCGCCACCGGACGCGGAGCCGGATCCTGCGCCGGGACCGGGCTGGGCCTGCGCCGACGGGGGCAGCGCCGCGAGCGCGGCGGCGAAGACCAGCGTGCCTGCGGCGAGGATCGATCTCGCTCGGTGCCTCATGTGCCCCCCAGGGCGTCGTCTGCCACGAAAGTGTCCGGACGAAAGGCTCACGACCAGTCCATGCCCATGTCAATGGGGCGTGGGACGCGGAGGGGGCCCGCACGAGTGATCGTGCAGGCCCCCTCCAGCGCGGGTACGGGCAGGTCAGGCGACCTGGTCAGCCCGCCATGTTGTCGGCCATCTCCTCGCTGAGATCGAGGTTCGACTCCGTGCCCGGGATGCCGAGGTCCTGGGCGCGCTTGTCGGCCATCGCCAGCAGGCGGCGGATCCGGCCGGCCACCGCGTCCTTGGTGAGCGGCGGATCGGCGAGCGCGCCCAGCTCCTCCAGGGATGCCTGCTTGTGCTCCATGCGCAGCCGGCCCGCCGCGGCGAGGTGCTCGGGGACCTCCTCGCCGAGGATCTCCAGCGCGCGCTGCACGCGGGCCCCGGCGGCCACGGCCGCCCGCGCCGAGCGGCGCAGGTTGGCGTCGTCGAAGTTGGCGAGGCGGTTGGCGGTGGCGCGGACCTCGCGCCGCATCCGCCGCTCCTCCCAGGCCAGCACGGACTCGTGGGCGCCCAGCCGGGTCAGCAGGGCGCCGATCGCGTCGCCGTCGCGGACCACGACCCGGTCGACCCCGCGCACTTCGCGCGCCTTGGCGGCGATGGAGAGCCTGCGGGCGGCGCCCACCAGGGCCAGGGCGGCTTCCGGACCCGGGCAGGTGACCTCCAGGGAGGAGGACCGGCCGGGCTCGGTGAGCGAGCCGTGGGCCAGGAAGGCGCCGCGCCAGGCCGCCTCCGCGTCGCACGTGGCCCCGGAGACCACCTGCGGGGGGAGGCCCCGGATGGGGCGGCCGCGGCCGTCCACGAGGCCGGTCTGGCGGGCCAGCTGGTCGCCGCCGGCCACGACCCGCACCACGTAGCGGCTGCCGCGGCGCAGCCCGCCGGGTGCCATGACCACGAGGTCCGAGGAGTGCCCGAAGATCTCCAGGATGTCCTTGCGCAGCCGTCTGGCGGCGATCCCGGTGTCGAGCTCCGCCTCGATGACGATGCGTCCGCTCACCAGGTGGAGGCCGCCCGCGAATCGAAGGATCGCCGAGACCTCCGCCTTCCTGCAGCAGGTCCGGGTGACGGGCAGGCGGGAGATCTCATCCTTCACCGCGGGCGTCATCGCCATGGGCCGATCCTTCCATGCATCCGAAAAATACGGTCGTACGCGGCGGCGAGCAGCTCCGGATCATGCTTCGGAGACCCGTCCTCCCTGGCCACGGGCGCCAGCTCGACCGCGGCACCGAACCGTTTTGCGGCATCGGCGAGGGACTCGCGGTCGGGCACGGCGGCCTCGTCGGCCAGCACCACGTCCAGGGCGAGTTTAGGGGCGTGTCGGGCCAAAACCTCCAAATGACGCTGCGGAGAGAAGCCCTCTGTTTCGCCGGGCTGCGGCGCGAGGTTCAGCGAGAGCACCCGGCGGGCCTTCGTCTCGACCAACGCGTCGAGCAGCTGCGGCACGAGCAGGTGGGGAATGACGGAGGAGAACCAGGATCCCGGACCGAGGACGACCCAGTCGGCGTCGAGGACCGCGGCGACGGCCTCCGGTACGGCCGGCGGGTCGCCCGGGACGACCTGCACGGAGTGCACCTCGCCGGGGGTCAGCGCCACGGTGGCCTGTCCGCGGACGGTGTCCACGTCGTCGGGGCGGGCCGGGTCGTGCCCCTTGACCAGGGCTTGGAGCTCCAGCGGCACCGCCGACATGGGCAGGACCCGGCCCTGCGCGCCGAGCAGCCGGCCGACCAGGTCCAGGGCCTGGACCGGGTCGCCGAGCTGTTCCCACAGGGCGACGATCAGCAGGTTGCCGACGGCGTGCCCGTGCAAATCGCCCTGGGACTGGAAGCGGTGCTGGATGACCCGGGACCAGGTCTGGCCCCAGTCGTCGTCCCCGCACAGCGCGGCCAGCGCCTTGCGCAGGTCGCCGGGCGGCAGCACGCCGAGCTCCTCGCGGAGCCGGCCGCTGGAGCCGCCGTCGTCGGCGACGGTGACCACGGCGGTGAGGTCACCGGTGATGCGGCGCAGGGCGGCGAGGGAGGCCGACAGGCCCTGGCCGCCGCCGAGTGCGACCACCTTGGGCGTGGCGCCGCGGCGGCGGCCGGAGCGGCCCGCCCCGTCCTCGCCCCGTCCCGGGGTGAGACGGCGCAGGCGGCTCAGCCGCGGGGTCCGTGCGGTCACTCGCGCCCCATGTCCCGGTGGACGACGACGGTCTCGACTCCCTCGGAGGCGAGGCGGGCGGCGAGCTTCTCGGACACGGCCACGCTGCGGTGCTTGCCGCCCGTGCAGCCGACCGCGATGGTCACGTACCGCTTGCCCTCGCGGCGGTAGCCGGCGGCGATGAGCTGCAGGAGCTCGGTGTAGCGGTCGAGGAACTCCTTCACGCCGGGCTGGCCGAAGACGTACCCCGACACCTCCTCGTTGAGCCCGGTGAAGGGGCGCAGCTCGGGGACCCAGTGCGGGTTGGGGATGAAGCGGCAGTCGACGACGAGGTCGGCGTCGACGGGCAGGCCGTACTTGTACCCGAAGGACATGACGGTGGCCCGCAGCTCGGGCTCCTCGTCCCCGGCGAACTGGGCGTCGAGCTTCGCGCGCAGTTCGTGCACGTTGAGGCTGGAGGTGTCGATGACCAGGTCGGCGTCCCCGCGCAGCTCCCGCAGCAGGTCGCGCTCGGCGGCGATGCCGTCGGTGATGCGCCCGTCGCCCTGGAGGGGGTGCGGGCGGCGGACCGATTCGAAGCGGCGGACCAGCGCGTCGTCGGAGGACTCCAGGAAGACGATGCGGCGGGTGACCCCGCGGCCGTCGAGGTCGGCGAGGGACTCGCGCAGGGCGTCGAAGAACTGGCGGCCGCGGACGTCGACGACGACGGCGATGCGCGCCACGTTCCCCTGGGAGCGGGCGCCGAGCTCCACCATGGTGGGGATCAGCGCCGGCGGGAGGTTGTCGACGACGAACCAGCCGAGGTCCTCCAGACACTTGGCCGCCGTACTGCGCCCGGCCCCGGACATCCCGGAGATGATCACCAGCTCGGGGATGGCCGCCTCGGCGGTCTCACCGGGCTCCACTGTCGTGCCCGTACTCACCTGTGCTCCGTCTCGATCGTGCGTGGTCTCGTGCTCGGTCATTGCTCGGTCCCCCGTTCGGACGATGTCCCCCGGCTACCGCTGCTGGGGGCCGCCCCCACCCGCGGGGGCGGGGTTCTCATCCTCAATGATCTCTCCTGTCGCCGTGTTGACGGCAGGACCGGCGGGGACCGACCGGGCGAGGGCCACGGCCACCGCCTCGGCCGTCTTGCGGCCTATGCCCGGGACCTCGCAGATCTGGTCGATTGTCGCCTGCCGGAGCCTCTTCACCGAACCGAAGTGCTTGACCAGGGCCTGCTTGCGGCTCTCGCCGAGCCCGGGCACCTCGTCCAGCGGGCCGGCCTTCAGGCGCTTGCCGCGCTTGTTGCGCTGGTACTGGATGGCGAAGCGGTGGGCTTCGTCACGCACCCGCTGGAGCAGGTAGAGGCCCTCACTGCTGCGCGGCAGCACGACCGGGTCGTCCTCCCCGGGCAGCCAGACCTCCTCCAGCCGCTTGGCCAGACCGCACACGGCCACGTCGTCCACGCCGAGCTCCGCCAGCGCCCGCCGGGCCGCGGCGACCTGCGGCTGTCCGCCGTCGACCACGACGAGCTGCGGCGGGTAGGCGAAGCGCTTGGACCGCCCGTCGTCCTCGGGGACCTCACCCTCCTCCGCCTCCCACTCGCCGGTCTTCGTCTTCTCCTGCAGGTAGCGCCGGAAGCGGCGGGAGATCACCTCGTGCATGGAGCGGACGTCGTCCTGCCCCTCGAAGGTCTTGATCTGGAAGCGCCGGTACTCGCTCTTGCGGGCCAGCCCGTCCTCGAAGACGACCATCGAGGCGACCACGTCGTCGCCCTGGAGGTGGGAGATGTCGAAGCACTCGATGCGCAGCGGTGCGCTGTCCAGCTCCAGGGCCTCCGCGATCTCCTCCAAGGCCCGGGAGCGGGTGGTGAGGTCGCTGGCGCGCTTGGTCTTGTGCAGGACGAGCGACTGCTGCGCGTTGCGGTGGACGGTCTCCATCAGGGCCTTCTTGTCGCCGCGCTGCGGGATGCGCAGGCTGACGGCCGATCCGCGGCGCCCGGCGAGCCACTGGCTCAGGGCGGGCGCGTCCTCCGGCAGGGCGGGGACCAGCACCTCCTTGGGGACGGACTCGCCGCTCTCCTCGCCGTAGAGCTGCTGGAGGGCGTGCTCGACCAGCCCGGCGGTGTCCACGGCCTCGACCTTGTCGGTGACCCAGCCGCGCTGGCCGCGGACCCGGCCGCCCCGCACGTGGAAGATCTGCACGGCGGCCTCGAGCTCGTCCTCGGCGACCGCGACGAGGTCGGCGTCGGTGGCGTCGGTGAACACCACCGCGTTCTTCTCCATGGCCCGGCGCAGCGCCCCGATGTCGTCGCGCAGCCGCGCGGCCTTCTCGTACTGCGTCTCCTCGGCGGCCTCGTGCATCTCCCTCTCCAGCCGGGAGAGGTGGGTTCCGGTGCGGCCGGCCATGAAGTCGCAGAAGTCCTCGGCCAGTTCGCGGTGCTCCTCGGGGGTGACCCGGCCGACGCAGGGCGCGGAGCACTTGCCGATGTAGCCGAGCAGGCAGGGGCGGCCGATCTGCGCGGAGCGCTTGAACACGCCCGCGGAGCAGGTCCGTACCGGGAACACCCGGAGCATCAGGTCGACGGTCTCGCGGATGGCCCAGGCGTGGGCGTACGGACCGAAGTAGCGCACGCCCTTCTTCTTGGGCCCGCGCATGACCTGGACCCGGGGGTACTCCTCGTTCAGGGTGACGGCGAGGGAGGGGTAGCTCTTGTCGTCGCGGTACTTCACGTTGAACCGCGGGTCGTACTCCTTGATCCAGGAGTACTCCAGCTGGAGCGCCTCGACCTCGGTGGAGACCACCGTCCACTCCACGGAGGCGGCCGTGGTCACCATCGTGGCGGTACGGGGGTGCAGGCCGGCGATGTCCTGGAAGTAGCTCGCCAGCCGCTGGCGCAGGCTCTTGGCCTTCCCGACGTAGATCACCCGGCGGTGCTCGTCACGGAACCGGTAGACCCCCGGGGAGTCGGGGACCTGTCCCGGCTTGGGTCGGTAACTGGAAGGGTCGGCCATGCCAACCACCCTACTGGCGGGCACCGACAACGGACCGCAGCCCGCCCCCCGAGCACACCCCGGCCCCGCCGGCGTTCGAGGCGCGACCTTCCAGCCCCGCCGGCGTTCGAGGCGCGGGGTCCGGGGCGGAGCCCTGGGGACCCCGCAGGGCCCGGCCGGCGGAGCCGGGCCCTGCGGGGGCGGGTCAGGTCTCCGCGGACCGGCGGAAGCGGCGTACGCCCAGGACACCCAGCGTCCCGAGAGCAACCGCACCGGCCCCGCCGACCACGCCGCTCACAGCCGCATCAGGCTCGGCAGAGCCCTCCGCGAACCCCCCGGCCGCGCCCCGCAGGGCATAGGCGGAGCCGGGGAGCTTGTCCCCGTACGCCCGGGTGACCCGGGCCCGGTAGGCGTCGAGGCTCGTGCCGCCGGCGCCCACGGCCGCCACCGCGTCCTCGTCCAGCGGCAGCACCCGGCCGCCGTCGGCCACGTACCAGGCGTCGATCTGGGGTTCCCGGAACACGGTGCCGCCCGGGAGCTCGGCGGCGCCGAGCCGCGCGTAGCGGAACTCGTCGTCGCCGGTGGCGATGTTCACCACCTGCCAGCCGGCCTCCGTCCGGGCCGTCCACAGCGCGGCCCGCTGCCCGTCGGAGGAGACGGCCTCGCTGGCGAGGAACTCCAGGCGGGCGACGGGTGCCCCCGGCCTGCCCGCCACGAAGTCCGGGGAGAGGTAGTGCACGGCAACGGCCTCCCCCGCTATCCGGGGGCGCGCGGCCTCCGGCGCGACCTTGCCCTCACGGGCGAAGAACCGGGAGACGGTGTCCAGGGCCTCCGGTGCGGCGGCCGCCCGGGCGGCGGCGGCCCGGGTCTCGGCCGTGGCGGTCTGCGGCTGCGGTACGGGCGCCGCGGCGGCCTGGGGTGTGAGCGCGAGGAGGGCCGCGGAAGCGGCGGATGCGGCGGCGAGGACCGCGGCGGCGGTGGCGCGCAGGGTCATGGCGGTCACGCCCCGATCCGGTAGAGGGAGTGGGTCCAGGAGAAGGTGCCGTTGTCGACGTACCAGGCGTGCGAGGCCCAGTTGTACCGGTCGCTGGAGGGCCAGGGGTCGCCCCAGTAGACCCAGCTGTTGGCGGTGTCGTAGCCGTAGACGACGTGCATGTGGCCGCCGCCGTTGGACCACTGGATGCGGGTCTCGATCGGGCGGCCGGCGTTGATCTCGGTCTGGACGGTGGAGTACTGGAGCCAGCCGTTCACGTAGGAGCCGGCGTTGATGCCCGCCCAGCGCAGGCCGGTCTGCACGTTGCCGAGCGTGGCCTGGTTGTTGGGGCATTCGTAGCCCTGCTGGCGGTTGAAGGCCGCGTTGCAGAACTGGTTCTGGGTGTAGCCGCGGCCGAACCAGGTGGCGATCGTGTTGCCGCCGGCCGCCCAGCACCAGTTGGTCTTCTGCTGTGCCTGCATGGTGATGTTCAGGCGCTTGGACGCGAGGGCGGAATCAGCGGAGGACTCGGCGGAGGCGGCGGAGGAGTCGACGGTGGAGGGGGCCGGGGCGGCGGGGGCCGGAGCGGCGGCGGCGGTGCCGACGCTCAGGGGCAGGGCGAGCAGCAGGGCGCAGACGTGGGCGGCGAGGGACAACCGCCGGTGTGGATGGCGCATCGCGTTCCTCCCGAAGCGGGGATGTGGGGGTGGAGGAGCGCGTCCGGACGCTGTGCAGGAGCATCAGGTGTTGTCGGGATCAGGTCAACACGCTTCAATACGCGGTGGCGTTGCGGTGTGAACGGTGGGGCTGCGGTGTGAACGGTTGCTGCCGTGCCACCTGGTCTCCCGACGCCACCGGCGCGGCCCCCGGGCCGGCGCGAGTGAACGTTCACGGAGGAGTCGCCATGCTGCCGACCGGCGACACGGCGGGTACGGCGCCCGCGCCGGGCCTCGGCGGGGGCCCGGCGGACACGGCGCCCGCGACCGGCCTCGCCGGGGGCACGCCGGGCACGGGCGGCACGGGCCGCCTCGCCGGGGGCACGGCGGGCACGGGCGGCACGGGCGGCACGGGCGGCACGGGCGGCCTCGCCGGGAGCACGTCGGGCACGGACAGCCTCGCCGGAGGCATGGCGGGTACGGCGCCCGCGGCGGGACTCGCCGGGGGCACGGCGGGCACGGCGGGACTCGCCGAGGGCACGGCCGGCACGGACGGCCTCGCCGGGAGCACGCCGGGCACGGCGGGCGGAGCAGGGGCAGCGGGCCGGGCAGAGCTCCGGCAGCTGCTGCGGGTGGGCCCCTTCCACCTCGCCCTGCGCGCCGCCCTCGCCGCCCGCGGGCTCCCCCTGCACCGGGTGCAGCACCGGCTCGCGGCTCGCGGCATCAAGATCGGCGTCACCAGCCTCAGTTACTGGCAGCAGGGCGCCCGGCGGCCCCGGCACGCGGAGTCCCTGCGGGCCGTCACCGCTCTGGAGCAGATCCTGGAACTGCCGGAAGGCGCCCTGTTCCGGCTGCTCGCCGCCCCCGGCTCCGCCGGGAACCCCGCCCGCCCGGCCGCCCGGCCCTACCGCACCCTGGTCGGCGTGGGCGTGGCGGTGGAGCAGCTGGTGGCCGCGATGGAGCTGCCGCCCGACGGCGGGATGCACTCGGTGGGGCACCACGAGCGGGTGGGGATCGGAGCGCGCGGCGAGATGCGGACCCGCGAGTCGCAGCAGATCGTGCGCGCCCACCGCGACGGCGTCGACCGCTACCTCGCCGTCCACCACGGCGATCCCGGCTGCGACACCTCCCGGATGGAGGTGGCGGCGTACGAGAACTGCCGCACCGGCCGGGTCCGGACCCACCCGGAGGCCGGGGTGGTGGTCGCGGAGCTGCTCTTCGACGCCCGGCTGCGGCGGGGGGACACATACGTCTTCGGCTACGGCATCGAGGACGGCACGGGCGCGCGCAGCGGCGAGTACGTACGCGGGTTCACCTACGCGGGCGGCCAGTACATGCTCCAGGTCCGCTTCGACGAGGCGGCCCTGCCGGTGCGCTGCCGCCGTTTCGCCCGGACCGGCCCGCAGGCCCCGCGCACCGGCCTCGCCGACCTCACTCCGAGCGGCCGGCACCGGGCGGTCCACCTGGTGGAGCAGTCGGTACGGCGGGGGATCCTCGGGATCGCCTGGGACTGGGACTGAGGTCCGGGCCGGCCGGGCCCGCGACGGCTGCGGCTCAGCCCGCGACGAGCCTGCCGTTCTCCGCCGTGACGGGGACGGCGGGCAGGGGTTCGGTGGCCGGGCCCCGGAGCACCTTGCCGGTGGCCACGTCGAAGCGGCTGCCGTGGCAGGGGCAGTTGCCCTCCCCTTCGACGATCTTGTCCAGGACGCAGCCGGCGTGCGTGCACTGGGCGCTGAACGCCTTGTACTCGCCCGCCGCCGGGCAGCTCACGATCAGCTTCTTCTCCCGGTACAGCTTCGCCCCGCCCACCGGCACCTCGGCCGCGGCGCCGAGGTCCACCGGGGCGGTGGGCACCGCCGGGGAGCCGCTGCCGCTGTTGGTCTCGGTCGAACAGGCGGCGAGGGCCGCTCCGGCACCGGCCGCCCCCGCGAGTGCGGCGGCGCCCCGCAGAACGGTTCGGCGGGCGGGAGACGGCGACGCGGGCATGGAACTCTCCTGGTGGCGGGGGCGGAGCACGGCGCACCCGACGATACCTTCGCCCGATGGGGTAGCTTCCCCCGCGTGATCGTCGTCGGCGGAGAAGCCCTCATCGACCTGGTCCCTCTCGCGGAGCCGCCGGGCGCGCTGCTGCCGCGGCCGGGCGGCGGGCCGTACAACACCGCGCTCGCGCTCGGGCGCCTCGGCGCGGAGGTGGCCTTCTGCTCGCGGGTCTCGGCGGACGGCTTCGGCGAGACCCTGCTGGCCGGGCTGCGGGCGGCGGGAGTGGACCTGTCGATGGTCCAGCGCGGACCGGAGCCGACCACCCTGGCGGTGCCGTCGCTGGCCCCGGACGGCTCGGCCTCGTACGGCTTCTACGTCGAGGGGACGGCGGACCGGCTGTTCGCCCTGCCGCCCGCCCTCCCGTCGTCCGCACGGGCCCTGGCGCTCGGGACCTGCTCACTGGTCCTGGAGCCGGGCGCGAGCGCGTACGAGGCGCTGCTGCGCCGGGAGTCGCGGCGCGGGCTGCTGACCTTGGTGGACCCCAACATCCGGCCGGCCCTGATCGCGGACCCGGCGGCCTACCGGGCCCGGTTCCTGACGCGGCTGCTGCCGTACGCCTCCGTGCTGAAGCTCTCCGAGGAGGACGCGGCGTGGCTGGGCGGCCGGGTCTCCGACTGGCTGGCGGCGGGCCCGTCGGCGGTGGTGCTGACCCGCGGTGCGGCGGGGCTGGCGGTGTGGACCCGGGAGGGCGAGGAACACTCCGTGCCGGCCCGGGCGGTCGCCGTCGCGGACACGATCGGCGCCGGCGACACCGTCAACGCCGCCCTCCTGCACCGCCTCGCACCCACCGGGACCGGCCCCGTGGACTGGCCCGCCACCCTGACATACGCCGCCCACGCGGCCTCCCTCACCTGCACCCGCCCCGGCGCGGAACCCCCGTACGCAACGGACCTCCCCACCTGACCCCCACCAGCCCAGCCGGGCCCAGAACCGAGCCCCACCATCCCAGCCCAGCCCCGCCGGCGGTCGAAGCGCGGGGCCGGGGCGGAGCCCCTCTCAGCCCCGCCGGCGTCTGAGGCGCGGAGCTCAGGACCGACCCCCACCACCCCAGCCCCGCCGGCACTTGAGGCGCAGGGCTCAGGGGCCGAGCCCCGAACTGGCAGTCCGCCCGCGGCACGACCCGAGCCCCCCGCCCCCCGGCCCGGGCGGCGAAGCCGCATACGCGGAAAGGGGCCCGGCGCCAGCCGAACCCCTCCGCCCAACCCGGCACGGCTACGCCTTGCGTGCCCGCGCCGTCGTCTTCTTCGCCGCCGCCTTCTTCACGGCCGCCGCCTTCTTCGCGGCGGGAGCCGCAGCCGCACCCTTCTTGGCCGCCACCGCCTTCTTCCCGGCGGCCCGCTCCGGCACCGCCGCGTCTGAGACCCGGTCCGCGCCCAGGATGTCCCGCAGGAACTTGCCCGTGTGGCTCGCCCCCACCGACGCGACCTGCTCCGGGGTGCCCTCGGCCACGACCAGGCCACCGCCGTAGCCGCCTTCCGGACCCATGTCGATGACCCAGTCCGCGGTCTTGATGACGTCGAGGTTGTGCTCGATGACGATCACCGAGTTCCCCTTGTCCACCAGCCCCGACAGCACCTTGATCAGCTTCGAGATGTCCTCGAAGTGCAGGCCCGTGGTCGGCTCGTCCAGCACGTAGACCGTCCGCCCGGTCGACCGCTTCTGCAGCTCCGACGCCAGCTTCACGCGCTGCGCCTCACCGCCCGACAGCGTCGGCGCCGACTGGCCGAGCCGGACGTAGCCCAGCCCCACCTCGTTCAGCGTCCGCAGGTGGCGCGAGATCGTCGGCACCGCCTCGAAGAAGTCCAGCGCCTCCTCGATCGGCATGTTGAGGACTTCCGCGATGGACTTGCCCTTGTAGTGGACCTCCAGCGTCTCCCGGTTGTACCGGTCGCCGTGGCACACCTCGCACGGGACGTACACGTCCGGCAGGAAGTTCATCTCGATCTTGATCGTGCCGTCGCCGGAGCAGTTCTCGCACCGGCCGCCCTTCACGTTGAAGGAGAAGCGGCCCGGCAGATAGCCGCGCACCTTCGCCTCCATGGTCTCCGCGAACAGCTTGCGGACGTGGTCGAAGACACCGGTGTAGGTGGCCGGGTTCGACCTCGGGGTCCGGCCGATCGGCGACTGGTCGACATGCACGACCTTGTCGACGAGGTCGTCGCCGTCGACCCGCGTGTGCCGGCCCGGCACCGAGCGGGCGCCGTTCAGCTCGCGTGCCAGGTGCGTGTAGAGGATGTCGTTGACCAGCGTGGACTTGCCGGAGCCGGACACACCGGTCACGGCCGTGAGCACGCCGAGCGGGAAGGAGACGTCGATGTCCTGGAGGTTGTTCTCCTTGGCTCCGTGGACGGTCA
Source organism: Streptomyces sp. NPDC045967 (assembly GCF_056430495.1). Taxonomy (NCBI): domain Bacteria; kingdom Bacillati; phylum Actinomycetota; class Actinomycetes; order Kitasatosporales; family Streptomycetaceae; genus Streptomyces; species Streptomyces sp. NPDC045967. Next base: position 770,750 of record NZ_JBWKLE010000001.1, on the reverse strand, counting down.
GCTTCCGCTCGCCGTTCACGGGCCGGCGCACGTCGGGGATCGGGATGGACCGCTTGCCCGACAGGTACTGGCCGGTCATCGACTCGGAGTTCTTCAGCAGCTCCTTCAGCGAGCCGCTGTGCACCACCTTGCCGCCGTGCTCACCCGCGCCGGGGCCGATGTCCACGACCCAGTCGGCCACCTTGATGGTGTCCTCGTCGTGCTCGACCACGATCAGCGTGTTGCCCATGTCCCGCAGCCGCACCAGCGTCTCGATCAGCCGGTGGTTGTCCCGCTGGTGCAGGCCGATCGAGGGCTCGTCCAGCACGTAGAGCACGCCGACCAGCCCGGAGCCGATCTGCGTGGCGAGGCGGATGCGCTGGGCCTCGCCGCCCGACAGGGTGCCGGCGGCGCGGTTCAGCGACAGGTAGTCCAGGCCGACGTCGACGAGGAAGCGGAGCCGCTCGTTGACCTCCTTCAGGACCCGCTCGGCGATCTTCTTGTCGCGGGCGTCCAGCCGCATCCGGCCGAGGAAGTCCGCGCACTCGCTGATGGACATGGCGGCGACCTCGGCGATGGACTTCTCCATCACCGTCACGGCCAGCACGATCGGCTTGAGGCGGGTGCCCTCACAGGTCGGGCACGGCACCTCGCGCATGTAGCCCTCGAAGCGCTCGCGGCTGGCGTCGCTCTCGGACTCCGCGTGCCGCCGCTTGACGAAGGGCACCGCGCCCTCGAAGGCGGTGGTGTACGCGCGCTCCCGCCCGTACCGGTTGCGGTAGCGGACCTCGATCTGCGTCTTGTGCCCGTACAGCAGGGCCTTCTTCGCGCGCTGCGGCAGCCCGGCCCAGGGGATGTCGGTGCGGAAGCCCAGTTCCCCGGCCAGCGCTCCGATCAGCCGCTGGAAGTAGTCCTTGGTGTGGCCGAGCGACCACGGCGAGACGGCGCCCTCGTCCAGGGACTTCTCCTCGTCCGGAATGATCAGATCCGGGTCCACCTCCATCCGGGTGCCGATGCCCGTGCACTCGGGGCAGGCGCCGAAGGGCGAGTTGAAGGAGAACGAGCGCGGCTCCAGCTCCTCGAAGGAGAGGTCGTCGTACGGGCAGTAGAGGTGCTCGGAGTACATCCGCTCACGCTCCGGGTCGTCCTCGGCGAGGTCGACGAAGTCCAGGATGACCATGCCGCCGGAGAGACCGAGGGCGGTCTCCACCGAGTCGGTGAGCCGGCGCTTGGCGCTGTCCTTGACGGTGAGGCGGTCGATGACCACCTCGATGGTGTGCTTCTCCTGCTTCTTCAGGGTCGGCGGCTCGGAGAGCTGGACGGTCTGCCCGTCCACCCTCGCGCGGCTGTAGCCCTTGGTCTGCAGGTCCGCGAAGAGGTCGACGAACTCGCCCTTGCGCTCGCGCACCAGCGGCGAGAGGACCTGGAAGCGGCTGCCCTCGGGGAGCGCGAGGACCTTGTCCACGATCGCCTGCGGGGACTGGCGCGAGATGGGACGCCGGCACTCGGGGCAGTGCGGCTTGCCGATGCGGGCGAAGAGCAGGCGCAGGTAGTCGTAGACCTCGGTGATGGTGCCCACGGTCGAGCGCGGGTTGCGCGAGGTCGACTTCTGGTCGATCGAGACGGCCGGCGAGAGCCCCTCGATGAAGTCGACGTCGGGCTTGTCCATCTGCCCGAGGAACTGGCGGGCGTACGACGAGAGCGACTCGACGTAGCGGCGCTGGCCCTCGGCGAAGATCGTGTCGAAGGCCAGGGAGGACTTGCCCGACCCGGAGAGTCCGGTGAAGACGATGAGGGAGTCGCGGGGCAGGTCGAGCGAGACGTTCTTGAGGTTGTGCTCGCGAGCGCCACGAACGATGAGACGGTCGGTCACGCCGGTCCGCACCTTTCTTGAGAGAGCGGGGGGCACGGGCCCCCGTCCCAGGGTATGGGGGGCGCCACTGCGGTGGAGTTGGAGTCTGACTTCCGAGCGTATAGCACGCACATTCGATTTACGGCACTCCGCAGACCGCTTCACCCGATCGTGTGGCCGAGCCCCTGGGAGCACTAGGCTCGGCCGCATGACTGATCATGTGCACGACCTGCGATCTGTACGTGAAGCGACGGACCGGCTGCTGACCGCGGTCGCGAAGCTGGACAACGCCGCACTCGCCGGGGAGTCACACCTCCCCGGCTGGACCCGCGGTCACGTCCTGGCCCACCTCGCGCGCAACGCGGACGCCCTGGTCAACGTCTTCGAGGGGCGCCCCATGTACACGAGCGCCGAAGCGCGCGACGCGGACATCGCACGCGATGCCGGCCGGCCCCTGGAAGAACACCTGGCGGACCTCCGTGATTCCTGCGCCCGCTTCGTCGCCACCACCGAACGGGACCAGGACTGGTCCCGCACCGTCGAACTGCGCAACGGCGTCACCGACCTCGCCGCCAACGTGCCGTTCCGCCGCCTCGCCGAGGTCGAGCTGCACCACGTCGACCTGAACACCGGCTATGAGCTCTCCGACCTCCCGGAGGAGTTCACCGGCCGCGAGATCGCCTTCCTCGCCGACCGCTGGTCGGGGCGCCCGGAGGTCCCTCCGGTCACCCTGCGCACCCCCGGCGGCGCGCTCTGGCACACCGGCGGAACCGAGGGCACCCCGGTGCTCCTCGAGGGCCCCGAGGACGAGCTGCTCGGCTGGCTCGCCGGGCGCGGCCCGCGCGGCGCCGGTCTCACCGTCGTGTCCGGCGACGGCCTGCCCGCGCTCCCGCCGCTCTAGGATCGAGGACATGACGTACACCGGAGAGGTCAAGGTCGGCGGTCCCGCCGACGTGCACGAACTCGCGGACCTGATGATTTCCAAGGTCGCGGTGGGCCCGATGAACAACAACGCCTATCTGCTGCGCTGCCGGGCCACCGACGAGCAGCTGCTGATCGACGCGGCCGCGGACGCGGACACGCTGCTGAGCCTGATCGGCGACGACGGCATCAGGTCGGTGGTCACCACGCACCAGCACGGCGACCACTGGGGCGCGCTCCAGGCCGTGGTCGAGGCGACGGGGGCGACCACGTACGCGGGCGTCTACGACGCCGAGGGCATCCCCGTGGCGACCGACGTCCCGGTGGCGGACGGGGACACCGTGCGCGTCGGCCGGGTCGAGCTCACCGCCCGGCACCTGGTCGGGCACACCCCCGGCTCGATCGCCCTGATCTACGACGACCCGCACGGCCACCCGCACGTCTTCACCGGCGACTGCCTCTTCCCGGGCGGCGTGGGGAACACGTGGGGCGACCCGAAGGCGTTCGCGAGCCTGATCGACGACGTCCAGCACAAGATCTTCGACCGGCTGCCGGACGAGACCTGGATCTACCCGGGCCACGGCAACGACACCACGCTCGGCGCCGAGCGCCCGCACCTGGCCGAGTGGCGCGAACGCGGCTGGTAGGCGGTCCGCCACCGGTCAACACGGCGGGACGGGGCACTCCCGGGCGGTCCTCCTGACCGCCGAGCACGCCCCGGAGCGGCCTGTGGTCGAGGTTCCCGCAGCTCGGTCCGCCGGTGGGCTTCCTGCCGGCCAACGGCATCGCCCTCGCCCTGTCGCCGACCTCGACCGAGGCCGGCTACGACATGGGGGCGTGCCGGGCAGGGCCCTGACCCCGGTCGGCCTGCTTCGCGCTGCTGCCGGAGAGCGGTCCGGGCGCCGTCCGGCCGCGCCCGGGCGAGGGGGCCGCGGCGAGCCGGGAGGCGGAAGCGGGGGCGGCCGAAGCGGCCGCCCCCGTGTAGCCCCGCCGGACCGTCAGGCGTCGATGCTCTCGGTGCGGTCGGCGGCCTCGGCCGCCTCCTGCTTCTTCGAGGCGATCAGGCTGGTGATCGTGGTGATGATCAGGACCCCGCAGATGACGCCGAGGGAGACCGGGATCGAGATGACCGGGACGTGCACCCCGGACTCGTGCAGGGCGTGCAGCACCAGCTTGACGCCGATGAAGCCCAGGATGATCGACAGGCCGTAGCTGAGGTGGACGAGCTTCTTGAGCAGGCCGCCGATGAGGAAGTAGAGCTGGCGCAGGCCCATCAGGGCGAAGGCGTTCGCGGTGAAGACGATGTACGGGTCCTGGGTGAGGCCGAAGATCGCGGGGATGGAGTCCAGGGCGAACAGGACGTCGGTGGTGCCGATGGCGAGCATGACGACCATCAGCGGGGTCAGGACGCGCTTGCCGTTGCTCTGGATGAAGAGCTTGGTGCCGTGGTAGCGGTCGGCGACGCCGAACTTCTTCTCGACGGACTTGAGCAGGCGGTTCTCCTCGAACTCGTCCTCCTCCTCGCCCTTGCGGGCCTCCTGGATCAGCTTCCAGGCGGTGTAGATCAGGAAGGCGCCGAAGATGTAGAAGACCCAGGAGAAGCTGGCGATGATCGCCGCGCCGGCCGCGATGAAGACGGCCCGCAGCACCAGGGCGATCAGCACGCCCACGAGCAGGACGCGCTGCTGAAGGTGGGAGGGGACCGCGAACTTCGCCATGATGAGGACGAAGACGAAGAGGTTGTCGACGCTCAGGGACTTCTCGGTGATGAAGCCCGCGAAGAACTCCTGCGAGGCCTGGCCGTTGCCGAAGAACCACAGGCCGAGGCCGAAGAGGGCGGCGAGGACGATCCAGACGACCGACCAGGTGCCGGCTTCCTTGATCGATACGTCGTGCGGTTTGCGGCCGATGAAGAAATCGGCGCCGATGAGAAGGGACAGACCGAGAATGGTCAGCGCCCAAAGGGCCCAGGAAACTTCCACGTGAACACGCCTCCGGCGGATGGCTCAGCACTTCGTCAGCGTCATCGCTGCCGGAGGTCTCTTCCACCCGGGCGGCCAGGAGGCCGTGGGCCGACGCCCCGGGACCGGCTGCGCTCAGCCGAGTGGTCCGTATTGACGGGCACGCCGTAGCAGGAAAGCAGGAATACTCCCCTCCGCACGCACCACAGTACCCGGGGCAGGGGCTTTTGGTAAAGAGAATCCCAAGAAGTGGTCAGCGGCAGGTCATCGACCTGCCGCCGGCCTCACGGGCGCGGGCGCCGGCGGGCCTGCGCCACCCGGTCGAGCGCCTGGTCGAGGACCTTGCTGCCGGCCGGGGGTAGATCCGGTTCGAAGGTCCAGGCATGGTGGACCCACGGGTCGGCGAGATGGCTGTCCGGCACCGGCGACAGCCGCATGAGCGAGCGCCACAGCGGGTCGAGCAGCGGCCCGTAGGCCGAGGCCTCGTCGCGGTCCGCGACCATGAGCAGGTGCACGCCGACCGCCGGCCCCTCGTCGGCGAGGTAGCGCAGCTGCGTGACGGCCCGGTCGTCGAAGCCGTGCGGAAAGTCGTGGACGAGGAGCAGCTGGTCGGCCGTGTCCAGGTCGGGCGGCAGGTCCTCGGGGGCGCCGGCCCGCAGCGCCATCTGTACGAGGTCGACCCGCTTGGTCAGCGCCGCCAGCGTCGCCGTGACCCCGGCGGCTCCGGCGGCGGGCGACCCGGCCAGCACGCCGGCCCGCACGAGCGGCGCCAGCGAGGCGGCTCCGGCTCCGGCGGCGTCGATGACGTGCACGGTGAACCGGTCGGCGGGGTGCACGGCGAGCAGCCGCACGGCGTGCGCGACGGCCATGTCCATGGCGGCCCGGCGCAGCCGGTCGGTGTCCATCGCCATCGCGGACTCGGAGCCGGTGCGGCCGTTGTCGATCCACAAACCGCGCTCCAGCGGCAGCCTCATCAGCATGGGGATCCGCAGGTCGGGGCGCTCCGGCAGGTAAAGGTCGCCCAGGCGCAGGGCGAGCGGGTTCTCCTCGGGCACACCGGCGGACGGACCGCCGTGCCAGACGGGGCTGGACCAGCGGGCGTACGCGGCCGGCAGCGCGGGCTCGACCACCTCCGACTCGGCGACCAGCTGGGCGAGGTCGCGGTCGAGGACGGCCCGGGCCTGCGCGACGAGCTCCTCGCGGCGCTCCCGGGCGGTGTCGCGGGCGGCGTTCCCGGAGCCTCCGAGGCGGTGGCGGGGGTCGGACAGGGCCTCGTCGAGCTCGCGGTCCATGCGGGAGTCGGCGAATTCGACGGCGCTGCGGTAGGCGGCCACCGTGCGGGCCAGGTCTTCGAACATGCCCCAGACCTGGTTGTAGAGCCGCTCCTCCATGGACCAGCCGCTGGCATCGCCGGCGACGGGCCGCGGTGGCTGCCCGGGCTCCTGCGCGGGGGCGGAGCGCGGCGCGGGCTCGGGGGGCTCGGTGGCGGTGGGGCGGCGCCGCGGGTGGGAGTAGCTGATCGTGCCGTCCGCCGGGGGCGCGGGCGTCCCGGCGCCCCCGGAGGCGGGGCCGGACGCGGGAACGGACGCCGAGCCGGACGCGGCCGCGGGGCCTGAGGCCGGCGCGGGACCCGGCGCGGCGCCGGACGCGGGCGCGGGGCCCGGCGCGGCCGGGTACGGGCTTCCGGACACCGGGGCCACCGGGTCGGGTGCGACGGGGACCGGGTCGGGCGCCACGGGCGCCGCGACGCAGGCGTGCACGCGTGCGGTCAGCTCGGCGGCGGCGGGGGCGGCGAGCCCCTGGTCCGCGAACAGGGCGGCGAGCCCGCCGGCGTAGCCCTGGCCGACGGCGCGGACCTTCCAGGCCCCCTGGCGGCGGTAGAGCTCGAGCGCGACGACGGCCGTCTCCGCCTCCAGCCCGGTCAGGGTGTACTCGGCCAGCCCGGTACCGTCCATGGCCGTGACGGCGATGTGCGAGGCCGCGACGGCCCCGAAGCGGCCGGGGCCGCCCGGGGGCAGGGAGAGCAGGACGCCGACGCGGTGCACCCCGTCGGCCACCGCGTCGAGGTCGACGGCGAACCGGTGCCGCTGTGCGGACCCGCCGGGCGCCTCGACGCCCGGAAGGCCGCTCGCACCGGGGTGCGCGATCCCCTCCGGGCCGGTCACGGCGCCCCGCTCGTCCGCGAGCGAGGCCAGGGCGAGCACCGGTGTGCCCGCCGAGACCGTGATCCGCACCCGGTGTTCGGACAGGGCGTGGTTCTGCCCCCGGACCAGTTCGGCCGCCATCGTCCCGTCTCCCCCCGTTCCTCTTCGCTTACAGGTGCGGCAGGATCGCCGGCATCAGGTCCTGGAACGTCCGGCCGTTGGCCGGGTTCCCGATGGCCGTCATCTGCCAGCCCGCGCCCGCGCGGGACACCTTCGCCATGATCTGCGCGGTGTACTGGCCGCCGCCGTCGAGGGTGTAGCGGGCCAGCTCCTGGCCGTTGGTCTCGTCGACGATGCGGCAGAACGCGTTCTGCACCTCCTGGAACGTCTGGCCGGTGAAGGAGTTCACCGTGAAGACGATCTGGTCGATGTGCACCGGCACGCGCTGGAGGTCGACGAGGATGGCCTCGTCGTCCCCGCCCTGGCCGACGCCGCCGACCAGGTTGTCACCGGTGTGCCGCACCGAGCCGTCGTCGCTCTGCAGGTGCCGGAAGAAGACGACGTCCACCGGCTGCTTGTCCGCGAAGAGCACCGCCGACGCGTCCAGGTCGATCTCCCGGGTCCGCGAGCCGAACAGCCCGCGGCGCTTGGCCGCCTGCCAGCCGAGGCCCATCCGGACCGCCGTCAGCGTCCCCCCGTCCGACTTCTGCAGACTGATGGCCTGACCCTTGGTCATGTTGACCGTCACGCGCTGTCCCCTCTCCATAGCCCGCCCCTACCAACGGGAGCGCAGCGTGTATCTGCGGCTGGGACCCAACCCTACTGACAGGGTCCGGGTCAGGCGAGGCCCGCTTCCCTCATCTGTCGCAGCTCCTTCTTCAGCTCGCCCACCTCGTCCCTGATCCGGGCGGCGACCTCGAACTGCAGCTCCGCCGCCGCCGCCCGCATCCGCTCGGTCATCTCCTCGATGATCGCGGCCAGTTCGGCGGCGGGCCGGTCGGTGGGCACCGCGCTGCCCTTGGCGCCCTTCCCGGCCTTGGACCCGGCCGCCCTGCCGCCCAGCGCGGGAACCGGGGCCTTGGCGGCCTTGCCGTCCTTGGCCTGCCGGTATCCGGTGGCGAGGAGCTCTTCGGTGTCCAGTTCCTCGCGGGCGATGGTGGCGACGATGTCGTTGATCTTCTTGCGCAGCGGCTGCGGGTCGATGCCGTGGGCGGTGTTGTAGGCGACCTGCTTCTCGCGGCGGCGGTTCGTCTCGTCGATCGCCTGGGCCATGGCCGGGGTGATGCTGTCCGCGTACATGTGGACCTGGCCGGAGACGTTGCGCGCCGCGCGGCCGATGGTCTGGATCAGCGAGGTGCCCGAGCGCAGGAAGCCCTGCTTGTCGGCGTCGAGGATCGCCACGAGCGACACCTCGGGCAGGTCGAGGCCCTCGCGGAGCAGGTTGATGCCGACCAGGACGTCGAACTCGCCGGAGCGCAGCTCGCGCAGCAGCTCGATGCGGCGCAGGGTGTCGACGTCGCTGTGCAGGTAGCGGACCTGGATGCCGAGCTCCAGGAAGTAGTCGGTGAGGTCCTCGGCCATCTTCTTGGTGAGGGTGGTGACCAGGACCCGCTCGTCCTTCTCGACCCGCTCGCGGATCTCGTGCACCAGGTCGTCGATCTGGCCCTCGGTCGGCTTGACCACGACCTCGGGGTCGATGAGGCCGGTGGGCCGGATGATCTGCTCGACGAAGCCGTCGCCGCGCGAGAGCTCGTACTTGCCGGGGGTGGCCGACAGGTAGACGGTCTGGCCGATCCGCTCCTGGAACTCCTCCCACTTCAGCGGCCGGTTGTCGAGGGCCGACGGCAGGCGGAAACCGTGGTCGACCAGGGTCCGCTTGCGGGAGGCATCGCCCTCGTACATGGCGCCGATCTGCGGCACGGTGACGTGCGACTCGTCGATGACCAGGAGGAAGTCCTCCGGGAAGTAGTCGATGAGGGTGTTGGGCGCGGAGCCCGGCTCGCGGTCGTCCATGTGCAGCGAGTAGTTCTCGATGCCGGAGCAGGAGCCGATCTGCCGCATCATCTCCAGGTCGTAGGTGGTGCGCATGCGAAGCCGCTGCGCCTCCAGCATCTTCCCCTGCTTCTCCAGCTCCGCGAGGCGCGCGGACAGCTCGGCCTCGATGCCCCGGACCGCCTTCTCCATGCGCTCCGGGCCCGCGACGTAGTGGCTGGCGGGGAACACGTACAGCTCGCGGTCCTCGCTGATCACCTCGCCGGTCAGCGGGTGCAGAGTGGAGAGGGCCTCGATCTCGTCGCCGAACATCTCGATGCGGACGGCCAGTTCCTCGTAGACGGGGAAGATCTCGATGGTGTCGCCGCGGACCCGGAAGGTGCCCCGGGTGAAGGCCACGTCGTTGCGCGTGTACTGGATGTCGACGAAGCGGCGCAGCAGCTGGTCCCGGTCGATCTCCTCGCCGATCTTGAGGGAGACCATCCGGTCGACGTACTCCTGCGGGGTGCCGAGGCCGTAGATGCAGGACACGGAGGCGACGACGATCACGTCGCGCCGGGTCAGCAGCGAGTTCGTCGCGGAGTGGCGCAGCCGCTCCACCTCCTCGTTGATCGAGGAGTCCTTCTCGATGTAGGTGTCCGACTGCGGAACGTAGGCCTCGGGCTGGTAGTAGTCGTAGTACGACACGAAGTACTCGACGGCGTTGTTCGGCAGGAGCTCGCGGAACTCGTTCGCCAGCTGGGCGGCGAGGGTCTTGTTCGGCGCCATGACCAGGGTGGGGCGCTGAAGCTTCTCGATCATCCAGGCGGTGGTCGCCGACTTGCCGGTGCCGGTCGCACCCAGCAGGACGACATCCTTCTCACCTGCGCGGATGCGCTTCTCCAGCTCGGCGATGGCCGCCGGCTGGTCGCCGCTGGGCTGGTAGGAGCTGACGACCTCGAAAGGCGCCACCGTGCGTTCGATCTTCGATACGGGCCGCATGGGTCAACCGTACGACCCCCCACTGACAGGCACGCGTCCGCGCGCTGCCGCGCGGCGCACCCGGCCGGACCGGCTTCACACGTTCTGGTCCGTTTGTCGTAGTTCGGTGGCGGCTCGGTGATCTTCAACCGCATGATCGCGTGAAGGCCCGCCGTGAAGTGCGTCGCCGCAACGTCCGATGCTGCGCACCCGTCTGACGCGGGAACAGGGCTCACGACCCGAGGAGAACGCACATGTACGTCCGACCCGCCGCCGCGACCGCCGCCGCATTGCTGGGCTTCACCCTCACCCTGCTGGGCGGGACGGCCTCGTACGCCGCCACCGGCCCCGGCTCCACCCCCGGGCCGGGAGGTCTCCTGGGCAACCCCGTCGTGTACGCCCACCGGGGGGCCTCCGCGTACGCCCCGGAGAACACCCTCGACTCGATCGACCTGGCGATGCGGCTGGGCTTCGACTGGGTGGAGAACGACGTGCAGCGCACCAGGGACGGCGAACTGATCGTCGTCCACGACGACACCCTCTCCCGCACCACGGACGCCGAGCAGGTCTTCCCCGACCGCGCCCCCTGGCGGGTCGGGGACTTCACGGCGGCCGAGATCGCCCGGCTGGACGCGGGCAGCTGGTTCGGCCAGGAGTACACGGGCGCCCGCGTGCCGACGCTGCGCGAGTACCTCGACCGGGTGCGGCGCAACCAGCAGCGGCTCCTGCTGGAGATCAAGAAGCCCGAGCTCTACCCCGGGATCGAGCAGCAGACCCTGAAGGTGCTGGAGGAGGCGGGCTGGCTCGACGAGCGCCACGTGCAGCAGCGCCTGGTGGTGCAGAGCTTCAGCGCCGACTGCGTCCGGGCCGTGCACGAGCTGCGCCCGGACCTCGTGACGGCGTTCCTGGGCACCCCGCCGGTGGCGGACCTGCCGCGCTACGCGCGGTTCACCGACCGGATCAACCCGTGGCACACCACGATCTCGGCCGAGTGGGTCGAGGCGGTGCACGCCCTGCTCGGTGCCCACGGCAAGGCCATGGAGGTCGACACCTGGATCGTGGACGACGCCTCGACCGCCCGGAAGGTCAAGGCCATGGGCGTGGACGGGATCATCACCAACGCGCCGGACGTGGTCCGGGAGGCGGTCGGCGGCTACTGACGGGACGGCGCGCCGACGCGGCCGCCGCCCCTGCCGCCGCCCCTGCCGCTGCCGCTGCCGGGAGGACCGGGCGCGCTGTCGGCCCTGTCGGCGGTGAGCCGTACCGTGGACGCGTGGACAGCACCGAGCGGCCCCGCGGGCCGCACCTCGAATGGACCGTCCTCACGGACGACGTCCCCGGCGGGCCCCTGCTCCTGGCCGCGACCCCGCAGGGGCTGGTCCGGGTCGAGTTCCACGCCGGGCCGGAGCGGGTCGAGGCGATGATCGGCCGGCTCGTCTCCCGGCTCGGCGCCGACGCCCGGCGGCCCGCGCCGGGCGGTGAGGTGCTGCTGGCCGAGCCGGTACGCCAGCTCGCCGCCTACTTCTCCGGCACGCTGCGGCGCTTCGAGCTGCCCCTGGACTGGCGCCTCAGCTCCGGATTCAACCGGCAGGTGCTCCAGGAACTGGACCGCTCCGTGCCGTACGGGACGGTCGTCGGCTACGGGGAGCTCGCCGCCCGCGTCGGACAGCCGGGGGCCGCCCAGGCCGTCGGCAACGCCATGGGGTCGAATCCGCTGCCGCTGGTGGTGGCGTGCCACCGGGTCGTGGAGAACGACGGGGGCATCGGCGGTTTCGGCGGCGGGGTCGAGACCAAGCGCCGGCTGCTGGCGCTGGAGGGCGTCCTGCCGCAGCCGCTGTTCTGACGGCGCTCCCTCACCCGCCTCCCCCGGTTCCGCCTCGCGGTAAGGGCTGGCACACTGCCGCGGTGACTACTCCAGCCGCCGCACCCGGCCGCAGCGCACCCTGCCGTGCCCCTCGTCCCCGCCGCGGGGCGCACGGCCGGGGGTGCCCGGCATGACCGCCACCCCCGGCACCGTCCGGCCCGCCGCCCCGGCGGGCCTGCCGGACGTGGACGGACTGCGGCGGCGCACCACCGGGGTGCTCATCGCGGGCCAGATGCTCGGCGGGCTCGGCGTGCCCATCAGCATCGCCCTGGCCCCCGTGCTCGCCGCCGAGGTCAGCGGCACCGAGGCCATGTCCGGACTGGCCTCCACCGCCGCCGTGATCGGCACCGCCCTGGTGTCCCTGCCGCTCGCCGCGCTGATGACCGCGCGCGGCCGCCGCCCGGGGCTGGTCCTCGCCTACCTGATCGGCGCCGCCGGCGCGGGCCTCGTCGTCCTCGCCGCGGCCGTCGGGAACTTCCCGCTGCTGATGCTCGGCATGGCGGCCTTCGGCGCCGCCTCCTCGGCGAACCTCCAGTCCAGGTTCGCCGCCGCCGACCTCGCGACCCCGGACCGCCGGGCCCGCTCGATCTCCGTCGTCGTCTGGGCCTCCACGATCGGCGCGGTGCTCGGCCCCAATCTGTCCGCCCCCGCCAGCCGCAGCTTCGCCGGGACCTCCATACCCGAGACGGCGGGGCCGTTCGTATGGGCCGCCGCCGTCTTCCTCCTCACCGGCGCGCTGATCGCCGTACTGCTGCGCCCGGACCCGCTGCTGACGGCCCGTGCGCTGGCCCCGCCCGAGGAGCAGACCCGCGAGGGGCGCTCGCTGCGCGCCGGGTTCGCCGCCGTCAGGGCCTCCCCGCGGGCCCGGCTCGCGCTGGTCACCGTGGCCGTGTCGCACACCACCATGGTCTCGATCATGGTGATGACCCCCGTGGACCTGGGGCACCACGGCGCGGGCCTGGAGCTGATCGGGCTGGTGATCAGCGGGCACATCGCCGGGATGTTCGCCTTCTCGCCCGTCATGGGCTGGCTCGCCGACCGACTCGGCCGGCTGTCCGTGATCGGCCTGGCGGCCGGGCTGCTGTCGCTCGCCGCCCTGCTCGCCGGCACGGCCGGACCGCACCACGGCCAGAGCGCGGCGGGGCTCTTCCTGCTCGGCCTCGGCTGGTCGGCCGGCATGGTGTCCGGCTCGGCGCTGCTGACCGACTCGGTGCCGCAGCCCGCGCGGGCCGCCGTACAGGGGCTGAGCGACCTGACGATGAACACGGCCGCGGGCGCGGGCGGAGCGGCCGCCGGCCTCGTCATGGCGCACGCGGGCTACGGCTGGCTGAACGCCCTCGGCGCCGGGCTGCTGCTGCCGCTGGCCGCGCTCGCGCTGTTCACCGCGCGCCGCCACCCCGCCCCGGCGAAGGGCCGGGTCACAGGGTGATGTGGTAGGCCTTGCGAAGCGTCTCGTGCACGGTCCAGGTCGTCCGGTCGCCCTCCCGGAGCACGCAGGCGGAGCCGGGGCCGACCTCCAGGGTCCCGCCGCCCTCCACCTCGATGGTGGCCCGGCCGCTGACCACGACGAACAGCTCGTCGGCCTCGGTGTCGGTGACCACGCCCGGCGTGATCTGCCAGATCCCGCGCACCTGCCTGCCGTCGGGCGACTCCCAGAGCACCTTGCCGGTCACCACCGGCTCGCCGGAGACGATCTGGGCGGGGTCGAGCTCCTCGGGCTCGAGGGCGGCGTCCGGGACGTCGGGGACGCAGACGGCGAAGGAGGCGGGGGCGGCGTGGTCACGGGGGCTCATGAGCGGCGAGCCTAATCCGGCGCGGCGGCCTCGCGACGCGACCAGACCGTCCAGCGGGGGCGGGGCGGACGCGTCACTCTGTCCAGCGGTGCGCGGCGCCGTCCCTGTGGTTCGCCCAGTTGGGCGCGGGAGCGTGACTCGGACAGGTTGTGACGGGAGGACGGGGGCGCGTTTGGGGGCGTGCGTCCCGTGCCATGGATGGGGACATGTCACAGCACACAGCAGGTGCACCCCCGTCCGGCGGGCCCGTCCTGTCCGAAGAGGTCCGCGAAGCGCTCGCCCGGGGCCGGCCCGTGGTCGCACTGGAGTCGACGATCATCGCCCACGGGCTGCCGCGGCCCCGGAATCTGGCGGTGGGGCTCGAGCTGGAGGAGCTGGTCCGCTCGGAGGGAGCGGTTCCGGCGACGGTCGCCGTCCTCGACGGCGTGCCGTACGCGGGCCTGGACAAGGCCCAGCTGGAGCGGGTCGCGGGCGGCGACGGCGTCCGCAAGCTCGGCCACCGGGATCTGGCGCCCGCCCTGGCGGCGGGGGCCACGGGCGCGACGACGGTGTCCGCCACCGCCTTCCTGGCCGCCCGGGCCGGCCTGCGGGTCTTCGCCACCGGCGGGCTGGGCGGCGTACACCGCGCATGGGCGCAGACGCAGGACGAGTCCGCCGACCTGGCGCTGCTGGCGCGGACCCGGATCACGGTGGTGTGCGCGGGGGTGAAGTCCATCCTGGACGTGCCGGCCACCTTGCAGCGGCTGGAGACGCTGGGCGTCGGCGTGCTCGGCTACCGGACCAAGCGGTTCCCCGGCTTCTACCTGGCCGACTCCGGGGAGCCGGTGGACTGGACGGTGGAGGGGCCGCAGGAGGTCGCCGCGGTGATGGCCGCGCAGGACGCCCTGGGCGGCCCGGCGGCGGCCCTGCTGGTGGCCAACCCGGTGGCGGAGGCGGAGCAGCTGGATCCGGTGCTGCACGACCGGGTGCTGGCCGAGGCCCTCGCCGAGTGCCGTGAGCGGGACATCACCGGGCAGGCGGTGACGCCGTTCCTGCTGGAGTACCTGGTACGGGCGACGGGCGGTGCCTCGCTGGAGGCGAACCTGGCGGCGGTACGGGGCAACGTCCGGCTCGGGGCCCGGATCGCGGGGGCCTGGGCGGGGCGGGTGTGAGCGGGGCGGCAGCGGCCGGGGAAGACGGGCGCGAGGCGCGTGGAAGCGGGGCGCGGATGCGCGGGGCGCCTGGGAGCGGGGCGTTGATCCGCGGGGCGCCTGGGAGCGGGGCGGCAGCGGGCGGACCGGGGGCGCTGCTGGTCATCGGGGACGTGGTCACCGACGTGGTGGCCCTCCATCCGGAACCGCTCGCCCCGGCCACCGACACCGCCGCCCGGATCCGGACCCTGCCCGGCGGCGCCGGGGCCAATGCCGCCTGCTGGGCGGCCCGTACGGGAACCGCGGAGGTACGGCTCCTCGCGCGGGTGGGCACCGAGTCCGCGGCGTGGCACGAGCAGGCGCTGCTCGAGGCGGGGGTGCTGCCCCGGCTGGTGGTCGACCGGGAGGAGCCGACGGGGACGGTGGTCGCGCTGGTCGGCAAGGACGCGGAGCGGACCTTCCTGACCGACAGCGGGGCGGCGCTGCGGCTGTGCCCCGCCGACTGGACCCCCGCGCTGCTGGACGGGGTCGCCCATCTGCACCTGTCCGGGTACCTCTTCTTCGCCGACAGCAGCCGCGAGCTGGCCCTGGTCGCGCTGCGGGCGGCCCGGGCCCGGGGCGTGCCGGTGAGCGTGGACCCCGCCTCGGCCGGGTTCCTGGCCGGCCTGGGCCCGCGGCGGTTCCTGGAAGCGGTCGCGGGGGTGTGCGTGCTGCTGCCCAACGAGGACGAGGCCCGTCTGCTGGCCGGCCTGCCGGAGCCCGCCGGGGTGGCCGACGCGGCGGCGTGGCTGAGCCGGCTGGTACCGCTGGTGGTGGTGACCCGGGGCGCGGCGGGGGCGCTGGTGGCCGAGCGGGGCCGGATCACCGCCGAGGTCACGGCGGAGCCGGCTGAGGCAGTGGACTCGACGGGGGCGGGGGACGCCTTCACCGGCGGTTTCCTGGCCGCCCGGCTGGCGGGCGCGGATCCCGCGGAGGCCGCCCGGGCGGGCTGCCGGACGGCGGCCCTGGCGGTGGCCCGGCTGGGCGGACGGCCGTGAGGGACCGGCCCTACCGCGCGCGGACGCCCGTCCAGGCGGGATGGCGGGGGTCGTCGGCCCGGACCACCGCGTCGGCGGCCGAGGCGGGGTCGGTGTCGGCCTCGTAGCGTGCGAAGGCCGGCAGCGTCCAGCGCGCCGACTCCTCGGTGCGGCGGGCGAGCGCGCCCGGGGAGAGGCGGATGTGGACGCTCAGGTCGAAGGGGAACCACTGGCCGAGCAGCAGCGGCCCGTGCACGATCAGCACGCCCCCGGCCGGGAGTTCGACGTACGGGCTGCGGGTGGCCCGGTCGCTCACCGGGTCCCAGAGGTCGGGCAGCACCCGCCCCGTGCCGCCCGGGTCGGTGGGGCCGAACACCTCCCGCCAGAGCGCGGCCGTGTCGTACCAGCCGCCGAGGTAGGAGTCCACGTCCTCGCGGCCGAACTCGAAGCGGAGGGAGGCCGGCCGCAGGAAGCCCTCGGCCGCCACCACCAGGACCGGACGGCCGCGCAGGCGCAGTGCTTCGGCCAGTCGCTCCGCGAGGACGCCGGTCCCGGCAGCCGGCGCTCCGTCGATGCCGACGCGTTGCCGGACGGCCTGATCAGGGGCCGTGCCGGGGACCGGGCCGGAGGTGGGCCCGGCTGCGCTTCCGGGGTCGTCGAGGTGGCCGGCGAGCCGCTCGGCCATCCGCTGCCATGTGATCGCTTCCAGCTGCACGAGCCCCATTGTCAGTGGTCGGCCGTAGCGTTTCTGACGAGGGATCGCCGGCGGAACGGAAGCCGGTGGCCCGGCCTTTGGGGAGGGGTCTGTCATGGCTCGGGAGACGACGTACCTGGAGTTGTCGCAGGACGACGGCGCTGCGCACAAGTTCTACGAGGTGACGGTGGACGGCACCGCCGTCTCCGTGCGGTACGGGCGCATCGGCGCGGACGGCCAGGTGCAGAGCTCCTCGTTCGCCACGGCGGACAAGGCCCGGGCGGCAGCGGCGAAGAAGATCGGGGAGAAGATCCGCAAGGGGTACGCCCCGGCCGTGCGCGGGCAGCGCGCCGCGCGGTCGGTGACCCGCCGGCAGGTCACGTCGGCGCCGTCGACGGCGCGGGCCGTGGCTCCGGTCCTGTGGCGGTTCCGCACGGGATCCGCCGCGTTCGGAATCCACGTGGACGAGGACCGCTGCTGGGTCGGCAACCAGGCGGGGGACGTCTACACGCTGAGCCACGGCGGTGAGGTGCTCGCCCGCTACTCCCTGCCGGACGGGGTGAAGTGCCTGGTGGCGGACGAGTTCTGGATATACGCGGGCTGTGACGACGGCACGGTGTACGACCTGTCGGCGAAGGTGCCGTTCGGCGCCTACGACATAGCGGCCGACGTCGACATCTTCTGGCTCGACATCCGGGAGGGCGTGCTGAACGTGTCCGACGCGAACGGCGGGCTGACGGTCATCGACCACGAGGACGAGTTCCAGTGGTCGCGGCGGTCGGACGGCTCGAACGCCTGGATGGTCCGGGCGGACGCGGACGCGGTCTACCACGGGCACAGCCGGGGTGTCACCGCCTACGCCCCGGACGGGGGGCGGCAGTTGTGGCACACGGCCACGAACGGCTCGGTGCTGTTCGGCTGGCAGGAGGACCACGCGGTGTATGCGGGAACCGGGCACAACACGGTGCAGCGGCTGTCGAAGGCGACGGGCGCGGTGGAGGCCTCCTACCGGTGCGACGCGGCGGTGTACTCGTGCGCGACCTCCCCGGACGGCCGGCACGTCTTCGCCGGCGACCTCGCCTCCTCGGTGTACTGCTTCGACGCCGACGGGCGTCGGCTGTGGAAGCTGGGCACGGGCAGCGGGTCGGCGCTGTCGATGCAGTACCACGACGGGCGGCTGTACCTGGTGACCACGGACGGTTCGCTGGTCTGTGTGGACGCCGGCGAGCAGGCGATAGCGGCGGCCCAGCAGGGTTCGGTTCCGGCGGCGGTGGATGTGAAGTCGGCGGCCGCGCTGCCCGTGTTCACCCCGGCCGCGTCACCGGCGGCGGTCGCCACGGTCTCGGTGACCTCGGCTCCGGCCGGCGGTGTCGTGGTGGAGTGCGTCCAGCAGGGCGGCCGGGTGCGGGTGCAGGTCGTCTCGGGAGGCTTCGAGCCCTCCTGGAACGTGCAGTTCCCCCGGGGGATACGCGAGCCCGGCGCCCGCTACGTGGTGGACGGGCTGCACGCGGCATCGGGCGGCTTCTACCGGGTGCGCGGGGAGATACGCCGGCTGGTGTGAGGCTCACCCGGGCAGTACGGACGTGGCGGCGTGCTCGCGGCAGACGGCCGGGCTGACCCCGGGCGGGGGCGCGGTGGGCAGCGAGAAGGGGGTGCCCGGCGCCAGCGCGGGGGTCACGAGGAGCACGACCGGTTCACTGCCGAGGTTGTGTCCCAGGTGGACGTTGTGGATGCCCGCGGGCTCCACGAAAACGGTCCCGGCCCGGTGCTCCACGACGGTGCGGTCGTGCAGGACGCGGGTGAGGGTCCCGGAGAGGACGACGGCGTCCAGCCGGACCCGGTGGTAGTGCCAGCCGGTGCAGCCGCCCGGCGGTATGACGATCTTCCGGGCGGCGGGGTCCGCCGCGGGTACGCGCGCCGCCGTCGCCCGGCGTGCCCTGGCCTTGCGTGCCGTCGCCTTCCGTGCCGTCGTCTGCTGTCCGCGCATGTGCCCCTCCTCGGTGGACGACCTGCCGTCCACGGGCACACGGTAGAAGGGTGGCGCGGCATCGAGGAAGAGTTGGTGAAATACCAACAACCCTTTGTCAGCAGGTGATATGAGCCGCCTGCGGCGGTATCACCCCTGTATGAGCCTGGTGGTGTTCGAGTCCGGCAAGCAGATCCACTGCGCCGAGTGCCGGCAGGGGCCGCTGCGGCATCTCGTGCGCGAGGCGGGGGTGCCGCGCTGCCTGGACTGCGCCGATCTCGGGCATCTGGTCTACCTCCCCCGTGGCGACGCGGCGCTCACCCGCCGCTCGCGGGAGGGGAGTTCACTGTCGGCCGTCGTGGTCCGCCTCAACCGGCGCCGCCACCGCTACGAGCGCCAGGGCATCCTCGTCGAGGAAGCGGCTCTGGCCCGTGCCGAGCGGGCGTGTCTGGCGGACGCCGAGGCGCGGGCCAGGCGCCGGGAGCGTGACCGGCTGCGCCGCGCGGCTGAGGACACCCGCTTCACGGCCGCCTTCGCCGCCGAGATCGTCCGGCTGTTCCCCCGCTGCCCGGCCGAGCGGGCGGTCGCCATCGCCACGCACGCCTCGGTGCGCGGCAGCGGCCGGGTGGGGCGCAGCGCCGCCGGCCGGGCGCTGGACGAACGCGCCGTCACCTACGCGGTGCGCGCCGCCGTGCGGCACACCGACACCGAGTACGACGCCCTGCTGATGGCGGGCGTACCCCGCTTCGCGGCGCGGGCCCGGCTGGCGGCGCGGATCGACGCCGTACTGGACGGCTGGCGCCCCCTGCCGCCGGCCCGCAGTCCTAGCGGCTGAGGCCGAAGCGGCGGTAGAGGAGCACCCCGCCGAGCAGGAGGGCGCCGCCGCCCGGCAGCAGGTAGCCGACGGCGTCCGAACCGGTGTGCGCCAGGGCCTCGGTGTGCCGCGGCGGCGCGGGCTGGGTCACCGGGCTCTCCTGCTCGGGCGCGGGCGGCTGCACGGGCGGCTTGACCACCGGGGCGACCGGCGGGGTGACCGGCGGGGTGACCGCGGGGGGCACCTCGCCGTTGACCGAGGAGTTGCCGGAGGAACTGTTGCCGATGCCGACGACGTTCACCGCGTTGCCGCTGACGTTCACCGGGAGGTCGACGGGGAGCTGGAGGCCGTTGCCGGACAGGACCCCGGGCGAACCCTGCGCGTGCCCGCCGGCGGCTGCTCCGCCCGTGGTGCCCGCCCCGTGCTTCGACGGGTTCGAGTTTCCCGGCTCCGCATCGCTCTTGTTGGCGCAGCGGTTACCGGCGGCCGGGTTGAGCAACCCGATCACGCTCACGGTGTTCCCGCACGCGTTCACCGGGACGTCCACCGGCAGCTGCACCAGGTTCCCGGCGAGGACACCCGGCGAGCGCTCGGTGCGTCCGTCGGCGTCCGCGTCGGCGTAGGCGAACCCGCCCGCACCCGCTACCGCCAGCCCGCCGCCCGCAACCACCGCCGCGATCAAGCCATTCCGACGACTGTGACGCATCAGTTTCCCTGCCTTCCGGAGGAGTCCCGCGGGTGTTCGGCCCGCACCGGAACAACGCTCTGAACCCATTCGGGTTATAGCGGTGATAGGCATTTCACTCCATCGTGTACGGGTAGCCCTTATGACATGACTGCTCGCCCGCTGCTCCTCCTCGACGTGGACGGCCCGCTCAATCCCTTCCGGTCCCCCTTCGCCGGCCTGCGCGGCTACCGGAGTCACCGCATGCGACCGGACGTCTGGCTCGCCTACCGCGATCCGCAGTCCCGCAGCGCCCGCCGCGGCGCACGGGTCCGCCTCCACCCGTCCCACGGCGGCCGGCTGCTGGCCCTGCCCTTCGAACTGACCTGGGCCACGGCCTGGACGCACCAGGCCAACACGCTGATCGCCCCGCACATCGGGCTTCCCGGCGACCTGCCCGTCGTCGAATGGCCGGAACTCTTCGCCAGGGATCCGGACGGCCTGTCCTGGAAGACCCGCCCCCTGGTCGAGTGGGCGGCGGGCCGTCCCTTCGCCTGGATCGACGACATGATCACCCCGCTGGACCGTGAATGGGTCGCCGCCCACCACCCGTCCCCGGCCCTGCTGCTGCACGTGCACCCCCGCCGCGGCCTGCGGGAGCGCGACTTCACCACCCTGTCCCGCTGGGCGGCCGGGCTCAGCCCAGCAGGGCCGTGACCGGATCCGGCGAGGGGCGGCCGGTGGGCCACCAGTCGGCCTCGTCGGGGCGGGACTCGTAGGCGTACCAGAGGGCGTCGCGGCCCAGCCGCAGCTGCCGGGTGCCGGAGGTGAGGCGGTTGCGGTCGGGGCGGAAGGAGCCCCGGCCCGCCGCGAGGAGCGCCGGACGGGCCCGGTCGAAGGGGCCGGCCGGCGGGTCCCAGGGCTCCTCGAGGGCGGCGAGGGCCGCACCGCCGCCCTGCCGCCAGGCCGCGGCGGCCCGGGCGAGGTCGGTGGTGGTGCGGCCGGTCGCGCGGGCCAGGTCGCGGTAGAGGCCACGGGCGGCCCCGGTGAGCCCGGCCGTGGGGTGCGCCGAGGCCAGGCGCACGGCGTCCTGCCACAGGCCCAGCCCGGCGATCGGATCCTCGCCGGTGCCCAGGATGGCGAGGGCGCGGGCGGCGGCGTCGGAGGCGAGCTGGTCCAGCGCGAGCGGATCCGGGCCCGCCGGGTCGGCCGGGTAGGCGGGCGGCAGGCCCGCGACGGCGGGGACGGAGAGCGCGGCGGGCAGCGGCGGCAGGCCGGTACGGGCGAGCGCCGCCCCGGCCGGGACACCGGGGAAGTCCGGGGCCGCGTCGGGCTGTTCCCGCGCGGCGTGCGCGGCGTTGCGCCGGCCCAGCTCCTCGAGGAGTTCCCGCTCGCCCCGACCGCGCAGGAGCAGCAGGACGAAAGGGTCCTCGTCCAGCAGCCGGGCCGCCCGGTAGCAGAGGGCCGCCGCGTGCTTGCAGGGCGGACGCCCGGCGTCCGGGCAGGAGCAGCGGGGGAACAGCTCTCCCGCGCCGGGCAGCACCGCGCCCGCGAGGGACTGCGGGACCTCCTGCTCCAGCAGGTCGGCGAGCGCCGCGGGATCGGCCGCCACCGCCTCCAGCAACGCCTCCCACTCCTCGTCGGAGAGGGCGGGCAGCGCCAGCTCGGTGCGGTAGGGGCGGGGCCGGCTCCCGCGGACGTACGCCACGATCCGGCCCGGGGTGACGGTGACCGCGTCGACGTGGCCCTCCTCCGCGTACGCCCGGCCCCGCGCCAGCCGGGCCGGGTCGTGGGAGACCTCCTCCAGCGCCGACACCCAGGCCCGCCCCCACCAGCTGGCCGCCTCGAGCCCGGGGGGCACGGTCTCGAAGGTGCGGCGGCGGTCGTCCCGCGCGGTGATCACGCGGGCCTCCGCAGGGAGACGAGGTCGGCCAGTTCCCGGTCGGTCAGCTCGGTCAGCGCCGCCTCGCCGGAGCCCAGGACGGCCTCGGCCAGGGCCCGCTTGACCTCCAGCATCTCGGCGATCCGGTCCTCCACGGTGCCCTCGGTGATGATCCGGTGGACCTGCACGGGCTGGGTCTGCCCGATCCGGTAGGCGCGGTCGGTGGCCTGCTCCTCGACGGCCGGGTTCCACCAGCGGTCGAAGTGGATGACGTGGCCGGCCCGGGTGAGGTTCAGCCCGGTGCCCGCCGCCTTCAGGGAGAGCAGGAACACGGGGACCTCGCCCGCCTGGAACCGGTCGACGAGTTCCTCGCGGCGCGGCACCGGCGTCCCGCCGTGCAGCAGTTGGTGGGAGATCCCCCGGGCCTCGAGGTGCCGCTCGATGATCCGGGCCATCGTCACGTACTGGGTGAAGACCAGCACCGATCCGCCCTCGGCCAGGATCGTGTCCAACAGCTCGTCCAGCAGGGCCAGTTTGCCCGAGCGGTGCGGGATCCGGGGCTCCGCCTCCCGCAGGTACTGCGCGGGGTGGTTGCAGATCTGCTTGAGCGAGGCGAGCAGCTTCATGATCATGCCGCGCCGCTCCATGCCCTCGCTCGACTCGATCACGGCCATCGCCTCCTCCACCGCCGCCTGGTACAGCGAGGCCTGCTCACGGGTCAGGGAGACGGGATGGTCGGTCTCCGTCTTCGGCGGCAGTTCGGGGGCGATGCCGGGGTCGGACTTCTTGCGGCGCAGCAGGAAGGGGCGGACGAGCGCCGCGAGCCGGGCCACGGCGGCCTCGTTGCCCCCGTCCTCCTCCTGCTGGTGCTCCACCGGTCGGGCGTGGCGGGCCCGGAAGGCGGTGAGCGGGCCCAGCAGACCGGGCGTGGTCCAGTCGAGCAGGGCCCACAGCTCGGAGAGGTTGTTCTCCACCGGGGTGCCCGTCAGCGCCACGCGGGCCGGCGCCGGGATCGTGCGCAGTGCCCTGGCCGTCGCCGAACGCGGGTTCTTGACGTGCTGGGCCTCATCGGCGACGACCATGCCCCAGCCCTGCTCGGCGAGCAGGGGGGCGGCGGCCCGCATCGTGCCGTACGTGGTGAGGACGAATCCGCCGCCGAGGTCCGCGAGGTTGCGGCTGCCGCCGTGGAAGCGGCGCACGGGCGTGCCGGGGGCGAACCTCTCGATCTCCCGCTGCCAGTTGCCCAGCAGGGACGCGGGGCACACGACCAGCGTCGGCTCGGGGCGGTCGCGGTGCAGGTGCAGCGCGATGAGGGTGACGGTCTTGCCCAGCCCCATGTCGTCGGCGAGGCAGCCGCCGAGGCCGAGGGAGGTCATCAGGTCCAGCCAGGCCAGTCCGCGGGCCTGGTAGTCGCGCAGGGTGGCCTTGAGCGCGGCCGGCTGCGGCAGCGGCGCCAGCTCCCCCGTCAGTCGCTCACGCAGCGCGGCCAGCGCCCCCACGGGCACCGCCTCGACCGGCTCGGCCTCCCCCTCGACCTCGGCCGTCCCGGACAGGACGGCCGCCAGCGCGTCCACCGGGTCCAGCAGGCCGAGATCCCGCTTGCGCGCCTTGCGGACCAGCTCGGGATCCACCCGCACCCACTGGTCGCGCAGCCGCACCACGGGGCGGTGCGCCTGCGCGAGGGCGTCCATCTCGCCCGGGGTGAGGCGGTCGCCGCCCAGCGCCAGTTCCCAGGAGAAGGAGAAGAGGTGCCCGGCGTCGAAGAAGGCCGTGCCGTCGGTGGCGGATCCGGGCGCGGTGGAGCGCACGACGGCGGTCGCGGACAGCGAACGGGCGAGCTCGCGCGGCCAGTGGACCAGGACCCCGGCATCCGCCAGCCGGCTCGCGGCGACGCCCAGCAGGTCTTCGAGCTCCGGATCCGACAGGGCCAGCGCGTCGGGCACCGGCTCGTCGAGCAGGCGCAGCAGGGGCGGCCACACCCGGGCGGCCCGGCGCAACGCCAGCACCGCGTCGATCCGGGCCCGCGGGCCGAAACCGGCGGCGGCCGTCCCCGCCCACAGGTCGGTGGCGTCGGTGACCAGGGTCGGGTCGGCGAGGCTGTGCACCTGCACCACGGCGGCCCCGGCGCGCCGCACGTCCTCGCCCTCGGCCTCGTCGAAGAGGCGGAAGGAGGACAGGTCCAGTCGCAGCGATATCCCGACGCCGGCGTCGGCTCCGGCGGCGACCTGCGCGGCCCACTCCCGCATCCGCGGCACGTGCTGCGGCTCCCGGGCGGCGAACGGCCGGCCGCCGGCCACGGCGGCGGCCGGGGTACGGGGCAGGCTGTCGGCGACCGCGTCGAGGAAGGCACGGACCAGCGCTTCCGGTTCGGGCAGGGACAGCGGGCGCCGCCCGGCCAGGGGCGTGGCGTACCCCTCGTACGGCAGGGCGGCCGCGATCGCGCGCAGGTGGCCGACGTCATCGGCGTCGAGCGGTCCCGCCCGCCAGGCGTCGAAGCCCTCGGGGGTGAGCCCGGGCAGCAGCCGGCCGCGGGCGACCAGGGTGAGCGCCTGCGTGGCGGCCGCGCCCCAGACGCGGGTGGCGGGGTGGGCGGCGGGGCTGCGGGGCGCCTGGGCGAGCAGGGGCAGGGCGGCGTCGACGGGGAGGGCCACGGCGGGCACGCTCCGGCTGCGGAGCGCGTCCCCGTGCGGACGGACCACGGTGAGCGTCGTCCCCGCACCCGCCTCGGGCAGCGGCTCCCCCTCGGGCGCCCAGAACACGACGCGGCCCTCGCGGGGAACCGCCGCGGGCACGAACACGGCCGCGTGGCGCAGCAGGGCGTGTGACGGGTGCGGTGCGTGTGGTGCGTGTGTCATGGCCTGGCCCCCTCCCCCGCTCGGTCCGCTCGCTGCGGATGTCCTGCCCACCGAGTCTAGGCGCGGCCACTGACAACGGCTCTGACCAGGGCGTACGGGCTCAGCGTGCCCAGCGGCCCTGCTCCGCCGCGTACCCGTACACCGGACGGCCCGTCGCCGCGCTGGTGCGCAACGGTCGGCCGTCGTCGTCGATGCGCAGCGTGCCGGAACCGGACGGGGCGGCCCAGCGCAGGTCCAGCGACCAGTCGCAGTCGCACCCGGTGGTGGCCGCCTCCACCCGCAGGACGACCGGCTCCGACGCCGACACCCGCATCGGGAAGGCGGGGGCCGGGACGACCCGCACGGCTTCGCCCCCGCTGTCGTTGCCGGCCACGGGACGGAGGACCGGGCGCGGCGCGTCCAGGTTCACCGCGAAGGCGGCCGGGGTGAGCGCACCGCCGCAGCCCTGGGACATCTGGTAGACGTTCCAGGCCGGCGGAGTGCGCCGGGCGGCCACCCGCACCTGAAGGTCCTCCAGGACCACGCTGCCGGGCCCGGTGCCGTGCAGGGTGATCTCCACGATCTGCGTTCCGGCGTGCACCGCACGCTGCGCCGCGGCCCAGGCGGGCGCGTCGGCCTCCACGGGCGGCGGGGGCACGCTCCCGGGGCCGGCCTCGGCCAGGTAGGCGTGATCGCAGCGGAAGGCCCACACGTGCGACCGCACCGCCGCCCGGAGCGGAAGCACCGCCGGCGCCGGCGCCCGGGTGCGCGGGGGCTCGGGGGCGGGGACGGACGCCGGCGCCGAGGTCGCGGTGGGCAAGGGCGTCGGCGGCGTTGACGACGGACCGTCGGACCATCCCGGGGCACCGCTCCCCCCGCTCCCGGGCCCCGCAGTCCCCGACCCCGCACCCACCGGCCCCTGTCCGGTGCCCGGCGCCGCCCCGCGGTCCGGCAGCGAGGCCGCGAGCACCGCCGCGGCCACCGCCCCCGCCGTCAGCCCGGCGGCGACCACGGCCGCCGCCCGCCGCCGGTACCGGGGAGCCCGCCCGGCACCCGGCTCGGGCTCCGGCACCTCCCCCGTCCCTGCCCCCGGTTCCGCCGGCGGCCCCGACTCCGGCTCGGGCCCCGCCGCCCCGGCCGGCTCGCGCCTGCGGGCGTCCGCGAGGAGCCAGGCGCGGTGCAGGTCCACCGCTTCCGCCCGCGTGGCCCCGCAGGCCCGTGCGAAGCGGTCCACCGCCGCGAACTCCGCCGGTACGGCGTCCCCGTGGCAGTAGCGGTGCAGGGTCGACGTACTCGTGTGCAGCCCGCGCGCCAGCGCCCCGTAACTGAGCCCCGCGCGTTCCTTCAGTTCCCGCATCAGCCGCGCGAAGGTCTCCGCCTCGCCCGACCGTTCCCCCTCGCCCACGGCGTTCCCCCGTCCCGCGTCCGCGTTCCATGCCGGGGATGCTCCCCCAGGTGACATCACGTACGGCCGTTCCAGTGTCCCGAACCTGCCGCAATCCGTCGCCCGACACCCCGCGACCGGGCAAGGCTGGTGACACACGGCGCGGACCGACCACGTACCGCGCCGCACCTCCAGAGGAAACGGGGAGAACCGCCCATGTCCCGACGCGCCACCAGCCGCACGATCACCCGAACGGCCACCCGTACCGCGTTCGCGGCCCTCGCCGCGGCCGCCGCGCTGGCCCTGGCCACCACGACCGCCGCCACCGCCACCACGAGCAGCGCCACCACCGCGGGCGCCGCCGCGCCGGGCTTCCTCAGCGGCGCCGACCTGCCGCCGCACCCCACCTCGCCCTGGTACGCCGGCCAGATCACCCCGGGGCTTCCCGAATCCGCCCCGTTCTGCCTGGAGGGTGTGCTTCCGGCGCGGGGCAGCTGGCACCGCGCCTTCGGCACCGAGTACGACACCGGCGCCGTGCAGGTCTCCGTACGGGCTTCCTCCGCCACGGCTGCCGCGCAGCTGGCCACCGCCCTGGAACGGCAGGTCGCGGCCTGCGCCGCCGACTGGCTCCGGGCCACCCCGGGCGGCACCGCCTCCTGGCAGGACCACGGCAGGCTCCCCGTCGAGGAGGGGGCACATGTGTACGGGGTGCACACCTCGGTCCCCGATTCCGAGCCGGGGGTGCACCTGTACGGCATCGGACGGGACGGCGCGACGGTGACCGTCGTGCAGTGGGGCCGGATGGGCGACCTATCCCAGGCCCCCGTCGCCGACTTCAAGAAGACGACCACCCGAGCGGTACACCGGCTGGTCCCGTAGCCGCCGGCCTGCCGACCCGCCCGCCCGCCTTCGCACCGCCCGCCTGAGTGGCACCATGGACGGGAGGCGATGTCCATGCGTTCCGGGAATGAGCCGGCGACCGCCCGTAGTGCGCTGCGGCTGCGGTTCTGGCTGAGTCTGTGGGGGCTGGTCTGGGCCGCCGCCGGGACGGCCGCCTTCTCGCTGGCGGGCCGTGCGGGATGGGCGGCGGCCTGCGGTGCGGTGGCGCTGCTCGCGGCCGTGGACCTTGCCGTGGTCGTCCACCACGTCCACCAGGGACCGCACTACCAGCCGGGCCCCGACATCCCGCCGTACGAGCCCCCGCGGCACGGGCGGTGACGGGCACGGGCGGGTGCCCACGGCACGGGCGGGAACGGGCTGCCGCCACCGGTCGAAGCGGGCGGCTCCGCTACCGGTCGAAGCGGGCGGCTTCCAGGTACTCCGGCTGCGGGTCCAGGGCCGCGGCCAGCCGGAAGTGCTTGCGCGCCTGCTCGGGCCGCCCCGCGCGCTGATGGGTGCGGGCCAGCGCGAAGTGGGCGAAGGCGTTGTCCGGCTCCCGCTCCAGCACCAGCTCGAACTCGAGCTGCGCGGGACGCAGTTGCGCCGCCGCGAAGAACGCCCGAGCGCGCAGCAGCCGGGCCGCCGTGTTCTCGGGGTGGGCGGCTATGACCGAGTCGAGCAGCTTCACCGCGCCCCGCGGGTCGCGGGCGGCGAGCAGCTGCTCGGCGGCCCGGTAGTCGATGACGTGCGTCTCCGGGCTCGCCGGCGGGGGTGACGACGAAGACGAGGACTGCGGCGTGGTGTCGGACACGATCGGTTCCTTCCCTCTACGGGCGCGTTCAACGCCCCGCCCCGGACCCGCTATTCCGTCGGCCGCGCAGGCACCTCCAGCCCTGCGGACACCTCCGGCCCCGCAGGCTCCCTAGGCCCCGAAGGCACCTCCGGCCGCTGCGCACGCGCCGTGAGCTCCGCCCACACCTTGCGCACCTGCGGTTCCAGCGCCTCCAGCGGCCCGTCGTTGTCGATCACCAGGTTCGCCACCGCGAGCCGCTGCTCACGGGTGGCCTGCGCGGCCATCCTGGCCCGCGCCTCTTCCTCGCTCATCCCGCGCAGTGCGGTCAGCCGGGCCAGCTGCGTCCGCGGCGCCGCGTCCACCACGACCACCAGGTCGTACAGCGGTGCGAGGCCGTTCTCCGCGAGCAGCGGTACGTCGTGCACCACGATCGCGTCGGCCCCCGCGGCGGCCTCCAGCTCCGCCGACCGGGCCCCGACCAGAGGGTGCACGATCGCGTTCAGGGTCTGGAGCTTCGCCGGGTCGGCGAACACCACGGAGCCCAGCTTCGGCCGGTCGAGCGTTCCCTCCGGGGTCAGCACCGCCGCCCCGAAGGCGGCCACGACGGCCGCGAGCCCCGGGGTGCCGGGTTCGACGACCTCCCGGGCGATCCGGTCGGCATCCACCACGACCGCCCCGTACCCCGCCAGGAGCCGTGACACCTCGCTCTTGCCGGCACCGATCCCGCCCGTCAATCCGACCTTCAGCATGTGCCTCAGCCTAGACGCCCGCCCCGGCGTCCCCACAGCCCCGGGGGGTCAGTTCTCTCCCTCGCGTTCCGCGAGGAACCGCTCGAACTCGCGCCCGATCTCGTCCGCCGAGGGGATCTCGGCCGGTTCGGCGATCATGTTTCCCCGGGTCTCCGCGCCCGCGGCCGCGTCGTACTGGTGCTCCAGCCCCTGGATGAGGCTCACCAGCTCCTCGTCGCCCTCGCGGATCTGCCGGTCGATCTCCGTCTGGGTGCGGTGCGCCTCGGTCCGCAGGGCGTGCGCCACCGCGGGCAGGACCAGCCCGGTGGCCGCCGTGATCGCCTCGAGCACCGTCAGCGCGGCGTCCGGGTAGGGGGAGCGGGCGATGTAGTGCGGTACGTGCGCGGCGACACCCAGCACGTCGTGCCCGGCCTGGGCCAGGCGGAACTCCACCAGCGACTCCGCGCTGCCCGGCACCTGCGCCTCGTCGAAGGGGCTGCGGTGGCCCGGCATGAGGTCGGTGCGGTTGCCGTGCGGGGTGATGCCGACGGGCCGGGTGTGGGGGACGCCCATGGGAATGCCGTGGAAGTTGACCGAGAGCCGCACGCCGAGGCGTTCGACGATCTGCCGGACGGCCACGGTGAAGCGCTCCCACTCGACGTCCGGCTCGGGGCCGGACAGCAGCAGGAAGGGGGCGCCGGTGGCGTCCTGGACCAACCGGACCTCCAGGCGGGGCTCCTCGAACTCCGTCCAGTGGTCGCGCTGGAAGGTCAGCAGCGGGCGCCGGGCCCGGTAGTCCACCAGCCGGTCGGTGTCGAAGCGGGCCACCACCTGGTGGGGCAGGGTCTCCAGGAGGCGCTCGACGATCTGCTCGCCGGCCTCGCCCGCGTCGATGTACCCCTCGAAGTGGTACAGCATCACCAGTCCGGCCGAGTCCTGGGCGAGCGCCAGGTCGGCCACCGCCAGGCCCTTGGCGTCCCACTCGTACAGGCCCTGTGGATCGAGCACCGTCACCACTCCTCCCTCGTCGCGTTCTCTGCAAGAACGTCCAAGGGGGCTGCGTCATTCCCCAGTTGACGGCTTTCACGGGAACGCAACGTTTCCGAAGGCGATGGCCGACCGACGCGAAGAGGCCCGCCCCCCGGAGGGGACGGGCCTCGTCGTTCAGTTCAACCAGCTCGGCTCACGCCCGGAGGCGTGGTGCGCGCTGCGATCAGCTCTGGCCGCCGGCCAGCTTCTCGCGGAGCGCGGCCAGGGCCTCGTCCGAGGCCAGGGCGCCGGAGGTCTCGTCCGACTCCGAGGAGTACGAACCGCCCGAGATGCCCGCACCGGCGTTGCCACCGGCGGCCGGGGCGGCAGCACCCTCGGCAGCGGCGGCCTCGTCGGCCTCGCGGCTCTTGATGACCTGGGCCTGGTGCTGCTCGAAGCGCTGCTGCGCCTCGGCGTACTGGGTCTCCCAGGCCTCGCGCTGCTTGTCGAAGCCCTCGAGCCAGTCGTTGGTCTCGGGGTCGAAGCCCTCGGGGTAGATGTAGTTGCCCTGGTCGTCGTACGACGCGGCCATGCCGTACAGGGTCGGGTCGAACTCGACCGACGCCGGGTCGGTGCCGAAGGACTCGTTGGCCTGCTTCAGGGACAGCGAGATCCGGCGACGCTCGAGGTCGATGTCGATGACCTTGACGAAGATCTCGTCGTTGACCTGGACGACCTGCTCCGGGATCTCCACGTGGCGCTCGGCCAGCTCGGAGATGTGGACCAGACCCTCGATGCCCTCGTCCACGCGGACGAACGCACCGAACGGAACCAGCTTGGTGACCTTACCCGGGACGACCTGGCCGATCTGGTGGGTCCGGGCGAACTGCTGCCACGGGTCCTCCTGCGTCGCCTTCAGCGACAGGGAGACACGCTCGCGGTCCATGTCCACGTCGAGGACCTCGACGGTGACCTCCTGGCCGACCTCGACAACCTCGGACGGGTGGTCGATGTGCTTCCAGGACAGCTCGGAGACGTGGACGAGACCGTCGACGCCGCCCAGGTCCACGAACGCACCGAAGTTGACGATCGAGGAGACGACGCCGGAGCGGACCTGACCCTTCTGCAGGGTGGTGAGGAACGTCTGGCGAACCTCGGACTGGGTCTGCTCGAGCCAGGCGCGGCGGGACAGGACCACGTTGTTGCGGTTCTTGTCCAGCTCGATGATCTTGGCCTCGAGCTCCTTGCCCACGTAGGGCTGGAGGTCGCGGACGCGACGCATCTCGACGAGAGAGGCCGGCAGGAAGCCGCGGAGGCCGATGTCGAGGATGAGACCACCCTTGACGACCTCGATGACGGTACCGGTGACGATGCCGTCCTCTTCCTTGATCTTCTCGATGGTGCCCCAGGCACGCTCGTACTGAGCGCGCTTCTTCGAGAGGATCAGGCGGCCTTCCTTGTCCTCCTTCTGGAGAACCAGGGCCTCGATCTCGTCGCCGACCTTGACGACCTCGTTCGGGTCGACGTCGTGCTTGATCGAGAGCTCGCGGCTCGGGATGACACCTTCGGTCTTGTAACCGATGTCGAGGAGAACCTCGTCCCGGTCAACCTTGACGATGACGCCGTCGACGATGTCACCATCGTTGAAGTACTTGATCGTCTCGTCGATCGCCGCGAGGAACGCGTCCGCGTCGCCGATGTCGTTGACCGCAACCTGCGGAGTGGTGGCGGTGGTCTCGGTGCTGCTCGTCATGTGGGAAAGGGCTCCGGTTACGGACAGAAAGTCGTAGGTACTGCTACGCCGGGAGCCCTTATCGGCATCCACCGAAGCCGGACAGCCAAGGAGTCCCCAGTTCCGCTAAGAGCGGCGGGGCCTCGAGAACCGAGGGGACATCAACAGATGCAAGCGCAGCCTGCTAGGTCTGAGGAGCACAGGCTCGCAGCGCAACTTGTAGCATACGGGGGCAGCCGGACAGGGTCAATGCGCGAAGGCGGACACCCCCGGCGGATCGCCGCACAACCGGCACAATTCGTGGGCGGGAAGGCGTCGATGACGCTTTCCCGTCACTTTCCGCGGCGAGCCACGGACGGCCGCACACGGCCGCGGACACCCCGGGAACGCCCACAAGCGTCCTCGGACGCCCCCAGACATTCGCAGACTACGACGACGGGCCCCATGAACCAAGAGGACCACCTCCGCGAAGACGCCCACCGCGCCGATCCGCACACCGGCGACGCCTCCGGTGACGGCCCCGGCGACGCCGAGGCCACCCGGCGGCAGGCGGGGGAGGCGGAGAGCAGCCGGGCCAGCCGCGGCTGGTGGGACCGCAACGCCGACGAGTACCAGAGCGAGCACGGCGCCTTCCTCGGGGACGACCGCTTCGTCTGGGGTCCCGAGGGGCTCGACGAGGCGGACGCGGCGCTCCTCGGCCCGGCCTCCTCCCTCCGGGGCAAGGACGTCCTGGAGATCGGCGCCGGCGCCGCGCAGTGCTCGCGCTGGCTCGCCGCCCAGGGCGCCCGGCCGGTCGCGCTGGACCTCTCCCACCGCCAGCTCCAGCACGCGCTGCGCATCGACGGCGGCGACCTGCGGGCGGTCCGCCTGGTGGAGGCCGACGCCGGCCGGCTGCCGTTCCGCGACGGCTCCTTCGACCTGGCGTGCTCGGCGTACGGCGCCGTCCCCTTCGTCGCCGACCCGGTGAACGTGATGCGCGAGGTGCACCGCGTCCTGCGCCCCGGCGGCCGCTGGGTCTTCTCCGTCACCCACCCCGTCCGCTGGGCCTTCCCCGACGAGCCGGGCCCCGCGGGGCTGTCCGTCGCCGCCTCCTACTTCGACCGCACCCCGTACGTGGAGCAGGACGAGCACGGCGGCGCCGTGTACGTGGAGCACCACCGCACCATCGGCGACCGGGTCCGCGACGTGGTGGCGGGCGGCTTCCGGCTGCTCGACCTGGTCGAACCGGAGTGGCCGGAGTGGAACAGCCAGGAGTGGGGCGGATGGTCCCCGCTGCGCGGGCACCTGATCCCCGGTACGGCGATCTTCGTGTGCGAGAGGGACTGATTCCTTGATCCGCCACTCCGCCCTCGACGCCCTGCCCGTACGGGAGGCCCTGCCCGCGCTCGTCTCGGCGCTGGAGGGCCACGGAGCCGCCGTGCTCTGCGCCCCGCCGGGCACCGGCAAGACCACGCTGGTGCCGCTGGTGCTGGCGGGGCTGGTGGGTGACGGGCCCGGGCGGCGGGTCGTGGTCGCCGAACCGCGCCGGATCGCCGCCCGTGCCGCCGCGCGGCGGATGGCGTGGCTGCTGGGCGAGCCGGTGGGCGGCTCGGTGGGCTTCACGGTGCGCGGCGAGCGGGTGGTGGGCCCCTCCACGGTGGTGGAGGTGGTCACGACCGGGGTGCTGCTGCAGCGGCTCCAGCGGGACCAGGAGCTGCCCGGCGTGGACGTGGTGGTCCTGGACGAGTGCCACGAGCGGCACCTGGACGCCGACACCGTCGCCGCCTTCCTGCTGGACGTACGGCAGACCCTGCGCCCGGAGCTCGGGCTGGTGGCGGCTTCGGCGACGACCGACGCGGCGGGCTGGGCCGGCCTGCTGGGCGGCGCGCCGGTGGTGGAGGCCGCCGGGGTCTCCCACCCGGTGGAGACGGTGTGGGCCCCGCCGGCCCGCCCGGTACGGCCCCCGCACGGCATGCGGGTGGATCCGGCGCAGCTGGCGCATGTGGCCTCGGTGGTGCGGAGGGCGCTGGCGGAACGTTCCGGCGACGTCCTGTGCTTCCTGCCGGGCGTCGGGGAGATCGCCCGGGTGGCCGGGCAGCTGGGCGGGGTGGACGCGGAGGTCCTCCAGGTCCACGGCCGGGCGCCGGCCGCGGTGCAGGACGCGGCCCTGACGGCGTCGGACCACCGCCGGGTGATCCTCGCGACGGCGGTCGCGGAGTCCAGCCTGACCGTGCCCGGGGTACGCGTGGTGGTGGACTCGGGACTGGCCCGCGAACCCCGCGTGGACCACGCGCGCGGGCTGGGCGCGCTGGCGACCGTACGGGCCTCGCGTGCGGCCGGGCGTCAGCGGGCGGGCCGGGCCGGGCGGGAGGCGCCGGGCGCGGTGTACCGCTGCTGGACCGAGGCGGAGGACGGCCGCCTGCCGGCCTTCCCGGCGCCGGAGATCCGCATCGCGGACCTGGCGCAGTTCGCGCTGCAGGCCGCGTGCTGGGGCGATCCGGACGCCGCCGGGCTGGCGCTGCTGGACGCACCGCCGGCCGGGGCGATGGCCGCGGCGCGGGAGGTGCTGGTGGCGGTCGGCGCGGTGGACGCGGCGGGGCGGCCGACGCCGCGCGGGCTGCGGATGGCCCGGCTGGGCCTGCACCCGCGGCTGGCCCGGGCCCTGCTCGACGGGGCGTCGGTGCTGGGGGCGCGGCGGGCGGCGGAGGTGGTGGCGCTGCTGAGCGAGGAGCCGCCGCGGGAGTACGGGGACGACCTGGCCGCGGCGTGGCGTTCGGCCCGTCACGGAGGCGACGCCTACGCGGCGCGCTGGCGCGCCGAGGTCCGGCGGCTGGAACGAGCCGCGCAGTCCCCTGCGGGGCGCTCCCCCACTCCGCCCCTTCCCGGAACCGGGGCCGGGGCCGGGGCCGGGGCCGGGGGTGGGGCCGGGGGCGGGGGCGATGATCGTGCCGCCGGGCTCGTCGCCGCGCTCGCGTTTCCCGAGCGGGTGGCCAAGGGCAAGGCGGAGCAGTCCTTCCTCATGGCCAACGGCACCGCGGCCGAACTCGGCGAGGGCTCGGGACTGCGCAGCGCGCCCTGGCTGGCGGTCGCCGTCGCCGACCGGGCCCCGCACTCCGCCTCCGCGCGGGTCCGGCTGGCCGCCGTCATCGACGAGCACACCGCGCGGGAGGCCGCCGCGCACCTGCGCACGGACACCGAGGAGGTGCACTGGGAGGAGGGGGAGCTCATCGCCCGTGCGGTGCAGCGGCTCGGGGCGATCGAGTTGGCCGTCCGGCCCCTGCGCACCCCCGAGCCGGCCCTGGTGCGCACCGCGCTGCTCGACGGGTTGCGCGAGGAGGGCCTCGGCCTGCTGCGCTGGTCCCCGGACGCCGCGCAGCTGCGGGCCCGGCTGGCGTTCCTGCACCGGACGCTCGGTGGCGCCTGGCCCGCCGTGGCGGACGACGGCGCCCTGCTGGACCGCGCCGACGACTGGCTGGAGCCCGAGCTGTCGCGGGCCCGGCGCCGGGCGGACCTCGCACGGCTCGACGCGGGCCAGGCCCTGCGCCGGCTGCTGCCCTGGGCCACGGGCGAGGCGGCCCGGCTGGACGAGCTGGCCCCGGAACGGCTGGAGGTGCCTTCCGGGTCCCGCATCCGGATCGACTACTCCGCGGAGCACGGACAGCCGGTGCTCGCCGTCAAACTCCAGGAGCTGTTCGGGCTGGCCGAGACCCCCCGGGTCGCGGGGGTGCCCGTACTCGTCCACCTGCTGTCGCCCGCCGGCCGACCTGCCGCCGTCACGGCCGACCTCGCCTCCTTCTGGCAGGACGGCTACCGGGCCGTCCGCGCCGAGCTGCGCGGCCGCTACCCCCGCCACCCCTGGCCGGAGGACCCCTCCACCGCCGCGCCCACCCGCCACACCAGCGCCCGGCTCAGGCGCTGAGCTCCTCCCTCGGGGCGCGCCGGCCCCTGGCCTCCAGCCACAGCGCGAGCCCGAGGAGCAGCAGGGCGCAGGCCGCCAGGCCGGTCGGGGCGTAGGTGTGCAGGGCGAGGACCTTCGTGCGATTGGCGGCGACCAGGTCGAGGGTGTGGCGGGCGTAGTCCTCGCGCATCTTCACATGCCCGGCGAAGGCGGTGAGCTTGCCCTCGGGCCCGCTCGCCGCGATCCCGCCGCGCATCTCCTGCCTGATCTCCTGCTCGGCGTTGACGGGCGCCCCGGTGACCGGGTCCACCCAGAACATCGCCTTGGTCGTGTACCAGAGGGTGGTGCCGGTGGCCGCCTCGATGGTCGCCGGGTCGATGCCCTCGACGGGCATCTTCTTCGGCATGGGGACCTTGGTCCACGGGACGGTCTGCTCGAAGTAGTAGACGTCCATGCCGCGGTACCGGCGCGGGCCGACGTAGTGGATCGGCGAGGCGGTGCGGGTCTGCGCGTCGAAGTACAGGTAGTCGCGCGGCTCGGTGAAGAACGGCCACTTGAACTCGATGCCCTCGCGCCTGACCGGGTCGCCGTCGACCATCTCGCCCGTGGCGTGCACCGGGTCCTGGGTGTGGGCGTCGAAGATGTAGCGCTCGGGGATCTGGGAGACCGTCTTGCCCTCCGGGTCCATGATGTGCGTGAGCGTGTCCCAGACGACGACGTCCTTGCCGGCACTGGCTTCTATCTCCCTGGACGCCTCGACGTTGCCCTTGAGCGTCTGGACGATGGTGACCTTGTCGATCTTCTTCGGCTGCATGCCGCCCAGGTAGTCGAGGAGGGTCGCGTCCTTCGCCTCCAGGACCATCTCCTGGTACTGGTTCGGCGGGATCTTGGCGAGCCGCGGGTACGCGTACCAGCGCAGCAGCGGTGAGAGCGCCGCGCAGAACACGGCGAGGGCCAGCAGGACGAGGCTCGCTCTGCGTCGCACGGCCGGGCCCTCCTCTACTTTCCGGGCGCGGGGGGCGCGGTGGTGAGCAGGGGCCTGGGGGAGGTCCCGCCTTCGGACACCCCGAACGCCGTGATGGCGAAGACGAGGGCCAGCGCGGCCGCGAGGCCGATGACGGCGGCGACGTATGCGCGCATGCCGGGGCTCCGGAATCTGATGAGGCGTCAGAGGAGGGGCACCGTAGCAACGCGGGGGCGAGATGAGAACGTCTCGGGAGCAGCGAGCACCCGGCACAGAGCACCGGGCACCCGGTGGCGGGCGCCGGCTATCGCGCGCCGGTCGGCGTGAAGGGGCGCGCAGCCGCCCGCCGCGGTGGCGGACGGCTGTGGGGGGCGGGCGCTGCCGGGCGGCAGGGGCCGTCAGCGGGTGCGGCCGGATCCGGTCAGCGGGCGGACGGCGGCGGGGCGCCGGCCGGCTGCGGGGAGGGGGCGGACACGGGGGTGCGGTCGGCCGAGGCGGAGGGGGTCGGCGCGGGGGAACGCGTGGCCAAGGCGGAGGGGGTCGGCGCGGGGGCCGAGGTCCGGGTCGGGGTGGGGGTCGGCATCGGGGTGGGGGTCGGCGTCGGCTTGGGCGTCGGCGTCGGCGTCGGGTCCGGCGTGGGCGTCGGCGTCGGGTCCGGCGTGGGCGTGGGCGTCGGCGTGGGCGTCGGGGTGGGGGTCGGCGTCGGCGTCGGGTCCGGCGTGGGCGTCGGCGTGGGCGTGGGCTTCGGGGCTCCGGGCGGTGTCGGGCTCGGTTCCGGCGTAGGCGTCGGCTTCGCCGTCGGCCGGGTCGGCGGCTTCGGCGCCGTGGCCGGTGCCGCCGCCGCGGGGGTGCCCGCCGCGTCCGGGACCTCGTGCGTCCCCTTCAGGTAGTACGTGAACCAGGACCGCACGGTCCGCAGGTACTCCCCGGAGTGGTTGTAGGAGAGCACGGCCCGGTCCAGGTCCGCCGCCACCCGCAGGTCCCGGCCGCCCGCGCACAGGTAGCGCCCGGCTGCCAGGGCCGCGTCGTACACGTTGTTCGGGTCGCGCCGCCCGTCGCCGTCCGCGTCCTGGCCCCAGGCCGCCCACGTGGAGGGGATGAACTGCATCGGGCCGACCGCCCGGTCGTACCGGGCGTCCCCGTCGTACGCCCCGCCGTCGGTGTCCCGGATGTTCGCGAAGCCGTTGCCGTCGAGCACGGGGCCCAGGATCGGCCGCAGCGTGGTGCCGGAGGCGTCGACCCGGCCGCCGCGCGCCTGCCCGGACTCGACCTTGCCGATCGCCGCGAGCAGCTGCCAGCGCAACCCGCAGCCGGCGTCGCTGCGCCCCACGGTCCGCTCCGCGCGCAGGTAGGCGGCGAGCACGCTCGCGGGTATTCCCTGCGCCCCCTCCCCCACGCCCACCGCCGTGCCCCCGGCCGCGCCCGCGCCCGCGGGAACGGTCCCGGCGGGCGCCTGGCCGGCGGGGGCGGAGGGCTGTCCGTCCGGCAGGAGCACCGCCGGCGGTGCGGGGCTCACCAGCGGCGGGAGTTCGGTGAAGTAGGAGCCGTCCCCTCCGCTCCCGGCTGCCGGGAGGGGCGGGGCACCGTCCCCGCCGGCCGCGGCGATCCGTTCCGCCCGCCCGGCGGCCGGCCCCTGGGAAGCGGTCACCGCGGCGACCACCAGTGCGGAGACCAGCGCTGCCGCGGCGCCCCTGCGCAGCCCGCGTCCGAATATTCGAGCCGACATGAGCCGGACCCCTCCCACTCGACGTCCGCGTGACCCTACGTCAACTCCCTGCACAGGGCACGCACGGCGGGGTGGATTTCACCACATCCCCACGTCCCGCACGGGACACGCATACTGGCCGGACCGAGAAGATCCAGGAGAGGTGCCATGCCGTTCACCCTCAGCCACGCTGCCGCCGTCCTTCCGGCCATCCGGCGAACCGGGCGGGCGCGGGGGCCGCTGGTCGCCTCGGCGCTGGTGCTGGGATCGTTCGCGCCGGACACGTTCTACTTCGCCGACGCGGTCGTCGAAGGGGTCATGCCGTACGGCGTCTTCACGCATTCCCTGCCGGGCGTGCTCACCGCGGACGCCGCGCTCACCGCCGCCCTCGTCGCCTACTGGCTGCTGCTGCGCGAGCCGCTGCTCGCACTCCTGCCGCGCGCCTGGCGGGGCCGGGTCCACGCCGTGGTGCGCGGCGAGCGGTGGCGCGGCCGCCGACTGGCCTCGCTGGCCCTCTGGTTCTACCTCTCGGCGGTCGCCGGCTCCCTCACGCACGTGGTGTGGGACAGCTTCACCCATCTCGACCGCTGGGGGACGAACGCGGTGCCCGCCCTCGGCGAGCCCCTCGCCTTCGGCCTTCCGCTCTACTCCTACCTCCAGTACGGGAGTTCGGCGGTCGCGGCCTGTGCGCTCGGCTGGTTCCTCGCGACCGCGCTGCGCCGGCTGCCGCCCCTGCCCGTCCCCGCGTCCGTACCGGCGCTGACCCGCGCCGAGGTCGGCTGGGCGTCGGCCCTGCTCCTGGTGTGCGTGGCCGCCGGGGTCACGATGCGCGTGGTGCGCTTCTACACCTTCTTCGACCGGATCCGTTCGCCGCTCGACATCATCCCGACGGTCTGCTTCGGCGCGGGCGGCGGCCTCGCCGTCGCCCTGCTGCTGTACGGGGTCCTGGTACGGGTCCGCCACCGCGGCGACCGCACCCGCAGCCGGAACGACACGCGCACGCCCGTCCCCACCGGCTGACGGGGACGGGCGTCGCGTACGGGGCGGGCGCGGTCAGTGCGCGGCGGACTCCCAGTCGGAGCCGACGCCCACCGACACGTCCAGCGGGGCCCGCAGCTCGACGGCGGCGCCCATCTCGCGGCGCACCAGCTCCTCCACGCGCTCGCGCTCGCCCGGGGCGATCTCCAGCACGATT
Source organism: Streptomyces sp. NPDC045967 (assembly GCF_056430495.1). Lineage (NCBI taxonomy): Bacteria > Bacillati > Actinomycetota > Actinomycetes > Kitasatosporales > Streptomycetaceae > Streptomyces > Streptomyces sp. NPDC045967. Next base: position 732,058 of record NZ_JBWKLE010000001.1, on the reverse strand, counting down.
TCGTCGTGGACCTGGAGCAGCATCCGCGACGTCAGCCCGGCCTGCGCGATCGCCCGGTCCACGCGCAGCATCGCGACCTTGACGATGTCGGCGGCGGTGCCCTGGATCGGGGCGTTGAGCGCCATCCGCTCGGCGGCCTCGCGGCGCTGGCGGTTGTCGCTGCCGAGGTCGGGCAGGTAGCGCCGGCGGCCGAAGACCGTGGCCGTGTAGCCGGTGGCGCGGGCCTCGTCCACCACGCGGTGGAGGTAGTCGCGGACCCCGCCGAAGCGCTCGAAGAACGTCTCCATCAGGCCGCGCGCCTCCGCCGGCTCGATGTTCAGCTGCTGGGACAGGCCGAAGGCGGACAGCCCGTACGCCAGCCCGTAGGACATGGCCTTGATCTTGCGGCGCATCTCCGGGTCGACCTGCGAGCGCTCCACGCCGAACACCTGGGAGGCGACGGTGGTGTGCAGGTCCTCGCCGGACAGGAACGCCTCGATCAGGCCCTCGTCCTCGGAGAGGTGGGCCATCACGCGCAGCTCGATCTGGCTGTAGTCGGCCGTCATCAGGGACTCGAAGCCCTCGCCGACGACGAAGCCCCGGCGGATGGCGCGGCCCTCGTCGGTGCGCACCGGCACGTTCTGCAGGTTGGGGTCGGTGGAGGACAGCCGGCCGGTCGCGGCGACGGTCTGGCTGAAGCTGGTGTGCACCCGGCCGTCGGCGGCGATGGTCTTGACCAGGCCCTCGACGGTGACGCGCAGCTTGGCCTGCTCCCGGTGCCGCAGCATGATCACCGGGAGGTCGTGGTCGGTCTGCGTCGCCAGCCAGGCCAGCGCGTCCGCGTCGGTGGTGTAGCCGGTCTTGGTCTTCTTGGTCTTGGGCAGGTCCAGCTCGCCGAAGAAGACCTCCTGGAGCTGCTTGGGCGAGCCGAGGTTGAACTCGTGGCCGACGGCCGCGTGCGCCTCCTTCACCGCCTGCTGCACCGCCCCGGCGAACTGCTGCTCCATCGCCTCCAAGTGGTCGCGGTCGGCGGCGATGCCGGAGCGCTCCATCCGGGCCAGCAGCTCGGACGTCGGCAGCTCCATGTCGTGCAGCAGCTCGACGGCCCCGACCTCGGCCAGCTTGCCGGTGAAGGTCTCGCCCAGGTCCAGGACGGCGCGGGCCTGCGCCATCAGCGCCTCCGCCTCGGCCGTCTCGTCCGCGCCGAACGCCAGCTGCCCGTCGGCGGCGGCCGGCGCCAGCTCGCGGTGCAGGTACTCGTTGGACAGCGCGTCCAGCGCGAAGGACCGGCGGCCCGGCTTGACCAGGTAGGCGGCGAGCGCGGTGTCCATGGTGATGCCCGCCAGGCTCCAGCCGTGCTCGGGGAAGACCCGCAGCAGCCCCTTGGCGTTGTGCACCACCTTCGGCTGCGCCGCATCGGCGGCCCACGCCGCGAAGGCCCGCTCGTCGGCCTCGTCCAGCTCGGACGGCTCGAACCAGGCGGCGGCCCCGTCGGCGGCGGCCAGCGCGATCTCGCTGACGTTGCCCTGCCCCAGCGCCCAGCTGTCCACGGTGCAGACGCCCAGCGGGGCGCCCGCCCGGGCCGCCAGCCACGGCGCGAGCTCGCCCGCGCCCAGCACGCTGGCGTCCAGCTCCACACCGGCCGCGACCGGCGCCGGCGCCGCCTGCTCGGCCGCGCCCGGGTCCACGGCCAGCAGCCGCTCGCGCAGCGAGGCGTTGCGGATCTCCAGCACGTCCAGCACACCGGTGACCGCGGACCGGTCGTAGGGCAGGCGGGTCAGGTCGGCCGGCGTCTTCGACAGCTCCACGTCCCTGACCATCTCGGTCAGGACGCGGTTGAGCTTGACGGCCTCCAGGTGGTCCCGGAAGTTCTGCCCGGCCTTGCCCTTGACCTCCTCGGCACGCTCGACGAGCTCCGCGAACGACCCGAACTGGGTGATCCACTTCGCGGCGGTCTTCTCACCGACGCCCGGGATGCCCGGCAGGTTGTCGGACGGGTCACCGCGCAGCGCCGCGAAGTCCGGATACTGCTGCGGGGTGAGCCCGTACTTCTCCTCGACCTTCTCAGGCGTGAAGCGGGTCAGCTCCGAGACGCCCTTGGTCGGGTACAGCACGGTGGTGTGCTCGGAGACGAGCTGGAAGGAGTCCCGGTCGCCGGTGACGATCAGCACCTCGAAGCCCTGGGCCTCCGCCTGCGTGGCCAGCGTCGCGATCACGTCGTCCGCCTCGAAGCCGTCGACGGCGAACCGCGGCACGTGCATCGCGTCCAGCAGCTCCCCGATCAGCTCGACCTGCCCCTTGAACTCGTCGGGGGTCTTGGAGCGGTTCGCCTTGTACTCGGGGAACTCCGTCGAGCGCCACGTCTTGCGCGACACGTCGAACGCCACCGCGAAGTGCGTGGGCGCCTCGTCGCGCAGCGTGTTCGCCAGCATCGACGCGAAGCCGTAGATGGCGTTGGTCGGCTGGCCCGTCGCGGTCGTGAAATTCTCCGCGGGCAGCGCGAAGAACGCCCGGTACGCCAGGGAGTGCCCGTCCATGAGCATCAGGCGGGGGCGGTCCGCTGCGGTCGTCTGGTCCGTCTTCTTCGATGCTGTCTCTGCCACGCCCCCGATCCTAGGCGCCCCCACCGACAATTCCGGACGGCCGGAACGCGGGGGCAAATCCGGCGCCCGCGATGTCGGCGGGGCGTGACAGGATCGGAGGTGTACGCGAAGACCGCTCGAAGGGGAGCACCATGGCCACCAAGCCGCCCGCAGGCGATCCGGTCCAGGACGCGCCCCAGGTCGATCCGCCGAAGCACGCGGCCGCCGGGCTCCCCGCGATCGGGCACACCCTGAAGATCGCGCAGCGGCAGATGGGGCTGGCCCGCACCGCCCGCACCCTGCTCAAGGTCAACCAGAAGGACGGCTTCGACTGCCCCGGCTGCGCCTGGCCCGAGGGCGAGAAGCGGCACACCGCCGAGTTCTGCGAGAACGGCGCCAAGGCCGTCGCGGAGGAGGCCACCCTGCGCCGGGTCACCCCCGAGTTCTTCGCCGCGCATCCGCTGGCCGACCTGGAGACCCGCTCCGGCTACTGGCTGGGCCAGCAGGGCCGCATCACGCAGCCCATGTACCTCGCCGAGGGCGCCGACCGGTACGAGGCGGTCAGCTGGGAGCGGGCCTTCGCGGTGATCGCGCAGGAACTGCACGCGCTGGACTCCCCCGATCAGGCCCTCTTCTACACCTCGGGCCGCACCAGCAACGAGGCGGCCTTCCTCTTCCAGCTCTTCGCCCGCGAGTTCGGCACCAACAACCTGCCCGACTGCTCCAACATGTGCCACGAGTCCTCGGGCTCCGCGCTGAACGAGACGATCGGCATCGGCAAGGGCAGCGTCTCCCTGGAAGACCTCCACCAGGCCGAACTGATCATCGTGGCCGGGCAGAACCCGGGCACCAACCATCCGCGCATGCTCTCCGCCCTGGAGCAGGCCAAGTCCGCCGGCGCGAAGATCATCTCGGTGAATCCGCTGCCCGAGGCCGGCATGGAGCGGTTCAAGAACCCCCAGTCCCCCCTCGGCATGCTCAAGGGCACCCCCCTCAACGACCTCTTCCTGCAGATCCGCATCGGCGGCGACCAGGCCCTCTTCCGCCTCCTGAACAAGCTCGTCATCGAGGCGGGCGGCGCCGTCGACGAGACCTTCATCCGCGAACACACCCACGGATACGAGGAGTTCGCCGCCGCCGCCAAGGAGGCCGACTGGGAGCAGACCCTCGCCGCCACGGGCCTGACCCGGCCCGAGATCGAGCGCGCACTCTCCATGGTCCTGGCCTCCCGGCGCACCATCGTCTGCTGGGCGATGGGCCTGACCCAGCACAAGCACGCCGTCGCCACCATCCGCGAGGTCGTCAACCTGCTCCTGCTGCGCGGCGACATCGGCCGCCCCGGCGCGGGCGTCTGCCCCGTCCGCGGCCACTCCAACGTGCAGGGCGACCGCACCATGGGGATCTTTGAACGCCCCGCACCCGCCTTCCTCGACGCCCTCGACCGCGAGTTCTCGATCACCTCGCCCCGCCACCACGGCTTCGACGTGGTCCGATCCATCCAGGCCCTGCGCGACGGCCGGGCCAAGGTCCTCTTCGCCATGGGCGGCAACTTCGTCGCCGCCACCCCCGACACCGAGGTCACCGAGGCCGCGATCCGCCGCGCCGCCCTGACCGTGCACGTCTCCACCAAACTCAACCGCTCCCACGCCGTCACCGGCCGGCGCGCGCTGATCCTGCCCACCCTCGGCCGCACCGACAAGGACGTCCAGGCATCCGGCAAGCAGTTCGTGACCGTAGAGGACTCCATGGGCATGGTCCACGCCTCCCGCGGCAACCTGCCCCCCGCGAGCCCGCACCTGCTCTCCGAGCCGGCCATCGTGGCCCGCATGGCCCGCGCCGTCCTCGGCGAGGCGTCCAGGACGCCGTGGGAGGAGTTCGAGCGGGACTACGCCGCCATCCGCGACCGGATCTCACGCGTGGTCCCCGGCTTCGAGGACTTCAACGCCAAGGCGGCCCGCCCGGACGGCTTCCGGCTTCCCCACGCCCCGCGCGACGAGCGCCGCTTCCCCACCACGACCGGCAAGGCCAACTTCACCGCCGCGCCCGTGGAGTACCCCGAGGTCCCCGAAGGCCGGCTGCTGCTGCAGACCCTGCGCAGCCACGACCAGTACAACACCACGATCTACGGGCTCGACGACCGCTACCGCGGCATCACCGGCGGGCGCCGCGTGGTGCTGGTCCACCCCGAGGACGCCGCCGCCCTGGGGCTGGCCGACGGCTCGTACACCGACCTGGTCAGCGAGTGGAAGGACGGCGTCGAGCGGCGCGCACCGGGCTTCCGCGTCGTGCACTACCCGACCGCCCGCGGCTGCGCGGCCGCCTACTACCCCGAGACGAACGTACTGGTCCCCCTCGACTCCACCGCGGACACCAGCAACACCCCCGCGAGCAAGTCCGTCGTCATCCGCTGCGAACCGGCCTGATAGAACGACCTCAGGACAAGACGGTTAACGGTCGTTGACGAAACGGAGCAGGCCCATGGGCGAGCAGCAGGCAGTGAAGTTCCCGCAGGAGGTCCTCGACGAGTACGCGGCCCTGGGCATCGACCTGCCCGCACTCTTCTCCGCGGGCCACCTCGGCGAGCGCATGGACATCCGGATCCTGGAGGCCTCGGCCGACCGGGTCGTGGCCACAATGCCGGTCGAGGGCAACACCCAGCCCTACGGACTGCTGCACGGCGGGGCCTCCGCCGTGCTCGCCGAGACCCTCGGCTCCGTCGGCGCCATGCTGCACGGCGGCATCACCAAGATCGCCGTCGGTGTCGACCTGAACTGCACCCACCACCGCGGTGTCCGCTCCGGCCTCGTCACCGGTGTCGCCACCCCCGTCCACCGGGGCCGCACCACCACCACCTACGAGATCGTGATCAGCGACGAGCAGGACCGGCGCGTGTGCACCGCCCGCCTCACCTGCCTCCTGCGCGACGCCGACCCGGCCGGCGGCGGCGGGGCCCCCGCCGGAGCCTGAACCGGTCGCCCGAGGCGCCGTGCGGGCCCGGCCGTCCCTGCGCGCCACGGGCCGTCCGCGGGCCCGGACCTCCACCCCCCGGGGGGCGGGTCCGGGCCCGCGGGCGTGTGGAGACGATCCGCCGAAGCCCCGCCATGGCGCCGTCCTGCCCCCCGCCCGCCGGTTCCGGCGTCCCCCCTCCCCCCGACCCGCCCGGAATCCGCCACTCCGCGGGTACTCCGCAGCCGAGGCGCGCCCCCCTGTTGTGTCACCGATGGTGACCGCCTACCTTCCCCCCATGGGGACACCGCCTCGCCGCACGGTCCGGTACGCCGCCGCCACCCTCCTCGTGGCGCTCGCCCTGGCCGGCACCGCGACCGGATGCACCCCTTCCGCACCACCTCCCGCGGCAGGCCCGCCCAGCCCCACCGCCGCCCCCTCCTCGCCCGCGCAGATCTGCACCGGCCTCGTGTCGTACTGGGCGAAGGAGACCCTCATCGGGTCCAAGTGGTCCGGTCTGGACTGGGAGCAGAAGGGCCTGTCCAACGACCAGTACGCCATTCACGAGGACGCGGTGGCCGCAGGCCGCGCCGAGGAGCGAACTGCCGGGCGGGCCAAGGCACTTGAGTTGATCGACCGGTTCGTGGCGCAGCGCTGCACCGCACAGGACGGCGCGACGCGGAGCTCGGAGAACTGGCGCCCTCCCACGTGAGCCCGGTCACCGGATTCCCGGGTGCGCTGTCCGGCTTCCGGGCACTTCGGGCCCCACCGCCGAACCGCAGGTGAAGGGCCCTTTCGCCGCTGCGGCAAGATCGATCCGAAGGGGGCGAATCCCGGCCGTTGATCACGCTCGGTAATGACCATGCCCTATCGAATCCCCCTTTACCCTTCGGAATGACCACCCGTTGCTTTTCTTCGGACACGCGCTGCCACATTCGGCCGAATATGATCTAAGACAGGTGCATGGAGGGCTCAAGCCCCTTAGGGGAACAGGTAATTCTCAGGATGCGGACACCCCAGCACGTAGGTAAATGTCTGGTTTGTCCGTACTCCCGCCACACATTCTTGGCCTTGGCATAACAAGAGCGTCACATCCTCCTTTCTCCGCTCCCCGTGTTCGCCACCTCGGGCCTAGAGTCACGGCCAGTCACCGCGCCGCTGGGCGCGACCAGCACGGCCGCTGTACATCCCAGTGCGGCCCGGCGACCGAACGGCACCTCATAGAGGGAGCCGCGCCAGGGAAAGGAAGAATCGTGCGACACCGTTCTTTGCTCGTCCTCACCACCGTGATCACCACGGGAGCACTGACCCTCACCGCTTGCGGATCGCGCGACGAGGCGAAGGGCGGGGACTCGTCCGACGGCAAGAAGACCGTCGTCGTCATCGGCGTGGACGCTCCCCTCACCGGCTCGCTCTCCGCCCTCGGCCAGGGCATCAAGAACTCCGTCGACCTCGCGGCCAAAACGGCCAACAAGAACAACGAGGTCCCCGGAATCGAGTTCAAGGTCGAGGCCCTCGACGACCAGGCGGTCCCCGCCTCCGGCCAGGCCAACGCCACCAAGCTCGTCGGCAACAAGGACGTCCTCGGTGTCGTCGGCCCGCTGAACTCCGGCGTCGCCCAGCAGATGCAGGGCGTCTTCGCCTCCGCCAAGCTGGCCCAGGTCTCGCCCGCCAACACCAACCCGGCGCTCAGCCAGGGCGACAACTGGGGCAAGGGCGAGTTCAAGCGCCCCTTCGACACCTACTTCCGCACCGCCGCCACCGACGTGGTCCAGGGCAAGTTCGCCGCCCAGTACCTCTTCAAGGACGCCGGCAAGAAGAAGGTCTTCGTCGTCGACGACAAGCAGACCTACGGCGCCGGCCTCGCCGCGATCTTCTCCGAGGAGTTCAAGAAGCTCGGCGGCGAGGTCGTCGGCACCGACCACGTCACCGTGAAGGAGACCGACTTCTCCTCCACCGCCGACAAGGTCAAGTCCTCCGGCGCCGACTCCGTCTACTTCGGCGGCCAGTACCCCGAGGGCGGCCTGCTCGCCGACCAGATCAAGAAGACCGGCGCCAACGTCCCCCTCATGGGCGGCGACGGCATCCAGGACCCCGCCTTCATCAGTGCCTCCGGTGAGGCCAACGAGGGCGACCTCTCCACCTCCATCGGCTACCCGGTCGAGAAGCTGCCCACCGCGAAGACCTTCATCGCGGACTACCAGGCCGCCGGCTACAAGGACCCGTACGCCGCCTACGGTGGCTACTCCTACGACGCCGGCTGGGCCCTGATCCAGGCCGTCAAGGCCGTCGCCGCCGCCAACAGCGGCAAGCTCCCCGCCGACGCCCGCGCCAAGGTCGTCGAGGCCCTCGGCAAGGTCTCCTTCGAAGGCGTGACCGGCAAGGTCGCCTTCGACCAGTACGGCGACACCACCAACAAGCAGCTCACGGTCTACAAGGTCGAGGGCGGCAAGTGGGTCGACGTCAAGAGCGACACCTTCAACCAGTAAAACCCCCGTCCCGTACGCCGGGACACCAGGCCGGTCCGCACTGACGGCCCACCCCTCAAAAAGAACCAGCCGCGCGAGGGCGCAAACAGCGCCCTCGCGCGGAGTCTTATCCGACACGCTCATCGGAGGCCCTGCGGTGCACGAACTGCCGCAACAGCTGGCCAACGGCCTTGCCCTCGGTGCCCTTTATGGCCTCATAGCCATCGGGTACACCATGGTCTACGGCATCGTCCAGCTCATCAACTTCGCCCACGGCGAGATCTTCATGATCGGCGGCTTCGGCGCGCTCACCGCCTACGCCATCCTCCCGACCGGCACCTCCCTGCTGATCGCGATACCCATCATGATCGTCGGAGGCGCACTCGCCTCGGTCCTCGTCGCCACCGCAGCCGAACGCTTCGCCTACCGCCCCCTGCGCAGCGCCCCCCGGCTCGCCCCGCTCATCACCGCAATCGGCCTCTCGATCGCGCTCCAGCAGCTCGTCTGGCAGTTCTACCCGGACGCCAAGAAGGCAGTCAGCTTCCCTGAGTTCAAGGGCGCCTCCTTCAAGATCACCGACAGCCTGGCCATCCAGCGCGCGGACCTCTTCGTCCTCATCCTCGCCCCCCTGTGCATGCTCGCCCTCGGCGTCTTCGTCTCCAAGAGCCGCAGCGGCCGCGCCATGCAGGCCACCGCGCAGGACCCCGACACCGCCAAGCTCATGGGCATCAACACCGACCGCATCATCGTCATGGCCTTCGCCATCGGTGCCGCGTTCGCCGCCGTCGCCGCCGTCGCCTACGGCCTCGACAAGGGCCAGATCAACTTCGAGATGGGCTTCATCCTCGGACTGAAGGCCTTCACCGCCGCCGTCCTCGGAGGCATCGGCAACATCTACGGCGCCATGGTCGGCGGCGTCGTCCTCGGCCTCGCCGAAGCCCTCTCGATCGCCTACATCGAAGAGATCCCCGGCATGCAGCAGCTCGGCGGTGGAGCCTGGTCCAACGTCTGGGCGTTCGTACTCCTCATCGTCGTCCTCCTCGTGCGGCCCCAAGGCCTGCTCGGCGAGCGCGTCGCGGATCGGGCGTGAGAACCATGACCACCAACACCACCCCGCAGACCGCCGTCGCCAAGCAGGGCCCCGCCCCCGCCGCACTCCTCTACGCGGTCATCGGCGGCAGCCTCCTGACCGCCGTCAGCGCCTTCCTCGCCTGGACCTGGACCGACGAGTTCCCCGGCGACCTCACGTACTACGGCAGCCCGGCGCCCATCCAGTTCCTCAGCCTCGTCTCCGGACTCCTCACCGCCGTCTTCGCGCTCTCCGCGCTCGGCGTCAAGGGCCTGCGCTGGCTGACCCCGGCCGGCAGCCGCAAGCCCGTCTGGATCCTCGCACTCGGCACCTTCGCCGGCACCTGGTTCACGGTCCTCGCGATCGCCGTCGTCCTCGGCGGCTTCGCCCACCTCGAACCCGGCGCCTACGTCGCCCTCGCCGGCTCGCTCGTCCCGGCCCTCGCCGCGTACAAGATCCCCGACGACAGCCGCAAGGCGGCCCCCGCCAAGCAGCTGCCCTCCTGGGCCGAAATCCTCATCATCACCGGCGTCTTCGCGCTCGGCCTCTACGTCGTCACCTTCGGCATCGACACCGACGACAAAGAACCGCAGCTCTTCGTCACCTACCTGCTGATCGTCGGCTTCGCCGCCTTCGCCCTGCTCAAGGCCGGCCTCTTCGACCGCCTCGGCACCCTCACCGCGAAGCACCGCCAGGTCACCCTCCTCGGCACCGCCGCCGCCGCGATCGCCTTCCCCTTCATCCAGCAGAGCGGCGACACCTACACGCTCATCGCGGTCAACATCCTCATCTTCGCCACCGTCGCCCTCGGCCTCAACGTCGTCGTCGGCCTCGCCGGCCTCCTCGACCTCGGCTACGTCGCCTTCCTCGGCGTCGGCGCCTACGCCGCCGCCCTGGTCTCCGGAAGCACCGCATCCGCCTTCGACATCCACCTGCCCTTCTGGGCAGCGGTCCTCGTCGGCGCCCTCGCCTCGCTCATCTTCGGCGTGGTCATCGGAGCACCCACCCTCCGCCTGCGCGGCGACTACCTCGCCATCGTCACCCTCGGCTTCGGAGAAATCTTCCGCATCGCCATGGGCAACCTCGACGGCACCTCCGGCCCCGACATCACCAACGGCCCCAACGGCATCCCCAACATCCCCCACCTCGAAATCCTCGGGTGGAACTTCGGGGAATCCCACGTGGTCCTCGGCATCACCCTCGGCGCCTACGCCAACTACTACTTCCTGATGCTGCTCGTCATGGCCCTGGTCGTGCTGGTCTTCGCCCGCGCCGGCAACAGCCGCATCGGCCGCGCCTGGGTCGCCATCCGCGAAGACGAGACCGCCGCCGAAGCCATGGGCATCAACGGCTTCAAGGTCAAGCTCATCGCCTTCGCCCTCGGCGCCACCCTCGCCGGCCTCGCCGGCACCGTCCAGGCACACGTCAACACCACGGTCGTCCCCGAGAACTACGTCTTCGCCGGGCCCGTCCCGCCGAACTCCGCGTTCCTCCTCGCCGCCGTCATCCTCGGCGGCATGGGCACCATCCGCGGCCCCATCCTCGGCGCCGCACTCCTCTTCCTGATCCCGGCGAAGCTGGCCTTCCTCCAGGACTACCAGCTCCTCGCCTTCGGCATCGCCCTCATCCTGCTCATGCGCTTCCGCCCCGAAGGCCTCATCGCCAACAAGCGGGCGCAGCTCGAGTACCACGACGACACCGCTGGCCAGACCCCCACGGACCTGGCCACCGCCAAGGCGGGGGCGTGAACGACATGACCACCACAGACACCACCACCACGACCACGGCCACCGTGCTCGAAGCCAACGGCGTCACCATGCGCTTCGGCGGCCTCACCGCCGTCAAGGGCGTCGACCTCAAGGTCAACGCAGGCGAGATCGTCGGACTCATCGGCCCCAACGGCGCCGGCAAGACCACCTTCTTCAACTGCCTCACCGGGCTGTACGTCCCCACCGAGGGCACCGTCACCTACAAGGGCACCGTCCTGCCGCCCACACCCCACAAGGTCACCGCAGCAGGCGTCGCCCGCACCTTCCAGAACATCCGGCTCTTCCACAACATGACCGTGCTGGAGAACGTCCTCGTCGGACGCCACACCCGCACCAAGGAAGGCCTCTGGTCCGCCCTCCTGCGCGGCCCCGGCTTCAAGAAGGCCGAAGCCGCCAGCGAAGCACGCGCCATGGAACTCCTCGAGTTCATCGGCCTCCAGCACAAGGCCGGCCACCTCGCCAAGAACCTCCCCTACGGCGAACAGCGCAAGCTCGAGATCGCCCGCGCCCTCGCCAGCGACCCCGGCCTCATCCTCCTGGACGAGCCCACCGCCGGCATGAACCCGCAAGAGACCCGCGCGGCCGAAGAACTCATCTTCGCCATCCGCGACATGGGCATCGCCGTCCTCGTCATCGAGCACGACATGCGCTTCATCTTCAACCTCTGCGACCGCGTCGCCTGCCTCGTCCAGGGCGAAAAGCTCATCGAAGGCACCGCCGCCGAAGTCCAGGGCGACGAACGCGTCATCGCCGCCTACCTCGGCACCCCCTTCGAAGGCGCCCCCGGCGACGAAGAAGTCACCGAAGTCGAAGCCGCCGAAGCCCACGCGGAAGCAGAAGCCGACGCAGACGCCGACGCGGACCCCGACGCGGACAGCACCACCAGCACCACCAGCACGGACGGAGAGGCCAAGTGACCGCACTGCTCAAGGTCGAAGACCTCAAAGTCGCCTACGGCAAGATCGAAGCCGTCAAGGGAATCTCCTTCGAAGTCAACGAAGGCGAAATCGTCTGCCTCGTCGGCACCAACGGCGCCGGCAAGACCACCACCCTGCGCACCCTCTCCGGACTCCTCAAGCCCACCGCCGGCAGCATCACCTTCGACGGCCACCCCCTCGTCGGCGTCCCCGCCCACCGCATCGTCTCCATGAAGCTGGCCCACTCCCCCGAGGGACGCCACATCTTCCCCCGGCTGACAATCGAGGAAAACCTCCAGCTCGGCGCCTTCCTCCGCAGCGACAAAGAAGGCATCGAAAAGGACATCAAGCGCGCCTACGACCTCTTCCCCATCCTGGGAGAACGCCGCAAGCAGGCCGCAGGCACCCTCTCCGGCGGCGAACAGCAGATGCTCGCCATGGGCCGCGCCCTGATGTGCCAGCCCAAGCTCCTCATGCTGGACGAGCCCTCCATGGGCCTCTCCCCGCTGATGATGCAGAAGATCATGGCCACCATCGCCGAACTCAAGTCCACCGGCACCACCATCCTGCTCGTCGAGCAGAACGCCCAAGCCGCCCTCTCACTCGCCGACCACGCGCACGTGATGGAAATCGGCAAGATCGTGCTCTCCGGCACCGGCCAGGACCTCCTCCACAACGAGGACGTCCGCAAGGCCTACCTCGGCGAGGACTGACCCGCACACCAGTGAGGCCCGCCTCCCCTCGGGGGGAGGCGGGCCTCACGCACACCCACGATCAAACGGCGAACGGCCCCCCGCCACCGAACACCAGCTCCGCGAAACGCTCACCGATCAGACGGTGCCCCGCCGTATCCGGATGCAGCCGGTCCGGCAACGGCAACGCCGCGAAATCCGCCTCGCCGTACAGCGACAGACCATCCAGATAATGCAGGTTCTTGTCCTCGGCCGCACGCTCCGACGTGATCCGCTCCAGCTCCGCCCGAACGACCTTCAACGTCAACCGGCCGGCCGCCACCTCCGCCGGATCCCCCGTCGCCCGGTAACGCATCAGCTTCCCCTCCGGATCCGGAGCCGTCGGCCCCGGAGTGTCCTCATGAATCGGACACAGCACCGGAGACACCACCAGCAACGGCGTATCCGGATGCCCCTCCCGGATCGTGTCCAGGAACCCGTGCACCGCCGGAGCGAAAGCCCGCAACCGCATCACATCCGTGTTCACCAGCGCGATACCGATCTTCACACTGATCACATCCGCCGGAACATCCCGCATCGCACGCGCCGTGAACGGATCCAGCAGGGCATTGCCACCCAGCCCCATGTTCACCAGATCCACACCCCCCGCGGCCGCCGCCACCGCCGGCCACGTCGACGACGGACCCTCCGCATTACCACCCTGGCTCAGCGAACTCCCGTGATGCAGCCACACCCGGCGCCCACCCGCCGCCACCGCCTCCACCGGAGCATCCGTACGCAGAGCGATCAACTCCGTCCGCTCGTTGTGCGGCAACCAGATCTCCACGTCCTTCAACGCAGACGACAACCCCGCGAACCGCGCCGTACCCGACTCACCCGGCACCGACTCCGACGACAACGTCTGCATGTTGAAACGGAACTCGTGCCCACCCGCCACCGTGGCCCGACCCGCCAGACGACCATCCACGAACAGGTCGTACACACCCTCGGCACTGTCCTGACCACCCTGGAACACGATCTTCGTCGGCATCGTCTCCAACTCGATGACCGTCGCCCGCGTCCGGAACACCAACCGCACACCCGACGGCTGCGCCTCCACCGTCGCCAACTGCGCCGCCGGATGCTGCTTGCGCGCCCACGCCGGCATCCGGTGCGGCAGCAGCCCCAGCTCGGTCCGCTCCACCTCCAGGGCACCGCGCAGCAGCGGCTCGATGGGCGTGGTGATCCATTCCGTCACATGAGAGGTCATGGTCACACGCTGCCCGCCGGCACTCGAGGCCCACCGGTGCGGGCCTCGACCGCCGCGCGGGACCCGTCAGCCGTTGGCCGCGTTCTGCTTCTTCTCCTCGGCGTCCTCGATGACGGCCTCCGCGACCTGCTGCATCGACATGCGGCGGTCCATCGACGTCTTCTGGATCCACCGGAAAGCGGCCGGCTCGGTCAGCCCGTACTGGGTCTGCAGGATGCTCTTGGCCCGGTCCACCAGCTTGCGCGTCTCCAGCCGCAGGGAGAGGTCGGCGACCTCCTTCTCCAACGCCTTCAACTCGGCGAAGCGCGACACCGCCATCTCGATGGCCGGCACGACGTCGCTCTTGCTGAACGGCTTCACCAGGTACGCCATGGCCCCGGCGTCCCGCGCCCGCTCCACCAGGTCGCGCTGCGAGAACGCCGTGAGCATGAGGACGGGGGCGATGGACTCCTCCGCGATCTTCTCGGCGGCGGAGATCCCGTCCAGCACGGGCATCTTCACATCGAGGATCACCAGGTCGGGCCGGTGCTCGCGCGCGAGCTCGACGGCCGCCTGCCCGTCGCCGGCCTCGCCGACGACGGAGTAGCCCTCTTCCTCGAGCATCTCCTTGAGGTCGAGACGGATGAGCGCCTCGTCCTCGGCGATGACGACGCGGGTCGTCAGCGGCGGAACGTGCGACTGGTCGGCGTCGGGCGTGGGCGTCGACTCGTGCGAGGCGGTCACGGATGGCTCCTTGATACGGGGCGTTACTGCTCCCCTGAGCCTACCTAGCTCCTGTATGTTTGTGTCACGGAGGTTCTTCGATATCCTTCGTTTCGAAGGAGCCCCGGTAGCCCAGCGGCAGAGGCCATGGATTCAAAACCCATTCAGCGTCGGTTCGAATCCGACCCGGGGCACTTCTCCTTCAATTCCAAGGTCACCAAGCGTTTCCTGCGATCTTCACCCGTCATAGTGAACGCACCTTCGAATTGCAGCCAACCGGACCAATGACCGCGAAGCTCCCGTCATGGAGCACAATCCTTCGATACGGGAACACGCGGTCCTGCTGATGCGCCGGGGCGTGGCCAACCGGACGGTGGCCGAAAGCCTGGGCGTTCCCCGCGGCACCGTCGGCTGGTGGCGGCACCAGGACCGCAAACAACGGGGCGAAAGCTACGAACCCCCGACCGACTGCCCCAGATGCACAGGCAAGGCATTCGATGAGCGGGCCTACGCCTATCTCCTGGGCCTGTACCTCGGCGACGGCCACATCATCTCGAAGTACAAGCAGCATCACCTCTCCGTGTTCTGCGATGCATCGCGGCCGGGACTCATCGACGCAGCCGAGGCGGCCATGAGCAACGTCATGCCCCTGCCCAAAGTAGGCCGATGCCACAGACGGGGGTGCGTCGAGGTGAAGTCGTACTCACGGCATTGGACGTGCCTGTTCCCGCAGCACGGGCCCGGGAGGAAGCACGAGCGGCGGATCGTGCTCGAGGGCTGGCAGCAGGAGATCGTCGACGCCCACCCCTGGGAGTTCATCCGGGGCCTGATCCACTCCGACGGGTGCCGGATCACGAACTGGACCACCCGGATGGTCGGCGGGGTCAAGAAGCGCTACGAGTACCCGCGGTACTTCTTCACCAACAAGTCCGACGACATCCGCCGGCTGTGCACCGACACGCTCACCCGGGTCGGTGTCCGCTGGACGGTCCTCGCACGGGGCAGTGACCCGCTCAACGTGTCCGTCGCGCGCAGGGACTCCGTCGCCCTGATGGACGCCCACATCGGGCCCAAGTACTAGGTCGGCAGGCGTCTGCGCGGGCGGGTTAGGTTGAGGCCAAAGTTGTCTGCGAGGGGACGCGTGATGAGTGAGAAGGCCCGGAAGTTGTTCGACGCGCTCGATCTGAACGGGGACGGGGAGCTGTCGCGGGTGGAGGTGGTGTCGGCGTTGCGTTCGAAGGGGCCGACGTTGGCGGCGGAGGGGGTTCTGCCGTTTTGGGGTGTGGGGGATGCGGAGGCGTCGTCGGCGTTGTTCGATGCGGCTGATGCGAATGGGGATGCGGTGTTGTCGTTCGAGGAGTTCGCGGCGGTGGTGGATCGGCGGTTCGGTTGGTAGGGCGGGGTGGTGGGGGCCGCGTCGGGCGGGTGGTGCCCGACGCGGGGGTGGTGCCGGTGGCGGGGGGCGCGGTCAGCGGACGGCGTCGCCGATGTGGTGGATGCGGACGAGGTTGGTGGAGCCGCTGACGCCGGGGGGTGAGCCGGCGGTGATGACGACGGTGTCGCCGGGTACGCAGCGGCCGATGCGCAGGAGTTGTTCTTCGACTTGGGCGACCATGGCGTCGGTGGAGTCGACGTGGGGGCCGAGGAAGGTTTCGACGCCCCAGGTGAGGTTGAGTTGGGAGCGGGTGGCGTGGTCGGGGGTGAAGGCGAGGAGGGGGATGGGTGAGCGGTAGCGGGAGAGGCGGCGGACGGTGTCGCCGCTCTGGGTGAAGGCGACGAGGAATTTGGCGTCGAGGAAGTCGCCCATTTCGGCGGCTGCGCGGGCGACGGCTCCGCCTTGGGTGCGGGGTTTGCTGCGTTCGGTGAGGGGTGGGAGGCCCTTGGCGAGGATGTCTTCTTCGGCGGCTTCGACGATGCGGGACATGGTGCGGACGGTTTCGACGGGGTAGGTGCCGACGCTGGTTTCGCCGGAGAGCATGACGGCGTCGGTGCCGTCGATGATGGCGTTGGCGACGTCGGAGGCTTCGGCGCGGGTGGGGCGGGAGTTGTCGATCATCGAGTCGAGCATCTGGGTGGCGACGATGACGGGTTTGGCGTTGCGCTTGGCGAGTTTGATGGCGCGCTTTTGGACGATGGGGACGTGTTCGAGGGGCATTTCGACGCCGAGGTCGCCGCGGGCGACCATGATGCCGTCGAAGGCGGCGACGATGTCGTCGATGTTGTCGACGGCTTGGGGTTTTTCGATTTTGGCGATGACGGGGAGGCGTCGGCCTTCTTCGTCCATGATGCGGTGGACGTCGTGGATGTCGTGGCCGCTGCGGACGAAGGAGAGGGCGATGACGTCGGCGCCGGTGCGCAGGGCCCAGCGGAGGTCTTCGATGTCTTTTTCGGAGAGGGCGGGGACGGAGACGGCTACGCCGGGGAGGTTGAGGCCTTTGTGGTCGGAGACCATGCCGCCTTCGATGACGCGGGTGTGGACGCGGGGGCCGTCGACTGCGGTGACTTCGAGGGTGACGCGGCCGTCGTCGACGAGGATGAGTTCGCCGGTGGTGACGTCGGTAGCGAGGCCGTGGTAGGTGGTGCCGCAGGTGTGGCGGTCGCCTTCGTGGTCTTCGACGGTGATGGTGAAGGCGTCTCCGCGTTCAAGGAGTACGGGTCCTTCGCGGAAGCGGCCGAGGCGGATCTTCGGGCCTTGAAGGTCGGCGAGGATGCCGATGCTGCGGCCGGTCTCGTCGGATGCCTTGCGTACGCGTTGGTAGCGCTCCTCGTGTTCGGCGTAGGTGCCGTGGCTGAGGTTGAGGCGGGCGATGTCCATGCCGGCTTCGACCAGGGCTTTGATCTGGTCGTATGAGTCGGTGGCGGGGCCCAGGGTACATACGATTTTTGCTCGGCGCATAAGGCGAGCGTATTCCCCTACCTGTGGGTAGGTAATCGCTTCCGGGTGTCCACTCAACAACCTTTGTGCGAAAGCTTGTTGACAACTGTTGAATGTGCATGGGGGTGCTCTGATGAGCACCCCCATGCGTGTTCTTCGGTGGTGTTCAGAGTTGTGGCGGGGTCATGGTGAAGCGGGCGTTGACTTGGGCGTGGACGGTCTGGCGCTGGGGTTCGAGGTCGAGCGGCGGGGGGCCGGTGTCTTCGGTGCCGCTGAAGGCCATGGTGCGCATGCTGGTGCCGGGGGCGGTGAAGGGGGTGGCGTCCTCGGCGCCGAGGTCGGCGAGTTCGACGAGGGCGGCGAGGTCGGCGCCGAGGGCTTCGGCGTATTCGCGGGCGCGTTGGACGGCTTCGAGTACGGCTTGGCGGCGGGCTTGGCCGTGGGCGGGTGAGGTGGGGCGCAGGGCCCACCAGGGGCCGTCGATCTGGGTGAGTTCGAGGTCGGCGAGGCGGGTGGTGAGTTCGCCGAGGGTGGTGAAGTCGTTCAGTTCGGCGGTGATGTGGACGCGGCCGTGGTAGGCGCGGATGCGTTCGGCGCGGCCGTGGCGGGTGAGTTCGGGGGTGATGGAGAAGGCGCCGGTCTCGAGCTTTTCGACGGGGTCGCCGTAGCTCTTGATGAGGTCGAGGACGGCGGTGTTGCGGCGGGTGAGGTCGTCGAGGGCGGTGCGGCGGTCGGTGCCGCGGGCGCTGATGGTGATGCCGATGCGGGCGATTTCGGGGTCGACTTCGAGGCGGGCTTCGCCGCGGACTGCCACGCGGGGTACTTCAGGGGTTCCGTAGGGCTGGTGCGATGCGTCCTGGGTCATGGTTTCACTGTCGCACTGTCGCTCGTTCGGGTGGGGTCATCGGATCGAAACCTGGTGGGGGTGTTGTGTCGTGTTGCTGCTGGGTCAGAATCTACGCGCGTTGTTCTGGCTGAGATGGGGAGATGGCATGGGGTTCGACCGTAGGGCGTTCCTGGGTGGTACGGCTGCGACGGGTGCGGCTGTGGCGTTGGCGGGGGCGGCGGGTTCGCCGGCCGTGGCGGCTTCGCGGGATCAGGAGGGGGTGAAGGGGCCGCGGGCGTACTCGTTCACGGTGATGGGGACGACGGACCTGCACGGGAACGTCTTCAACTGGGACTACTTCACGGATGCGGAGTTCGACGACAAGGCGCACAACGATGTCGGTCTGGCGAAGATCTCGACGTTGGTGGATCGGGTGCGGGCGGAGAAGGGGCGGGGGAACACGCTGCTGATCGACGCGGGTGACACGATCCAGGGCACGCAGTTGTCGTACTACTACGCGAAGGTGGATCCGATCACGGCGCGGCGTGGGCCGGTGCATCCGATGGCGCAGGCGATGAACGCGATCGGTTATGACGCGGCGGCGCTGGGGAACCACGAGTTCAATTACGGGATACCGGTGCTGCGGAAGTTCGAGGAGCAGTGTGATTTTCCGCTGCTGGGGGCGAACGCGCTGGATGCGAAGACGCTGCGGCCGGCGTTCGCGCCGTACAGCATGCATTGTCTGCGTACGCCGTGGGGGCGGGATGTGAAGGTGGCGGTGCTGGGGTTGACGAATCCGGGTATCGCGTTGTGGGACAAGGCGAACGTGCAGGGGAAGATGGTGTTCCCGGGCTTGGAGGAGCAGGCGGCGAGGTATGTGCCGCGGCTGCGGTCGATGGGTGCGGACGTGGTGATCGTGTCGGCGCATTCGGGTTCGAGCGGTACGTCGTCGTACGGGGATCAGTTGCCGTACGTGGAGAACGCGGCGGCTCTGGTGGCGGAGCAGGTTCCGGGGATCGACGCGATCCTGGTGGGGCACGCGCACACGGAGATCGCCGAGTACCGGGTGCGGAACAAGGCGACCGGCAAGGACGTGGTGTTGTCGGAGCCGCTGAAGTGGGGGCAGCGGCTGACGCTGTTCGATTTCGAGCTGGTGTGGGAGAAGGGCCGCTGGTCGGTGGCGAAGGTCGCGGCGAGGGTGCTGAACTCGAACACGGTGGCCGAGGATCCGAAGATCACGCGGCTGCTGGCGGACGAGCACCGCAAGGTCGTGGCGTACGTGAACCAGGTGATCGGGACGTCGACGCGGGCCATGTCGGCGGCGGAGGGTCCGGTCAAGGACGTGGCGATCATCGATCTGATCAACCATGTGCAGGCGGAGACGGTGAGGGCGGCTCTGGCGGGTACGGAGTGGGCGTCGCTGCCGGTGCTGTCGCAGGCGTCGTGCTTCTCGCGGACGGCGGCGATCCCGGCCGGGGAGGTGACGATCAGGGATGCGGCGGGTCTGTACCCGTTCGAGAACACGATGGAGGCGCGGCTGTTGACGGGTGCGCAGTTGAAGGACTACCTCGAGTACTCGGCGCGGTACTTCGTGCGGACGGCGCCGGGTGAGGCGGTGGATCCGGCGAAGCTGACGAATGCCGAGGGCATCCCGGACTACAACTACGACGCCGTGTACGGGCTGGCGTACGACATCGACATAGCGCAGCCGGCGGGTTCGCGGATCTCGGGGTTGTCGTTCCGGGGGAAGGCTGTGGATCCGGCGGCGCAGTTCGTGCTGGCGGTGAACAACTACCGGGCGTCGGGCGGGGGGAACTTCCCGCACGTGCCGCAGGCCAGGCAGTTGTGGGCGGATTCGGACGAGATCCGCAACACGATCATCCAGTGGGTGAAGGCGAAGGGGACGATCGACCCGGTGCAGTTCGCGTCGGTGGACTGGCGGCTGACGCGGGCGGGCGTGCCGGTGTTCTAGTCGTCCGTTGGCGGGGTGTGCGGCCGGGGTCTGCTGTGGCGGGTCCCGGCCGTCTGCGTGGGGGCTGGGGGCTGCGGGGTGGGTGCCGCGGCCGGGTGGGGCGGGTGGGGTTGTGGGGGCGGGCGGTCAGGGGTGGTCGACGAGCGGGAGCAGTTCGCCTGCGGGGCGGGGGCGGGCGGGTTCCCGCTGGTCGAGGCCGAAGGTGGTGAAGGCGGTGCGGGCGGGCTGGGGGTAGGGGTTCTTGCCGGTGAGGGTGTTGAGGATGGCGGCGCTGCGCCAGGCGGCGAGGCCGAGGTCGGGGGCTCCGACGCCGTGGGTGTGGCGTTCGCCGTTCTGGACGAAGATGCTGCCGGTGACGGCGGGGTCGGTGATCATCCGGTAGCGGTCGTCGATGCGGGGGCGGCCGGAGGAGTCCTTGCGCAGGTAGGGGTCGAGGCCCGCGAGGAGGTGGGTGTGGGGGCGTTCGCGGTAGCCGGTGGCGAGGACGACGGCGTCGGTGGTGAGGCGGGAGCGGGTGCCCTGGTCGGTGTGTTCGAGGTGGAGTTCGACTTGGGTGGTGGCGACGCGGCCGGCGGTGCGGACGGTGACTCCGGGGGTGAGGACGGTGTCGGGCCAGCCGCCGTCCAGGGTGCGTCGGTAGAGCTCGTCGTGGATGGCGGCGATGGTGGCGGCGTCGATGCCTTTGTGGAGTTGCCATTGGGCGGGGACGAGCTTGTCCCGGACGGGTTCGGGCAGGGCGTGGAAGTAGCGGGTGTAGTCGGGGGTGAAGTGTTCGAGGCCGAGCTTGGAGTACTCCATGGGGGCGAAGGAGGGGGTGCGGGCGAGCCAGGTGAGGCGTTCGCGGCCGGCGGGGCGGGCGCGCAGGAGGTCGAGGAAGATCTCGGCTCCGGACTGGCCTGATCCGATGACGGTGACGTGTTCGGCGCCGAGGATGCGCCGGCGGTTGTCGAGGTAGTCGGCGGAGTGGATGACGGGGACGGCGGGGGCTTCGGCGAGGGGGCGCAGGGGTTCGGGGATGTGGGGGGTGGTGCCGATGCCGAGGGCGAGGTGGCGGGTGTGGGTGCGGCCGAGGGCTTGGGCTTCGCCGTCGGGGTCGAGTTGGGTGAAGTCGACTTCGAAGAGGTCGCGTTCGGGGTTCCAGCGGACGGCGTCGACCTGGTGGCCGAAGTGGAGTCCGGGGATGCGGCCGGCGACCCAGCGGCAGTAGGCGTCGTATTCGGCGCGTTGGATGTGGAACTGCTCGGCGAAGTAGAAGGGGAAGAGCCGTTCCTTGTGTTTGAGGTAGTTGAGGAAGCTCCAGGGGCTGGCGGGGTCGGCGAGGGTGACCAGGTCGGCGAGGAAGGGGACTTGGAGGGTGGCGCCGTCGAGGAGGAGTCCGGGGTGCCAGCGGAAGTCGCGGCGCTGGTCGTAGAAGGCGGTGGCGAGTTCGGGTGCTCCTTGTTGCGGTAGGCCGTGGGCGAGGGCGGCGAGGGAGAGGTTGGAGGGGCCGATGCCGATGCCGACGAGGTCGTGGGGGGTTTCGGGGTGGGCGGCGGTCATGGGTGGGTGCTGCCTTCCAGGTGGGCGATGAGGGTGTCCAGGTCTGCCGCGGTGGTGTGCGGGTTGAGCAGGGTGGCTTTGAGCCAGAGGCGGCCGTCGGCGTGGGTGCGGCCGAGGACGGCGCGGCCTTGGTGCAGGAGGGTGCGGCGCAGGGTGGCGACGTGGGTGTCATCGGCGTGGGTGGGCCGGAAGAGCACGGTGGTGAGGGTGGGGTGGGAGTGGAGGGTGAAGCGGGGGTGGTGGTGGAGGCGGTCGGCGAGGTGGTGGGCGAGGGTGCAGGTGTGGTCGATGAGGTGGATGAGGCCGTCGCGGCCGAGTGCGCGCAGGGTGGTGGCGATTTTGAGGGCGTCGGGGCGGCGGGTGGTGCGCAGGGAGCGGCCGAGGAGGTCGGGTAGGCCAGCTTCGGTGTCGTCGGGGGCGTTGAGGTAGTCGGCCTGGTGGGCGAGGGGGGCCAGGTGGGCGGTGTCGGGGACGGCGAGGAGTCCGGCGGCAACGGGCTGCCAGCCGAGTTTGTGCAGGTCGACGGTGAGGGTGGCGGCGCGGTGGAGGCCGGCGACTTTGTGGCGGTGGCGGGGGGAGAGGGCGAGGAGCCCGCCGTAGGCGGCGTCGACGTGGAGGTCGGCGCGGTGGTGGTCGCAGAGGTCGGCGATGGGGTGGAGGGGGTCGACGAGTCCGGCGTCGGTGGTGCCGGCGGTGGCGGTGACGAGGACGGGGCCGGGGGTGGCGGCGAGGGTTCGGGCGAGGTCGGCGGGGTGGAGGGTGCCGGTGGGGGTGGGGATGGCGATGGCCGGGGGGAGGCCGAGGAGCCAGGCGGCACGGGGGATGGAATGGTGGGCGTTGGCGCCGTGCAGGACGGTGAGGCGGGGGCCGTGGCGTTCGCGGGCGAGGAGCAGGGCGAGTTGGTTGGCTTCGGTGCCGCCGGTGGTGATGAGGGCGTCGGCGTGGGGGGTGGGGTGGAACTCGCGGGCGAGGGCGCGGGTGAGGAGGGCTTCGAGGGCGGAGGCGGCGGGGGCCTGGTCCCAGGAGTCGAGGGAGGGGTTGAGGGCGCTGGCGGCGAGGTCGGCGGCGGCCGCGACGGCCAGGGGCGGGCAGTGCAGGTGGGCTGCGCAGAGGGGGTCGGCGGGGTCTGCGGCGCCGGCGGCGAGGGTGTGCACGAGGGCGCGGAGCGCTTCGTGCTCCCCGGTCCCCTGTGACGGCAGTACGTCGCCCAGTGCGGCCCGGACGCGGGCCGCGAGGGTGTCGGGGCCGCCGGCCGGAAGTGGCCCGCCGCGCTCCTCGGCTCCGGTGCGCAGGGCTTCGAGGACGGTGTCGAGGAGAGGCCGCATGGCTGCGGGGCCGCCGGTGCCGCCGGCGAGGGGCGGGATGCCCGTGCCGGGGCGCGGGCTTGTGCCTGTGCCTGTGCCTGTGCCGGGCGGCGGGGTCATCGGGCCTCCGGGGCTGGGAGGGGTGCCGGGGCGGGTGCACCCGACCGGTACAACGATCAGACCCGAATGGGGTAACCGCCGGGGTTTGTCCGGGATCGATTTCCGGCCGGTTCCCTCCCAGGGGGCAGGTGCGGGTGCGGCCGGGGCGGAGGCGGGGCGGAGCCGAGCCGGGTTCGCCACCGGGCGGGGGGCCCGACGGGCCTGCCCGGCTGCTCCCGGGTGCGGCCGGTGGTGGTCCGGGCCGGGCGGTGTGCGGGCCGGTCCCCTCCCGGGGGAGGCGCCGGGGCGGAGCCGAACCGGGTGCGCCCCCGGGCGAGCCTCCCTGGCGGGGGCCTGCCCGGGCTGCACCGGGGCGGGGCCAGGGGTGGTGCGGGCCAGTTACCTCCCGGGGGCTGGCCGCCGGGGCGGAGCCGAGCCGGGTGTGCCCCCCCGGGCGGGGGCCTCCCCGGGCGGGGCCTGCCCGGGGTGCTCCCGGGGTGCTCCCGGGTGGGGCCGGTGGTGGTGCGAGTTGGCGGTGTGCCGGAGAGCGGCCGGGAGTCGGTGGCACAGGCGGGGCGGGGCGGGGTGCGGGTGGGGCCGGGTGAGTCCCTGGAGGGGACTCCCCCGCCGGGCTCCCCGGCCGGAACCTGTCCTTCCCCCGGCCGGGACCGGCCGTGTGCGGGCCGGCACAGGTGCAAGCCGGGGGCCGGGCGGGGTTCCTGCGCGGGTGGGGGGTGTGTGCGGGGTGGAGGTCGGCGCAGGCGGCCCTTGGGGTCAGGCCCCGCGGACCTTGAGGGCGCGGGCGAGGTCGTCGAGTTGGTCGACGAGCTTGCGGCGCAGGAGGGGGAGGATGTCGGGGTCGGCGAGACAGGCGTGGCCGGTCCGGAGGTGGGCCTCGTCGATGGCGTGGACGGGGAACGCCCAGCGGCCGGCGGCTTCGCCGATGGCGGGGCCGCGGCGGGCGGCGAGGGCGACGGCGTCGGGGTAGAAGCGGGGCACGTACTCCTGTACGAGGTCGGCCTGTTCGGGCTGCCAGAAGCCTTGGGCGGTGGCGCTGAAAAGGTAGTTGGACAGGCTGTCGTCGTGGAAGAGGAGGTCCCAGGCGGCGGCCTTGGCCTGCGGTGTGGGCAGTGCGGCGCGGCAGCGGGCGGCGCCTTCCCGGCCGGTGGCGCTGGGGTCGGCGGCGAGGGCGGCGTCGATGTCGCCCTCGGAGACGGCGCCGAGGACGGCGAGGCGGGCGAGGATGCGCCAGCGCAGTTCGGGGTCGAGGGCGGGGCCGCCGGGGACGGTGTCGTCGGCGAGCCAGGCGGCGATGGTGTCGGGCCGGGTGGCGCTGTCGACGAGGGTGCGTACGGCGGTCAGCCGCAGGCCGGGATCGCAGCCGTCCTCGGTGCGCCGCAGCAGTTCGTGGGCGAGGCCGGTGAGCGTGTTGAGGGCGGCGGTCCGCTCTTCGGGGGCGAGGTAGCGCACGGCGACCTGGGTGCGGGCGAAGGCGAGGACGCCCTGGACGAGCGCCAGGTCGCGTTCGTCGGGCAGGTGTGCCTCGGCGGTGGCCAGGTACGCCACGGGCGGGAGTTCCCCGTCGCGGACCATGTCGCGCAGGGCGTTCCACACGACGGTGCGGGTGAGGGCGTCGGGGATGGCGGACAGGCCGCGCAGGGCGGTCTCGAGGGAGGTCTCGTCGAGGCGGACCTTGGCGTAGGTGAGGTCGCCGTCGTTGAGGACGAGGAGGGCGGGGCGCGGGCCGCCGACGGAGAGGACCTCCTCGGAGGGGATGTCGAGGTGGAGGAGGTCGGTGCGGTGCAGGGTGCGGCCGTCGGCCGGGTCGCGGTGGTAGACGCCGGCGGCGATGCGGTGGGGGCGGCTGCCGTTGCGGTCGACGGTGAGGGTCCAGCCGGTGGGGCCTTCCGTGCTCTCCTCGATGTGCGGGGTGAGGGTGTCGGTGCCGGTGGTGCGCAGCCAGTCCCGGGCCCAGGCGTGGACGTCGCGTTCGGTGTGGGCGGCGAGGGAGTCGACGAAGTCGGCGAGGGAGGCGTTGGCGAACTTGTGGCGGGTGAAGTGGGTGTTGATGCCGGCGAGGAAGTCCTTCTCGCCGAGCCAGGCGACGAGCTGGCGCAGGGCGGAGGCGCCCTTGGCGTAGGAGATGCCGTCGAAGTTGAGGAGGGCGGAGGCGGTGTCGGGGACGTCGTCGGGGTCGGGGGCGACGGGGTGGGTGGAGGGGCGCTGGTCGGCGTCGTAGCCCCAGGCCTTGCGGGAGACGCCGAATTCGGTCCAGGTGTCGGTGAAGCGGGTGGCTTCGGTGAGGGTCTGGTAGCCCATGTACTCGGCGAAGGACTCGTTGAGCCAGATGTCGTCGAACCAGGCGAGGGTGACGAGGTCGCCGAACCACATGTGGGCCATCTCGTGGGCGATGACCATGGCGCGGGTCTGGCGTTCGGTGTCGGTGACGGCGGAGCGGTAGATGAACTCGTCGCGGAAGGTGACCAGGCCCGGGTTCTCCATGGCTCCGGCGTTGAACTCGGGTACGAAGGCCTGGTCGTAGGAGTCGAAGGGGTAGGGCTCGGTGAACTTCTCCTGGTACCGGTCGAAGCAGGCCCGGGTGAGGGAGAGGATCTCGTCGGCGTCGGTGTCGAGGTGGGGGGCGAGGGACTGGCGGCAGTGGATGCCGAAGGGCAGTCCGGCGTGTTCGGTGGTGACGCTGTGCCAGGGGCCCGCGGCGACGGCGGCGAGGTAGGTGGAGATGAGGGGGGTGGGGGCGGACTGCCAGATGCCGGCGCCGTCGGTGTCGCGGTCGGCGAGGCGGGTGGTGACGCCGTTGGCGAGGACGGTCCAGTGGGCGGGGGCGGTGACCTTGAACTCGAAGACGGCCTTGAGGTCGGGCTGGTCGAAGGCCGGGAAGACGCGCTGGACGTCGTCCATGAACATCTGGCTGTAGACGTAGGTCTCGTCGTCGGCGGGGTCGGTGAAGCGGTGCAGGCCCTCGCCGGTGCGGGAGTAGCGCATGCGGGTGTCCAGGCGCAGCTCGTGGGGGCCTTCGCCGAGGCCGGTGAGGGGGAGCCGGTTGTCGGCGAGGGCGGCCGGGTCGAGGGGGTGGCCGTCGAGCGTGGCGGAGCGCAGTTCGTCCGGTTTCAGCTCCAGGAAGGTGTCTCCGGCGGTGCGGGCGGTGAAGCGGATGACGGTGGTGGAGTCGAAGGTGTCGTCGCCGGTGGTGAGGTCGAGGGCGACGGTGTAGTGGTGGACGTCGAGGAGCTGGGCTCGGAGCTGCGCTTCGTTGCGCGTCAGTGCGGACATGGGGCCATGCTGCCGCACGGGGCGGGCGGGTCCCAGGGGGGTCGGCCGGGGGTGGCCGGGGCCGGCCGGGAAGGTGCGCGGCCCGCGGGGCACGGGTGTGCGGGGGCCGGGGGTGTACGGGAGGCCGGGGGTGTGCGGAGGCCGCGGCTGTGCGGGGCCGCGGCTCGGCTGCGTCCCTCAGGCCTGGTCTTCGCCGGCCGCGATCGTCTCGTGGTGGCGGATGACCTCGGCGATGATGAAGTTGAGGAGCTTCTCGGCGAAGGCCGGGTCGAGTTTGGCGTTCTCGGCGAGCTGGCGCAGCCGGGCGATCTGGCTGGCCTCGCGGCCCGGGTCGGCCGGCGGGAGCTGGTGCCTGGCCTTGAGGTGGCCGACCTGCTGGGTGCACTTGAACCGCTCGGCGAGCATGTGGACGACGGCGGCGTCGATGTTGTCGATGCTGTCCCGCAGACGGGCGAGTTCGGCGGCGACGTGGTCGTCGATCCCGTGGTCGAGCCCGGCGGCGGTCCCGTTGTCGATGGCGTCGCTGTTGTTCATGGTTCCCGAGAATACGTGGCCGGGGCGGGTGGTTCGCCGGGCAGCCGATCAGTGAGACGGGAACCCGTCGGGTACCGGCCGCGAGGAGGTCGCGAACCGGCCGCGAACCCGCCGCACACCGGCTGCCGCCCGGCCGGGAACGGGTCGAAGGCGCTGGTCACGGGTCCGGTCACAGGGGCAGGAGCACGGTGACCAGCCAGCCGCCCTGGGGGGTGGGGCCCGCGGTGAGGGAGCCGCCGAGGGCTTCGGCGCGTTCGGCCATCCCGGCGGGGCCGTAGCCGCCGCGGGCCTTCTCGGAGAGTGCGGCGGGGCGGCCGCCGCCGTCGGCGGACCGAGCGGGCAGCGACACCGCGGAGCGGGACGGCGGCGGTCGGATGCGCAGGGCCCGCGGTCTCGGCGGGCTGCGGTACGACGGCCGCACCGTTCCGCGGGCGGCGGACGCCGTCGTTCGGCCGGCCCCGGGTCACGCCGTGCTGGCGGCCGGGCCGCTTTCCCAGGCCCAGGCGGCGATCTCGACCCGGGTGCGGGCGTCGAGTTTGGTCTGGACGTTGGCCAGGTGGGTCTTGACCGTGGACAGGGAGACGAAGAGCTCCGCCGCGATCTCGGCGTTGGTGAGGCCGCGCGCGAGGCAGCGTACGACGTCGCGTTCGCGTTCCGTCAGGGGCTCCGCGGGCCGCCGGGCCTGCGAGGCGGGCATCCTCGGGGCCATCTCGCCCAGGAGCCGCACCGTGATGGCGGGCGAGACGAGGGAGTCGCCGACGGCCGCGGCGCGTACCGCTTCGACCAGCATGGCGGGGCTGGCGTCCTTCAGGAGGAAGCCCGACGCTCCCCCGTGGAGCGCGGCTGGACGTACTCGTCGAGGTCGAAGGTGGTGACGATGACGATGTGCGGGGTGTCCCGGCCGGAGAGCCGGCGGGTGACCTCCAGGCCGTCGAGCTTCGGCATGCGGATGTCGAGGAGCAGGACGTCGGGCCGGTGCGCGGCGACGGCCGCGAGGGCCGCCTCGCCGTCGACGGCGTCGGCGACGACCTCGATGTCCGGCTGGCTCCCGAGGATCATCCGGAATCCGGTCCTGACCATCTCCTGGTCGTCCGCGATGACCACGCTGATCGCCATGCGCTGCCTGCCCACTCGCGCCCGCTGCCGCCTCGGCCTGCCTCCCATGGGACCGGTGCGTGCGGGGGCCCGCAACCGCACGGGGGGTCATCGGGCGGTACTCCCGTCGGTGATCCGTACGCGGCCGGCGCGGGGCCTCGCCCTTCCGGCCGGGATGCCGGGGGCCGGAAGGGCGAGGGGGTGGGGAGGGGGCCGGTGCAGCGGCGTCGGCTCCGTCGAGTGCCGCGCCGACCCCGTCGGCCGCTGCGCCGACCGCTACATCGACGCGGCGGCGCTCTTGATCGCGGCGGCGAAGGTGGAGACCTCGGTGTAGACGCCGGGGTAGTCGGGGCGGGCGCAGCCTATGCCCCAGCTGACGATGCCGACCTGGAGCCAGGCTCCGGCGTCGTCGCGGCGGAACATGGGGCCGCCGGAGTCGCCCTGGCAGGTGTCGACGCCGCCCTGGTCCAGGAAGCCGGCGCAGATCTCCTCGCTCGGGACGAGGTCGCTGTAGGCGGCCTGGCAGCTGGCGTCCGAGACGAAGGGGACGGTGGCCTTCATCAGGTAGCGCTGCTGGCTGCCGCCCTCGCGGGTGGCGCCCCAGCCGGCGACGGTGAAGGTGCCGTTGTCGTACTGCTTGGTCTCGGCGATCTTCAGGGTGGGCAGGTTGATGGGCTTGGCGAGCTTGATGAGGGCCCAGTCCTTGCCCGTGCCGTTGTAGCCGGGGGCGCGCAGGACCTTGGTGGACTTGACCTTGATGGCGCTGGCGCTGTTGAGGTCGACGACTCCGGCGGTGGCGGTGA
The DNA here is from genome assembly GCF_056430495.1 of Streptomyces sp. NPDC045967. Classification (NCBI taxonomy): domain Bacteria; kingdom Bacillati; phylum Actinomycetota; class Actinomycetes; order Kitasatosporales; family Streptomycetaceae; genus Streptomyces; species Streptomyces sp. NPDC045967. Next base: position 703,347 of record NZ_JBWKLE010000001.1, on the reverse strand, counting down.
TGGAGGTGTTGTTGCCGGAGCTGCCCACGCAGTGGGCGGCGGTGAGGACGATCTGCTGGGTGTAGAGGGCGCCGCCGCAGCCCATGGAGAGGCGGACCATGAAGGGGAACTCGCCCTGGGCGGCGCGGGTGCCGCCCACGACGGGGGCGGTGCCGGCGCTGGCGGCGCCGGGCTGGAGGCTGACGGCCGCGAGGGCGACGGCGCCGACGGCGAGGGTGCGCTTCATGAACCGCACGAGGGTAGACACAGTCAACACACTGCCTTTCGTGGGGGGTTGGGCCGTGCGTGTCATCGGGTGAATGACACGTCCATGACACATCCGATGTACGGCGGACATCAAGAACGTGTTTTCGGACAACTTCTCGCCCCGGGGCCCCCGTGACGGAGAACAGCGGGCGCGGCAGCCCGATGAAGCGCGGATTTCCGCATCCGGAGACGGCCCGCGCCTCGGCCCCGGCCCTCTCCTGCCGCACTGTCTGGACCTGCGCTTCCCGCCACCGAGCGGAACGAGATCCCCACCGACACCGACATCGACACCGACATCGACACCGCCGTCGCCTTCCGCGGCGCGGGCGGGCTGCCGTTCGCCGCCCACCGCGAGGACGCGCTCGGCCACAGCAAGCTCGACGATCTCGCCCAGGAGGAGTTCGGCTGCGTCCTGGCCCGGGGGTGCCCGGCACCTTGATCGCTCGCGGTTCACCGCCCGGCTTCGAAAAGTTTCCTACCGGCCAGTAGACACCGGGGCGGATCTGGCCAACTCTGGTCGCATCCCAGCCCGTTGCGACCCGAGGAGCGCCCCCACATGCTCACCACCCGCCGCACCCGCACCTCCCGCACCGCCGCCGTCGGCGCGGCCGCCGCCGCCGCGGTCCTGACCCTGCTGCCCGCCACCGCCGCCGAGGCGACCCCGGCACCGGCACCGGCACCGGCACCGGCACCGGTCACCGTCGCCGCATCGGCACCCGCCCCGGCACCGGCCGCCGCCGCGCCCGGCGGCAACGCGGCCCTCCTCGGCATCGACTACGCCACCTGGCAGCGGGACGTCGCCACCGCCGTCGACGCGGCCCGCCCCGCCATCGAGCGGCGTATCGCCGCCTCGCCGGCCGGCGAGCGGCCCGCGCTCGTGCTCGACATCGACAACAGCTCGCTGGAGACGGACTTCCACTGGTTCTGGACCTTCCCGACCCCCGCGATCTCCAAGGTCCGCGAGTTGACCCGGTACGCGGACGAACGCGGCGTGGCGATCTTCTTCGTCACCGCCCGCCCCGGGATCATCCACTCCCTCACCGAGCGGAACCTCGCGTCCGTCGGCTACCCGATCACCGGCCTGTACGTGCGCGACCTGCCCGACCTGTTCAAGGAGGTGAGCGCGTACAAGACCGCCAAGCGCGCCGAGATCGAGAGCCGCGGCTACACGATCATCGCGAACATCGGGAACAACCAGAGCGACCTGGTCGGCGGCCACGCCGAACTGACCGTCAAGCTCCCCGACTACGGCGGCAAGCTGTCCTGACCCGCGGCGGCCGGCGGGGCGGGACCGGTGCGGCGCCCTCGCGGAGCGCGCCGCCCGGCACCCGCCCCGTCGACCCCGCGCCGCCCGGAGGCTCCGGCACCCGCCCCGTCGACCCCTTCACCCGCCCCCCTAGCCGTCGGCCCCGTACACCGGGAGCGGTGGTTGCGCGGCGGTCAGGAGTTTCAGCGCGGCTTCGCCCGCCTCCGCCGGGGTCCACCTGGCTTCGCGGTCGGCCGTGGGACCGGGCCGCCAGCCCTCCATCACGGTGATCCGGCCGCCCTCCGTCTCGAAGACCCGGCCGGTGACCCCGGCCGAGGGCTCGGAGCCGAGCCACACCACCAGCGGGGAGACGTTCTCCGGGGCCATGGCGTCGAAGGCGCCCGCGGCCGGCGCGGCCATGGTCCGGGCGAAGGTGCGCTCCGTCATCCGGGTCCGCGCCGCCGGGGCGATCGCGTTGACCTGCACCCCGTAGCGGCCCAGCTCCGCCGCCGCGACCAGCGTGAGCCCGAGGATCCCGGCCTTGGCCGCGCTGTAGTTGCCCTGCCCCACCGAGCCCAGCAGGCCCGCGCCGGAGGAGGTGTTGACCACCCGCGCCGCCACCGGGCGGCCTGCCTTCGCCTCCGCCCGCCACCACGCGGCCGCCGCCCGCAGGGGCAGGAAGTGGCCCTTCAGATGCACCCGCACCACGGCGTCCCAGTCGTCCTCCGCCAGGTTGACCAGCATCCGGTCCCGCAGGAACCCGGCGTTGTTGACAAGGGTGTCCAGCCGGCCGAACGCCGAGAGCGCGCACTCCACCAGCGAGGACGCCCCCTCGCCGGTCGCGATGTCCTCGCCGTGCGCCACCGCCTCCCCGCCGCGCGCCCGGATCTCGGAGACGACCCGCGCGGCCGGGGACCGCGGCCCCGCCGCCCCGTCCAGGCCGACCCCGAGGTCGTTGACGACGACCTTGGCCCCCTGCTCCGCGAACGCCAGCGCGTGGGCCCGGCCCAGCCCCCGCCCCGCGCCCGTCACGATCACGACACGCCCCTCGGCGATACGGGTCATCTCAGCCCTCCTTGTTGACGGTTGCCGCATCCAGAAACGCGGGGCGTTCCCCGCCCCCGTGCACGAGCAGGCTCGCCCCGCTCACGTACCCGGCCCGGCCGGAGGCCAGGAACACCGCCGCCTCCCCCACGTCCGAGGGTTCCGCCAGCCGCCCCAGCGGTACGCTCGCGCCGACCGCCGCGACCCCGGCCTCGTCCCCGTAGTGCAGGTGCGCCAGTTCGGTCCGCACCATGCCGAGGACCAGCGAGTTGACCCTCACCTCGGGGGCCCACTCCACGGCCATGGAGCGGGCCAGGTTCTCCAGTCCCGCCTTCGCCGCCCCGTACGCCGCGGTCCCGGGCGAGGGCCGGGTGCCGCTGACGCTGCCGATCATGACGACCGAGCCGCGGGCGGCGCGCAGGGAGGGGTAGGCGGCCAGGGAGGCCGTCATCGGGGCCAGCAGGTTCAGCTCGACGACCCGGGCGTGCCGGTGCGCCTCACCCTCCCCCAGCAGCCGGTACGGGGTGCCGCCCGCGTTGTTGACCAGGCAGTCCAGGCGCCCGTACCGCCCGGCGAGCGCCTCGAAGAACTCCGCCACGGCCGCCGGGTGGCGCAGGTCGAGCGCGGTGAAGGACGCGTCGCGGCCCTGCGCCGACACCGGTTCGGGCGGCGGGCGGCGGGCGCAGACGACGACCTCGGCGCCGGCCGTGAGGAACGACCGGGCGATTCCGGCGCCGACGCCCCGGGTTCCGCCGGTGACGACGACGACTCTCCCGTCCAGCTCCATGGGCTGCTACCTTCCTCACCTAACAAATGTTTGGTGGAAAGGTAGCTGATCCTCTCATGGGTGTCTCCACCTCCAGCCCGGACCAGGGCATCGCACTCGTCACCGTCGACTTCCCACCCGTCAACGCGCTCCCCGTGCGGGGCTGGTACGAGCTGGCCGACGCGGTGCGGACCGCCGGCCGCGACCCCGGGGTGCGCTGCGTCGTCCTGGCCGCGGAGGGCCGGGGCTTCAACGCGGGGGTCGACATCAAGGAGATGCAGCGCGACACCGGGCACACCGCGCTCCTCGGCGCCAACCGGGGGTGCTACGAGGCCTTCGCCGCGGTGTACGAGTGCGAGGTGCCGGTCGTGGCGGCCGTGCACGGCTTCTGCCTGGGCGGCGGCATCGGCCTGGCCGGCAACGCCGACGCGATCGTGGCGAGCGAGGACGCCACCTTCGGCCTGCCCGAGCTGGACCGGGGCGCGCTCGGCGCCGCCACCCACCTGGCACGCCTGGTCCCCCAGCACCTGATGCGCGCGCTGTACTACACCTCGCGCACCGCGACCGCCGCCGAACTGCACGCGCACGGCTCGGTCTGGAGGGTGGTCCCCCGTGAGGAACTGCGGCCTGCCGCGCTGGAGTTGGCCGCCGAGATCGCCCGCAAGGACGGCGCGCTGATCCGGCTGGCCAAGGCGGCCATCAACGGCATCGACCCGGTGGACGTGCGCCGCAGCTACCGCTTCGAGCAGGGCTTCACCTTCGAGGCCAACCTCAGCGGGGTCGCCGACCGGGTCCGCGACACGTTCGGGAAGGGAGCGCGTCCATGACCGACAAGACCATGACCCCGGAGGAGGTGGTCGCGCGGCTGCGCAGCGGGATGACGCTGGGCATCGGCGGCTGGGGTTCGCGGCGCAAGCCCATGGCCCTGGTGAGAGCGGTGCTCCGGTCCGAGATCACCGATCTCACGGTGGTCTCGTACGGCGGCCCCGACGTGGGGCTGCTGGCCGCCGCGGGTCGGATCCGCCGGCTCGTCGCCCCTTTCGCCACCCTCGACTCCATCCCGCTGGAACCGCACTTCCGGGCCGCCCGCGAGCGCGCCGCCTTCACGCTCACCGAGCTCGACGAGGCCATGTTCATGTGGGGCCTGCACGCCGCCGCCAACCGGCTGCCGTTCCTGCCCGTCCGGGCCGGCCTCGGCTCCGACGTGATGCGGGTCAACCCGGAACTGCGCACCGTCACCTCCCCCTACGACGACGGCGAGGAGTTCGTCGCCGTCCCCGCCCTGCGCATGGACGCCGCCCTGGTCCACCTCAACCGCGCCGACCGCCTCGGCAACGCCCAGTACCTCGGCCCGGACCCCTACTTCGACGACCTGTTCTGCGAGGCCGCCGACGCCGCGTACGTCTCCTGCGAACAGCTGGTGGAGACCGCCGAGTTCGCCAAGGCCGGCCCCCCGCAGTCGCTCCTGGTCAGCCGGCACTCGGTCACGGGGGTGGTGCAGACGCCGAACGGCGCGCACTTCACCTCCTGCGTTCCCGACCACGAGCGCGACGAGCCCTTCCAGAAGCTCTATGCGACCACCCCCTGGCCCGAGTTCTCGAAGCGCTTCCTGTCGGGGTCGAGCGAGCACGACTACCAGTCCGCCGTCCGGACCTGGCACGAGGAGCAGCAGCGGTGACCGGTCCCTCCCCCTTGCGGCCGGCCGGCCGGGCCGAGTACTGCGTGATCGCGTGCGCCGAGGCATGGCGCGGCAACGGTGAGGTCCTGGCCAGTCCGATGGGCCTGATCCCCTCCTTCGGCGCCCGGCTGGCGAAGCGGACCTTCGCGCCCGACCTGCTGCTGACCGACGGCGAGGCCATGGTCGTCGGGCTCGACGGCACGGTCGAGGGCTGGCTGCCCTACCGGCGCCACCTGACCATGGTCACGGGCGGCAGGCGCCACGTGATGATGGGCGCCTCCCAGATCGACCGCTTCGGCAACCAGAACATCTCCTGCATCGGCGACTGGGCCCGACCCGCCCGCCAGCTCCTCGGGGTGCGCGGGGCGCCGGTCAACACGCTGAACAACCCGGTGAGCTATTGGATCCCCAAGCACTCCACCCGGGTCTTCGTCGAGCGCGTCGACATGGTCAGCGGCGTCGGCCACGACCGGGCCGAGGCGGCCGGGGTGACCCGCTTCCACCGCCTCCCCCGGGTGGTCAGCGACCTCGGTGTCTTCGACTTCACCGGCCCCGGCCGCTCGATGCGGCTGGTATCGGTCCATCCCGGGGTCGGCGTCGAGGAGGTCCGGGCGGCCACCGGCTTCGAGCTGGCGGTCGACGGCGAGGTCCCCTGCACGCGGGAGCCGACCGCCGAGGAGCTGCGGCTGATCCGGGAGGTCATCGATCCCGGTGGGCTGCGCGAGCGCGAAGTGCGGGCCTGACGTGGGGGCGGACCGGAAGGACACGGACCGGACGGGGACCCCGGGCGCGGGCACCGCCGGCGCGGCGAGCGTCAGGCTGGAGACGGCGTTCACACGGCTCGTCGGGGTGGCGCACCCGATCGTGCAGACGGGCATGGGCTGGGTCGCCGGCCCCCGGCTGGTCTCGGCCGCGGCGGGCGCGGGCGCCCTGGGGATCCTGGCCTCGGCGACGATGACCCTGGAGCAGCTGCGGTCGGCGGTCCGGGAGGTCAGGTCCCGGGTGCCGGAGGGCACCCCCTTCGGGGTCAACCTGCGCGCGGACGCCGGGGACGCCGCCGAACGCGCCCGGCTGATCATCGACGAGGGCGTGCGCGTGGCCTCCTTCGCCCTGGCGCCGTCCAGGGAGCTGATCGCGCGGCTCAAGGACGCGGGGGTGGTCGTCATCCCCTCGGTCGGAGCTCGGCGGCACGCCGAGAAGGTGGCCGCGTGGGGTGCGGACGCGGTGATCGTGCAGGGCGGGGAGGGCGGCGGGCACACCGGGGACGTGGCCACGACCGTACTGCTGCCCCAGGTCGTGGACGCCGTGGACGTCCCGGTGGTCGCGGCGGGCGGTTTCGCCGACGGCCGCGGTCTCGTCGCCGCCCTGGCCTACGGGGCGGCCGGCATCGCCATGGGCACGCGCTTCCTGCTGACCTCCGACTCCACCGTCCCGGACGCCGTCAAGGCCGAGTACCTGAAGGCCACCGTCCGGGACGTCACCGTCACCACGGCCGTCGACGGGCTGCCGCACCGGATGCTGCGCAGCGAGCTGGTCGCGTCCCTGGAACGGGCGGGCCGGGCCAGGGCCCTGGCCCGGGCCGTCCGGCACGCGGCGGGCTTCCGCGAGGTGTCCGGGCTGAGCTGGCGGGCGATGGTGCGCGACGGGCTGGCGATGAAGCACGGCAAGGACCTGTCGTGGAGTCAGGTGCTGCTCGCCGCGAACACCCCCATGCTCCTCAAGGCGTCCATGGTCGAGGGCCGTACGGACCTCGGCGTCATGGCATCGGGCCAGGTCGCGGGGGTGATCGAGGACCTCCCGTCCTGTGCGGAGCTCGTCTCCCGCGTCATGGCCGAGGCACACCAGGCACTCGAAGCCCTGCACTCGCTCCGCGACCTGCCACCACCACGGTGATCCCCCTTGTCCGTCACGGGAGTTGACTTCATGAGCCGTGCCCGCATACGCCTCGCGACCGCGGCGGCCGCCGCCTCCCTCGCCATCGGCGCCCTGCCCGCCACCTCCGCCACCGCCTCCACCGCCGCCCCCTCGGCTCCCGCGTCCCGCGCGGGCGCCCACCCGTACGCGTGGGGGGCCGAGACGATCCGCCGGATCCCCCTCCAGGGTGCCGTCAACGTCCGGGACGTCGGCGGCTACCGCACCTACACCGGCGGCCAGGTCCGCCAGGGGCTGGTCTACCGCTCCGACGCGCTGGGCAAGCTGACCGCCGCCGACCTGACGGCCGTCTCCGGTCTGGGGCTGACGAAGGTCGTCGACTTCCGCATCCCGATGGAGGTCCAGTACGACGGCGCCGACAAGCTGCCGCCCGGACTGTCCGCGACCGCGCGGCCGGTCAGCGACCTCGGCCTGTACGGGACGCTCGTCGGCGCGATCTCCAGCGGCGACCCGGTCACCCAGGAGCGGATGCTGGGCGGCGGCCGCGCCGAGGCCTACATGCGCGACATCTACCGCACGTTCGTGACCAGCGCGGAGAACCGGGCGCAGTTCGCGGCGACGCTGCGGGAGATCGCGGACGGCGGGCAGGGTCCGCTCCTGTACCACTGCACCTCGGGCAAGGACCGTACCGGCTGGGTGAGTTACGTCCTGCTGCGCGCGCTGGCCGTCCCCGAGGCGTCCGCCGAGCGCGACTACCTGGCGTCGAACACGTTCCGCGCGGCGTATGACGCCCAGCTGCGGGCGGGCCTGAAGCAGTCGGGGCGGATGCAGAACCCGGACCTGCTGATCCCGCTACAGGAGGTCCGCCAGGACTACCTGGACTCCGCGACGGCGCAGATGGAGGCCGACTACGGCGGCTTCTACGGCTATCTCACCGACGGCCTGGGCCTGGACCTGCGGACGCTGTCCCAACTCCAGCGGAAGATGGTCCGCTAGCGGACGCGCCCGCGCCGGGCCGTGCGGGGAGCACGGCCCGGCGCGGGCGGGTGGCTGGGGCGGCGTCCGTACGGTCAGACCGCGCGGCGGCGGCCCTGCCCCGCGGAGCCGACCCGGCTGCGCGCGGAAGCGGCGGCGGCGCCTCCGGAGGCGCCGCCCCCGGTGCGGCGGCCCTGTCCGGCGGAGCCTGCGGCGCCGCCGCCCTGGCCGCGACGGGCCTGGCCCGATGCGGCGGGCGCCGGGGCCTGCCCGGAGCCGCTGCCGCCCGTGCGGCGGCCGCGGGCACCGGCCGCCGGTGCGCCGGCGGTGGCGGCGGCGGTACGGGGGCCTGCCGAGCGGCGGCGCGAGCCGGAGCCCGCACCGGAGCCGCTGCGCGCCTTGGGCGCGGTCGGCTGCGGCACCTCGAGGACCACCGGGATGCCCGAGGGCTCCTTGGCTCCGGTCAGCCGGGCCAGTTCCGCGTCGGAGGACTTGATCTGAGCGGTGCGCGGGGAGATCCCGGCGTCCGACATGAGACGGGTCATGTCCCGCTTCTGGTCGGGCAGGACCAGGGTGACGACGCTGCCGGACTCACCCGCGCGGGCGGTACGGCCGCCGCGGTGCAGGTAGTCCTTGTGGTCGGTCGGCGGGTCCACGTTGACGACGAGGTCGAGGTCGTCGATGTGGATGCCGCGGGCGGCGACGTTGGTGGCGACCAGCGCGGTGACCTCGCCGGTCTTGAACCAGTCCAGGGTGCGGTTGCGCTGCGGCTGCGAGCGCCCGCCGTGCAGGCCGGAGGCGCGCACGCCGTCCGCGAGGAGCTTCTTGACCATGCGGTCGACCCCGCGCTTGGTGTCGACGAACATGATCACCCGGCCGTCGCGAGCCGCTATGCGCGTCACCACGGCCTTCTTGTCGGTCTCGTCCATGACGTACAGGACGTGGTGCTCCATCGTGGTGACGGCGCCGGCCGAGGGGTCGACGGAGTGGCCGACCGGGTCGTGCAGGAACATCTTGACGAGCTTGTCGATGTTCTTGTCCAGCGTCGCCGAGAACAGCATGGTCTGGCCCTCGGGCCGTACCTGCTTGAGCAGGGCGGTGACCTGCGGCATGAAGCCCATGTCGGTCATCTGGTCGGCCTCGTCGAGGACGGTAATCGCGACCTGCGAGAGGTCGGCGTCACCGCGGTCGATGAGGTCCTTCAGACGGCCGGGGGTGGCGACGAGCACCTCGGCGCCGCGGCGCAGGGCGCCGGACTGCCGGTTGATCGACATGCCGCCGACGACGGTCGCGATGCGCAGGTTGACGGCGGTGGCGTAGGGGGCCAGGGCGTCGGTGACCTGCTGCGCGAGCTCACGGGTGGGCACGAGGACCAGGGCGAGCGGCTGCTTGGGCTGGGAGCGGTGACCGGCGGTGCGGGCCAGCAGGGCCAGGCCGAAGGCCAGCGTCTTGCCGGAGCCCGTGCGGCCGCGGCCGAGCAGGTCGCGGCCGGCGAGGGAGTTCGGCAGCGTGGCGGCCTGGATGGGGAACGGCTCGGTGACGCCCTGGGCGGCGAGGGTCTTCAGCAGCGCCTCGGGCATGTCCATGTCCTCGAACGCGGCGACCGGCGGCAGCGCCGGAGCGGCCGGCTCGGGCATGGTGAATTCCTGCGGCCGGGGGGCGGGGGCGGACTTCTGCCGTCCCGCGCCAGTCTTCGGACGTCCCTGGGCCGCACCTCGGCCCCGGGCGGGGCGGCGGCTGGGTCGTGCGGAGCTGGAGCTGGTCATGCGAGAAAGCCCTCCTGGGACCGGCAGGTACAACAAAAGTCGAGACAGCAGACAAGCCGGGGCCCGCACCTCGCGGTGCGGACCCCGGCATGCTGGAAAACTTAGGCGGGGAGGATGTTCTCCGCCTGGGGGCCCTTCTGGCCCTGGGTGACGTCGAAGGACACGCGCTGGCCCTCGGTGAGCTCACGGAAGCCCTGGGTGGCGATGTTCGAGTAGTGGGCGAACACGTCCGGACCGCCACCGTCCTGCTCGATGAAGCCGAAGCCCTTTTCCGAGTTGAACCACTTCACGGTGCCAAGTGCCATGTTAAATCTCCTGAATAGGCGGCAAGGGCCCCATCCGGAGACTCCGGCAAAAACAATAAAAACGCCTGCGGAACATTCCCGTCAGGCGCCACATAAAGTTCATGGGTACCACAACTGCAACGAGCTCTAAGCTAGCACACCTTTCCCCGGCCCTGTCCAATCGAAGAATGTGACCTGTGCCCCGGATGTCGGGAAGGCCCGGACCCCGCAGGAGCCGGTCCGGGCCATCCTCGAGCGGAACTACAGCCTCTCGATGATCGTCACATTGGCCTGGCCGCCGCCCTCGCACATGGTCTGCAGGCCGAAGCGCCCCCCGGTGCGCTCCAGTTCGTGCAGCAGCGTCGTCATCAGCTTCGCGCCGGTCGCGCCCAGTGGGTGCCCGAGGGCGATCGCCCCGCCGTTGACGTTGACCTTCTCCGGGTCGGCCCCGGTCTCCTTCAGCCAGGCCAGGACCACCGGGGCGAAGGCCTCGTTGATCTCCACCAGGTCGATGTCGGCCAGCGCCATGCCGGTCTTCTTCAGCGCGTGGGCCGTGGCCGGGATCGGGGCCGACAGCATGCGGATGGGGTCCTCGCCCCGGACGGAGAGGTGGTGGACGCGGGCCCGCGGCCGCAGGCCGTGTTCCCGCACCGCCCGTTCGGAGGCGATCAGCAGGGCCGCCGCGCCGTCGGAGACCTGTGAGGAGACGGCCGCGGTGATGGTGCCGCCCTCGACCACCGGCCGCAGCCCCGCCATCTTCTCCAGGGTGGTGTCCCGGCGGGGGCCCTCGTCCACCGCGACGCTCCCGTAGGCCACCGTCTCCCCGGCGAACCGGCCCTCGTCGATCGCGCGGACCGCCCGCCGGTGGGAGCTGAGCGCGAACTCCTCCATGTCGCGCCGCGAGATCCCCCATTTCTCGGCGATCAGCTGTGCGCCGTGGAACTGGTTCACCGGGGCGTCGTCGTACCGGGCGCGCCAGCCCGACGATCCGGCGTAGGGGCCCTCGGTGAGGCCGAGCGGCTCGGCGGCCTGCCGGGAGGCGAAGGCGATCGGGATCATCGACATGTTCTGGGTGCCCCCGGCGACCACCAGGTCCTGGGTGCCGGAGAGCACGGCCTGCGCGGCGAAGTGCACGGCCTGCTGCGAGGAGCCGCACTGCCGGTCGACGGTGACGCCCGGCACCTCCTGCGGCAGCCCGGCCGCGAGCCATGCCGTGCGGGCGATGTCGCCGGCCTGCGGGCCCACCGTGTCGAGGCAGCCGAAGACCACGTCCTCGACGGCGGCCGGGTCCACCCCGGAGCGTTCGACCAGCGCCTTGAGCACGTGTGCGCCGAGGTCGGCGGGGTGGACGCCGGACAGGCCGCCGCCGCGCCTCCCCACGGGGGTGCGTACGGCGTCGACTATGTAGGCCTCGGGCATGGCGACTCCTCGGGGGTTTCAGGGGCGTACGGCGATCCCGTCCAGCACCATCGACAGGTACTGCCGGGCGATCTCCTCGGGACTGTGCTGGCCGCCCGGCCGGTACCAGGAGGCCGCCACCCACACCGTGTCGCGTACGAAGCGGTAGGTGAGGCGGATGTCGAGGTCGGCACGGAAGACCCGCGCGGCGACCCCCCGCTCCAGCGTCCCCAGCCAGGCCTTCTCGAACTTCTGCTGCGAGTCGGAGAGGTAGTGGAAGCGGGGCTGCGCGGACAGGGTGCGACTCTCCTTCTGGTAGATCGCGACGGCGGCGCGGTGCCGGTCGATCTCCCGGAAGGACTCGGTGACCAGGGCCTCGATGGTCTCCCTGGGGCCGAGCCCGGCGGCCAGGACGGCGTCGTAGCCCTCCCAGAGCTCGGTGAGGAAGGCGGAGAGGATCTCGTCGAGCATCGACTCCTTGGAATCGAAGTGGTAGTAGAGACTGCCGGCGAGCATCCCGGCGGCGTCGGCGATCTTGCGGACGGTCGTGGCGTTGTAGCCCTGGGCGGCGAAAACCTCGGCCGCCGTGTCGAGGAGCTCGCGCCGCCGCTCGGGGGAGGGCGTCACCTGCGCCTTCTTCTTCGGGGCCGGGCCGGCCGCCGGCTGGTTCGTCGACTTGTTCGTAGGCACGGGCCCATTGTGCTGCCAGGCGTGTCTTTCGAATCAGGCCGGATCAGTCCGCGGCGTCCGGTGCCGTGCATCGCAAGGCCGAGGAGGGAGCCGATGCGGAGCATCGGCGACCGGCGAGAACGCCTCGAGGTGGGGTGCCGGACGCCGCGGGCCCGGCGCGATCCGAAAGACACGCCCTAGCAGTGCTGGCTGCTGACGGAGACCGTCTCGCCCGTCATGTAGGACGAGTAGCCGCTGGCCAGGAAGACGATGACATTGGCGACCTCCCAGGGCTCGGCGTAGCGGCCGAAGGCTTCCCGGGCGGTGAGTTCGGCGAGCAGCTCCTCGCTGGTGACCTTCACCAGGTGCGGGTGCATGGCCAGGCTCGGCGCGACGGCGTTGACCCGTACCCCGAACGCGGCGGCCTCCAGCGCGGCGCAGCGGGTCAGGGCCATGACGCCGGCCTTGGCGGCGGCGTAGTGGGCCTGGCCGGTCTGGGCGCGCCAGCCGACGACGGAGGCGTTGTTGACGACGACGCCGCCCCGGCCGGCCGCCTTCAGCGAGCGCAGCGCGGCCCGGGTGCAGCGGAAGGTGCCGTTGAGGGTGACGTCGAGGACGCGGGACCACTGCTCGTCGCTCATGTCGACGAGGTCGGCGGTGCCGCCGAGGCCGGCGTTGTTGACGACGACGTCGAGGCCGCCGTGGGCCTGCTCGGCGTGCGCGAACAGCGCCCGCACCTGTTCCTCGTCGGTGACGTCGCAGGGCAGGGAGGTGACGCGGCCGGCGCCGAACTCGGCGGCGAGCGCCTCCTCGGTCTCCTTCAGGCGGCGGGCGTGGGCGTCTCCGATGACGATCCGGGCGCCCTCCTCCAGGAAGCGGCGGGCGGTGGCGCCGCCGATCCCGGCCCCGGCGGCGGCGGTGATGACGGCGGTGCGGTCCTTCAGCAGGTGGTGGCCGGGGGTGTAGCGGGGCTCGTTCACGCGAACTCCTCGACGCTGCTCATGGCCGTACGTTAACCTACCAAACACTTGTTAGGGAAGCGTGGGGCGTCGTCCCGCGCCGGCGTCCAAGGAGGCGGGCACGCGCGATGGACCTGACCCAGACGGCGGAGGTGGCGGCCTTCCGGGCCGAGGCACGGGCCTGGCTGGCCGCCCACGTCCCCGCCTCCCCCCTGCCCTCCCTGGAGACGGCGCGGGGGTTCGCGGCGCACCGGGAGTGGGAGGCGCTGCTGCACGCGGACCGCTGGGCGGTGGTGTCCTGGCCCGAGGAGTACGGCGGCCGGGGCGCGGACCTCGTCAGGTGGCTGGTCTTCGAGGAGGAGTACTGGGCGGCGGGCGCGCCCGGCCGCGTCTCGCAGAACGGCATCAGCCTCCTCGCCCCCACCCTCTTCGACCACGCGAGCGACGAGCAGCGGGCGCGGGTGCTGCCGTCGATGGCCGGCGGCGAGGTGGTCTGGGCGCAGGCGTGGTCGGAGCCGGAGGCGGGCTCCGACCTCGCCTCGCTCACCTCCCGGGCGGTGCGCACCGACGGCGGCTGGCTGCTGTCGGGGCAGAAGACCTGGTCCTCGCGGGCCGCCTTCGCGGACCGCGCCTTCGGCATCTTCCGCACGGACCCGGACGCGCCGAAACCGCACCAGGGGCTGACGTATCTGATGTTCGACCTGCGGGCGCCGGGCGTGACCGTGCGGCCCATCGGCCGCCTGGACGGCAAGCCCGCCTTCGCGGAACTCTTCCTGGACGGGGTCTTCGTACCGGACGAGGACGTGATCGGCGAACCGGGGCAGGGCTGGCGGATCGCGATGTCGACGACGGGCAACGAGCGGGGTCTGACACTGCGCTCCCCGGGCCGCTTCCTGGCGGCCGCGGAGCGCCTGGTCGCGCTGTGGGAGTCGGCCGGCGACCCCGCGGACACCGCGCTGCGGGACCGGGTGGCGGACGCCGTGGTCGGGGCGCGCGCCTACGAGCTGTTCACCTGGGCCGCCGCCTCCCGGTTCGCGGCGGGGGGTGCGAGCGGCGCCGAGTCCAGCCTGAACAAGGTGTTCTGGTCGCAGTACGACATCGCCCTGCACGAGACGGCACTGGACCTGCTGGGCGCGGACGCGGAGCTGGCGCAGGGCGCGTGGGCCGAACCGTGGGTCTTCTCGCTGGCCGGGACGATCTACGCCGGGACCAACGAGATCCAGCGCGACATCATCGCCGAGCGGCTGCTCGGCCTGCCGAAGGGCCGCCGCTGATGCGCTTCCTGCCGACGGACGAGCAGTCGGACTTCGCCCGTACGCTGCGCTCGCTGCTGGCGGGCGCGGACGTGCCGGCCGCCGTCCGGGCCTGGGCGGACGGCGAGCACGGGCCCGGGCTGGCGCTGTGGTCCCGCCTCGCGGACGCGGGCCTGTTCGCACCGGCCGCGCCGGAGGAGTGGGACGGCGCGGGCCTGCTGCCGGTCGAGCTGTCGCTCGGTTTCGTGGAGCTGGGCCGGGCCGGGGTGCCGGGGCCGGTGGTGGAGACGGCGGCCGCGTCGGTGCTGCTGTCCGGTCTGGGGGACGAGGCACTGGCGAAACGGTTCGTCCCGGGGTTGGTGTCGGGCGCGAGCCGGGCCGCGCTGACCCTGCCCGGCGGCGGCCCCTACGCCCTGGACGCCGACGCGGCCACGCACGTGTTCACGGTGTCGGCGGCGGGCGGCCTGCACCTGTCGCCGCGGGCGGCGGACAACTTCGTCCTGGCCTCCCTGGACCCGGCCCGCCGGCTCTTCGTCCCGGCCCCCGGGGAACTCCTCGCGGCGGGTCCGGCCGTGAGGGCGGCGGCGGAGCGGGCCGCCCGCTGGGCGCGGCTGCTGACGGCGGCCCAATGCCTGGGGGTGGGCGAGGCGCTGCTGGCGAGCACGGTGCAGTACGCGAAGCAGCGCACGCAGTTCGGTGTGCCGATCGGCTCCTTCCAGGCGGTCAAGCACCGGCTGGCGGACACCTTGCTGGCACTGGAGTTCGCCCGGCCCCTGCTGTGGGCGGCGGCGCTGTCGACGGACCCGGGGGACGTGGCCGCGGCGAAGCTCGCCACGGGCGAGGCGGCGTACGCGGCGGCGCGGACGGCCCTGCAGGTGCACGGGGCGGTCGGCTACACGCAGGAGCTGGACCTGTCGCTGTGGCTGCGCAAGGCCCGCCCGCTGCGTGACGCGTGGGGCGCGCCCGCGGCCTGCCGGGCGGAGGTGCTGCGAGCACGGCGGCGCTGACCGGGCAGTGCGCACCACCCGCCCGCGGCCTTGCGTTCAGCTCGCGCTCCGGGCCACGTGCAGGGTGACGACGTAGGACTCCTCGACCGCCCCGTCGGGGAAGAGGCCCAGCAGCCGCTCCCGCTCGGCCGCCAGGAACTCCCCCGTGCCGTCCGCGCCGAGGAGGAGGAACGCGGAGTGGCTGGCGTGGTTGGCGAGATGGACCTCCAGCGGGACCCGACGCGACCAGCGGACCTCCCGGGTGGTGACGTCGATCCCGGCCAGGGACTCGCGGGCGGGCAGCCCGACCGCCGCCACGCGCTCGCGGATCCGGGCGTCCTGGGCGGCGATCCACGGCACGCGCAGGTCCGGGTCGTTCCACCACAGGGCGAGCGCGCCGCCGGGGCGCAGCACCCGGCGCACCTCGGGGACGGAGCGTGCGGGGTCGGTCCAGTGCCAGGCCTGCGCGTAGGTGACGAAGTCGAAGGAGGCGCCCGCGAGCGGCAGCCGGTCGCCGTCGCCGCGCACGACGGGGATCCGCGGGTGGGCCCGCCGGAACTCGGCGGCCATCCCGTCCCCCGGCTCGACGGCGACGACCTCGGCCCCGCGGGCCCGCAGCAGCCCGGTCGCGATCCCGGTCCCCGCTCCCACGTCGGCGACCCGTGCCCCGGCGAGGGGCCGGCCGGCGACCTCCTCGACGGCGTCGAAGAGGGCGGGGGGATAACCGGGCCGGTTCGCGGCGTACAGCGCGGCGGCGGCGTCGAAGGACCGGGCACGTGGCGTCATGCGGCCATGGTGCGCGCAGGCTCGTCCGAAGCCAACGCGCTGAACGGGCAGGGGATGTGATGGGATCCCGGGGTGCGCACGACGCAGGACGCACGACGAAGCGCGAAGCACGAACGGTGAGGTACGGGAACCATGCGAAGGACGACGACCGGGATGACGCTGTGCGCCGCGGCGGCCACAGCGGCGCTGCTCACCGGCTGCGGGGGTGCGGCCGAGCCGGCGGCGGACGGCGGAAAGCCGGCGGCTTCGTCCCCCGGCCCGGCCTCGTCCGCACCGTCGGCGCCGCCGGCGAAGACCGGCGGCGCGACCCACCAAGTGACCCTGGAGGTCGGCGGTACGGGCAGGACGGCGGTCATGTACAGCGGCGTCGACAGCGGCTTCGAGCAGCAGACCCTGCCCTGGACGAAGAGCGGCACGGTCGAACTCACCGCCGCGGAGCAGAAGGTGGGCTACCTGGTGAACGTCGTGCCGGGCACGATCACCGGCGCCGGGGGCAAACTCCAGCAGGCCCCGTGCGTCATCAAGGTCGACGGCAAGAAGGTCGCGGAGAGCGACGGCGTCACGAGCACGAAGGGGTGCTCGTACACGATCAAGTAGCCCTGCCTCCCGGCTCCTCCCTGCCCCGCCCCCGCCCTGCCGGCCGGATCCCGGGAGGGGGCAGGGCGCGGGCGCCGAGGGTTCGAGGAACCGGGCGGCCCGAACCCGCGGCCACCGCCGGCCCGGCGCACCCACCCCGGTCACCGCTTCCCTCGCGCGGTGTACCGGCCGTCACAGAGAAGAGCGGAAGGCCCGCTGCACGGCGCGGTCGCGGCCCGATCTCGCCGCACCGACCACGGAGCCCGTCAGGCACCCGTAGTCTCGGCGCCATGACGGGCAGCGCGATCAGCCTCCGCAAGGTCGAGGAGACGGCCCCGGCTCTCGTGAGCCTGTACAAGAGCGCAGGGGCCTCCCTGCGCAAGTACGGCCTGGAGGGCGGGCGTGCCGCGGTCTACCTGGTCCTGGACTACTCCGGTTCGATGCGCCCCTACTACGAGGACGGCAGCGTGCAGGCCCTCGCCGACCGGGTGCTGGGCCTGTCCGCGCACCTGGACGACGACGCCGTGGTGCCGGTGGTCTTCTTCTCCACGGACATCGACGCACTGGAGGAGATCTCCCTCGCCGGGTACGAGGGGAGGGTCACCGAGATCGCCTCGCGCCTCGGCCACATGGGCAAGACGTCCTACCACGTGGCGATGGACGCGGTGATCGACCACTACCTCGACTCGGGGTCCACCCACCCGGCCCTCGTCGTCTTCCAGACCGACGGCGGACCGGTCAGCAAACACGCGGCGGAGAAGTACCTGTGCAAGGCGGCCCGGCTGCCGCTCTTCTGGCAGTTCATCGGCTTCGGAGACACGCGCAGCACGCAGTTCGACTTCCTGCGCCGACTGGACGAACTGCCGGTTCCGTCCCGGCGCGTCGTGGACAATGCCGGCTACTTCCACGCGGGCCGCGATCCGCGCGCGGTCCCCGCTCCGGAGCTGTACGACCGCCTGCTCGGCGAGTTTCCGGCCTGGCTGGTGGCGGCACGCGGCGCGGGCATCGTGCGCGTCTGAAGCGGCGGGCGTCGGTGGCTGCGGCTTTGATGGACGCATGACGACGACGAACAACTGGGCAGCGTTCGAGAAGGCGGAGCCGGAGCTCGCGGCGGCCGTCCGGGACCGCTTCCTGCAGTACCCGCACCACGTCCTCGCCACCCTCCGCAAGGACGGCTCCCCGCGTGTGACCGGGCTGACCGTGGACATCCGCGGCGGGGAGCTGTGGTTGGGGATGATGCCGGGCTCGATGAAGGCCAAGGACCTGCAGCGCGACCCGCGCTTCGCGCTGCACGCCAATCCGGGTGCGGGCGACGCGATGCCGGACGGGGACGTACGGATCTCCGGGCGGGCGGTGGAGGTGGTCGACCCGCCCGAACTGCACCGGTACGCGGAGGAGGCGGACACCCCGCACCCCTTCCACCTCTTCCACGCCGAGCTCACGGAAGTCGTCCGCACCGACGTGGACGGCGATGAGCTGGTACTGCGGTCGTGGACCCCGGCGGGCGGCCTGCGCACGGTCCGCCGGGGCAACGACGACGAGCCCCCGCGCGTGGACCCGCCCGCCGGTCCTAGCTGAGCGGGAGGATCCCGCCGGTCCCCAGGGCCGCGCGATCCACGTCGACCCAGTTGCGGTCGATGGTGAGGGTGACCCCGCCGTAGGTGGCGTCGTGGTCGCCGCGGAACTGGTGGGCGCGCCGCCGGCCGGCCCACCGGGGGGTGCCGGCGGGCAGCCCATGTCGGCGTCGGTGACGGAGGCGGCCCCGTTCCAGCGGGCGACCCACAGCACGTCCGGCACCTCCTCGGGGGCCTGGCGGTGGTGGGCGCTCAGCGCCTTGGCACCGGAGCCGGCCGAGACGTAGGCGGCGGAGCGGTAGCCGAGCTCGTGCAACCGGACCGTCCAGGCGGTCAGGTAGGCGACGACCGGGGCGTCCCAGGTCTGGCGGTCGGAGTAGTTCTCCACGTCGTTGTAGAGGACCGTGTCGTGTCCGCGGGCAGGCCGAGCGACGCGGCGGCGGCCACGGTGCCGTCGGCGGCGGACCGGCCCTGGTCGGCGGCCTCGGCGGGGTCGGTGGACAGGCCGGTGGCGGCGCTGCGCCAGGGCTGCGGGCCCACCCAGATGGGCATGAGGTGCCAGCCCGCCCCGGCCTCCCGCCGGACCCAGTCGGCGGTGAGCTGCGGCTGGGCGCAGGCCCGGGCGCGGCCGCCGATGTAGAAGCCGACCGCCTGGCCGCCTGGAAGGGGGAGGCGGCGCGCCAGGCGTCCATGGCCTTCTGGGTGGGGGCGGTGCAGGCGTCGAAGCCCTCGCCGGTGAGGGCGCGCTGGGCGTCGCGGGGCGCGGCGCCGTCGGCGGCGGGCTCGGCGGGGGGTGCGGCCGGGCCGGGGCCGCGGGGGCGCCGGCCGGCACGGCACGGGCACGGGCCAGGACCCGGCGGACGGAGTCGGGCGCGGCCCCGTACGACAGGGTGGCCATGATCCCGCGCCGGAGCAGGGCGTACCGCAGTTCGTTGCTGTCGGTCCCGGGCGGCGCGTCGGGCAGTGTGCTCCCGGAGTACACGGCGAAGGTGGGGACGTCGGCGCGCGGCGGCGCCCCGTCGAGGGGTTCGAGGTGCAACGTGTCGGCCCGGCCGGTGCATTCCCGCTGCGTGGAGGCCGCTCAGCAGCGTTCGCACGGGGGGCATGATCCGGATGGGTACCAGACGGCGGCGCGCGCAACCGGAACCAGCCGAACGCCGCGTGCTCCGAACGGCCCATCCCCCGCGCCGGCCACCCCGACCCCCAACCGAAGCCCGCCCGGACCCGCGAAACCCCCCACCCCGTCCCCGACACCTCACCCGCACGAGCGATTCCACCCCGGCCCCGTCCCCCGACGAACACCGGGCCCTGAACGACCCGCCGCCACACGCCACCGCGCCCGCCATCCCTGGTCGGGGACATGGCGGGCGCGGTGTCGAATTCCGCACCACGTTGTGCGGACCGTATGAGGGGTCCTCCCCGCAGGGAGGGGTACTGCCGCGACCTGAGCCGCGCACCGACGGCCGGAGGCCGGCGCAGCCGGGCGAAGCCCGGAAGGCCGCCCACGGCCGAGCGGTGCGAGCACGGCGTCAAGAAGGAGTCGTGGCGGGCGCGGTGTCGAATTCCGCACCACGTTGTGCGGACCGTATGAGGGGTCCTCCCCGCAGGGAGGGGTACTGCCGCGGCCTGAGCCGCGCACCGACGGCCGAAGGCCGGCGCAGCCGGGCGAAGCCCGGGAGGCCGCCCACGGCCGAGCGGTGCGAGCACGGCGTCCGGTCGGCGTGGTGCGCCGGTCCGTTACACCGTCAGGGAGCGGTCCGTCGGCTTGACCGGGTACGGGAGGGCGCTCGTGCCCGTCAGGAAGCGGTCCACCCCGCGGGCGGCCGAGCGGCCCTCCGCGATGGCCCAGACGATGAGCGACTGGCCGCGGCCCGCGTCGCCCGCGACGAACACGCCGTCGACGTTCGTCGCGTAGGAGGCGTCGCGCTCGATGTTGCCGCGGGCGTCCATCGCCAGGCCGAACTGCTCCACCAGGCCGTTGGCCCGGTCGGTGCCCGTGAAGCCCATCGCCAGGGTGACGAGCTGCGCCGGGAGGACGCGCTCGGTGCCGGGCTTCTGGACGAGCTTGCCGTCGACGAACTCGACCTCGACCAGGTGCAGGGCCTGGACGTTGCCGTCCTCGTCGCCCTCGAAGTGGGTGGTGGAGACGGAGTAGACCCGCTCGCCGCCCTCCTCGTGCGCCGAGGTGACCTTGTACAGCATCGGGAACGTCGGCCACGGCTGGTTGGCGCTGCGGTCCTCGCCGGGCTTCGGCATGATCTCCAGCTGCGTGACCGAGGCCGCGCCCTGGCGGTGGGCGGTGCCGACGCAGTCCGCGCCGGTGTCGCCGCCGCCGATGACGACCACGTGCTTGCCCTCGGCCGTGATGGGGGGCGCCATGAAGTCGCCCTCCTGGACCTTGTTCGCGAGCGGCAGGTACTCCATCGCGAAGTGGATGCCGTTCAGCTCGCGGCCCGGGACCGGCAGGTCGCGCGAGACGGTGGCGCCCGCCGCGATGACCACCGCGTCGAACCGCTTGCGCAGGTCGGTGGCGGTGATGTCGCGGCCGACCTCGATGCCGGTGCGGAACTTGGTGCCCTCCGCGCGCATCTGCTCGATGCGGCGGTTGATGTGCACCTTCTCCATCTTGAACTCGGGGATGCCGTAGCGCAGCAGCCCGCCGACGCGGTCGGCGCGCTCGTACACCACGACGGTGTGCCCGGCCCGGGTCAGCTGCTGGGCCGCGGCGAGACCCGCCGGGCCGGAGCCGATGACCGCGGCCGTCTTGCCCGACAGCCGCTCCGGCGGCTGGGGGGTGACGTTCCCGTTGTCCCACGCCTTGTCGATGATCGAGACTTCGACGTTCTTGATCGTCACGGCCGGCTGGTTGATGCCCAGCACGCACGCCGACTCGCACGGGGCCGGGCACAGCCGCCCGGTGAACTCCGGGAAGTTGTTCGTGGCGTGCAGCCGCTCGGAGGCCGCCGACCAGTCCTCGCGGTACGCGAAGTCGTTCCACTCGGGGATCAGGTTCCCCAGCGGGCAGCCGTTGTGGCAGAACGGGATGCCGCAGTCCATGCAGCGGCCGGCCTGCTTGCTGATGATCGGCAGCAGCGAGCCCGGGGCGTAGACCTCGTTCCAGTCCTTCAGCCGTTCGGCCACGGGACGGGAGCAGGCGGTCTCGCGCGGGGTGGTGAGGAAGCCCTTCGGGTCAGCCATGGGTCGCCGCCTCCATCATCTTCTCGGTGGTCTCGGACTCCGAGAGTCCGGCCAGCTCAGCGGCGTCCTTGGCGGCGAGCACTGCCTTGTACGTGGTCGGGATGATCTTGCTGAAGCGGTCCGCCGCGGCGGTCCAGTCAGCGAGGAGCTTCGCGGCGACGGTCGAGCCGGTCTCCTCCTCGTGGCGGCGCACCACATCGTGCAGCCACTGCTTGTCCGCGTCGGACAGCGCGGTCTCGACGGCGCCGGCGTTGCCGACGTTGACGTTGGCCGGGTCCAGGTCGATGACGTACGCGACGCCGCCCGACATGCCGGCCGCGAAGTTGCGGCCCGTCTCACCGAGGACGACCGCGGTTCCGCCGGTCATGTACTCGCAGCCGTGGTCGCCCACGCCCTCCGAGACGACCAGGGCGCCGGAGTTGCGGACGCAGAAGCGCTCGCCGGTGCGGCCGCGCAGGAACATCTCGCCGCCGGTGGCCCCGTAGCCGATGGTGTTGCCGGCGATGGTGGAGTACTCGGCGAGGTGGTCGGCGCCGCGGTCGGGGCGGACCACGATCCGGCCGCCCGACAGGCCCTTGCCGACGTAGTCGTTGGCGTCGCCCTCCAGGCGCAGGGTGATGCCCTTGGGCACGAAGGCGCCGAAGGACTGGCCGGCGCTCCCGGTGAAGGTCAGGTCGATGGTGTTGTCGGGCAGGCCCGCGCCACCGAACTTCTTGGTGACGTGGTGGCCGAGCATCGTGCCGACGGTCCGGTTGATGTTGCGGATCGAGACCTGCGCGCGGACCGGCAGGGCCGCCTCGGCGGACTCGGCGTTCAGCGCGTCGGCCGCGAGCTCGACGAGCTCGTTGTCGAGGGCCTTCTCCAGACCGTGGTCCTGCTCGATGAGGGCGTGGCGGACCGCGCCCTCGGGCAGCTCGGGCACGTAGAAGAGCGGCTCCAGGTCGAGGCCCTGCGCCTTCCAGTGCGAGACGGCCTTGGTGGTGTCGAGCAGCTCGGCGTGGCCGACGGCCTCCTCGATCGTGCGGAAGCCCAGCTCGGCGAGGAGCTCGCGCACCTCCTGCGCGATGAACTCGAAGAAGTTGACGACGAACTCGGGCTTGCCGGAGAACCGGTCGCGCAGCACCGGGTTCTGCGTGGCGATGCCGACCGGGCAGGTGTCCAGGTGGCAGACGCGCATCATGACGCAGCCGGAGACGACGAGCGGCGCGGTCGCGAAGCCGAACTCCTCGGCGCCGAGCAGCGCCGCGATGACCACGTCGCGGCCGGTCTTGAGCTGGCCGTCGGTCTGGACGACGATGCGGTCGCGCAGCCCGTTGAGCAGCAGGGTCTGCTGGGTCTCGGCCAGGCCGAGCTCCCAGGGGCCGCCCGCGTGCTTGAGCGAGGTGAGCGGGGAGGCGCCCGTACCGCCGTCGTGGCCGGAGATCAGGACGACGTCCGCGTGCGCCTTGGAGACACCCGCGGCGACCGTGCCCACGCCGACCTCGGAGACCAGCTTCACGTGGATGCGGGCGGCCGGGTTGGCGTTCTTGAGGTCGTGGATCAGCTGAGCGAGGTCTTCGATGGAGTAGATGTCGTGGTGCGGCGGCGGGGAGATCAGGCCGACGCCCGGGGTGGAGTGCCGGGTCTTGGCGACCCACGGGTAGACCTTGTGGCCGGGCAGCTGGCCGCCCTCGCCGGGCTTGGCGCCCTGCGCCATCTTGATCTGGATGTCGTCCGCGTTGACCAGGTACTCGCTCGTGACACCGAAGCGGCCGGAGGCGACCTGCTTGATGGAGGAGCGGCGCGCCGGGTCGTACAGGCGGTCCGGGTCCTCGCCGCCCTCGCCGGTGTTGGACTTGGCGCCCAGCTGGTTCATGGCGATGGCGAGGGTCTCGTGCGCCTCCTTGGAGATGGAGCCGTACGACATGGCGCCGGTGGAGAAGCGCTTGACGATCTCGGAGACCGACTCGACCTCGTCCACGGGGATGGAGGGGCGGTCGCTCTTGAAGCCGAACAGGCCGCGGAGCGTCATCAGGCGCTCGGACTGCTCGTTCACGCGGTCCGTGTACTGCCGGAAGATGTCGTACCGGCGGTTGCGGGTGGCGTGCTGGAGGCGGAAGACCGTCTCCGGGTCGAACAGGTGCGGCTCGCCCTCCCGGCGCCACTGGTACTCGCCGCCGATCTCCAGCGCGCGGTGCGTGGCCGCGATGCCCGAGGCGGGGTACGCCTTGGCGTGGCGCGCGGCCACCTCCTTGGCGATGACGTCCAGGCCCGCGCCGCCGATCTTGGTGGCGGTGCCGCTGAAGTAGGTCTCGACGAACTCGTCGTTCAGGCCGACGGCCTCGAAGACCTGGGCGCCGCGGTAGGAGGCGACGGTCGAGATGCCCATCTTGGACATGACCTTCAGGACGCCCTTGCCGAGCGCGTAGATCAGGTTCTTGATGGCCTGCTCCGGCTCCAGGCCGGAGAGGAAGGTACCGGCGCGCAGCAGGTCCTCGACGGACTCCATGGCGAGGTACGGGTTGACCGCGGCCGCGCCGTAGCCGATGAGCAGGGCGACGTGGTGGACCTCGCGGACGTCACCGGCCTCGACGAGCAGGCCCACCTGGGTGCGCTGCTTGGTGGCGATGAGGTGGTGGTGCACGGCGGAGGTGAGCAGCAGCGACGGGATCGGCGCGTGCTCGGCGTCCGAGTGGCGGTCCGAGAGGACGATCAGGCGGGCGCCGGCCGCGATGGCGGCGTCGGCCTCGGTACGGATCTCGGCGATCCGCGCGGCCAGCGCCTCGGCACCGCCCGAGACCCGGTACAGGCCCGAGAGGGTGGCGGCCTTCATGCCCGGCATGTCGCCGTCGGCGTTGATGTGGATGAGCTTGGCCAGCTCGTCGTTGTCGATCACCGGGAACGGCAGCGTGACACTGCGGCAGGACGCGGCGGTCGGCTCCAGGAGGTTGGACTCCGGGCCGATCGAGGACAGCAGCGAGGTGACGAGCTCCTCGCGGATGGCGTCCAGCGGCGGGTTGGTGACCTGCGCGAAGAGCTGGGTGAAGTAGTCGAAGAGCAGCCGGGGGCGCTCGGAGAGGGCCGCGATCGGGGAGTCGGTGCCCATGGAGCCGAGCGGTTCGCCGGCGGTACGGGCCATCGGCGCGAGGATGACGCGCAGCTCTTCCTCGGTGTAGCCGAAGGTCTGCTGGCGGCGGGTGACCGAGGCGTGGGTGTGCACGATGTGCTCGCGCTCGGGCAGGTCCGACAGCTCGATCTCGCCGGTCTCCAGCCAGTCGGCGTACGGCGCGGCGGCGGCCAGCTCGTCCTTGATCTCGTCGTCCTCGATGATCCGCTTCTGGGCGGTGTCGACGAGGAACATCCTGCCGGGCTGCAGACGGCCCTTGCGGACGACCTTGGCCGGGTCGATGTCGAGCACGCCGACCTCGGAGCCGAGGACGACGAGGCCGTCGTCGGTGACCCAGTAGCGGCCGGGGCGCAGACCGTTGCGGTCCAGGACCGCGCCAACCTGGGTGCCGTCGGTGAAGGTGACGCAGGCCGGGCCGTCCCAGGGCTCCATCAGCGTGGAGTGGTACTTGTAGAACGCGCGGCGGGCCGGGGCCATCGAGGTGTGGTTCTCCCACGCCTCCGGAATCATCATCAGCACGCTGTGCGGCAGCGACCGGCCGCCGAGGTGGAGCAGCTCCAGGACCTCGTCGAAGGAGGCCGAGTCGGAGGCGTCCGGGGTGCAGATGGGGAAGATCCGGTCCAGGACGCCGTCGCCGAACGCGTCGGACGCCAGCTGGGACTCGCGGGCCTTCATCCAGTTGCGGTTGCCCTTGACCGTGTTGATCTCGCCGTTGTGCGCGACGAAGCGGTACGGGTGGGCGAGCGGCCAGGACGGGAAGGTGTTCGTCGAGAACCGGGAGTGGACCAGGGCGAGCGTCGAGGCGAAGCGCCGGTCGGACAGGTCCGGGAAGAAGGGCTCGAGCTGGCCGGTGGTCAGCATGCCCTTGTAGACGATGGTGCGGGCGGAGAGCGAGGGGAAGTACACCCCGGCCTCGCGCTCGGCGCGCTTGCGCAGCACGAACGCCTTGCGGTCCAGCTCGATGCCGGTGGCGCCCGCCCCCGACACGAAGAGCTGCGAGAAGGCCGGCATGGTGGCGCGGGCGCCGTTGCCGAGCAGGTCGGGCGTGACCGGGACCTCGCGCCAGCCCAGGACCGTCAGGCCCTCCTCGGCGGCGGCGGCCTCGATCTGCTCCACGGCGACGGCCTGTGCGGTGCCGTCGGCGGGGAGGAAGGCGATGCCGACGGCGTACGCGCCGGCCTCGGGCAGCTCGAATCCGGCCACCTCGCGGAGGAAGGCGTCCGGCACCTGGGAGAGGATTCCCGCGCCGTCGCCGGAGTCCGGCTCGGAGCCGGTGGCGCCGCGGTGCTCGAGGTTCCGCAGAACGGTCAGGGCCTGCTCAACGAGCGTGTGGGTGGCCTCGCCGGTGAGGTTCGCCACGAATCCGACGCCGCAGGCGTCCTTCTCGTTGCGCGGGTCGTACATGCCCTGCTGGGCGGGGCGACCGTCCATGGGCGACCAGGCGGTGGTGCTGGGGCCGGTCGCGGAGTGCGTGGATGCGGAACGCATCGGCTCTCCCGTCGTCGTCGTGGCATATGTGCATAACCGAGGGACGACGTTGGCCCTCCGCGAAATTTCGTGCAGATTACATGATGACGACAATCCCGCGAAGCGGATATGCCATTCCAGCATGCGGACACTGCACGGGGCAGAAAAGGGGGACCTTCACGGGCTCTCAAAGGGTCCGGGGACGCGATGACGGGTGGAAGGTCCCGGCAAGGGGGCGGGCATCGTTGCCCGCAGCCCTGTGGTGGTACCCGCCGGACACCTGAGCGAAACCGACGGGTAACGGACTACTTATGTTGCGCGGTGCATAGTGTCTCACTCCCTGCGCGGTCAGCCTACGGCTCCGCCGATCCAGGTTCCCAGGATGTACGTCACACCCGCGGCGGCGCCACCCAGGAGGAGCTGGCGCAGGCCGCTGTACCACCAGGAACGGGCCGTCACCCGGGCGACGACCGCACCACAGGCGAAGAGTCCCGCCAGCGCCAGCAGCACCGCGGGCCACAGCGAGGTGGCACCGAGCAGGTACGGCAGCACGGGGAGCAGCGCGCCCAGGGCGAAGGAGCCGAACGAGGAGACGGCCGCGACCAGCGGCGAGGGCAGGTCGTCGGGGTCGATGCCGAGTTCCTCGCGGGCGTGGATCTCCAGTGCCTGCTCGGGGTCGCGCGACAGCTGCATGGCCACCTCGCGGGCGAGCGGGGGCTCGACGCCGCGCGAGACGTACAGCTCGGCCAGCTCCTCCATCTCGTCGACCGGGTGCTTGCGCAGCTGCTGGCGCTCGATGTCCAGTTCGGCGAGGACGAGCTCGCGCTGCGAGGCGACGGAGGTGTACTCGCCGGCCGCCATGGAGAAGGCGCCGGCCGCGAGGCCGGCCAGGCCCGTGATCACGATGGCGTGCGGGGCGACGGCGCCGCCGGCGACGCCGGTCATGAGGGCGAGGTTGGAGACGAGCCCGTCCATCGCACCGAAGACGGCCGGCCGCAGCCATCCACCGTTGACGTCGCGGTGGGTGTGGTTGTCGCGGTGGGCGGTGTGCAGCGGCGCTTCGACATCGATGATGGACATGCGGTGTATCTCCCCTTTTGTGCGAACGAGCGTCAAACGGCGTCCCGCTCCCCCGGAACACCTCGAAAGTACGCACGAATTCGGCTCCCCGCCAGCAAGGAAGGCCGTACTTACCTGGGGTTTTGCGGGGCGGCGACCGGGTGACGGGGGCGTGTGCGGGGTGTTTCGCGACGAGCGACAAACCTCCTGACATGGCACAAATCCCCCAGGGGCTCTTGACGAGTCCCCCCAAGTGGAGAGGCGCGCCATGGAGCTGGTCGCATGCAATCCGCAGGTCCTCCTCGAACGGGCCAGGGGCGCGCTGCTGGGACTCGCGGTGGGCGACGCGCTGGGCGCCCCCGCGGAGAACATGAAGCCGTCGCAGATCCGGGCGCGGTGGGGCCGGATCGAGGGGTTCGTGTCGGAGGACCCGGCGGGCACGGACGACACCGAGTACGCGATCTTCTCGGGACTGCTGCTGGCCCGGCACGGCTCCGCGCTCACCGTCTCCCACGTGGAGCGGGCCTGGCACCACTGGATCGCGGACCTGGACGAGGGCCCCTTCCGCGGCGCGGGCTTCTCCGAACGCGGGACCCTGGAGAACCTGCGGCGCGGCCTGGCGGCCCCGATCTCGGCGCAGCACCGGCACGCGTGGTCGGACGGCCTCGCCATGCGGGCGGCGCCGTTCGGGGTGTTCGCGGCGGGCCGCCCGGCGGAGGCGGCTCGGCTGGTCGCCATCGACGGCTGCGTCAGCCACGACGGGGAGGGCATCTACGGCGGTCAGGCCGTCGCGGCGGGAGTGGCCGCGGCGATGGGGGGCGCGGGGCCGGCGTCGGTGGTCGCGGCCGCGCTGTCGGTGATCCCGGCCGACTCCTGGACGGCCCGCTCCCTGCGCCGGGCCGTCACCGCCGCCCCGCGCGGGGAACGGGCGGTGCGCTCGGCGGTGGTCATCGGGGGCTACCCCTGGACGGACCTCGCCCCGGAGGCGGTCGGCCTGGCGTTCGGCGCCTTCGCCGCCTGCGCCGGCGACTTCGGCTCCTCCGTCCTGACGGCCGTGAACATGGGCCGCGACGCGGACACCACGGCGGCGGTGGCCGGCGCGCTGTCCGGCGCCCTGTCGGGGGCCGCCGCGATCCCCGCCGCATGGTCCTCGGCGATCGGCCCGGTCCGCGGCAGCTGCCTGCCGTCGATGCGCGGCTACCACGTCCTGGACATCGCGGACCTCCTCACCCCGGAATACGAGGCCCCACGATGACCCAGCCTCCCGGCCCCGAACCCCACGCCCCCCGCCGACCCGACCCCCCGCACCCCCTGGCCCCCGCGGCGAACGCGGCCCCGCCGGCCGCGGCCGTCCCGGCGCTTCCGGCGCTTCCGGCGCTTCCGGCGCTTCCGGCGGGTGTGGCGGGTGCGGCGGCCGGGGTGCGGCTGGTGGCCGATCACGGTCCGGCGGTCATCCCGGGCTGGACCCTGGTGAGCACGGCGATCCCCCCGGCCCCCGCCGGACGCGCCGCCCCGGCCGACGGGGCGGGCCCGGTGGCCCGGGTCGCCGCTCGGCCTCCGGCCGCCCCGGCGCACCCGGCGAACCCGGCGAACCACGTGAGCCCCACGGACCGCGTGAGCCCGGCGAACCATGTGAGCCCCACGAACCACCTGAGCCCGGCGAACCATCCAAGCCCCGCGGACCGCGTGAGCCGCACCGGCCACGCGGACCGGCGGCGGATCGAAGGGCTGCTCATCGGGCTCGCCGCAGGCGACGCGGCCGGCTGGCCCGCCGCCCGGCACCGGGCCAGCCGGATGCCCGAGTGGACCCGCCGCCTCACCCGCGAGCTGGACACCTTCGCCGAGCAGAACGCCACCACCACCCTCCCCGTCCCCATCGCCCTCAACCAGCCGCCCGAACCCCTGCGCCTGGGCCCCTCCGACGACGCCGAGTGGGCGGCCTTCGTCGCCGAGTCCGTTCTCACCGCCTCCGGAAGTCTGCTCAGCGACCTCTCCCGGTCCCGCCGCATGCGCGCGGCCATCGACCTGGCCTGGAACGCCCTCGCCTCGGAGGTCGCGGCCGCGGCGGAACGCGCCCCCGAAGTCGAGTCCGCCGTACTGCCCCTGCGCGCCCGGATCTCCGTACGCGCCGGCCTCGGCAACCTCGCCGCCGGCCTGCGCCCGCCCGCCACCGGCCACGACAACCCGCACTTCTTCGACGACGCCGCCTGCGTCCGCGCCTGCGTGCTCGCCGTCGTCCACCCCGGCGACCCCCGCGCCGCCGCGGACCTCGCCGAGTTCGACGCCCGCTACACCCAGGACGGCGACGGCGTCCACGGCGCCCGCGCCATGGCCGCCGCCCTCGCGGCCGCCCTGGCCGGCGCCGGGGTCGACACCGCCGTCGACGCCGCGCTCGCGCAGCTCCCCGCGTCCACCGAGATCGGGCGCAACGCCCGGCACGCCGTCGGGCTCGCCCGTGCCCACACCGGCGCGGGCGGCCCCGGCGGCGCCTTCGCCATCGTCCCCACCCTCGAACACGAGATCGTCGACCACGTCTACAGCTACGGGATCGCCGCGGCCGAGACCGTCCCCGTCGCCCTCGCCCTCGCGACCGCCGCCCGCGGCAAGGCGGCCGAAGCCGTCCCGGCCGCCGCCTGCCTGTCCCGCGTCGCGGATTCCGCGCCCGCCCTGGCCGGCGCGCTCACCGGCGCCCTCGGCGGCGGCGACTCGATCCCCGCCGCCTGGCGCGGAGCCTGCCGCACCCTGTCGGGCTGCGTCCTGCCCCGCCTCGCCGGCACGGATCTCGTCGAACTCGCCGCGCTCCTCGCTCGCACGGAACTCGCCTCGTACAAGGGATGATCCAGACATGACGCTCACGTTGGAGGACCGGGCCGCAGGCGCTCTGGTCGGAGCCGCCGTCGGCGACGCGCTCGGCGGCCCGGTGGAGGGCTGGAGCCCCGACCAGATCGTGGAACGGCACGGCGGCCGGGTCCACGGCATCGTCGGACCCTGGTACGAGGACTGGCGCACGGCCCGCCCCATCGCCCCCTACCACAAAGGGGACGGGCACGTCACCGACGACACCCTCATGACGCACGCCCTGGTACGGGTCTACGAGGCGGTCCGCGACCACCTCGACGCCTACGCGGTCGCCGAGCACCTGGTGCCGGACCTGATGACCACCCCGCGGTGGATCCCGGAGCTGGAGGCCGAGGCGCTGCCCCTCCAGCGGATCTTCCTCGCCGAGAAGTGGATCGTGGCCCGGCTGCACTACGGGCACGTCGACCCCCGCGAGGCAGGCAGCGGCAACATCGTCAACTGCGGGGCGGCGATGTACATGGCCCCGGTCGGCATCGTCAACGCCGGCAATCCGGAGGGCGCGTACGCCGAGGCACTGGACGTCGCCGGGGCCCACCAGTCCTCCTACGGCCGGGAGGCGGCGGGGGTGTTCGCGGCGGCGGTGGCGGCCGCGTGCCGGCCCGGGGCGACGGCCGCCTCCGTGGTGGACACCGTGCTGGCCCTGGCCAAGGACGGCACGCGCGCGGCCGTCGCCGCCGTCGCGGAGGTCGCCTCCCGGCACCGGGACTTCGAGTCGGCCCTGGCCCCGCTGCGGGCGGCGGTCGCCCCCTACGACACGGTCGGCCCCGACTACCGGGCCCCCTCCCTCGGCGCCCGCCGCCCCTCCCGCCTGCACTCCATCGAGGAGCTCCCGATCGCGCTCGGGATGCTGCTGATCGCGGACGGGGCGTACGAGGGTTCCGTACTCGGCGCCGTCAACTACGGCCGGGACTGCGACTCCATCGCCACCATGGCGGGGGCGCTCGCCGGCGCCCTGGGCGGCGAGGAGGCGGTTCCGGCCGCCTGGTCCAAGCAGGTCGCCGAGTCCAGCCGGCTGGACCTGCACGCCCCCGCCCGGGCGCTGGCGGCGGTGGCCCGCGAGGTCTTCACCCGGGACCGGACCCGCCGCCGCGCCCACGAGTCGGCCTTCGCCGCGATCACCAGCACCGCACGATGACCCCGGCCCGCCGGGCGCCCGGCCGGGGCGGCGCGGCCGCCGGCCGGGGGGACCCCCGCCCCGCGGCGGGAGGGCAGCCGCCGGCGGACGGCGCCGGCCCCCCGGCCGAGCCGGCCGCGCCGCTACGGCTCACCTGGGCCCAGCCGGAGGACCTCGTCGGGCACGAGCTCCGCCAGGCGGCCGAGGATGGCCGGGATCCCGGGCCGGCGCTGCGGACGTGGCTGGCGGCGGGCGGCCGGCCGGCTCCCGCCCGGGCCGGCGCCTCCCCCGTCCCGGCCCCGCCGGCCCTCCGCGCCCTGGCGACCCGTCTCCTGGACGAGCTGGCCGACCTCCCCTCCCCGTTGTCCGCCGCGGAACCGCACTCCTGGCCCGCCATCCGCGCGACCTGGCCCCCGCCCAGCCCCGCCCCGGGCCGGGAGCCGGCCCGCACACCGCCACCGGGCCCTCCCCGCGCCCCGTACCCCCCGCCCCCGCCCGCTGCACGCGCGCCGGGCAGCCCGGCGCCGGGAGGGCCGGTCGGTCCCTCATCGGAGGACGGGCGTCGGCGACTGGAGGCCGCGTGGACCGGGCGGGCCGTGGGGTGCCTGCTGGGCAAGCCCGTCGAGAAGCTGCCGCTCGCCGGCATCCGGGCACTGGCCCGGGCCGCCGGGAACTGGCCGCTGGACGACTGGTTCACCGCCCGCGGGGTCCCGCCGCGGCTGCTGGCCGCCCACCCCTGGAACCGCCGCTCCGCCCCCACCTCCCTCGCCGAGAACATCGACGGCATGCCCGAGGACGACGACCTCAACTACCCCCTGATCGGCCTGCTCCTGCTCCAACGGCACGGCCGGGACTTCACCACCGCCGACGTCGCCCGCCTCTGGCTCGACGAACTGCCCGCGGGGCGGACCTTCACGGCCGAGCGCGTCGCCTACCGCAACCTCCTGCTCGGGCTGGAGCCGCCCGCCACCGCCACCCACCGCAATCCGTTCCGGGAATGGATCGGCGCGCTCATCCGCGCCGACGTCCACGGCTGGACCAACCCCGGCGACCCGGCCGCCGCCGCGGCCCAGGCCTACCGCGACGCCGCCCTGACCCACACCGGCAACGGCGTCTATGCCGCGCTGTTCGTCGCCGCCGCCACGGCCGCCGCCGCCACCGGCCGCGCCGACGTCCACACGGCGCTGCGGGCCGGGCTGGCCGTCGTGCCGCCCCGCTCCCGCCTCGCCGAGGCCGTCCACTGGGGCATCGGGGCCGCCCGGGAGGAAGCCGACTTCGAGCGTGTCGTCGACCGCCTGCACGCCCGCTACGGCCACTACCACTGGGTGCACGCCGTCCCCAACACCGCCCTGATCACGGCCGCCCTCACCCACGCCGACGGCGACTTCACCCGTTCCGTCTGCTCCGCGGTGGCCGGGGGCTGGGACACCGACTCCAACGGCGCCACCGCGGGCGCCCTCTGCGCGTTGATCACCGGGGAGGTCCCGCACCGCTGGTCCGCCCCCCTCAAGAACCGGCTCTCCACCTCCGTACCCGGCTTCGACGGCATCGGCTTCGACACCCTGGCCCACCTGACCCACCGGCTCACCACACAGGAGGCAGCACGCTCATGACGGCCATCGCCGTGCTCGGCAGTACGAACATGGACCTCGTCGCCTACGTCCCCAAAGCCCCCCGCCTGGGCGAGACCGTCACGGGTCGCGCCTTCCGCACCGTCCCCGGCGGCAAGGGCGCCAACCAGGCCGTCGCCGCCGCCCGCTGCGGCGCGCGGGTGGTGATGATCGGCGCCGTCGGGGCCGACGAGTTCGGCGTACGGCTGCGCGCCGCGCTCACCGCCGACGGCATCGACACCTCGGGCCTGCGCACCGCCGAGGGCGCCAGCGGCACCGCCCACATCACGGTGGACGACGAAGGCGGCAACAGCATCGTCGTCATCCCCGGCGCCAACGCCCGCGTCACCGGCCTGGAGGCGGGCGACGAGGGCAGGATCGCCGCCGCCGACGCCCTGCTCCTGCAGCTCGAACTCCCCCTGGAGGCCGTCCTCGCCGGCGCCCGCGCGGCCCGTGCCCACGGCGTCCGTACGGTGCTCACCCCGGCGCCCGCCCAGACCCTGCCCGCCGAACTGCTGTCCTCGACCGACCTGCTGGTGCCCAATGAGCACGAAGCCGCCGCTCTCACCGGGCTCACCGACCCGGGCCGGTGCGCGGCGGCCCTGCTGGAGGCCGTACCGGAGGTGGTGGTCACGCTCGGCGCGGCCGGGGTGCTGTACGCGGCCCGCGGCCGGGAGCCGCTGTCCGTGCCCGCGCCCCGGGTCCGTGCCGTGGACACCACCGCTGCCGGGGACACCTTCGTCGGCGCGCTGGCCGTGGCCCTCGGCGAAGGCCGTCCGATGGCCGGGGCGCTGCGCTGGGCCTCCGCGGCGGCGGCGCTGTCCGTGCAGCGGCCCGGCGCCCAGGACTCGATGCCGACCCGCGCCGAGACCGAGGCGGCGGTCCTGGCCGAACGGGCTCCGCACGGCGCGGACGCCTCCGGATCCGCATCCGGAGCCGCGTCGTGAACCCCGGCCCGCAGCCGGGCGCGACGCCGGAGCCGGGGCGGGGGCAGGCGGGAGGTCACGGCCAAGGGCACGGCCATGGGCACGGCCCCCTGCTGGGGCTGCGCGTCCTCGACCTCGCCACGCTGTTCGCCGGACCGCTGGCCGCCACCCTGCTCGGCGACTTCGGCGCGGAGGTCGTCAAGGTCGAGCACCCCCTGCGCGCCGACCCCTCCCGCGGCCACGGCCCCGCCAAGGACGGCATCGGCCTGTGGTGGAAGCTGCTCGGGCGGAACAAGCGGACGATCACCCTCGACCTGTCCACCGCCGGCGGCCGGGACACCCTGCTGCGCCTCGCGGCCACCGCCGACGTGGTCATCGAGAACTTCCGCCCCGGCACCCTGGAGAAGTGGGGGCTGGGCTGGCCCGAGCTGTCCACGGCCAATCCGCGCCTGGTCCTGGCCCGCGTCACGGCCTTCGGCCAGCACGGCCCGTACGCCCACCGCCCCGGCTTCGGCACCCTCGCCGAGGCGATGAGCGGCTTCGCCGCGATCACCGGGGAGCCGGACGGGCCGCCGACTCTGCCGCCCTTCGGGCTGGCGGACTCCATCGCCGGGCTGACCTGCGCCTACGCGGTGATGACCGCTCTAGCGGGCCGGGACCGCACCGGGCACGGCCAGGTCGTGGACCTGGCCATCGTCGAGCCGATCCTCACGGCGCTGGGGCCGC
Organism: Streptomyces sp. NPDC045967; assembly: GCF_056430495.1. Classification (NCBI taxonomy): domain Bacteria; kingdom Bacillati; phylum Actinomycetota; class Actinomycetes; order Kitasatosporales; family Streptomycetaceae; genus Streptomyces; species Streptomyces sp. NPDC045967. The sequence continues at coordinate 669,204 of NZ_JBWKLE010000001.1, read as the reverse complement.
ACCCGCTCTGGTACGACCAGCTCGGCTTCGTCCAGCCGCGCACCGGGAACCGCTCCACCAACAACGCCCCCCGCAACACCTACCGCAGCGCCGACGGCCGCTGGCTGGCGGTCTCCACCTCCGCCCAGTCCGTCGCCGAGCGGGTGGTGCGCCTGGTGGGGCGGCCGGAGCTGATCGCCGAGCCCTGGTTCGCCACCGGTTCCGGGCGGGCCGCCCACGCGCACGTCCTGGACGAGGCGGTGGGCGGCTGGATCGCCTGCCGCAAGGCCGAGGAGGTGGTCGCCGCGTTCGAGGAGGCGCAGGCGGCCGTCGCACCGGTCCACGACATCCGGGACGTGATGGCCGATCCGCAGTACGCGGCCCTGGACACGGTCACGGAGATCCAGGACCCGGAGCTCGGCCCGCTGCGGATGCAGAACATCCTCTTCCGGCTCTCCGAGACCCCCGGCGGCATCCGCTGGGCGGGCCGCCCGCACGGCGCGGACACCGACCAGGTACTGACCGAGCTGGGTCTGACCGGGGCCGAGATCAGCGCCCTGCGCACCGAGGGGGCACTGTGATCCTGACCTGGCTCTACGCGCCGGGCGACCGGCCGGCGGTGGTGGCCAAGGCCATCGCCTGCGGGGCGGACGCGGTCATCGTGGATCTGGAGGATGCAGTTCCGGCGTCCCGCAAGGAGTACGCCCGCGCCGCCACCGCCGAGCTCCTCGGTGAGCGGCCGCCCCTGCCCGTCCACGTCCGCGTCAACGCGCTGGACTCCCCCTGGGGTGGCGCGGACCTGACCGCGCTGGGCGGGCTGCACGGCCTGGCCGGTCTGCGGCTGCCCAAGATCAACTCTCCCGAGCAGGTCGTCGCCGCCGCCGCCCGCACCGCCGGGGTCGGGTTGCACGCCCTGCTCGAATCGGCGCTGGGCGTGGAGCGCGCCCATGAGATCGCCCGTGCGCACCCCGCGCTGCGCGGCCTCTCGCTCGGCGAGGCCGACCTGCGGGCCGACCTGGCGGTCAGCGCGGAGCCGGGGCTGGACTGGTGCCGTTCCCGCGTGGTGGTGGCGGCCCGCGCCGCGGGGCTGGCGCCTCCGACCCAGTCGGTGTTCCCCGACATCCGGGACCTGGAGGCGCTGGCCGTGTCCTGCGCACGGGGCCGCGCGCTGGGCTTCCTGGGGCGGGCGGCGATCCATCCCCGCCAGTTGCCGGTGATCGAGCGGGCGTACCTGCCGGCTCCGGCGGAGGTGGCAGCGGCGCAGGAGGTGCTGACCGCGGCCCGGGCCACGCCGGGGGCGCTGGCGCTGCCGGACGGACGCTTCGTCGACCCGGCGGTGGTGGCGGCCGCCCACCGCACCCTCGCCCTGGCCACCCGCATGGCCGCGCGCTGACCGGCGCTGCGGGCGCGCGGACCGGGCCGCGCCGGGCCGAGATCCTGGTACGCGCGGAGGGGTGCCGCGCTCGAGCACGGCACCCCTCCGCGTGACCGTTGCGGTCAGAGCTTCTTGGCCTGCGGAGTCCCGGTCTTGGGCTCGGCGCCTTCCGGGCCCTCGGGCTTCGCGCCCGCTCCGGGCTCGGCTGCGGCACCCCGTCCGGCCTCGGCCGCTGCGCCCGGTGCGGCCTCGGGCTCCGCCGCAGAGGACTTCGCGTCCACGTCGGAGGACTTCGCGTCCGGGTCGGCCGGAGCCGCACCCTCGGCGTCCTTGTCTCCCTTGCCGCCCTTGTCGCCGGGGGCATCCGGCTCGACGACGCCCTCGCGGCCCGGCCGCAGCTTCGCGGACAGGACGAAGTAGACGACGGCCAGAACGAAGACGACGATCGAGGTCCACACGTTCAGCCGCAGGCCGAGGATGTGGTGCGCCTCGTCGACCCGCATGTACTCGATCCAGCCGCGGCCGGTGCAGTACGCGGCCACGTACAGGGCGAAGGCCCGCCCGTGGCCGAGCGTGAAGCGCCGGTCGGCCCAGATGACCAGCAGCGCGACGCCGACGCACCACAGCGACTCGTACAGGAACGTCGGATGGTAGGTGCCGGCGTCCCGGTTCGGGCCCGCGCTGATCTCCACCGCCCACGGGAGGTCGGTGGCCCTGCCGTAGAGCTCCTGGTTGAACCAGTTGCCCCAGCGCCCGCAGGCCTGGGCCAGTGCGATGCCCGGGGCGAGGGCGTCGGCCCAGGCCGGCAGCGGGATGCCGCGCAGCCGGCAGCCGATCCAGGCGCCCACCGCGCCGAGCGCGATCGCCCCCCAGATGCCGAGGCCGCCCTCCCAGATCTTGAAGGCGTCGACCCAGTTGCGGCCCTCGCCGAAATACAGCTGGTAGTCGGTGATCACGTGGTAGAGGCGACCGCCGACCAGGCCGAACGGCACCGCCCACACGGCGATGTCCGCGACCGTGCCCGGCTTTCCGCCGCGCGCGACCCAGCGCCTGTTGCCGAGCCAGACGGCGACGAAGACGCCGATGATGATGCAGAACGCGTAGCCGCGCAGCGGGATCGGTCCGAGATGGATCACGCCGGTCGACGGACTGGGGATGTAAGCAATGTCCATGGCAGAGGCGACGCTACCCTGCCGGGCGGTGCGGACCGCAACCCGCCCGGCAAGCGATACCGAATCCACACACGGGACGGCTGGTTCAGTTCCCCGCGGATCCGTCCGACCCGCCGCGCGCGGCCGTCCTCGACGGCGACGCCGACGGCTCCCGCGAAGCCCTCGCGCTCGCGCCCGGGGTGCCGGCCCTGGCCGTGGACCCGGTCGTGGCGCCCGCCGTGGCCCCGGTCGACGGGGCCTTCCCCGCCGTCGGGGACGCCGGGCCGCCGCCGGAGGCGCCGGCCGCCGCCTCGACCTGCTCCTTCAGCTTCTGCGGGGTCACCGGATCGGCCTGGTCGGAGAAGATGTCCTTGCCGTTGAGCAGCACGGTCGGGGTGCCGCGGAACTTGCCTTCGCGGAAGGCCTCCTGCGACTTGGCGACCCAGCTGTTGTGGGTGCCGTCCTCGACGCAGGAGCGAAAGGCGGGGGTGTCCAGTCCGTCGACCTTGGCGGCCAGTTCCAGCAGCTTCGCGTTCTTGCCGTAGGCGTCGTCGACCTCCTCCGGCTGGTTCTGGAAGAGGATGTCGTGGTAGGCGGCGAACTTCCCGGCGTCCTGCGCGCAGGCCGCCGCGTTCGCCCCCTTGAGCGAGCCGCTGCCGCCCATGTTGCCGTCGATGAGGGTGACCAGGTGGTAGTCGACCTTGAGCAGTCCCTTGGCCTCGAGCTCGTGGACGGTGTCCCGGTAGTTGTCCTCGAAGGACTTGCAGGCGGGGCAGCGGAAGTCCTCCCACACCGTCAGGGTGGACTTGGCCTCGTCCTTGCCCGTCCGGATGGCCAGGGCGTCCTTTCCGGTGGCTCCGGAGGGCGCGACCACCGGGCCCGCGGCGCCCCCGCCGTCCTTGCCGGTGTTGGCCGCGATCAGACCGACGACGGCGGCCAGGCCGAGTACGCCGACCACCGCCGCCGACACGATGAGCGTCCGCCGACGCCTGTCCCGGGCCTTCTGCCGCTCGCGCTCCACCTGGAGTCGCTCGCGGGCCGATCGTTTCGTCGCATCGCGGTTCGCACCGTCGTTCTTCTCGCTCACGCTCGGCCAAACGAAGCGGGGAGGCACTCGCGTGCCTCCCCGCTCCCACTTCCACCCGATCGGGCTACAGAACCCGTTCGGGTGTGCGCTTCCCGTCAGCTCCTGCGTACGCCTTCCGCAAGCTCGCCCGCCAGCGACCGCACGGCGGCCAGCCCGGCCCCCAGGTCCGGCGCGTCCAGCAGCAGCTTGACGAAGGCCGACCCGACGATCACACCGTCCGCGAAGCCGGCGACCTCCCTGGCCTGCGCGGCGTTGGAGACGCCCAGCCCGACGCAGACCGGAAGCCCGCGGCGGGCGCCCTCCGTGGCGCGGGTGCGCCGCACCAGGTCCTGTGCCTCGTCGCCGACCGATTCGCGGGTGCCGGTGACGCCCATCAGGGAGGCCGCGTAGACGAAGCCGGAACCGGCTTCCGTGATGGTGGCCAGGCGTTCGTCCCGGCTGCTGGGGGCGACGACGAAGACGGTCGCCAGACCGTGCTTGTCGGCGTGCTCCCGCCACAGCGCGGACTCCTGGACCGGCAGGTCGGGCAGGATGCAGCCGGCGCCGCCCGCCGCCGCCAGCTCGGCGGTGAACCGCTCGACGCCGTAGCGGTCGATGGGGTTCCAGTACGTCATCACCAGGATCGGGGCCCCGGTGGCCTCGTGCGCCTCGCGGACCGTCCGCATCACGTCGGCGATCTTGACTCCGCCGCGCAGGGCGATGTCGTCGGCGGTCTGGATGACCGGCCCGTCGAGGACCGGGTCGCTGTGGGGCAGGCCGATCTCGACGACGTCCGCACCGCCCGCGACGATGGCCTTGACCGCCTCGATGGCGCCGTCGACGGTCGGGAAGCCGGCGGGGAGGTAGGCGACGAGGGCCGCGCGGTCCTCGGACTTCGCCTTGGCGAGGGTGGCGCTCAGCAGCTCGATGTTGCCGCGCCCGTGTGTGGAGCTCACTTGTCGTCCCCCTCGGAGAACTCGTCGCGGGCGACTTCACCGTCGGTGTCGTACAGCCCGAAGTAGCGGGCGGCGGTGTCCATGTCCTTGTCGCCGCGGCCGGAGAGGTTGACCACGATCAGGCCGTCCTCGCCCAGCTCCTTGCCCAGGTCGAGGGCGCCGGCCAGGGCGTGCGCCGACTCGATCGCCGGGATGATGCCCTCGGTGCGGGACAGCAGCCGCAGGGCCTGCATCGCGGCGTCGTCGGTGATCGCGCGGTACTCGGCGCGGCCGGTGTCCTTGAGGTAGGAGTGCTCCGGGCCGATGCCCGGGTAGTCCAGACCGGCCGAGATGGAGTACGGCTCGGTGATCTGGCCCTCCTCGTCCTGCAGGACGTAGGAGCGGGAGCCGTGCAGGATGCCGGGCTCGCCCGCGGTCAGCGTGGCCGCGTGCTCGCCGGTCTCGACGCCGTGCCCGGCCGGCTCGAAGCCGACCAGGCGGACCTCGGTGTCGGGGATGAAGGCGTGGAAGAGGCCGATGGCGTTGGAACCGCCGCCCACGCAGGCCGCGACGGCGTCGGGCAGGCGCCCGGCGCGCTCGATGACCTGGCGGCGGGCCTCGACCCCGATCACCCGGTGGAAGTCGCGGACCATGGCCGGGAAGGGGTGCGGGCCGGCGACCGTGCCGAAGAGGTAGTGGGTGCGGTCCACGTTGGCGACCCAGTCGCGGAACGCCTCGTTGATGGCGTCCTTCAAGGTCCGCGAGCCGGACTTCACGGCGATGACCTCGGCGCCCAGCATCCGCATCCGGGCCACGTTCAGTGCCTGGCGCCGGGTGTCGATCTCGCCCATGTAGATGGTGCAGTCGAGGCCGAAGAGGGCGCAGGCGGTGGCGGTCGCCACGCCGTGCTGGCCGGCGCCGGTCTCGGCGATGACGCGAGTCTTGCCCATGCGCCGGGTGAGCAGTGCCTGGCCCAGCACGTTGTTGATCTTGTGCGAGCCGGTGTGGTTGAGGTCCTCGCGCTTGAGGAAGATCCGCGCCCCGCCGGCGTGCCCGGCGAACCGGGGCACCTCGGTGAGGGCGCTCGGCCGGCCGGTGTAGTCGACCATGAGATCGCCCAGCTCGGCCACGAAGGCCGGGTCGCCCTTGGCCTTCTCGTACTCGACCGCGACCTCGTCCACGGCGGCGACGAGCGCCTCCGGGATGAACTTGCCGCCGAAGTCGCCGAAGTACCCCTCGGCGTCGGGGATGTGACCCTCCGGGTCCGGGATGAAGAATTGGCTGGACATGCCGGTGCTCCTACGGGAACGGGATGCGACGGGTGGTCTTCACCGTATGGCGCCGCCCGTCCGCGACACGCGCGCCGTGCGTACCCGGACCCCCGGGGAGTTCACGGGGCCGGGGCGGTCGGCGCTGCGGCGGACGGGGACCCGCTCGCCCGGACCCGCGGGGCCCGGACGGCGGACCGCACGGGACCGCCGGGAGGCGGCGCGGTACGTCTCGTACCGACCGGTCCGTGGGGTCTCGTTACGGCGCGTCGCCGGGGCGCCATCGCATGCCGTTGACCTGGCCGGGCTCGGAGCCGATCACGTACCGGACCCGCCGCCCGTGCACGCGCCGGGCCGGGGCGCGGCAGCCGCGGGGGCGGCAGCCGCGCGCCAGGGGCGCGTGCGCCGTCGGCACGCCGACCGGGCCGCGGCGGGAGGCCGGCGGGCGGTGCAGCGTGCTGACGGAAGGGCGGTGGCGGGCCATGGAGCGGTCAGCTCCGCCCGTGGCGCAGGGCGGGGTGGGCGCCCGCGGCGACGAGATCGGCCACGGCCGCCTTCGGGTCGCGGCCGGTCACCAGGGACTCCCCGACGAGGACGGCGTCGGCGCCTTCGTTGGCGTAGGCGATCAGGTCGTGCGGACCGCGGATGCCGGACTCGGCGATCTTGACGATGTGGGCGGGGATCTCGGGGACGACGCGCTCGAAGGTGGAGCGGTCGACCTTGAGGTCCTTGAGGTTGCGGGCGTTGACGCCGATGATCTTGGCTCCGGCGGCGACCGCGCGCTCCACCTCCTCCTCGTCGTGGACCTCGACGAGCGGGGTCAGGCCGATGGACTCGGCCCGCTCGATGAGGGAGACGAGGGCCTCCTGCTCCAGGGCCGCGACGATCAGCAGGACGAGGTCGGCGCCGTAGGCCCGCGCCTCCCACAGCTGGTACGCCGTGACGATGAAGTCCTTGCGCAGGATCGGGATGTCCACGCGGGCGCGGACGGCCTCCAGGTCGGCGAGCGAGCCACCGAAACGGCGCTGCTCGGTGAGGACGGAGATGACCGCCGCACCGCCTGCCTCGTAGTCGGCGGCGAGTCCGGCGGGATCGGCGATCGCGGCCAGCGCGCCCTTGGACGGGCTGGAACGCTTCACCTCGCAGATCACCTTGACGCTGTCCCCGCGCAGTGCCGCGACGCCGTCCTTGGCCTGGGGCGCCTTGGCGGCACGCTCCTTGAGCTCGTCGAGGCTCACGCGCGCCTGCCGTTCGGCAAGGTCTTCGCGGACCCCTTCGATGATCTCGTCGAGCACACTCACGCGAGCGGCCCCCTTCCGGGTCGATGACGTTCGGCCGCCTTGCGGACACGTACAACTGCAAGGTCAGCAATCAAATGGTATCCGCAGCGGGCCTGACCCTCCGCACGCGGTTGACGCCGTCCCAGTGACTGGACATCCGGAACCGGGGCTTCGACCAAGCCCCGCACGGGCCTCAGGGCGCCAGCGCGGAGCCGAAAGAGAGATTCCGGACGACCGCGAAGAGCAGGGCCGCGCCGCCGATACCCCACCAGTACAGGGGCCGCAAGGCCACCCGGGGCACCGGCCCGCCGCGGAAGGCGCGAACCAGCCACAGGAGAACGAAGCCTGCGAAGACGAAATACCCCGCGACGGCGAGGGCATTTGCCCCGAAAGCAGTGGTCAGATCGCCGTGGGCGAACGCGTACGCGCTGCGCAGCCCGCCGCAGCCGGGGCACAGGATGCCGGTCAGCCGCAGCAGCGGACAGACCGGGTAATGGCCCGGTTCGTTGGGATTCACGGTGCCTACGTACGCAAACGCGGCGACGGCGGCGGCCAGCGTGAGCGCCGGTGCGCGCAGCCGCCGGGCCCGGGTCACCGGTACGGCGGGCGGGAGCTGCGGCGAGGGGGCATCGGGGGTGCGGGGGGCGTCCACCCGCTGATTGTCACCGGTCATGACAAAAGGCGCAGCCCGACGGGCCGCGCCTTTCGGATCCCGGTGCGCCGCGCTCAGACCTTGGCGGGGACCTTGGAGGCCGCGATGACCTCGGCGAGGTCCTTGTGGGCGCCCTTCGGGGCTCCCATGCCGGCCGCCTTCATCGCCAGGCCGACGACACCGCCGACCGCGACCACGACCAGGCCGGCCCAGAAGCCGATCGGGTTCGCGAGCACCATGAAGGCGCCGGAGACGCAGAAGCCGATGAAGGCGATGATGACACCGGTCCAGGCGGCCGGGGTGTGTCCGTGGTCTGTGCCCGCCATGAGTTGCTCCTCGTTGCTCTGTCGCGGTGCTCTGTCGAGCGCGCGGTGTGTCACGGTGTGTCGAACGCTCGGTGCCCATTGTCCCGCACCCGGCGGGGGCGCCGTCCACGGGGGTCCGTCAGTCGGTCGGGTCCTCGCCGCGGTCCAGAGCCTTCCACAGATCTTCCGGCCGGTCCGGATCCACCGCGAGCCGCCGGGGCGCGCGGGGGCTGCCGTCGCGCTCGTAGCGGCCGCCCATGGCGGGCCAGCTCCTGCCGAAGCGCAGGGCCAGCAGCCCGGCGGCCAGGATCAGGGCGCCCCCGGCGGCGGTGACGTACGGCCACGCCGTCTGGGACAGTCCCGCCACCTGGGCGGCGGTGTCCGCGGTGGTACGGGCGGCCTCCGCGTCCAAGGCGCTGCGGCCGTCGGCTGCGAGGACCGCCGACAGGGCGGCGCCCAGGCCGCTGAGCGCCAGCAGCCCCGCCACCAGCAGCCGGCTCCGGCCGCGCACGGCGAAGACGGCGACCAGGGCGGCGAGGCCGACGATGGCCAGGGCCGCGGGCAGGCCGGTGACGGCCCGCCCGTCCGCGGTCAGCGCGAGGGAGTCGCCGCCGACGGCGGCGGTGCCCCGGGCCCAGACCCGGCCGGAGGCGAGCAGGACGACGGTGGAGCCGAGGGTGCCGAGCAGCAGGGCGACGGCCACGCTGCGGCGGCTGCTCCGGCTGTCGGGGGCGTCGGCGGCATCTGCGGCGGGGGGCGGGGGTACGGCGCTCACGTACCCCACTATCCCCTACGCCCTCAGGAGCGGTGGAGGCGGTTCGCCGCTCCCACCGCGCGCAGCACCGCGGCGGCCTTGTTGCGGCACTCGTCGTCCTCCAGCGCGGGCACCGAGTCCGCCACGACCCCGGCGCCCGCCTGGACGTAGGCCGTGCCGTCGCGCAGCAGGGCGGTGCGGATGGCGATGGCCGTGTCGGAGTCGCCGGCGAAGTCCAGGTAGCCCACGCAGCCGCCGTACAGGCCGCGGCGGGAGGGCTCCAGCTCCTCGATGATCTGCATGGCGCGGGGCTTGGGCGCACCGGAGAGGGTGCCCGCGGGGAAGCAGGCGGTGAGCACGTCGAAGGCGGTCCTGCCTGCGGCGACCCTTCCGGTGACGGTGGAGACGATGTGCATGACGTGCGAGTACCGCTCGATGCCCATGAAGTCGACGACCTCGACGGAGCCCGGCTCGCAGACCCGGCCCAGGTCGTTGCGGCCCAGGTCGACGAGCATCAGGTGCTCGGCGCGCTCCTTGGGGTCGGCGAGCAGTTCCTCGGCGAGGTCGTTGTCCTCCTGCGGGGTGGCACCGCGGTGCCGGGTGCCGGCGATCGGGTGGACCATGGCCCGCCCGTCCTCGACCTTGACCAGCGCCTCGGGGCTGGAGCCGACCACGTCGAAGCCGTTCTCGAAGCGGAAGAGGTACATGTACGGGGAGGGGTTGGTGGCCCGCAGCACCCGGTAGACGTCCAGCGCGGAGGCCTCGCAGGGCATCTCGAACCGCTGGGAGGGCACCACCTGGAAGGCCTGGCCGGCCCGGATGCGCTCCTTGATGTCCTCGACGGCCGCCCGGTAGGCCGCGCCGCCCCACCGCGCGGAGAACTCCGGCAGCTCGGAGGCGGGCAGCGGGGTCGGGGTGTAGGGGGCGGGGCGGGCGAGATCGGCCTCCATGGCGTCGAGGCGCGCCACCGCGTCGGCGTACGCCTCGTCCACACCGGTGTCGAGGTCGTTGTGGTTGATCGCGTTGGCGATCAGCAGGACGGTGCCGTTCCAGTGGTCCATGACGGCGAGGTCGGAGGTGAGCAGCATGGTCAGCTCGGGGAGCCGGAGGTCGTCGGCCGTGTGGTCCCCGATGCGCTCCAGGCGGCGCACGATGTCGTAGCCGAGGTAGCCGACCATGCCGCCGGTGAAGGGCGGCATGCCGCCCGCCAGGTCCCGTGGGGTGTGCAGGGCCTCGACGGTCGCGCGGAGGGCGTCCAGGGGGTCGCCGGCGGTGGGGACGCCGACGGGCGGGGTCCCGATCCAGTGCGCCTGGCCGTCCCGCACCGTCAGGGTGGCGTCGCTGCGCACGCCGACGAAGGAGTACCGGGACCAGGAGCGGCCGTTCTCGGCGGACTCCAGGAGGAAGGTGCCGGGGCGTTCGGCGGCGAGCTTGCGGTAGAGCCCGACGGGGGTGTCCCCGTCGGCCAGCAGCCTGCGGCTCACGGGGATGACGCGGCGGTCGGCCGCGAGCTTGCGGAACGTATCGAGATCCATGTGCGTGGGGCCTACCTAGTCGGCGTCGCGGAGGAGGACATCGTCGTCGAAGCAGGTGCGGGCGCCGGTGTGGCAGGCGGCGCCGACCTGGTCGACCTTGACGAGCACGGTGTCGGCGTCGCAGTCCAGGGCGACGGACTTCACGTGCTGGACGTGGCCGGAGGTGTCCCCCTTCACCCAGTACTCGCCCCGGCTGCGGGACCAGTAGGTGCAGCGGCCGGTCGTCAGGGTCCGGTGCAGGGCCTCGTCGTCCATCCAGCCGAGCATGAGCACCTCACCGGTGTCGTACTGCTGGGCGATGGCCGGTACCAGGCCGTCGGCGGAGCGCTTGAGGCGTGCGGCGATGGCGGGATCGAGGCCGCCGGGGCGGGGGGACGTACTCATGGGGACATTGTGCCGGGCCGCGCCGCCCGGCACGGGCGCCCGTCCGCCTGATGGTCGGGCACGCGCCGCGTTCCGGCCGTAGGCTGGTCCGCATGTCTACCCATGCGAAGCGTGAACGACTGCTGCTGGCCGACCTGTTGGAGGCGGCCGGGCCGGAGGCTCCGACGCTGTGCGACGGCTGGACCTGCCGGGAGCTGGCGGCGCACGTGGTGGTGCGCGAGCGCCGCCCGGACGCGGCGGGCGGCCTGCTGCTGAACGTGCTGAAGAACCGCCTGGACGCGGCGATGGCGGAGTACGCGGCCAAGCCGTACGAGGAGCTCGTCCGGCTGATCCGCACCGGGCCGCCGAAGATGTCGCTGTACGCACTCAAGCAGATCGACGAGGCGGCGAACGCGGTGGAGTTCTTCGTGCACGCGGAGGACGTGCGGCGGGCCCAGCCGGACTGGTCGCCGAGGGAGCTGGACCCGGTGTTCTCCGACTCCCTGTGGTCCCGCCTGGAGAGGCTGGCCCGCCTGACGGGCCGCCGTTCCCCGGTCGGCCTGGTCCTGCGCCGCCCCGACGGGCGGACGGCCGTGGCGCACAAGGGCACGCCGGTGGTCACGGTGACGGGCGAGCCGGGCGAGCTGACCCTGTTCTGCTTCGGCCGCCAGGAGTCCGCCGCGGTCACCCTGGACGGCGAGAAGGAGGCCGTGGCGAAGCTGACGGTTGCCAAGCTGGGCATCTGACCGCCGGGCCCGGGGGGGGGGGGGGGGGGGGGGGGGGGGGGGGGGGGGGGGGGGGGATGGGGGGGTGGGGGGGGGGGGGGGGGGTGGGGGGGGGGGGGGGGGGACGGTGCCCGGCCCCATGTACTCCCCCCAAACGAACAAGAAGAAGCTC
>NZ_JBWKLE010000001.1:634540-657634 GCF_056430495.1 Streptomyces sp. NPDC045967 | reverse complement strand
GGCTTCGGCTTTTGGCGGGGTGGGTTATGGACCCGCTGCTCAGGGGGGGGGGCGGGGGCCCCCCCCCCCCCCCCCGGTTCCGCGGCTGCGGCTCTAGCGGACCGGGTGGCCCGCCTCCTGGAGGGTGGCCTTGACCTCCGGGATGCGCAGGTCGCCGAAGTGGAAGACCGAGGCGGCGAGGACCGCGTCGGCGCCCGCCGCGATCGCCGGCGGGAAGTGCTCCAGCTTGCCGGCGCCGCCCGAGGCGATCACGGGGACGGTCACGCAAGCGCGCACGGCCTTGATCATCTCGGTGTCGTAGCCGTCCTTGGTGCCGTCGGCGTCCATCGAGTTCAGCAGGATCTCCCCCGCGCCCAGCTCGGCCGCCCTGTGGGCCCACTCCACGGCGTCCATGCCGGTGCCCCGGCGGCCGCCGTGGGTGGTGACCTCGAAGGAGCCGGAGGCGGTCCGCCGGGCGTCCACCGACAGGACGAGCACCTGCCGGCCGAAGCGCTCGGCGATCTCCTGGATGAGCTCGGGGCGGGCGATGGCGGCGGTGTTCACGCCCACCTTGTCCGCTCCGGCGCGCAGCAGCCTGTCGACGTCGTCGGCCGTGCGGACACCGCCGCCGACGGTGAGCGGGATGAAGACCTGTTCGGCGGTGCGGCGCACCACGTCGTAGGTGGTCTCGCGGTTGCCGGAGGACGCGGTGATGTCGAGGAAGGTCAGCTCGTCGGCGCCCTCGGCGTCGTACAGCTTGGCCATCTCCACCGGGTCCCCGGCGTCGCGCAGGTTCTGGAAGTTGACGCCCTTGACGACCCGGCCGTTGTCCACGTCCAGGCAGGGGATCACGCGTACGGCGAGGCTCATGCGGGCACCGCCTTGTACGCCTCGACCTCCACCTCGACGACCATCGACGGGTCGACGAAGCCGGAGACGATCAGCATCGTCGCGGCGGGACGGACCGCGTCGAAGAGCTCCTTGTGGGCGCGGCCCACTTCCTCCACGTCGCGGGCGTGCGTCAGGTACATGCGGGTGCGGACCACGTCCTCGGGGCCGAGACCGGCCTGGGCGAGGGCCTTGAAGGCGACGCCGAAGGCCGCGACGGCCTGGTCGTACGGCCCGCCCGCGTCGGCCGCGGTGCAGCCGGAGACGAGCACCAGGCCGTTCGGCAGCTGCACGGCGCGCGAGTACGCGATGACGTCCTCGTAGGGGCCGCCGGAGGAGATCCGGCGCACTTCGGACGGGCTGCTCATGCGTTGACCACCTTCAGGGCTTCTTCCAGGGTGAAGGCCTTGGCGTACAGGGCCTTGCCGACGATCGCGCCCTCGACGCCCAGCGGGACCAGCTCGGACAGGGCCCGCAGGTCGTCGAGGCTGGAGATGCCGCCGGAGGCGACGACGGGCCGGTCGGTGGCGGCGCAGACGCCTCGCAGCAGCTCCAGGTTGGGGCCGGTCAGCGTGCCGTCCTTGCCGATGTCGGTGACGACGTAGCGCGCGCAGCCCTCGGAGTCGAGGCGGGCGAGCGTCTCGTACAGGTCGCCGCCCTCGCTGGTCCAGCCGCGGCCCTTCAGGGTGGTGCCGCGGACGTCGAGGCCGATCGCGATGCGGTCACCGTGCTCGGCGATGGCCTTGGCGGCCCACTCGGGGGTCTCCAGGGCGGCGGTGCCGAGGTTGACGCGGGTGCAGCCGGTGGCGAGGGCCGCGGCGAGCGAGGCGTCGTCGCGGATGCCGCCGGACAGCTCGACCTTGATGTCCATGGCGCGGGTGATCTCGGCCACCAGGGCACGGTTGTCACCGGTGCCGAAGGCGGCGTCGAGGTCGACGAGGTGCAGCCACTGGGCGCCGGAGCGCTGCCAGGCCAGGGCGGCCTCGAGCGGTGAGCCGTAGGAGGTCTCGCTGCCGGACACCCCGTGCACGAGGCGGACGGCCTGGCCGTCGCGGACGTCGACCGCGGGGAGGAGTTCCAGCTTCGCTGCGGGCTCGGTCATCACAGGGTCTCGATCCAGTTGGTGAGGAGCTGGGCGCCGGCGTCGCCGGACTTCTCGGGGTGGAACTGGGTCGCCCACAGGGCCCTGTTCTCCACCGCCGCGACGAAGGGCTCGCCGTGCGTGGCCCAGGTCACGCGGGGGGCGCGGATCGCCGGGTTGGTGACCTCAAGGCTCCACTCGCGCACCGCGTAGGAGTGCACGAAGTAGAACCGGGCGTCGGCGTCGAGACCGGCGAAGGCCTGGCTGTCGGCCGGAGCCTCGACGGTGTTCCAGCCCATGTGGGGGACGACGGGGGCCTTGAGCGGGCCGACGGTGCCGGGCCACTCGTCGAGACCTGAAGTCTCCACGCCGTGCTCGATGCCGCGCTCGAAGAGGATCTGCATGCCGACGCAGATGCCCATGACCGGGCGGCCGCCGGACAGCCGGCGGCCGATGATCCAGTCGCCGCGGGCGTCCTTGAGGCCCCGCATGCAGGCGGAGAAGGCACCGACACCGGGGACGAGCAGCCCGTCGGCGTCCATGGCCTTGTCGTAGTCGCGGGTGATCTCGACGTCGGCGCCGACGCGGGCCAGGGCCCGCTCGGCGGAACGGATGTTGCCGAAGCCGTAGTCGAAGACCACGACGGTCTTGCGTGCTGCGCTCATTCCCAGATTCCTTGGATTCGCAGGACTCCGGCGGCGAGGCACATCGCGGAGCCGATGGCGAGCAGGATGACGACCGACTTCGGCATCTGCTGCTTCTGGAAGGAGTAGACGCCGCCGGCCAGGAACAGGCCGAAGACGATCAGGATCGTGTTGAGCCCGTTCACGCTAGAGGGCGCCCTTCGTGGAGGGCAGGATGCCGGCCGCACGCGGGTCGAACTCGGCGGCGTAGCGCAGGGCCCGGGCGAGGGCCTTGAACTGGCACTCCACGATGTGGTGGGCGTTGCGGCCGTAGGGGACGTGGATGTGCAGGGCGATCTGGGCCTGCGCGACGAAGGACTCGAAGATGTGCCGGGTCATCGTCGTGTCGTAGGAGCCGATCATCGGCGCCATGGTCTCGGGCTCGGTGTGCACGAGGTAGGGGCGGCCGGACAGGTCCACGGTCACCTGGGCGAGGGACTCGTCGAGGGGCACGGTGCAGTTGCCGAAGCGGTAGATGCCCACCTTGTCGCCGAGGGCCTGGCGGAAGGCGGCGCCGAGCGCGAGGGCGGTGTCCTCGATGGTGTGGTGGGTGTCGATGTGCAGGTCGCCGTCGGTCTTGACGGTGAGGTCGAAGAGGCCGTGGCGGCCGAGCTGGTCGAGCATGTGGTCGAAGAAGCCCACACCCGTCGACACGTCGACCCGGCCGGTGCCGTCGAGGTTTATCTCGACGACGACGGAGGTCTCCTTCGTGGTCCGTTCGACCCGTCCGATGCGGCTCATGCGTGCTGCTCCTTCTTCAGTGCGCGAACCGCTTCCAGGAACGCGTCGTTCTCGTCGGGGGTGCCGGCGGTGACCCGCAGCCGGCCCGGTACGCCGTTGTCCCGGACCAGGACACCCTGATCGAGGATCTTCTGCCACGCGGCGTGCGCGTCCTCGAACCTGCCGAACTGGACGAAGTTCGCGTCGGACGCGGTGACCTCGTAGCCGATGGCGCGCAATTCGTCGACCAGGCGGTCGCGCTCGGCCTTGAGCTGCTCGACGTAGCCGAGCAGGGTGTCGGTGTGCTCCAGGGCGGCCAGGGCGGTCGCCTGGGTGACGGCCGACAGGTGGTACGGCAGGCGCACCAGCTGGACGGCGTCGACCACGGCGGGGTGCGCGGCCAGGTAGCCCAGGCGCAGGCCGGCGGCGCCGAAGGCCTTGGACATGGTGCGGGAGACCACCAGGTTCGGCCGTCCCTCGATCAGGGGCAGCAGCGACTCGTGGTGGCTGAACTCCACGTACGCCTCGTCCACGACCACCAGGCAGGGCTTGGCGGCCTGGGCGGCCTCGTGGAGGGCCAGGACCGTGTCGGCCCCGACCGCGGTGCCCGTGGGGTTGTTGGGGGAGGTGATGAAGACGACGTCGGGGGCGTGCGCGGCGATGGCCCGCTCGGCCGCCGCCACGTCGATGGTGAAGTCGTCGCGGCGCGGGCCGGAGATCCAGCCGGTGCCGGTGCCCCGTGAGATCAGCGCGTGCATCGAGTACGAGGGCTCGAAGCCGATCGCGGTGCGCCCCGGACCGCCGAAGGTCTGCAGCAGCTGCTGGATGACCTCGTTGGAGCCGTTGGCGGCCCAGACGTTCTCCAGCGCGACCGGGTGGCCGCCGGTGCGGGTGAGGTAGGCGGCCAGCGCGGTGCGCAGCTCCACCGCGTCCCGGTCGGGGTAGCGGTTGAGGGTGCGGGCGGCGTCGGCGACGCGCTCGGCGATGCGCCGTACGAGCGGTTCGGGCAGCTCGTACGGGTTCTCGTTGGTGTTCAGCTGGACGGGCACGTCGAGCTGCGGGGCGCCGTACGGGGTCTTGCCGCGCAGTTCGTCGCGGATGGGGAGGTCGTCGATGCCGATGTTCGCCGTCATGCGGTCGGCACCTTCCATCCGAAGCGCGCCTTGAGGGCGGCGCCGTGCGCGGGCAGGTCCTCGGCCTCGGCGAGCGTCACCACGTGGTGGGTGACCTCGGCCAGGGCGTCGCGCGTGTAGTCGACGATGTGGATGCCGCGCAGGAAGGACTGCACGGACAGGCCGGAGGAGTGGCAGGCGCAGCCGCCGGTGGGCAGCACGTGGTTCGACCCGGCGCAGTAGTCGCCGAGGGAGACCGGGGCCCACGGGCCGACGAAGACCGCGCCGGCGTTGCGCACCCGGGCGGCCCAGGCGGCGGCGTCCGCGGTCTGGATCTCCAGGTGCTCGGCGCCGTACGCGTCGACCACCTTGAGGCCGTCCTCCAGGCTGTCGACCAGGACGATCGCGGACTGCTTGCCGGCGAGGGCGGGCTTGATCCGGTCCTCGACGTGCTTGGTCGCGGCGACCTGCGGCTCCAGCTCCCGCTCGACGGCGTCCGCGAGCTCCGCGGAGTCCGTCACGAGCACGGCCGCGGCCAGCGGGTCGTGCTCGGCCTGGCTGATCAGGTCGGCGGCGACGTGCACCGGGTCGGCGGTGGAGTCCGCGAGGACGGCGATCTCGGTCGGGCCGGCCTCGGTGTCGATGCCGATCCTGCCGGTGAAGTAGCGCTTGGCGGCGGCCACCCAGATGTTGCCGGGGCCCGTCACCATGTTCACGGGCGGGCAGCCGTCGGGCCCGGAGGTGCCGTACGCGAACATCGCGACGGCCACGGCGCCGCCGACCGCGTACACCTCGTCCACGCCGAGCAGCGCGCAGGCGGCGAGGATCGTGGGGTGCGGCAGACCGCCGAACTCCTTCTGCGGCGGGGACGCGAGCGCGATCGACTCGACGCCCGCCTCCTGCGCCGGGACGACGTTCATCACGACGGAGGACGGGTACACCGAGCGGCCGCCCGGGGCGTACAGCCCCACGCGCTCCACCGGAACCCACTTCTCGGTCACCGTGCCGCCGGGGACCACCTGGGTGGTGTGCTCGCTGCGGCGCTGGCTGCGGTGGACGATCCGGGCGCGCCGGATCGACTCCTCCAGGGCGGCGCGGACGGCCGGGTCCAGCTGCTCCAGGGCGGCCCGGATGGCCTGCGCGGGCACCCGGACCTGCGAGAGCTCGACCCCGTCGAACATGCGCGCGTACTCGATCAGCGCCGCCGTGCCGCGATGATGGACGTCCTCGCAGATGGGCCGCACCTTCTCCAGGGCGGCTTCCACGTCGAACTCGGCACGGGGCAGCAGATCGCGCAGGGCGCCACCCTCGGGGAGGGCGTCACCGCGCAGGTCGATACGAGAGATCACGCCCCAATTCTCTCAGACCGCCCAGCGGCACCGTCCGCCCGTATCACTGGCTGATACACGCCCCGGATGTCACAGGCCCCCGATAGCGTTGATCACCGTGATCGTCCGGACGTGCGGACGACAGCGGAGGGGGGCCGCCATGGCCGAGGCACGCGCGGGGGAGGAACCGGCGGATCTGCACCCTGCCGAGCGGCGCGTGTGGGAGGCGTACCGCACAGGCACGGTCTGCGACCTGAGCTCCCCGGGCTACGGCCGGGAGGCGCCGGCGGGCGCCACCGACCGGACCGACCCGCACGGCGAGCACGTCTGGGGCCCGGAGCGCAGCGTCCGCGCCGAGGTGGTGGCGCTGCTCCTGCTGCACGGGCCGGCGCCGGTGCCGGGCCGCGTGGCCTCGCTCAAGCTGCGGGGCGTGCGGATCACGGGCCGGCTGGACCTGTCGGGGGGCGCGGTCGGCCCGTACGTGGAGCTGCGGTCCTGCCGCTTCGATGGCGAGATCCAGCTGTCCGAGGCCCGCTTCGGCACCCTGCGCCTGGTCGACTGCGCGATACCGCGGCTGGAGGCGGCCCGCCTGCACACCGAGGGCGACCTGCACCTGCCGCGCTGCCGGGTGGCCCGGGGCGTCCGGCTGACCGACGCGCAGATCGGCACCGACCTGCTGGTGAGCCAGGCGGTGGTGCGGCCGGACGCCAAGGGCCGGGCGATCGCCGCCGACGGGATGTCGGTGGCGCAGGACTTCCAGGGCGAGCTGCTGGAGACCTACGGCGAGGTGAGCCTGCGCGGCGCGACGGTCGGTGTGTCGATGAACCTGCGCGGGGCCCGCCTGACCAACCCGTACGGCAGGTACGCGCTGAACGCCCCGCAGCTGACCGTCGAGCGGACGTTGTACCTGACCTCGATCGCGCTGGACCACGTCCCGGGCTCGAACTCCTCCACTCCCCCGTACGGGCTGGGCCTGCTCCCGGCGCACGGGCAGCGCGCGCGGCGCTTCGAGTGCCGGGGCGGGCTGCGGCTGGACGACGGCCGCTTCGGCGACGCCATCGACTTCTTCGGGGCCCGCTTCGAGCTCACGCCGGAGCAGGAGATATCCCTGCGCAGGATCCAGACCCCCGAGTTCCGCTTCGTCGGGGAGCGGCCGGAGCGCGGCCGGGTCGTGGTGTCGGGGGCGAAGGTGGTCAAACTCGTCGACGCCTCCACCAGCTGGCCGGGCCCGGGCGGGGTGTCCATCGAGGGGTTCGTCTACGAGAACCTGGCGCCCCGCGGCCACTTCCCCCTGTCCCGCCGGCTCGAGTGGGTGGCGGCGGCCACCCCCGAGTACTCGCCCGAGCCGTACGAGCGCCTGGCGGCCGTGCTGCGGGCCGGCGGGGAGGACGCCGAGGCCCGCGAGGTGCTGCTGGCCAAGCAGCGGCGGCGCCGGGGGACCCTGCCGCCGGCGGCGAGGGCCTGGGGCTACCTCCAGGACTGGACGGTGGTCTACGGCTACCGCCCGGGCCGGGCCGCGCTGTGGATGGCGGTCCTGTGGGCGGCGGGCACCCTGCTGTTCTCGCAGCACCGGCCGCCCCCGATCAAGGAGAACGAGCATCCGGAGTGGGACGCCGCCCTGTACGCCCTGGACCTGCTGCTTCCGGTGATCGACCTGGGTCAGCAGGCGCAGTGGAAGGTGGACGGCGGCTGGCAGTGGGGAGCGGCGGCGCTGATCCTCCTGGGGTGGATCCTGGCCACGACGGTGGCGGCCGGGGCGTCCCGCGTGCTGAGGCGAGGGTGACGGCGCCGGCCCGGCGGCCACTACCCTGTGCCTCGTGACCACCGTTCGCCTGCCCCTCTTCCCGCTGAACTCGGTGCTGTTCCCGGGACTCGTCCTCCCGCTGAACATCTTCGAGGAGCGTTATCGCGCCATGATGCGCGAGCTGCTGAAGACGGGCGAGGACGAACCGCGCCGCTTCGCGGTCGTCGCCATCCGCGACGGCCGCGAGGTGGCGCCGACCGCGCCCGGCCTGCCCGACCCGACGTCCGTGCCGGAGCGGGGCCCCGCCGCGGGCTTCGGCGCCGACCCGGTGCAGGCCTTCCACCGGGTGGGCTGCATCGCGGACGCGGCGACGATCCGGGAGCGGGAGGACGGCAGCTTCGAGGTCCTCGCGACGGGCACCTCGCGGGTCCGGCTGCTCTCGGTCGACTCCTCGGGCCCCTTCCTCACGGCGGAGCTCGAGGAGCTCCCGGAGGACGCGGGCGAGGGCGCGGGCGCCCTGGCCGAGGGAGTGCTGCGGGCCTTTCGCGCCTACCAGAAGCGGCTGGCCGGGGCCCGGGAGCGGTCCTTGACCGGTGCGGAGCTCCCCGACGAGCCGTCGGTGGTGTCGTACCTGGTGGCGGCGGCCGCGGTGCTGGACATCCCGGCCAAGCAGCGGCTGCTCCAGGCCCCGGACACGGCGACCCGGCTGGCGGAGGAGCTGAAGCTGCTGCGCGCCGAGACGGCGGTGATCCGCCACCTGCCCTCGCTGCCCGCGGTGGAGCTGACCCGCACCCCGACGAGCCCGAACTGACGGCTGAGCGATGGCGAGGAAGTCCAGGCAGGCGGCGGGCACCCCGGCGATCGCGGCCCTCACGGCGGCCGGCGTCGCCTTCACCACGCACGCGTACGAGCACGACCCGGCGCACCCCTCCTACGGGGAGGAGGCGGCGCAGGCGCTCGGCGTCTCGCCGGCGCAGGTCTTCAAGACGCTGGTCGCCGACGTGGACGGGGCCCTGACGGTGGCGGTGGTCCCGGTGTCGGGATCGCTGGACCTGAAGGCTCTGGCGGCGGCGGTCGGCGGCAAGCGGGCGGCGATGGCCGACCCGGTACTGGCGGAGCGCACCACGGGCTACGTGCGGGGCGGCATCTCACCGCTGGGGCAGCGGCGCCGGCTGCGCACGGTCCTCGACGCCTCCGCCGCGGAGCACGCCACCATCTGCTGCTCGGCGGGCCGCCGCGGCCTGGAGATCGAACTGTCCCCGGCGGACCTGACCGCCCTCACGGACGCCACGCTCGCCCCGATCGCCCGCCCCTGAGCCCGCGGGCGCGGCACCGGGCCGCGGCCCGTGCCGGGGCGGTCAGCCGCGCGGAGGCTCCGGCGGGATGACGGGCTCGGAAGGGGCGACGGGCTCGGCCGGGTGGTGGTAGCCGGTCCAGCCGGGCGGCGGGCCCGGATCCGGGTCGCGGGGGGACCACAGGGCCGTCAGCGCCAGGTGGACCAGGACGGCGGACATCGGCCAGACCAGCAGCGCCCCGTGCGCCAGCAGTTCCGGCGGCGCGTCGAACGGCACGCCCTTGCCCGCCCGGGCGGCAGCGGCGGCCAGGTCGGGCGACGGCCCCAGCCAGAGCCCGAACCGCCACCCCACCAGCGCGGCGAAGACCGACCCGACCGCGAGCCCGATGACCAGGGGCACCCCGCCGGCCCGGCGCCACAGGAAGGTGCCGACCGCGCTCAGCACGCCCAGCCCGGCCGACAGCAGGAAGAACGTCCCGTCGGCCCCGATCCGCGCCTCGCTCTCGGTGTTGCGCAGGAACACCGCCTCCCCGTTCGAGACGTACTGCACGCGCGGCGCCAGCCACAGCCACAGCGCACCGAGGAGCAGCCCCGCCACCGCGACCACCAGGGCGACGGCGGCGCCGTCCCGGACGTCCTCGGGGGTGACGGCGGGGGCGGGGGCCGCCGGCCGCTCGGGCGGGAGCGACGGCGGGTCGTACGGGGACGGCGGGGTCACGGCTTCGGTCACCCCCACATCGTGCCAGGTCCCGGACGACCGGCGCCGCCCGGCACGGGCAACCGCACGGCGACCGGGCCAGGCGACCGCGGGGCCGGCGTCAGCGGACCGCCGCCCGCCGATACGCCCACGTGGCGACGGCCAGCGACAGCACGCCCACCGCCGCGCACACGCCGAGGTCGACGGCGACCGCGGCCCAGTCCGGATCCGGGGCGAAGGTCTGCGCGAAGGCCTCCACGCCGTAGGTGGACGGCAGCAGGTCCCGCGCCCACACGATCACCTCCGGCATCCGCTCGGGCGGCAGCACCCCCAGCAGCAGCGCGGCCGACATGCCGAGCTGCCCGGCGAGCGTCGCCAGCTCCTGCCGGGGCGCCAGCAGTCCCAGCGCCGCGCCGAGCCCGGCCAGGGCCGCACCGGCCAGCGGCACCACCGCGGCCAGGATCCACAGCCCGCCCATCGGCAGCCCGAACAGCAGGCATCCGAACACGGCGGTGACCAGCGTGCCCGGCAGCGTGAAGGAGGCGTACGCGGCGGCCGCGCCCAGGACCACCGAGGCGGGCGGCACCGGCAGCGTGGCGTAGTGGTCGAGCCCGCCGCTCGCCCGCAGCTGCCCGAAGTACTGCGCGAGCAGGTTCAGCGCGACGAAGGCGACGACGAGGACGGAGGAGCCGGCCACGACGGCCCGGGCCTCCGAACCACCGTCCACCACCCCCCGCATCAGGATCATGATGCCGACGGACTGGAAGGTGGCCACGAACAGCAGCGGGATCCGCGCCACCCGCGCCCGGGACAGCTGCGCCCGGTAGACGGCGGCCAGCGCCGGCAGCAGCCCCGCCCGCGGGGCCAGCGGCGCCGCGGCGGCCTGCCGGGCCTCGGCCGGAGCACCGGCCGGGGGCGCGGTGGCGCCCCGCCCGGCGGCCGCGACCGGCACGACGGTGTGTGCCGTACGGTCGCTCACGACTTCACCAGCCCCTTCGTCTTCCCACCGAGTGCCAGGTAGACGTCCTCCAGGCTCGGCGTGGCCAGCGTGAAGTCGTCGAGGGCGGCGAAGGCCGGCCCTCCGGTGACCGCGGCCACTGCGGCGCGTGCCTCCTCCGGCGGCAGCCGCAGCAGCCAGCGCCGGCCGGACTCGGCGGCGACCGGGCGCAGCGCCGCGACCTCCGGCACGTCCAGCGGGGCGCGCTCGCGCCACACGAGTTCCAGGCGGACCTCGCCCGAGACCCTGGCCTTGAGTCCGGCGGGCGTGTCGCAGGCGATGACCCTGCCCTGATCGATGACGGCGACCCGGTCCAGGACGGTCTCGGCCTCGATGACGTTGTGGGTGACGAGGACGACGGTGGCGCCGTGCCGCTCGCGCCGCCGGTCCACCGCAGACCACACGGCGCGCCGGGCCACCGGGTCCATTCCGGTGGTGGGTTCGTCGAGGACGAGCACCGGCCGCTCCCCCACCAGCGCGGTGGCGAAGCACGCGAGGCGCCGCTGCCCGCCGGAGAGCTTCTTCAGGGGCCGCCCGGCGATCCCGGTCAGCCCGAGCTCCTCCAGGACGTCGTCCCGCGCGGCCCGGGCCGCGCGTGCGTCGAGCCCGCGCAGCCGCCCCGTGGTCTCGGCGGCCAGCGACACGGTCAGCTCGTCCAGCGCGGTCGACTCCTGGCCCAGGTAGGCGAGCAGCCGCGAGGCCCGTTCGGGGTGGCGTACGAGGTCGTGGCCGAGCAGGGTGACGGTGCCGGCGTCGGGGCGCATCAGGCCGGTGAGCTGGCGGACGAGCGTGGACTTGCCGGAGCCGTTGGGGCCGAGCAGGCCGAAGATCTCGCCGCGCCGGACCTCCAGGCAGACGCCGTCGCTGGCCCGGGTCTCGGGCAGGGCCGGGACCCCGCGCCGGCCGCGTACGGCGGGATAGGTCTTGACCAGGTCACGCACCGCGCAGACGACGTCGGAGCCGGCTGCCGCGGCCGCCGCCGTGCCGCTGTGCTCTTGTGCTGTGCCCGTGCTCACGAGGGAGCAGCCTACGCGGCTCCCGCCCCTACTCGGCCCCCGGGGTCGTCGGGGCGCTCGGGTTCAGGGGTGCGGTTCCCGGGGCCGCGGCGGGTACGGCGGCCACGTGTTCGGCGGCTGCGCGGACGTCGATCTCGCGCCAGAACCCGGCGCGGATGGCGTAGCGGTCGTGCTCGTCGATCTGGTCGTCCTTGTGCGCGAGCAGGCCGAACCGGGCGGCGTAGCGCAGCAGCTCCCCGTCGATCCGGTGCGGGATGCGCGGGTACATGGTGGCCAGCTTCTGGAGGTGGACGGTCTCCGGGAGCCGCTCCATCCAGCGCCGGGCGAACACCTGTCCCACTTCGAACGGGTCGCCTCCGACGGTGGTGATGTCCTCCTCCCGGTCGGCCCAGCGCTGTTCGGCGCTGGTGAGCTGGGCGAGGGTGGGCAGGGAGGCGGTCTCGGCGGGTTCGCCGAGCGGTCCGGCGCGGTCGACCCAGCCCTTGTCGGAGGACCAGCGCAGGGCGCTGCCGGCCGGGGTGTGCCCGCCGTGCGGCCCGTTCGGCGGCGCGGCCGGCTGTCCGGGGGCGCGCAGCGAGCCGGCGAGGTCCTTGGGCGTCGGTACGTGCCGGCCGCCGGCGGTGGCGGGCGCGGGGACCGGGAGGCCGTCCGCGTCGTCGTCCCCGGCGGGCGCGGAGCCGTTGCGGGCGGCCTCGGCCAGTGCCGCTTCGGGCAGCGGGGCGGAGAGGATGGCGGCGATGTCCGGGCGGGGCGCGGGGGGCGGGGAGCACAGGCCGGTGAGGTCCTTGGCGCGGACCGCCCGGGTGATCCAGGCGCGGTCGAGGACGCGGCGCTCGTCGGCCTCCGCGACGAGGTCCTCGGACTGGTTGTAGTCCCCGTCGGCGGCCTGCACCGCCCACAGGTGGACGGCGACGCCGTGCTCCTTGGCGGACATCAGCCCGGGCAGCAGGTCTCCGTCGCCGGTCACCAGGACCACGTCGGAGCAGGCGCGGTTGCGGGCCAGTTCGGTGAGTTCGGCGTGCATGGCGGCGTCGACGCCCTTCTGCGCCCAGCGGCCGTCGCTGCGGGTCAGGGCGCCCAGCCGGACGGTGACGCGCGGCATGACGCGCAGCCGCCGGTGCTCGGGCTGGGGCACGCGGTCGGGTGCGCCGTCGAACCAGTAGATGCGCAGCAGGGGCTGCTCGGTGTCGGCCTCGGCCCGCTCGCGCAGGCCCTGGATGAGGGCGGCGTGGTCGACGGTGATGCGGGAGCGGGAGGGCTCCCCTGCGAGAAGGCTCGCGGCGGCACCCAGCAGGTAGCCGGCGTCCACCAGGACGACGCAGCGGTCCACGCGTTCCACCTTCTTCCCTGGGGGTTCCTCGGTGTTTTCGTCGGGTGCCCCGAGTCTGCCCGACCGCAAGGGTGTTGACGGCCGGAACTCGATCATCGGCGTGGCGGATCTCACAAGGGGGCCGGGGAGGAGCGCGGCTACGCGCGGTAATGATCCAAAATGCGCCGTTTCTGGCGCTGTGTGAGTGTGAAGGCGGTCCTGGCCCCTAGACCCCATCACGGAGGCTCCACCATGGCCAAGAACAAGCAGCAGAAGCAGCCCAAGCAGTCGGCGCGCTCGTCGCAGGACCCGTCGAGGAGCTCGACGGAATCCTCGCCCGACACGCACGCCCAGGCGCCGAGTCCGATGGATCTGGCGCACAAGAGCAGGTCCAAGCGGTTCGGCCACAACTGACGCGGCCGACGCGGATGAGCGAAGGGCCTGCCCGGCACCGCCGGACAGGCCCTTCGCCATGCTGCCGAGCGGCTATCCGGCCAGGCAGGACGGGCCGAGCAGCACCTTGAGGTCGCCGAAGAGGGCGGGGTCGGGCTGGACCCGGTGCCGGTCGAGGCGCAGCACGGTGGTGGTGCGCGGCCCCTGGAGCTTGATCCGCACCTCGGTGTTGCCCTTGTGGTGGCGCAGGATCTCGCCCAGACGGGTCACCATCGGCGGGGTGACCTTCACGGTGGGGATGGTGAGGACCACCGGGGCGTTGGTGCCGGCCGAGCTGAGGTCGGGGACCATCATCTCCATGGCGACCAGGCGGGGCACGTCCTCGCGCTTGTCGAGGCGGCCCTTGACGAAGACGACGGTGTCCTCGACCAGCTGGGTGGAGACGAGCTGGTAGGTCGCGGGGAAGAACATGCACTCGATGGAGCCGGCCAGGTCCTCGACGGTGGCGATGGCCCAGGCGTTGCCCTGCTTGGTCATCTTGCGCTGGAGGCCCGAGATGATGCCGCCGATGGTGACGACGGCGCCGTCGGAGTGCTCGCCGCCGGTCAGCTGCGAGATGCCGGCGTCGGTCTTGTCGGAGAGCACGTGCTCCAGGCCGAAGAGCGGGTGGTCGGAGACGTAGAGCCCGAGCATCTCGCGCTCCTGGGCGAGCAGGTAGGACTTCTCCCACTCCACGTCGGAGAACTCGACGTCGAGGCCGAAGCCGGGCTCGTCGGCCGCGCCCTCGTCGCCCATCCCGCCGAAGAGGTCGAACTGCCCCTCGGCCTCCTTGCGCTTGACCGCGACCACGTTGTCGATCATCGACTCATGGTGGGCGACCAGCCCCTTGCGGGTGTGGCCCATCTCGTCGAAGGCGCCGGCCTTGATCAGCGACTCGATGGTGCGCTTGTTGCAGACGACGGCCTCGACCTTGTCCAGGAAGTCGGGGAAGGAGGAGAACTTCCCCTTGGCCTTCCTGGTCTTGATGATCGAGTCGACGACGTTCTGGCCGACGTTGCGCACGGCGGTCAGGCCGAACAGGATCACGTCGTCGCCCTGGGCGGCGAAGTTCGACTCCGACTCGTTCACGTTCGGCGGGAGCACCTTGATGCCCATGCGCCGGCACTCGTTCAGGTAGATCGCGGACTTGTCCTTGTCGTCCTTGACCGAGGTGAGCAGGCCGGCCATGTACTCGGCCGGGTAGTTCGCCTTGAGGTAGGCGGTCCAGTAGGAGACCAGTCCGTACGCGGCCGAGTGGGCCTTGTTGAAGGCGTAGCCGGCGAAGGGGACCAGGACGTCCCAGAGCTTTTGGATGGCCTCGTCGCTGTAGCCGTTCTTGCGGGCGCCGGCCTGGAAGATGGTGAAGTTCTTCGCCAGCTCCTCGGGCTTCTTCTTGCCCATCACGCGGCGCAGGATGTCGGCCTCGCCGAGCGAGTACCCGGCGATGATCTGGGCGGCCTTCTGCACCTGCTCCTGGTAGACGATCAGGCCGTAGGTGACCGCGAGCACCTCTTCGAGCGGCTTCTCCAGCTCGGGGTGGATCGGGGTGATCTCCTGCTGCTTGTTCTTGCGCAGGGCGTAGTTCGTGTGCGAGTTCATGCCCATCGGGCCCGGGCGGTAGAGCGCGGACACGGCGGAGATGTCTTCGAAGTTGTCGGGCTTCATCAGGCGCAGCAGGGAGCGCATGGGCCCGCCGTCGAACTGGAAGACGCCGAGGGTGTCGCCGCGGCCCAGCAGCTCGAAGGTCTTGGGGTCGTCGAGCGGGAGGGCCAGGAGGTCGATGTCGATCCCCTTGTTGGCCTTCACCATCTTGACGGCGTCGTCCATGATCGTGAGGTTGCGCAGGCCCAGGAAGTCCATCTTCAGCAGGCCGAGCGACTCGCAGCTCGGGTAGTCCCACTGGGTGATGGTGACGCCGTCGGTGTGCCGCACCCAGACCGGTACGTGGTCGGTGATCGTCTCGCTGGACATGATCACGCCGGCGGCGTGCACGCCCATCTGGCGGACCAGGCCCTCGACGCCGCGGGCGGTGTCGATGACCTTCTTCACGTCGGGCTCGTTCTCGTACATCCCGCGGATCTCGCCCGCCTCGCTGTAGCGCGGGTGCGAGGGGTCGAGGATGCCGGAGAGCGGGATGCCCTTGCCGAGGACGTCGGCGGGCATGGCCTTGGTGAGGCGGTCGCCCATGGCGTAGGGGTAGCCGAGGACGCGCGCGGAGTCCTTGATCGCGTTCTTGGCCTTGATGGTGCCGTAGGTGCCGATCATGGCCACCTTGTCCTGGCCGTACTTCTCCGTCACGTACCGGATCACCTCGACGCGCCTGCGCTCGTCGAAGTCGATGTCGACGTCGGGCATCGAGACGCGCTCGGGGTTCAGGAAGCGCTCGAAGATCAGGCCGTGCGGGATCGGGTCGAGGTCGGTGATGCCCATGGCGTAGGCGACGATCGAGCCGGCCGCGGAGCCTCGGCCGGGGCCGACCGCGATGCCCTGGTTCTTGGCCCACATGATGAAGTCGGCGACCACGAGGAAGTAGCCGGGGAAGCCCATCGAGATGATCGTGTCCATCTCGTACTCGACCTGCTTCATGCGGTCCTCGGGGATGCCCCCGGGGAAGCGGCGGTGCATGCCGCGCATGGTCTCCTCGCGGAACCAGGTGACCTCGGTGTAGCCCTCCGGGATGTCGAACTTCGGCATCAGGTTCCGGAACGTGAACATGCCCTCGGTGTCGACCTGCTCCGCGACCAGCCGGGTGTTGGCGCAGCCCTCCTGCCAGGCGTCCGAGGAGTCGATGGCGTACATCTCCTCCGTGGACTTCAGGTAGTAGCCGGTGCCGTCGAAGCGGAAGCGGTCGGGGTCGGAGAGGTTCTTGCCGGTCTGGATGCACAGCAGGGCGTCGTGGGCGGCGGCCTCGTGCGCGTAGGTGTAGTGCGAGTCGTTGGTGACCAGGGGCGGGATGCCGAGCTTCTTGCCGATCTCCAGCAGCCCGTCGCGGACCCGGCGCTCGATCTCGATCCCGTGGTCCATCAGCTCCAGGAAGTAGCGCTCCTTGCCGAAGATGTCCTGGTATTCGGAGGCGGCCTTCAGCGCCTCGTCGAACTGCCCCAGGCGCAGCCGCGTCTGCAGCTCGCCGGAGGGGCAGCCGGTGGAGGCGATCAGGCCCTCCGACCACTTGGAGATGGTCTCCTTGTCCATGCGCGGCCACTTGGTCAGCCAGCCCTCCGCATAGGCGTCGGAGGACAGCCGGAAGAGGTTGTGCAGCCCGGTGGCGTTCGCCGCCCAGATCGTCTTGTGGGTGTAGCCGCCGGAACCGGAGACGTCGTCGCGCTTCTGGTGCGGCTGCCCCCACTGGATGCGCCGCTTGTTGCGCCGGGACTCGGGCGCGACGTACGCCTCGATGCCGATGATCGGGGTGACCCCGGCCTTCTTGGCGGAGTGGAAGAAGTCGTAGGCGCCGTGCAGGTTGCCGTGGTCGGACATGGCGATGTGCGTCATGCCCATCTCGTTGCACGCGTTGAACATGTCCTTCAGCCGCGCGGCACCGTCCAGCAGGGAGTACTGGGTGTGGACGTGCAGGTGCGTGAACGGCGGCTTGGTCACGGTGGGGGTCCTCCGGTGGGGCAAGAGTGGCGGCAGCTACGAATCCTACGTCTCCGGGCTGACACGTCCCGGGCACCGGCGGGTACCTTCAGGCGTTGCACAGCCGAGGACACCCGTCCGCAGACACGATCTCCCCAGATCAGCCCCGCACCACCAGGAGGCACCCGCCATGGCGGTTCCCGAGACGACCGACGAGCAGCGCGCCGAGCAGATACTCGACGTGTTCGACACCGCCTTCGGGGAGCTGCTCGCCGCCGACCCCGCCGCCTTCCAGGTCAAATTCCGCAAGATGGCCGCCTCGGCCTTCGCGTTCTACCGGGGCACCGCCTGCCTCTTCTACGCGGACCTGGAGCGGGAGCGGCACGGCGGCCCCTACCTGGACGAGCGGACGGGCCGGGTGTGGATCCACGGCGATCTGCACGCGGAGAACTTCGGCACCTACATGGACTCCAACGGCCGGCTGATCTTCAACGTCAACGACTTCGACGAGGCGTACGTCGGCCCGTTCACCTGGGACCTGAAGCGCTTCGCCGCCTCCGTGGCGCTGATCGGCTACACCAAGGCGCTCAGCGACGACCAGATCGGCGCGCTGGTCCGGGTCTACGCGGCCGCGTACCGCGAGCGGATCCACGCCCTGGCCGTCCGGGGCCAGGACCCGTACGAGCACGCGGTGTCCTCCTTCACCCTCGACACCGCCGAGGGCCCGCTGCTGGGCGCCCTGCGCGCGGCCCGGTCCCGCACCCGCTTCTCCCTGCTGGACTCGATGACGGAGATCCGCGACTTCGAGCGCCGCTTCGCGCCGGGCCCGGGCACCATCGAGCTGGACGCGGCCACCCGGTACAAGGTGCTGGCCGCCTTCGACGGATATCTGGAGACGCTGCCCGACGAGTCGCTAGTCCGTCCCGACTCCTACCGCGTCAAGGACGTGGTGGGCCGCCGGGGCATCGGGATCGGCTCGGCGGGGCTGCCCTCCTACAACATCCTGCTGGAGGGGCACAGCGACGCCCTGGAGAACGACGTCGTGATCTACCTCAAGCAGGCGCAGACCCCGGCGGTCTCCCGGCACATCACCGACCGGGCCGTGCGGGACTACTTCCGGCACGAGGGGCACCGCACGGTGATCTCCCAGCGCGCCCTGCAGGCCCACGCCGACCCGTGGCTGGGCTGGACGGAGCTGGACGGCGCTGGCCAGCTGGTGGCGGAGGTCTCCCCGTACGCGGTGGACCTGGACTGGTCGGACCTGGACGACCCGGAGGAGATCGCGGCCGTCGTGGCGGACCTGGGCCGGGCCACGGCGACCATGCACGGGGCGGCGGACGCCGCCGAGAGCGGCCAGAGCCTGGTGCCGTTCTCCACCGAGCGGGCCATCGACGCGGCCATCGCGGCCGACGAGGAGGGCTTCGCGGACCTGCTGGTCGACTTCGCCCACGCCTACGGGGCCCGGGCGCGCGCCGACCACCAGATCTTCGTGGACCTCTTCCGCAACGGCCGGCTCGCTCCCGCGGCCGCGGCCGGGAGGGCCCCCCGGTAGCAGGGGGCCGGCGGGACCTGCGGAACGCTTCCACAGGGACGCATGGCACACTCGCGGCGATGGACATATCAGGGGCGGGACTCAGGGGGCTGCGGGCCGCGCTGTTCAGCGCGCTCGTCGTGCTGCTGTCCGCCGGCTCGCACGTCCTGATGTCCCGGGTCCCGCTGCCGCCCGCGCTGGTGGGCGGGGCGTTCGCCGCCGTGTTCGCGCTCGCCTACGCGCTGGCCGGACGCGAGCGGGGCTTCGGCCCGATCGCCGGGCTGCTCGTCCCGCTGGAGCTGGCCGCCGACACCGCCTTCACCGCCGGCCAGCACTTCTGCTACGGCGCGGCGGGCGGCCCCGTCTCGGGCCCGCTGCGCGCGCTCGGCCTGGAGGAGCTGTGCGGCGGAGCCCCGGTGGGCGGGCCGCTCGCCGAGGTGGCCGGGCCCGCCGGCGACCCGGCGGCGCTGCTGTCCGCCCCGGGGCCCTGGACGCCCTGGCTGCTGCTCGCCGCCCACGTCGCGGTCGGGCTGCTGGCCGCCGGATGGCTCCGCCACGGCGAGCGGGCGCTGGGCCGGCTGCTGCACGCCGTGGCCGCCTTCGCGTTCCGGCCCCTGCTGCTGGCGGGGGCTCCGGCGGCGGTGGCCGCGGGGCGGCCCCGGCGGGCGCCGCGGCCGGTCATACCGGGCACGGGGGCCCGTACGCGCTTCCCCGCCCACTCCGTGGGACGGCGGGGACCTCCCGTGGCCGGCGCGCTCGCACGCGCCTGACGCACAGCAGGACCCCCCGCACGTCATGACCCACGGAGACCACCATGAGTTCACGCAACAGCCAGGCCAGCAAGGCAGCCGCCCGCGAGCGGCTGCGCGCCGAGCGCGCGGCGCAGGCGAAGAAGGACAAGGCGCGCCGCCAGGTGCTGGTGGCGGGCGCGGTCGTGGCCGCCCTCGCCCTGGCCGGCGGTGTCGGCTACCTGATCATGCAGGCCAACGAGCCGGGCTACTGGGACAAGGCCGCGACGGCCGAGCTGGTCAAGCCGAAGAACACCGAGGGCGAGGACGGCACCACGGTCCTCATCGGCAAGCCCGACGCCAAGAAGACCCTGGAGGTCTACGAGGACTCGCGCTGCCCGGCCTGCGCCCAGTTCGAGCAGGCGGTCGGCGACCAGATCACCAAGGACGTCGAGGCCGGCAAGTACAGGCTCCGGTACTTCGGCGCCACGTTCATCGACAACGGCGTCAAGGGCGAGGGCTCGAAGAACGCCCTCAGCGCCCTGGGCGCGGCGCTCGACGTCAGCCCCGAGGCCTTCCTCGGCTACAAGGCCGCGCTCTATTCCAAGGAGCTGCACCCCGAGGAGACCGTCGACAGCTTCGGCAAGGACGACTACCTGCTGAAGGTCGCGGACACGGTCCCGGCGCTCAAGGGCAACGCCGCGTTCAAGAAGGCCGTCGAGGACGGCACCTACGACCGGTGGGCGCTGGAGATGTCGAAGGCCTTCAACAAGTCCGGTGTCACGGGGACGCCGACGCTGAAGATGGACGGCAAGAAGATCGACACCCCGGGGACCCCGGAGCAGTTCACGGCCGCGATCGACAAGGCCCTGCAGGGCTGACCCCCGGCCAATTCCGGGGGCCTTGTTTCCGGACACTGCGGTCCCAACGGGCGGGCGGACTCCGGGAGTTCGTCCGCCCGCCACATTCCCGGCCCTGTTCCCGCGGGCGTACCCGCCGGTAATGTGATGGTCCGTGACCAGTCAACTCTCCTCCGCCGCGCACGGCTCGAACCCCCGCCGTCGCACGGTCGTCCTCGCTGCCGCGGCGACGGCCGCCCTGGCCCCCCTCGCCTCCCTGGGCGCCCCCGCCGCCCACGCCGCCGAGGGCGCACCGGCCTTCCTGCACGGCGTCGCCTCCGGCGACCCGCTGCCCGACGGGATCCTGCTGTGGACCCGCGTCACCCCCACCCCCGAGGCCGTGCCCGGCTCCGGACTCGGCCCGGCCGTCCAGGTCGGCTGGGAGGTGGCCGCCGACCGCGACTTCACCCGCGTCGTCGCCGAGGGCACCGTCACGGCGAGCGCCGCCGCCGACCACACGGTCAAGGTGGACGTGCGCGGACTGCGGCCGCAGACCTCCTACTGGTACCGGTTCACGGCCGGCGCCGCCGTCTCGCCCGTGGGCCGCACCCGCACCACCCCCGGCCACGACGTCACCACCGCGGGGGTCCGCTTCGGCGTGGTGTCGTGTGCCAACTGGGAGTCCGGCTACTTCTCCGCCTACCGCCACCTGGCCGCCCGCGGCGACCTCGACGCGGTCCTGCACCTCGGCGACTACATCTACGAGTACCAGTCCGGCGGGTACCCGGAGGCGAAGTACACCGTCCGCGCCCACGAGCCGAGGCACGAGATCGTCTCGCTGGCCGACTACCGCACCCGGCACGGCAGGTACAAGACGGACGCCGACCTCCAGGCACTGCACCACGCCCACCCGGTCGTCGCCATCTGGGACGACCACGAGTTCGCGAACGACATGTGGTCCGGCGGCGCCGAGAACCACACCCCGGGGGCGGAGGGCGACTGGGCGGCCCGTGCGGCCGCCGCCAAGCAGGCCTACTTCGAGTGGATGCCGGTGCGCACCTCCACCGCGGGCACCGTCTACCGGCGGTTGCGCTTCGGCACCCTCGCCGACCTGCACCTCCTCGACCTGCGTTCGTTCCGCTCGCAGCAGGTCAAGGTGGGCAGCGGTTCGGTGGACGACCCCGAGCGCACCCTCACCGGGCGCGCCCAGCTGGACTGGCTGAAGTCGGGCCTCGCGGGCTCCACCGCGACCTGGAAGCTGGTCGGCACCTCGGTGATGATCTCGCCGGTGGCCTTCGGTTCACTCCCCGCGCACCTGCTGGGACCGCTGGCCGAGTTGCTCGGCCTGCCCGAGGGGGGCATAGCGGTCAACGTGGACCAGTGGGACGGCTACACGGACGACCGCAAGGAACTCCTGGGCCACTTGAGGGACCGGGGCGTCAAGAACACGGTGTTCCTGACCGGCGACATCCACATGGCCTGGGCCAACGAGGTCCCGGTCAACATGGCGACCTACCCCGGCTCGGGGACGGCGGCGACCGAGTTCGTGGTCACCTCGGTGACCTCGGACAACCTGGACGACATCCTGCACGTGCCGGCGGACACCGCCTCGCTGGTCGCCGAGTCGGCCATCAAGGCCGCCAACTGGCACGTGAAGTGGCTCGACATGGACGCCCACGGCTACGGCGTGCTGGACGTGACGGCGGAGCGCTCGCAGATGGACTACTTCGTGGTGTCCGACAAGCGGCGGCAGGACGCCACGGCCGCCTGGTCCCGCTCGTACCGGACCCTGAACGGCACGCAGCGGGTGGAGCGCTCCTACCAGCCCGTTCGCTGATCCACCGTCAAATCTTCTGCCGCAGGGGGCGCCTGGTCCGTACCAGGCGCCCCCTGTGCGCTTCGGCAACAAATCTTTTACGTCAGCCCCTTGACCTGAATATGTCATGCACACATAAGCTTCGCGCCAGCTGAAGAAGATCCTTCAGCCATCACCCCCCACCCGCGAGGAGCACACGTGCGCGCTTCTGCCCGCATATCCCCCCTTCTCCGCCGCCGCCTGATGGGCACGGCGGTCCTGGCCGGAACCCTGGCCTTCACCCCGCTCGCCGCCCCCACCACACTCGCCGCAGCCAAGACCCCCACCGAGGTCTGCGCCGAGGAGGGCACCGCGGCGGGCGCGGCCGGCGCCCGTGTCGCACGCGGCCACGAGGAGCACGCGGACGAGCCGAACGAGGTCACCGACGCCCAGGCGAAGGCCATGGACGCCGACCTCAAGGCGAAGCTGGACAAGGCCCTGAAGAACCAGCCGCAGCGCAGCCTGCGCGCGGCCGAGGCCGTCACGAACATCCCCGTGTACTTCCACGTCGTCCACTCGGGCACCGCGGGCAAGCTGACGTCCACGGACATCGCCAAGCAGCTGGAGGTCCTGAACGCCGCGTACGGCGGCCAGGGCACCGGCAACGTGAACTCCAACTTCCAGTTCACCCTCGCCGCCACCGACTACACGGACAACGCCTCCTGGTACAACCTGGCCTCCGGCTCCCAGGCCGAGAAGGACATGAAGAGCACCCTGCGCAAGGGGGGCCCGGGCGCGCTCAACTTCTACACCGCCAAGCTCTCCGGCGGCCTGCTCGGCTGGGCTACCTTCCCGACCTCCTACGCCTCCGCGCCCGCGATGGACGGCGTGGTCGTCCTGGACAGCTCGCTGCCCGGCGGCTCCGCCGCCAACTACAACGAGGGCGACACCGCGACCCACGAGGTCGGCCACTGGCTGGGGCTCTACCACACCTTCCAGGGCGGCTGCAACGGAAACGGGGACTACGTCTCCGACACCCCGGCCGAGAAGAGCGCCGCGTACGAGTGCCCGACCGGGCGCGACAGCTGCGCGAGCAAGCCGGGCGTGGACCCCATCCGCAACTTCATGGACTACACGTACGACTCCTGCATGTACCAGTTCACCGCCGGCCAGATCGCGCGCATGACCAGCAGCTGGACGGCCTACCGGGCCGGCTGAACGCCCTGACCCCGGACACACCCCGGCCCCGGGGGGGGGGGGGGGGGGGGGGGGGGGGGGGGGGGGGGGGGGGGGGGGGGGGGGGGGGGGGGGGGGGGGGGCGGAAGCGCTGCGTCACCTCTGTGGG